>NZ_LFEL01000242.1:0-3427 GCF_001037965.1 Bacillus sp. LL01 | reverse complement strand
TAGTAAGCGGGGCTAATCACCAGTTAATGAATGAACATCAACAACTAAGAGACCAAATTTTTTATCTAATGAAGCACTATCTTGAAGAATAGAGTCTTTCTCCTATCGAAAGGCTTTTTTGTTTGCATGAAAGCTACATAGGGGATGAATAGACAGGGGATAATGTAGTGGTTCCTCAAGCATTTGCTTTTATATTGTCAAACAATTATAATAATTAAAATGATTAAATATGGAATGGTTGTTCCGAATAGTGGAATAGGAGGGTTGGATATGGGTGGCATACAACAAAATAGAACGATTGAACCGTTAAGTGATACATCGATTATCGTGACCTTTGGAAGGGAGATTAACTCTTCGATACATAATGAAGTGCAGGCATTTAATCATTATCTTGATCAATTTCCTTTTAAAGGATTTATTGAGTATGTGTCTGCGTTTACAAGCGTAACCATTTTTTATGACCCAATAATAGTTCGAGAAAATAGAGGGGATGCTGATTTTCGTTCTGCATACGAAATCGTGCATTCTTTTGTAGAGCATGGTCTGAATCAGATGGAACGAGATGTCGTGCAAAAGACTAGAGAGATTGAGATCCCAGTTTGTTATGGGGGAGAATATGGAGAAGATCTAGAGGTAGTTGCAAGACATAATAATCTAACTACCGATGAGGTCATTAATATCYATTCAAAAGGTGACTATCTTGTCTACATGATTGGATTTGCCCCTGGATTCCCATACTTAGGCGGGATGTCTAAGGAAATTGCAACCCCTCGTAGATCAAATCCTAGAACGTCTATTCCAAGGGGATCAGTTGGTATCGCAGGCGAGCAGACGGGAGTTTATTCACTAGATACACCAGGTGGCTGGCAGATTATAGGACGCACACCATTAGAACTTTTTTGTCCCAATGATAATCCACCTACTTTATTGCAACGGGGTGATAGGATTCAGTTCAAACCAATCACTTTAGCAGAATATAACGAGTACAAGGAGAAGATTACATGAGTATAAAAGTACTTCGCCCTGGACTACTTACGACGATTCAAGATTTAGGAAGAGTTGGCTATCAAAAATATGGTGTGATCGTTAGCGGGGCGATGGACGCCTACGCACTGCGAATGGCAAATCTCTTAGTTGGAAACAGCGAAACAATGGCAGCTCTTGAGATCACTATGGCTGGTCCTGCACTTGAGGTTCAACAAGATACGTTAATAGCGGTTACCGGAGGACATCTTTCACCAAGTATTGGGAATTATCAATTACCCTCATGGCGACCGGTTTTTGTGAAAAAAGGTAGTGTCATCAGGTTCGGCAAATGTATAAGTGGGTGCCGGGCATACCTAGCATTTGCTGGAGGATTTAATACCGAGAAGGTAATGGGAAGCCAAAGCACTTATTTGCGTGCGGAAATTGGTGGCTATAAAGGTCGTACCTTAAAAGAAGGAGACATCCTATCTTTAAATAACCAAACATCACCACTTGCTGATCACTTTACAGCACTTTTTTCGAGGGATACAAAAAAATCATTTTATGCGCCGGCTTGGCGGGTGAGAACTTCAATTCAGCCACAAAAGAAAGAAACGGTTATTCGTGTTCTCACTGGAACGCACTATACACAATTCGACTCAGACGCACAAGAGCAATTTTTCACGAAAACGTTTACGATCTCTCCTCAGTCTGATCGGATGGGTTATCGATTACAAGGTCCCGAATTGAAGCTAGATGAGACATTTGAAGTCCTATCCGAAGCGGTAGCATTAGGGACTGTTCAAGTACCTGCAGATGGAAACCCTATCATCCTTTTAGCTGATCGCCAAACAACGGGAGGTTACCCTAGAATGGGACAAGTCATTAATGTAGACATCCCGCTTCTCGCACAATTAAAGCCCGGAGATACCATATCGTTTAGAAAAATAAGCTTAATGGAAGCAGAAGAACTGTATATCGGTCGTGAAAAGGAATTAAATGACGTTAGGGTAGGAATGTTAGTAAAGAGACATGAAAAGACCCCGTAAAAACGGGGGTTATCTGTAGCCAAGCGCATGTGAGATTTTCGCAGCTGAAGCTTTTACCTTTTGAATCATCGTAGCAAGTTGTTGTTCATCAAAACGATCAGAAGGACCTGCAATACTAAGTCCACCTGCAATTTGCCCTTTGTAATCAAAAATAGGAGCTGCCAGAGCCGTTGTTCCATTCTCAAGCTCGGAATGGCTCACTGTATAGCCTTCTAGTCGTGAGGTGTTTAATATTTCACGAAGTAAAGTCGGGTCTGTAATGGTACCTTCTCCATAAGAGAGTAAGGCTTGTCCTTTTAAATAATTCTCCATCTCTTCTTCGGGTAAATGAGCTAGGATAATTCGCGAACAAGCACCTRCATATAAAGGGGAACGTCTTCCGACTTTTGTGAACAGTCTAACCGGATGCGATGTGTCGAGCTTTGCGATGTATAGCGCTTCTGCTCGATCTTTAATGGTTAAATTAACGGCTTCACCAATCTCATCACGTAGGTCTTTCATWATTGGGAGAGCAAGTTGTCTTAAATCAATACGATCAGAAACAAGCTGACCAAATTCAAGAAATAACATGCCTAATGAATACGTTCCGGTATGATCTTTTTGGAGCAAGCCTACTTCTTCAAGAGAGACAATCATACGGTGGGTAGAAGTTTTAGGAAGACCAGATAACTCAACCATTTCATTTAGAGTAAGCGACGAATGAGTACGAAAAAGATCTAGGAGCTTCATGGATTTTACGACGGTTTTATTAATGTTTTGCAAAAGAAACGCTCCTTTATTTATGGGTTATCTATTTCATTTATTGTATTAAACGAGTTCGTAGCTGTCTACATTTGAGAATGAAGTGAGCTTTTTCAAATAAGAAAATGAAAGGGTGAATAAAATGAAGCAAAATCCAATTGAAGAACAACAAGAAAACATGACAGCTAAACAACGTTTAAGTGCGATGATGGGTGCTGCCTTTTTAATGGCAACTTCAGCCATTGGTCCTGGATTTCTAACACAAACAGCCGTATTCACGGAACAATTACTTGCAAGCTTTGCCTTCATCATTCTTGCTTCCATTATTTTAGATATTGGAGCTCAGATGAATATTTGGAGAATTATTGCCGTCTCAAGAATGCGTGGTCAWGAAATCGCTAATGCGGTTCTCCCCGGTCTTGGGTACGTTGTAGCCTTTTTTATTGTATTAGGTGGACTTGCCTTTAATATCGGAAATGTAGCCGGCGGTGGACTTGGGGTCAATGCTTTAATGGGGCTAGATCCAAGAATCGGGGCTGTGATGACCGGTGTGATCTGTATCGTTATCTTTACTCTTAAAGAAGCAAATGTAGCAATGGATAAAATTGTACGATACCTAGGCGCTGTCATGATTTTACTTACTCTTTATGTGATGTTTGTAAGTAATCCGC
>NZ_LFEL01000241.1:0-3431 GCF_001037965.1 Bacillus sp. LL01 | reverse complement strand
TACAAAGAGGTGATCTTTTACATGGATAACGGTATAGAGCGCTGGAGAATGCTTCTTGCGTCTTTTCAACGCTTAGAATGGATTGATATTACCATTGCTATTGCGATCTTTTTGGTCTTTTTAGTTTTTAGGAAGCTATTTACAAAATATATTTTTAAATTTATTCTCACATTAACAAGAAAGACGCCAACTGAAGTTTTTACAAACGTACTGCTTTCCTTTGAGAAACCATTACGGCTATTTTGGATCGTGTTAGGTACATATTTAGCTATGTTGTACTTACCGTTTAACATTACAACGACTGAGTTTGTCCAACATATTTATCGTACTTTTATTATTATGATACTTGGATGGGGCTTGTACAACTATATGTCCGCTCAATCAGCTTTCTTTTTCCGATTTGCAAGGAAAGTAGAATTAGATGAAGATAGTATGTTGGTCCCTTTCTTATCAAAGATCCTCCGTTTTTCAGTTATTGCTTTAACGATTGTTGTTATCGCAGGTGAATGGGGATATAGCATTAGTGGTTTTGTGGCTGGTCTAGGTCTCGGTGGTTTAGCATTTGCTCTTGCCGCTCAGGATACAATTGGTAACTTCTTTGGAGGAATTATAATCATTACAGAGAAGCCTTTCTCAAAAGGTGATTGGATTAAAACACCATCTGTAGAAGGAACTGTTGAAGATATTACATTTAGGAGTACACAAATTCGAACATTTGAAGWCYCAATCGTTACTGTACCGAATTCGACTTTATCGAATGAACCTATCACGAACTGGTCAAAAATGAACAAAAGACAAATTACGTTTAAAGTAGGGGTTACGTATTCAACGCCGCAGCAGAAGTTAGAACGTTGTGTCCGAAAAATTGAAATCCTTTTGAGAGAACATGAGGATGTCAATCAAGATCTAATTATGGTTCGATTTAGTGATTTCAATAATTCAAGTCTCGATATTTTTGTCTATTTCTTTACGAAAACGACAGCTTGGACCGAGTGGTATAGAGTAAAAGAAGATATCAACTTTAAGATTATGAGCATTCTTGAAGAGGAAGAAGTTGAGATTGCTTTCCCAAGTAGAAGTCTTTATGTAGAGAAGGATCAACAGTCGGTATTTGATGACTTAATTGAGGAAGAAAAAATGGATGTAAGGCAAGAGGAGAAGAGCTCAAAATAATGAGCTCTTCTTTGTTTTGGACCTGTGCTTCTTCTTTCATAATAAAAGTATTATCTACACACACTAAATGAGCACATGAAAAACGTTCGGAAAAGAGTATGTGTAACGATGCTTTTAGAGAGGAAGAACTATGCATGAAAAACTTAACAGTAACCTATAAAATTTCTATTGTCATGGCATTTGTCTTTGTTATATGGGGTACTTTTTTTCCAGAGCATTTAGGCGTTGTAATGGAAAGTGCTCAAACTTTTTTTCTGACTTCATTTGGTTGGTTGTATCAACTTTCCGCTWCATTTTTTCTTTTGTTTGCTTTATTTTTAATCTTTAGTAAGTATGGAAAGATAAAACTTGGTAAAGACCAAGATAAGCCAGAATTCAATCGATTAACTTGGTTTGCGATGTTATTTAGTGCTGGGATGGGAATTGGTTTATTATTCTATGGAGTATCTGAGCCGATCTCTCATTATGCAGCACCGCCTTATGGTGGGGCTGGTATGGAGAGGACGAGGGAGTCGGCATTGATTGCACTTAGATTTACATACTTGCACTGGGGGTTTCACGCCTGGGCAATATATGCCACTGTTGCCTTATCTCTAGCTTATTATAAATTTAGAAAAGAAGCACCTGGCTTGATGAGTGCAACACTTTATCCGTTATTTGGAGAAAGAGTGAGAGGTCCATTAGGTTATACAATCGATATTGTAGCGGTCTTTGCAACTTTATTTGGCGTATGTGCATCGTTAGGTTTGGGAGCTCAACAAATCAATGCTGGATTGAATTACTTAGTAGGACTTCCTATTAATTTCACCGTCCAGGTCATCATTATTGGCATTATAACGGTGTTGTTTATTATATCCGCAACAACTGGTATCAAAAAAGGAATTAAATATTTAAGTAACACCAATATGATTTTAGCAACTCTTCTTCTACTAATGATGGTCATTGTTGGTCCTACTTTGTTTTTGTTGAATTTGTTTACCCATACTTTAGGTCAATACATTCAAAACTTACCACAGATGGGTTTACGTATCTCACCGTTTAATGAGGAGAGTGCAGCGTGGACGCAAGCTTGGACCATTTTTTATTGGGCATGGTGGATATCGTGGTCTCCTTTTGTTGGGATGTTTATTGCGAGGGTTTCAAAAGGAAGGACTGTGAGAGAGTTTGTCGTCGCGGTGTTAGTGGTACCAACTTTGGTTTGTACTTTTTGGTTTGCAATATTCGGTGGAACTGGGATTTATCTTGATTTAATCGAGGGGGTAGATGTAGCAGGACAAAGTCTCGAGACGGGTCTCTTTTATGTGTATCGTTACTTACCATTGGGTGGGGTCTTGTCTGTTATTACGTTATTGTTAATTAGTACGTTCTTTATTACTTCAGCTGATTCAGCTACATTTGTTCTAGGTATGCAAACGACCGAAGGAAACCTAAATCCATCTGTTATGATAAAAATATCATGGGGGCTTATTCTAAGTGCCTCAGCAGTCGTATTAATGGCATCTGGAGGTCTTGATGCCCTCCAAACAGCCATCATTGTCAGCGCATTTCCATTAACGTTTATATTGTTAGCGATGAGTTACAGTATGTTAAAAGTATTTAAGGTAGAAATGAAGGCGACAAAAAAATAATCATGAAATGTTAGCATGGCTACGTTAATCCGTAGTTATGCTTTTTTAGGTATATTGTGGTGATGAGAGAAAAGCTCTGAGATGTTCAAATGATTCTGAATCCTTTATAATGGGTGGATAGAGATGAGAAAGAGAAAAAGAAGGTGTTTTTAGGCAACTTTAAGGAGTGGAGAAACGATGATAGAAGAGAATACCGTGCAGTTTCGGCGGACAACGTTTGCTCTAAGTGTGGCTGCTTTTTTTATTTTTGCGAACTTACATTTTCCTCAACCAATTTTACCTGTTCTCGCTAGCGAGTTCCATGTATCTGATGTAGTAGTGAGTCTCATCATTTCGGTACCATTATTTGTCCTAGCCATTGCCTTTTTTGTATATGGTCCTCTTTCTGATACGATAGGCCGCAAGAAGATAATGAACACTGCAATGGTTTTTGCTTGTATTATCTCACTAGGGTTAGTGGTCGTTCCAAGCTTTGAAGGGTTGTTGGTTCTTCGTACTCTACAAGCAGTAGCGCTAGCTGGAGTACCTACCATCGCTTTAGCTTATATAAGTGAAGAATATGCGAAAAAGGCAATGACTGTTGCTATTGGTGTTTATATTAGTGCAAATAGCTTTGGTGGTATGGTAGGC
>NZ_LFEL01000240.1:0-3485 GCF_001037965.1 Bacillus sp. LL01 | reverse complement strand
GGGAGGATGCGATCATACGGCATAGGGGACGGACCGATTCCAGCGCCGATCACGAATGTACCCACAATCAGAGCGGATAAGATCACCATGATGAGTCGTTGTTTTCGAATAAGACTTGGATGAATCATACAAATGCCTTCCCTTCTTTTCGTACAATAAAGAGGAAAAATGGTAGTCCGATAATAGCCACGATTGCTGCTACTGGCGTTTCATAGGGAGCACTGATCGTTCGGCCAACTAGGTCTGCAAGTAACATAAATCCAGCACCGAAAATAACAGACATCGGCAGCACATAGCGGTAATCCGTCCCAACGACCGCGCGCACGATGTGAGGGATCATTAAGCCGATGAACGCCWTATTTCCAACAAGAGCAACGGCTGCACCTGCTAGCACAATGATAATCAGAAACAACATCACTTTAATTTTCGTCGTATGCTGACCAAGCCCCACTGCGACTTCTTCACTTAAGCTGAGGATCGTTAGTTGTTTCGATAAGAAGATCGCAACTAGGATTCCCGCGACAATAAAGGGAATCACGATTTGTAGTTGGCCCCAAGAGGTACCGATCAATCCACCAGCCGTCCACATTGAAATGTCCTTAGAAATTTTAAAGTAAATGCCAATTCCTTCAGCAATCGCCGTTAAAAAAGCGGTGACCGCAGCACCAGCTAAGACAATTCGAAAAGGAGAGAAGCCACCTTTTCTAGCGGCCCCAATACTTAGCACCATAACCGTGCCAACAGCAGCTCCGATAAAACAGGCAATCATCAGCCCAAAGTAGTTAGCAGCAGGAATAAAGGCAATTGTAATCGCAAGAGCGAGGTTAGCGCCAGCTGTAATGCCAAGCAGTCCTGGATCTGCTAACGGATTCCGTGTTAATCCTTGAATGATCGCACCAGATACGGCAAGTGCTGCCCCGACAAAAATAGCAGCAACCGCACGAGGGAAGCGGATCTCACGCAGCATTGACAGCTGATCTCCGGTTGCATTTGTTACGAGTGCCGTCCACACTTCACGCACCGTTACTTCAGCCGCTCCAAAGACCATCGCACAAAAAAAGAGCGCGACGAAGCCCGCTGTAGCAAGGAGAAACAGGGATATTTTAGATGTCATCAATCGTTTTGTATGTATCATGGCACTCATCTCTTCTTATATAAAGTAAGAGGAGGAATCTACGAAGATTCCTCCCAATTTATTAGTTGCTGCCTAGAAAACTTTCTGTGAAAAAGTCTAATTGGAAGTCTAGCGTGATCGGATCATTGAAATAAAATTCAGATGCATTCGCTGTAAAAACACGCTCATTTGCTACAGCAGGAATGTTCTTGTATGTTTCTGTTTCTTGATAAGCCGTATCAACACCATCTGAACTAACAATCATATAATCTCCTGCGTATTCTGGTAATACCTCAACCGATAAGGCATAGTAGCCTTCGTTTAATGCCATTTCTTTCACTTTCTCAGGCATTTCAAGCTTCATTTCTTGATAAAGAATCTCGGTTCCACGGCCCCAGTTATCGCCAAATACATAAAGCTGTTTATCAAAGTTCTCGACGACGGTGACAGTGGCATCTTCCCCGATTTTTTCTTTTACTTCTTCGCCAGCTGCGTGTGCACGTTCTTTAAAATCATCGACCCAAGCTTGTGCTTCTTCTTCTTTATTTAACAGCTTGCCGATTTCAACATGCTGCGATAGATAATCCAACTCACCGTACGTATACGTAACCGTTGGTGCAATATCACCTAGTTTATCAAGATTATTGTTCGTTGGAGCGGCAATGATTAAGTCAGGATCAAGCTCGATGATTTTCTCTAAGCTCTCATCTGTTACTTCCTCAGCATCTTCAATATAAGGCGCGTAACGTTCGTTCATTTTGGCCCAAGAATCGACCCCAACAATATTGACATCGAGTGCCATGACACTTCCGGCATTAAAAGATGATAAGACTACGACACGCTGTGGGTCAGCTGGGACTTCAATCGGGCCATTTTCTGATTCATACGTAAAGGTTTCTGCTTGTTCTTCCTCTGCTGTTGCTGTTTTCTCTGAGTTACTGCCGCAAGCACTAATAACTAGCACTAAGAGCATAAGGAACGGAATGATGACTGTTTTTTTCATGGTTGGTTTCTCCTTTGATTAAGTTATATGTGACACACATTGGTTTGTTGGTAATAGGATCGCGGCCGATGAGGGCATCAATGCCGAACACCTTTTGCAATACATCATTTCGAATCACTTCTTCACATGAACCTGATTGAACGATCTCACCGTCTTTTAGGGCAATGATATGATCAGCAAAACGAGCAGCTTGATTCAAGTCATGAAGCACCATCACGATCGTCCGACCTTGTTCTTTGTTTAATTGTTGCAAAAGCTCAAGCACCTCTAACTGATGCGCCATATCGAGATAAGTTGTCSGCTCATCCAGAAAAATAATCTCCGTGTCCTGAGCAAGAGCCATCGCAATCCAGACGCGCTGACGTTGACCACCGGATAAGGCATCGACCGAACGATACTTATAGTCAATCGTCCCTGTGACGGTTAGAGCCCAATCAATCTTCTCTATATCTTTTTTTGTTAGTCGACCAAATCCTTTTTGATAGGGGAAGCGACCATATGACACAAGCTCGGCAACGGTTAAACCGCTTGCACTTTCAGGAGTTTGTGGCAACGTAGCCATTTGTTTGGCAAGCTCCTTCGTATTTTTCGTGAAGAGACTCTCGCCATCTAAAATGACGTTACCAGATTGTGAGGAGATCACCCTCGTAATCGCTTTTAACAATGTCGATTTTCCGCAGCCGTTCGGGCCAATAATCGTTGTGATCTTCTTATCAGGAATCTCTGTACTCAAGTTTTTCACAATCAATTTCTCACCGTAACCAATACTCAAATCATCTGTATATAAGCGGTTCATCGTATGTATCCTCCAATCCCTCCGTCTAACTGAAAACAATTATCAATATCATTTATGAGTATTACTATAAAACCAACTGAGAAAGCTGTCAATCATTTTTTAAAAGAGGGGAGAAACTGAAGAATGAATTTGAGATTAATATACACATTTATAAAATTCTTAGAAAAATTGTTTTAAAGAAATAAAAGTATGATATAATCTTAATTAATTAAATTAATTAATTATAATGAGTTAGGATAAAGAGGTGGAGAATAATGCAGAAAGCTAATGAACTGTCTGACGCATTTGACCAACATTTTTCGGTTTCCCAAAATCAAAAAAGTTTATTTTTCGCACCGGGGCGTGTGAATTTAATTGGAGAGCACACAGATTATAATGGCGGATATGTGTTTCCTGCTGCTCTGACAATGGGGACGTATATGATGGTTCGCAAACGTGAAGATAAAACCTTTCATCTAGTAAGTGTAAATTTCGACCAAAGAGTGTCCTTTACAATGGATGACCTGACATTTAAAAAGGAAGATGACTGGGGTAATTATCCGAAAGGCATTATTAGAGAACTTATAAATGAA
>NZ_LFEL01000024.1:0-12795 GCF_001037965.1 Bacillus sp. LL01 | reverse complement strand
CTTTTTCATTACCCATTTCCTCTCTCAAAAAAGGACATTCGTGATCTACCCGAATTGTTAAA
This sequence comes from Bacillus sp. LL01, assembly GCF_001037965.1. Taxonomy (NCBI): domain Bacteria; kingdom Bacillati; phylum Bacillota; class Bacilli; order Caryophanales; family Bacillaceae; genus Bacillus; species Bacillus sp. LL01. The sequence continues at coordinate 12,733 of NZ_LFEL01000024.1, read as the reverse complement.
CCAATTATCCATTTCTAATCTTGAACTCTCGCTACAATCTATCACACAGAGATTATTACCATTAGTACGCGAATCGCCTCAAACATTCGAAAAAATAATCTGTGCAACTTTACCGAATTTGCTAAACCGTCATACTTTGGCTGATATTTATACCCATTTAAAGCTAAACGAAGAAACCAGCGACATTCCATCGCTTTCTAAGATTAGCGACATGTACCATCTGGTCGAAGATGCTGAAAATCAATTAAAACTAGGTATGCATTATTATGATCTGGGCCAATATGAAAAGGCTATCGAATGCTTTAGTTGGGAGATGGAGTTGCATTCCAATCAAGTAGAACCTATTCAATGGCTCGCTAAGACCTATCACAAAGTAGGTAAACACAAAGAGGTGGAAACGTACCACAACCTCCTCAAACAAATGAAGCATTCATCTTAATTAATGAATTGATCATTTAACCTGTTGTAACTCACAACTTTTCACTGAAATCTTTAGATTTTTTTAAAATCTATTGCATATTTCTTTTTATTTCAGTCATAATTTATTATAATTACAATGTAAGAATCAATATTGTTTATGTTTTTAGTTTCGCCCATTGTAATGCATGGTTGTTTGCTAGTTAATCTTCTTAAAACGAAAGGGGAATTACGTATGGATATGAAAGAAAATGAGAACGCAGGAAAGTGCCCTTTTACAGGTGAAGGTGGTTCTAGTAATTCTTCTAGAGGTACGAAAAACAAAGACTGGTGGCCTAACCAGCTAGACTTGAATGTTCTTCATCAGCATGACACGAAGACGAACCCACTAGGTGAAGATTTTAATTACGCAGAAGAATTTAAAAAGCTGGATTACGATGCCTTGAAGAAGGACCTTCATAATCTTATGACTGATAGTCAGGATTGGTGGCCTGCAGACTACGGCCATTATGGTCCGTTCTTTATCCGTATGTCCTGGCACGCAGCAGGTACATACCGTACAGTAGACGGTCGCGGTGGCGGTGGAAGTGGCTCTCAGCGCTTTGCTCCTCTTAACAGCTGGCCTGACAACGGAAACCTGGATAAGGCCCGTAGGCTACTTTGGCCAATTAAACAGAAATATGGCAATAAGCTCTCTTGGGCCGACCTTCTCGTTTTCACAGGGAATGTAGCAATTGAATCCATGGRAGGAAAAACGATTGGATTTGGTGGAGGGCGCGAAGATATCTGGCATCCTGAGGAAGACGTCAACTGGGGTCCTGAAAAAGAGTGGCTTGGAGATAATCGTTACTCCGGCGAACGTGATTTGGAAAACCCACTTGCTGCTGTTCAGATGGGCTTGATCTATGTGAATCCTGAAGGTCCAAACAGCAAACCCGATCCGCTTGGAAGTGCAAGCGATATCCGTGATACCTTTAAACGTATGGGAATGAACGATGAAGAAACAGTGGCACTCACAGCTGGTGGACATACATTTGGTAAGGCACACGGTGCAGGTGATCCTTCACATGTTAGCGAAGAGCCAGAAGGTTCACTCGTTGAACACCAAGGCTTCGGCTGGAAAAGCACACATGAAACTGGTCATGGTGCCTTTACCATTACAAGTGGAATTGAAGGTGCATGGACTCCGACTCCTACAAAATGGGACATGAGTTATTTTGATATGCTGTTCGGATATGAATGGGAGCTAACAAAGAGTCCTGCAGGTGCATATCAATGGGCTCCAATAGACCCTGATGAAGAACATCTTGCACCTGATGCAGAAGATTCRTCTAAACGGGTTCCGACGATGATGACGACAGCAGACATGGCCATGCGTATGGATCCAGACTATGAAAAGATCTCTCGTCGCTTCCACAAGAATCCAGACGAGTTTGCCGATGCCTTTGCTCATGCGTGGTTCAAGTTACTCCACCGTGACATGGGTCCTCGTGATAGATATCTAGGTCCAGAAGTTCCAGAAGAAGAGTTCATTTGGCAGGATCCGATCCCCGCGGTAGATTATGAATTATCAGATGCAGAAATAAATGAGCTGAAAACAAAAATACTGGATTCCGAGCTTACTTTGAGCGAACTTATTAGTACTGCTTGGACTTCCGCCAGCACATTCCGTAATTCAGATAAGCGCGGCGGTGCCAATGGTGCACGTATTCGTCTTGAACCACAGAAGAACTGGGAAGCCAATGAACCAGAGAAGCTTTCAAAAGTATTAACAGTTTTAGAAGGCATTCAAAGTGKTCTCGATAAAAAAATTAGCATGGCTGACTTGATTGTATTAGGCGGTAGTGCAGCAGTCGAAAAAGCGGCTAACGATGCAGGCATTGATGTAACAGTTCCTTTTACACCTGGTCGTGGTGATGCCACACAAGAACAGACAGACGTAGAGAACTTTGAAGTACTCGAACCAGTATCTGATGGTTTCCGCAACTATCAGAAGAAAGAGTATAGTATAAAACCAGAAGAGTTTCTAGTAGACAAGGCTCAKCTGTTAGACCTATCTGCAAAAGAAATGACTGTATTGATTGGCGGCATGCGTGTTCTTGGAACTAACCATGGTGGCACACAGCACGGTGTCTTCACTGATCGTGTTGGCACCCTCACCAACGACTTTTTTGTGAACCTACTTGATATGGGGATCGAATGGAAGCCTGTAGATGGCGGTGTTTATGAAGGACATGACCGTAAAACTGGGGAAGTTGTTCGTACTGCAACGAGAGTAGACCTAGTCTTCGGTTCACACTCCATACTCCGTGCCCTTGCCGAAGTATACGCGCAAGACGATAGCAAAGAGAAATTTGTTCATGACTTTATCGCTGCTTGGGTCAAGATCATGAACGCAGATCGTTTCGACGTTAAGTAAAATATAGCTATAAAAGATACACCTTATGAGGCTGCTTGATCTTAGCTCACTCTTTAAAGTGACCTTTAGGTCAGGTGGCTTGTATAAGGTGTCTTTCACTTTAACGTGAGATGGCTGTTCTAAAAGCAGCAGTTTCTCATCTATTAGACATATAAGAATACCCCTTTAGACAATAGATCCAAAGGGGTAAAACGGTATAAATTTATTCCCAAACCACATTACTTTAATACTTACTAATCTACCTATTCAACTGTTACACTTTTTGCAAGGTTACGTGGTTTATCCACGTCACAATCAYGGTGTAGGGCTGCATAGTAAGAAATTAATTGCATTGGAATAACTGCTACTAATGGTGTTAAGAATTCGTGTACCGCAGGAAGAACAAATGCATCATCTTCCTCTTCCATGCCCTCCATACTAATAATACAAGTATTCGCACCACGCGCTGCTACTTCTTTTACATTCCCACGAATGCTTAGGTTTACATGCTTTTGTGTAGCAAGAGCAATAACCGGGGTACCATCTTCAATTAATGCAATCGTACCGTGTTTAAGCTCTCCACCAGCAAAACCTTCAGCTTGAATATATGAGATTTCTTTTAACTTAAGAGCACCTTCAAGTCCTACATAAAAATCAACTGCACGACCAATGAAGAAACAGTTACGTGTGATCGTTAAGTAGTCACGCGCTACTTGCTCTAATTGTTCTTTTTGATCCGTTAAAGTTTCCATAGCATTTGCTACAATTGCTAACTCCTGTAGTGGATCGAAGTCTAAATTGACACCTTTTGCCTTCGCTGTATCAACAGCCAGCAATGTGAATACAGCCATTTGCGCTGTATATGCTTTCGTAGAAGCAACTGCAATTTCTGGTCCTGCATATGTGTGCAGGGTAAAGTCAGCTTCACGAGAAAGGGTTGATCCAGGAACATTGGTTACGGTTAAGGCTTTGTGGCCACGTTTCTTCACTTCGACTAATACACCTCGAAGATCAGCTGTTTCACCACTTTGTGAAATAAAGATAAAGAGTGGGTTATCCGATAATAGAGGCATATTATACAAGAATTCACTTGCAATGTGTACCTCAACTGGACGTTGTGCAATTTTTTCAATTAATTGCTTACCGACAAGACCAGCATGATAGCTCGTTCCTGCAGCAATAATATAAATTCGATCTGACCCCTTCATTGCCTCACGAATGTCGTCATCAAGGCGTACAGAGCCGTCTTCGTTTTGATATTTTTGAATGATGTTACGAATAACAAAAGGTTGCTCATCAATTTCTTTTAACATGAAGTGAGGATATGTGCCTTTTTCAATGTCACTAGCATCAAGTTCTGCAGTGTAAGGCTCACGAGACATCACAGTCCCATCAAGCGTTTTAATCGTGATGCTATCACGCGTCACAATAACAAGTTCCTCATCCATAATTTCAACAAATTGATTTGTTACTTGAAGCATAGCCATCGCATCAGATGCAATAACATTTACTCCTTCACCCACACCGATTAATAATGGGCTCTTATTCTTACCAACATAGACAATGTCTGCATCTTCATTATCAATTAGTGCAGTTGCATACGAACCTTTTAATAGCGATAAAGTATGACGGAATGCATCCTCAATGGAGTTACCTTCTGTAACAAACTTCTCTACCAATTGAACAATAACTTCCGTATCCGTATCACTTGTTAACTCAACATCAATTAAGAATTCACGCTTCAACTGCTCATAATTTTCAATTACTCCGTTATGAACAAGTGTGAAACGTTCTGTTGTACTTTGATGCGGATGAGCATTATTACGACTTGGTTCCCCGTGTGTTGCCCAACGTGTATGACCAATTCCTACCGTTCCGTCTACACTTGTGTCCACAACTTCACGTAACGCCGCAATGCGTCCTTTTTCTTTGAAAACATGAACTCCATTATCATTCGCTACTGCAATACCTGCTGAGTCATAGCCACGGTACTCCAGCTTCTCAAGTCMACGTAATAGAATTTCCTTCGCATCTTCTGTACCAACATATCCAACAATACCACACATAATAAATTACCTCCTGAAGTCAGGGGCAAGAAACCTTGAGGGCGTACTTGCCCCCACTCTTTTATAATGATTGTGGCATGCTACTTCTGTCTTTGTGCAAAGAGTCACCCCTTTGTTTTTTACAGAAGCTTAACGGCTGTCATGCTACAACCGGAGGGCATCCGCCGATTAATCGATAAACCCTCTCCTCGTCAACTACACAAATATCCGACCATTGTGTAGTTCAGGCGCTTTTATTTTCTATGACAAACTACCTCTACCCTCCTTTTACTACATACAAACATTATCATACAAGATCGATGTATGAACGTCAATCTTTGGTAAGAATTTTACATTCTATTTGAAACAAAAGAGTGAGAGTTGTTACATTACTAAAAAAATATGCATGAGGAGCTGTATTGGTTCGCCCCCCATGCATATTCCTTACTCAGCTAAGCCCATTTCTTCTTTAACGACTTTAGCTATTTCCGTTACATATTCTTCACATTTTTCTTCTGTTTTTGCTTCTACCATTACTCGAACAAGCGGTTCTGTACCAGACGGACGAACGAGGACTCGACCTTCTCCTGCCATTCTCTCTTCAACTTTTTCAATAGCAGCACGAACTTTATCATTGTCAGTAACGGCATGTTTGTCTGTTACACGTACATTCACAAGCGTTTGTGGAAATGTCTCCATCTCAGCTGCCAATTCTGATAATTTTTTTCCTGTTCCTTTCATAATGTTAACAAGCTGTAGCGCAGATAGCATTCCATCGCCTGTCGTTATATGATCAAGGAAAATAATATGACCAGATTGTTCTCCACCTAGATTAAATCCACCTTTACGCATCTCTTCCATTACATAACGGTCACCTACACCCGTCTGCTTTGTTTCGATACCTGCTTCTTCTAATCCTTTATAAAAACCAAGATTACTCATCACCGTTGATACAACTGTACCGTGGTTTAGCCAACCTTGCTCTTTCATATATTTTGCACAGATAAACATAATATGATCGCCGTCTACCGTATGTCCATTCTCATCAATTGCAATTARACGATCTGCATCTCCATCGAAAGCAAGACCAATTTGCGCACCCTTTTCAATAACAAGATCTGCTAATTTATCTGGGTGAGTTGACCCACAGCCCTCATTAATATTTACACCGTTTGGCGAAGTACCCATTGTAGAGATATCTGCTTCAAGGTCTGCAAATAGATGTGGTGCTAGGGAAGAAGCTGCACCATTTGCACAATCAAGCGCTATATGAATACCTGAGAAGTCGTCTTGCACTGTTTGCTTTAGGAATTGAATGTATTTTTGACCACCTTCAAAATAATCATTTACTTGACCAACTGCATCCCCAACTGGACGCGGTAGAAGATCTTCATTACTATCAATTAGTTCTTCAACTTCTTTTTCTTGTTCATCTAATAGTTTAAAACCATCAGGCCCAAAGAATTTAATCCCATTATCAGGAACAGGATTATGGGACGCAGAAATCATCACACCTGCGTCTGCACTTAATGCTTTTGTTAGGTAAGCAACCCCTGGTGTAGAAATAACACCTAAGCGCATAACTTCTGCTCCAATTGATAGAAGACCAGCTACTAGTGCACTTTCAAGCATTTCACCTGAAATACGCGTGTCACGACCGATAACAATACGTGGTTTCTCTGTTTGTTTTGTTAATACGTATCCACCCATTCGACCTAATTTAAAAGCAAGCTCAGGGGTTAAATCTTTATTTGCGACACCTCTAACACCATCTGTACCAAAATATTTACCCATTATTTACTCTCTCCTTCAACAATCTTCACTCAGATTCAGCTTGACCTGAGACGATTACTTCTACATTTGTCTTACTTACACTAAAACGAATATTTTGTGGACCATTTATTTGAATTGGGACTGAATGCTCCCCTTCACTTAAGTTGCTAACATCCGCATACACTTGGATATCATCGACAGAAAACTGATCAAGATTAGCCTCTGCACCATGTGCGATAATAGAAAGAGTTTCTTCTTCATCGTCGGCAAAATCAATGTCTGTTTCCTCAGGTGCCCCTATTAATTCAATCGAAACATCAGACCACTGCCTAGACTCTTCTTCAGCAATATTTACTTCCACTTCAACCATTTCTGGTTCAAGCGCTTGGACACCTGGTGGGACCGGAACTTCCATCGTAAATGTTTGATCCTCWGTAATATCATCTAGATCAATCGTTAAGCCCTCTAAAACATTAAACGATTCTAAGACATCGAATGGTCCATAGATCAGCACTTCTTTAGGAGATACGTTGATCGATTCAATACTTACACCCTCTCTCAGTTCTCCCTCACGTGATATTTTTATGGGAACACTCTTATTCGGGCTAGTAATGGGAACTCTTACATCAACAATGCCTGGCTCTACATCTAAATGAAGCTCATTACCRCTACTATCATACAACTTCACTGGAACAGCTTCCTCAAGCATTTTATCAGCGTCTTCCACATCTACATAAGCTTTTGCGTCCGCAACTTCAGCCGCAACTTCACGCGCTGCAGTAACTGTTACATTAACAGGTGATACCATTGGGGTACCGACTGAATAGCCTTCTTTAACGGCATCAGCATTCACCAATTCCACATCAACTGGTATGGAGACGGTTTGTTTTTCTTGTAGCTCCACTCTTGCAAATTGAGGAACAATTGAGACTGATAGGTCCCCAGGAAACCCACGATGTTGAATACTTAACGTATGTACACCTTCTTGGCGTTCCGTAACATCAACAAACACTTCAAAAGTAGGTCTCATTAGTTGAAAAAACGCAACCGCACTTTGAGATCCACTAAGCTTCACTTGCACATGTTCGGTTTGATCAACAATGGCATAATTCTCTTCGTCATATACTACCGTTACTTCTACTTCTTCTAGAGTAGAGGTTCGATCACTTAAAGATGGTAATATCCCTGRTTGACTCGTTAGATCATCCATATTCACCATAGCAAATAGCATTAAAGCAATGAAAAACGAGATAATCTTCACAAACCAATGACTGTTAAATAACTTATCCATTTTTCTTCCCTCCCCACTTCCAGCGAGAAGATGTTTGTTGCTTGCTTTCTGTTAATAATTCATTTTCTAATAGCAATCGGAGTTTCTCTTCATCAAGATCTCGGTGAAGTTCGCTATTTTTAGTTAAAGAAATTGCACCGGTTTCTTCTGAGACAATAATCGTTAAGCAATCAGTGACTTCACTTACACCTAAAGCTGCCCTGTGTCGCGTGCCCAGTTCCTTAGAAATAAACGGATTCTCAGAGAGTGGCAAATAACAGGCCGCCGCTAAAATTTGATCGCCTTTTAATATAACAGCACCATCATGAAGTGGTGTATTTGGAATAAAAGTATTTATCAGCAATTCAGATGTTAAATGAGCATTCATTTGAATCCCAGTTTCCACATAGTCTGACATACCCGTCTCACGTTCAACTGACATTAATGCTCCTATACGGCGTTTCCCCATATACACAGACGCCTTCACAATCGCATCAATAGAATTCTTAGTAGAATCCTCTTGAGGTATTGTTCTACTTGAGAACAAGCGACCACGACCTAACTGTTCTAAAGCTCTTCTTAATTCCGGCTGGAAAATGATAATAATGGCCAACAAACCATAAGTCAAAGTTTGCGACATAAGAAACTCAAGCGTCCTAAGTCCAAAAAAGCGACTTAGAAACCATACAACCAAAATGACCGTAATCCCTTTAACAAGTTGTACAGCTCGTGTTCCTCTGATAATCATAATAAGCTTGTACACAACATATGTGACAAGCAATATATCTACAACCTGCCCAATATAATTGAGCCACGTATAATCCTCAAATGGGAACATGGCACTTCCTCCAAACCCTTAGCATTCATTACTTGTCATYTTTATCATATTAGTCATTGTACACATCTTTCCCATAATTAAAACGACTTTTCATCAGTTCGCTTTTATAAGATACGTAAACATATTAACTGTATCATTATACCATAAATCATTCTAGTCATTTTATTATCGTTTTAYGTCACTCTTATAACACCCATTAAAAAAAAGCCCCCAGAGGAGCTTTATTTATTATCATCTGAATCTAACACTGTGATTACTTCCGAAAAGAAGTTTTTCGTATGGTACCAAATCCAATCAAGCACCTGATTCACTTCCTCAATTTCTCCAGATACATGACCCGCCGAAGCAAAATAAGGTTCACTATTTACAAGTAAGATATCCCCTCTCACTTCCCCTTCTACTACTAACTCACCATTTCGAACGACAAGATCGCCTTCGACCACTTCTCCTTCTGGAACCACAACACRTCCACTTGATTGATCTATTTGTACATTACCCGAGCCCGAGAAGGTCACTTGCTCATTATTTTGCCAAAGTGTAGAGACGCTGGTTGACATTAATAATAAGAATACAGCCGCCGCCACTAGGATCGGATGTTTCTTCATCCAACGCTTCCACTTTGATTTTGTTTTTGAAGTGCTCTTCTTTTGAGGAAGATTCGCCATCACTTGGTTAGTAAAGTTGGYTGGAGTTTCAATATGGGAGGCACTTTGGACAAATGCAATCGCCTTTTTTAATTCACGTACATGCTCCAAGCAGTGCGGACACTCATTAAGGTGTGCTTCTAAACGCTTTCTCTCTTCAGATGATGTATCTCCATCTAAATATTTATGAATTAAATGCTCATAGCTTTTTTCACATTTCATCTTAAAGTCCTCCTTTCTATAGATGACGCATTCTTTTACGAAGCGCCTCTCTCCCCCTGTGAATACGTGTTTTTACTGTTGATATTGGTAAATCGAGAATATCACTTATTTCTTTTAAAGATAAGTCCTCTATATATTTCAATATGATTGCTGTTCTATATTTCACTGGTAATTGATTAATTTCATCTTGAACCCATTCTTGCATCTCCATGGTTACGATCTGCTCTTCGGGTAAAGCTTGATCAGCAGCAAGTTGACTTTCGAAAGTTAAATTCTCCGAACCTTTAACTTGATCCTGCAAATGAAAATCCGGCTTCTTTTTTCTTAGGCGATCTATCGCTACATTAGTTGCAATTCGAAAGATCCATGTAGAAAATTTACGATTACTATCAAAGCTATCTAAGTTAGTATAAGCACGTAAARATGCTTCTTGGGCGACATCTTGAGCTTCATGAGCATTCCCAACCATTCGATATGCAATTTGATAGACTTTATCCTTATATAATTCGACTAACTCGGCAAAAGCTTGCTCATCACCATTTTTCACCTCTAGGATGATTCGTTTCACAATCGCTTCCATTATTTATCCCCTGCTTATATTCAATCTATAAACTCTTACGTATGATGCTTAAATAAGTTTCAAAATTCTTCTCGTTATTTAGTTTAACATGAAAAAATAAGAAATCATTACCTGAAACATGTTTTAACTTACTAAAAAAGGGTATAGAGCAAACAATTAGATAAATTTGWAAGGARGGATGATGCAAATTGCTTAAAATGAAATGTAAACATACAGAATTGCTCCAACAAATAGAGGATTCAAGGAGTACATTAAATGAGCTATCCCAATCACATCCTCTATACTCAGACCCAATTGTGATGCAAAGCCAAGAACTAGATGACCTTTTAAATGAATATAACGCGCTACTTAAACAAAATTAAATCAAACAAAAAAAACCCTTAGATAATAATCTAAGGGTTAAAGTATGTATAATTGGTGGAGCCTAGCGGGATCGAACCGCTGACCTCCTGCGTGCAAGGCAGGCGCTCTCCCAGCTGAGCTAAGGCCCCTTATATGTATTGGAGCGGAAGACGAGATTCGAACTCGCGACCCCCACCTTGGCAAGGTGGTGTTCTACCACTGAACTACTTCCGCATCAAATCACCTTCACAAGATGAATGAAATAAAAATGAGCCATGAAGGWCTCGAACCTTCGACCCTCTGATTAAAAGTCAGATGCTCTACCAACTGAGCTAATGGCTCTTAAATGGCTGGGCTAGCAGGATTCGAACCTACGCATGACGGAATCAAAATCCGTTGCCTTACCGCTTGGCGATAGCCCAACAAAAATGAATGGTGGAGGGGGACGGATTCGAACCGCCGAACCCGGAGGGAGCGGATTTACAGTCCGCCGCGTTTAGCCACTTCGCTACCCCTCCAACCTAACTAAAAGATGCCGGCCAGAGGACTTGAACCCCCAACCTACTGATTACAAGTCAGTTGCTCTACCAATTGAGCTAGACCGGCATATGGTGGAGGATGACGGGYTCGAACCGCCGACCCCCTGCTTGTAAGGCAGGTGCTCTCCCAGCTGAGCTAATCCTCCATAGCTTGTCTTTAAAGTTAGTCATTTATGTACCATGTAAAATTAATGGTGACCCGTACGGGATTCGAACCCGTGTTACCGCCGTGAAAGGGCGGTGTCTTAACCGCTTGACCAACGGGCCATCGTTTCAAAATGTGTCGTTTCTTACTGACAAAAAGTATTATATCCAATAATTTTATCATTGGCAACCCTTTTTAAACTTTTTTTATAGATTTTTTGTTTTTTTATTTTAAGATAAGAAAAGCATTGATAACACGAACGTATATTCGGTATACTTAAAGAAAGCATTCTACATGGGAGTGATCTGAATGAAGAAAATTCAGGAGGTTCAACATCAAGATTTAATAGAAAAATTTCAATATGTTAAAAACCAAGCTAAAGAAGAAACTCGTTTAGAGGTAGCCGAACGTATGATTGATTATGGAATTGACTTACAATTAGTTCGGACAATCACTGGTCTATCAATTGAAYAACTTAAAGCTCGACCTTCTCGGTAGATAGCTTGCACATTTTAAGTCGCTTAATACATACGCTTAAGATCATTTTATTATCCACTAAACAAGTCTAAGCTCTTTTGGTCTCTTCTATCATTAGTAAAAGGCCAAAGAGCTTATTTTATTTCTACCTTTAACTACCAAAGACTTGTTAGGAGAGTATGTAGTTACTTAGCTAGCCGACCTTAATAATAATTATTAGTCCTTCATAAGAGGAGAGGCTGATAAGTAGATCAGTAGATCATCTATAGTGTTAAACATTATACTTTTAATAATTTGGGTATCAAATGGATACAAAAAAACCAACCGATAAAAGGTTGGTTAATAATATATGTATAAGTAATATAAAGTTGCTCTGGAGCTTCCAAGCGGATTCGAACCGCTGACCCCTACCTTACCATGGTAGTGCTCTACCTGCTGAGCTATGGAAGCATAAAAAAATGGCTCCACAGGTAGGACTCGAACCTACGACCGATCGGTTAACAGCCGATTGCTCTACCACTGAGCTACTGTGGAACGTAAAAAAATCGCCTGGCAACGTCCTACTCTCACAGGGGGAAGCCCCCAACTACCATCGGCGCAAAAGAGCTTAACGACCGTGTTCGGCATGGGAACGGGTGTGACCTCTTTGCTATCGCCACCAGACTATGATTCACTTCAGATCCTCGACGGGTCGATTCTCTTTGTGAATGTTTGAGAGTGGTTCTCTCAAAACTAGATAATGCCCACAGGACGTGGGTACCAGGCGTTGCGACAGACGTCGCRAACTTAGCGTGGTTTCYGTAAACATGTGTCAAGAATWRTTTGGATAAGTCCTCGACCGATTAGTATCTGTCAGCTCCACGTGTCRCCACGCTTCCACACCAGACCTATCAACCTCATCATCTCTAAGGGGTCTTACTGGATTAACTCCATGGGAAATCTCATCTTGAGGGGGGCTTCATGCTTAGATGCTTTCAGCACTTATCCCGTCCACACGTAGCTACCCAGCGATGCTCCTGGCGGAACAACTGGTACACCAGCGG
>NZ_LFEL01000239.1:0-3487 GCF_001037965.1 Bacillus sp. LL01 | reverse complement strand
CCTTCTGTATTCTGCTGAGAAGGTTTACGAAATTGCTAATGACATCAAAGCTGTTGATGAAGCAATGCGTTGGGGCTTTGGTTGGGAATTAGGACCATTTGAAATGTGGGATGCAATCGGAGTTACAAAGTCGGTTGAGCGTATCGAAGCTGAAGGGGAAAACGTTCCTGGTTGGGTAAGAGAGATGCTATCAACTGGAAATGAAACCTTCTATAAAGGATCAAGCTTTTATCATGAAGGTGAATACAAAGCGATTGAAACAAATCCAAAAAATATTCATTTGAAATCACTTAAGCCAGACAATGTTGTGATGAAAAATAGTGGTGCGTCGTTAATCGATATCGGTGATGATGTTGCACTACTTGAATTCCACTCGCCAAATAATTCGATTGGTCTTGATGTGATTCAAATGATTAATAAATCAATTACTGAAGTAGAGAAGAACTTTAAAGGCCTTGTCATTAGTAACCAAGGGAAGAACTTCTGTGTTGGTGCGAACTTGATGATGATCTTAATGGAAGCGCAAGATGATAACTTCTTTGAGGTTGATATGGTTGTTCGTCAGTTCCAACAAGCAATGGCAAATGTACGTTACTCAGCAAAACCAGTTGTAACGGGACCGTTTGGAATGTCTCTTGGTGGAGGAGCAGAAATTTGTCTTCCGTCTGCAAGCATTCAAGCTGCACATGAAACCTATATGGGACTAGTTGAAGTGGGTGTTGGTCTAATTCCAGGTGGTGGAGGTAACAAAGAGCTTTACCTTCGCAATTTAGAAAGTCTGCCACAAGGTGCACAGATTGACCTTCAAGCTGTTGCTAACAAAACGTTTGAAACAATTGCGATGGCAAAGGTAGCAACATCTGCTCATGAAGCAAAAGAAAATGGTTTCTTAAGCGAGCGTGACGGCATTGTTATGAACGGTGAACATGTCATTAATCGTGCAAAGCAACAAGTCATTCATTTAGAAGAATCAGGCTATCGCCCGCCAGAGCGTAAGAAGATTCCTGTTGTTGGTGAAACGGGTTACGCAACGTTATTACTTGGTGCTAAAACGATGAAATTTGGTGGCATGATTTCTGATCATGATTTAAAAATAGCTGAAAAACTTGCATTCGTATTAGCAGGTGGTCGCGTCCCTAAAGGAACGCTTGTAGATSAGCAATACTTGCTTGATTTAGAGCGTGAGGCGTTCTTAAGCCTTGTTAGTGAACCGAAATCACAACAACGGATGCAATACATGCTGACAAAAGGAAAGCCATTACGCAACTAATTCAAACAGGTAGGAGGGATTCGACAATGAGAGAAGCAGTAATCGTTGCTGGCGCACGTACGCCAGTCGGAAAAGCGAAACGTGGAACATTAGCAAACGTGAGACCAGATGATTTAGGAGCACTCACGATTAGAGAAACTTTAAGACGTGCTGAAGGATTTGATCCTGCTGCCATTGATGATGTCATTATTGGATGTTCAATGYCTGAGGCAGAGCAAGGGATGAATGTCGCTCGTAGCATCTCTGCTCTTGCAGGCCTACCAAACACAGTACCTGCGATTACGATCAACCGCTACTGTTCGTCTGGTTTGCAAAGTATCGCTTATGGGGCTGAGCGCATTATGCTTGGTCATTCAAAAGMAGTCGTTGCAGGTGGAGCAGAGTCAATGAGCATGATCCCAATGGGTGGTCATGTCATCGCACCAAACCCAACTCTTGTTGAAGAACAACCAGAGTATTACATGGGAATGGGTTATACAGCAGAAGAGGTGGCAAATCGTTTTGGCATTAGCCGTGCCGACCAAGATGCGTTTGCGGTAGAAAGTCATAAGCGTRCAGCTGCTGCGATCGAGTCTAAGCGTTTTGCTGATGAGATTGTTCCAGTTGATGTAACACTTCGTTCAGTTGGAGCTGACCATAAATTAAAAGAGAAAAAGATTGTTTTTGATACAGACGAAGGGGTTCGTACAGATACAACTCTTGAAGGTCTAGCGAAGCTTCGTCCGGCGTTCCATCCGAAAGGTTCAGTAACAGCAGGTAACTCATCGCAAATGAGTGATGGTGCCGCATCTGTTCTCTTAATGGATCGCGAGGAAGCTTTAGCTACAGGTCTTACGCCACTTCTTAAATTCCGTAGCTTTGCAGTAGCTGGGGTTGCACCAGAAATTATGGGAATTGGCCCAGTTGAGGCGATTCCAAAAGCACTTAAATTAGCAGGTCTTGATTTATCTGATATCGGGTTATTTGAATTAAATGAGGCATTTGCTTCTCAATCTCTTCAAGTGATTCGTCATTTAGAACTTGATGTTGATAAAGTCAATGTAAATGGTGGAGCGATTGCACTTGGTCACCCACTAGGTTGTTCAGGTACAAAGTTAACACTTTCTCTTATGCATGAAATGAAGCGTCGCGGTGAACAGTTTGGTGTTGTAACAATGTGTATCGGTGGCGGTATGGGTGCTGCTGGTGTGTTTGAACTAATCGGTTAATAAGAATCAACCAATTAAAAGGGGGAATTAAGATGAGTAATACAGCAGAGCGTGTTGTTAAAGGTGGTAGCTTCTTAGTAGAAGATATTGAGGCAGAAAAGGTATTTACACCTGAGGATTTCTCAGACGAGCAAATCATGATTGGCCGTACAACAGAAGAGTTTGCAGTGAAAGAAGTTTCACCGGTTCTTGAGAAGATCGAAAACCATGAATTTGAGTACACGGTGAAGCTTTTGAAGCAAGCTGGGGAGCTTGGTTTACTTGGAGCAGATGTACCTGAAGAGTATGGTGGATTAGGTCTTGATAAAATCAGCTCGTCTCTTATCTCTGAAAAGTTCGTTCGCGGTGGTGCATTTGGACTTAGCCACGGTGCTCACGTAGGGATCGGTTCACTACCAATCGTATTTTTTGGTAACCATGAGCAAAAATCACAGTATCTTCCTGACTTAGCATCAGGTGAGCGTATTGCTGCTTACGCATTAACAGAGCCAAGTTCAGGTTCAGATGCTCTTGGTGCAAAAACAACAGCTGTTCTAAACGAAGCTGGTACGCACTATGTATTAAATGGAGAGAAGCAATGGATTACGAACTCTGCATTTGCTGATGTATTTGTTGTTTATGCAAAAATTGACGGTGAGAAATTTACAGCATTTATCGTAGAAAAAGACTACGAAGGCGTATCAACTGGTCCAGAAGAAAAGAAAATGGGTATCAAAGGTTCTTCTACAAGAACATTAATTTTAGAAGATGCTCTTGTTCCTAAAGAAAATGTTTTAGGTGAGATTGGCAAAGGCCACGTCATTGCATTCAACATCCTAAATGTAGGCCGTTACAAGCTTGGAGTAGGTTGTATCGGTAGTTCAAAACGCGCACTAGAACTTGCTGCCAAATATGCAAATGAGCGTAAGCAATTTAAAACGCCAATTGCAAAGTTCTCATTGATCCAAGAGAAGCTTGCAAACATGGCAACAGCGACATTCGCTTCTGAAAGCTCTATTTACCGTACAGG
>NZ_LFEL01000238.1:0-3491 GCF_001037965.1 Bacillus sp. LL01 | reverse complement strand
TCTGAGTTAGCTTGTACGCTTAGTAAAACATAGAAACCTTCACGATAATCGTTGATTTCGTATGCTAGACGACGCTTACCCATCTCCTCAACCTTTTCGATTTCAGCACCATTCGTTGTTAGAACACCGTTAAAACGTTCGATGATCTCTTTGTTAGCTGCTTCTTCTAGGTTTGGAGCGATGATGTACATGATTTCGTACTTACGCATTCCGGTCACCTCCTTTTGGTCTAAACGGCTCCATAAGTGGAGCAAGGAGCAAAACTCATCTAATGAGTCATTTCACTCGCATTAGTAGATTATATCAGAATGAATCATAGTGTGCAAGCATCATCTCAATAGAAAATAGAACCTCCACCTAACAGTAGTTGTTGATTTCTACTGCAGGCACTCGCTTTCCGCGGGCGGGCCGGAAGCCTCCTCATCGTTGCACTCTTGCGGGGTCTCCCATGGCCAACGCTCTTCCCGCAGGAGTCTCATTCCTTCCGCTCCAATCAACTGAGCGTGAAGAAAATGAAGTGTTCCTGCACAAAAAAGACGACTTTCCAGTTCACAAAGTGAATGAGTCGTCTTATTTATTTCAAGATTCATAAATATCTTTAAAAGAGAGTGGTAATATCAAGATAGTTTAACTAAGAAATGAACAATGTGCTAACTTAGCGGATGAACTAGACGGAGACTCCTGTGGGAGCTAAAGCAAAGATGAGACCCCGCAGTGCGTAGCACGAGGAGGCTCAGCAGCTTCCCACGGAAAACGAAGTATAGTTCAGGAGCGGTTTAGATCCACAAACCACCATTCTGTTCATATTTCTCATTTATTAATACTTTCTTACTTTCTCAGCCTACCATCTACTTTATCTAGTAAATAGAATTAAACATTAAAGCGGAAGTGGACAACATCCCCGTCTTGTACGATATATTCTTTCCCTTCAAGACGAACTTTTCCTCTTTCTTTCGCAACTGCCATTGACTCGGCATCAACTAAATCTTCATAAGAAACCACTTCAGCACGAATGAATCCACGCTCAAAGTCAGTATGAATGATTCCTGCTGCTTGAGGAGCTTTTGTCCCTTTACGATATGTCCATGCACGAACTTCTTGAACACCTGCTGTGAAATAGGTTTCAAGACCAAGTAAATTGTAAGCTGCACGAATTAATTGATCAAGGCCAGATTCTTCGATGCCGAGCTCTTCTAGGAACATTTGCTTCTCATCACCATCAAGCTCGGAGATTTCAGACTCAATTTTCGCACATACAACGATCACTTCACTATTTTCACCAGCTGCAAACTCTTTTACTTGCTTCACATAATCATTATCCTCTGGTGATAATAAATCTTCTTCACTTACATTTGCCACATAAAGTACTGGCTTACTAGTTAGAAGGTGAAGTTGCTTAACGATTTTATCTTGGTCTTCAGTAAATTCAATGCTTCTTGCAGGCTTTTCTTCTTCAAATGCATCACGTAAAAGCTCTAGTACTTCAAGTTCAGCTACAGCTTCTTTATCTTTTGTTTTAGCAAGCTTGGCCACTCGAGTAATTCGCTTTTCTACTGATTCAAAATCAGCTAAGATTAACTCAAGATTAATGACTTGGATATCATTTAATGGATTAACACTACCTGATACATGAGTAATGTTATCATCGCTGAAGCAACGAACCACATGTGAAATCGCATCTACTTGGCGAATATGAGATAAGAATTTGTTTCCTAGCCCTTCACCTTTACTTGCACCTTCTACAATTCCCGCAATATCAGTAAATTCAAAAGCCGTTGGGACTGTTTTTTTAGGGTCTACAAGTTCTGTTAATTTTTGAAGACGGTGATCAGGTACTTCTACAATCCCTACGTTCGGATCAATGGTACAGAATGGATAGTTTGCAGATTCTGCTCCTGCTTGTGTAATCGCATTAAAAAGCGTTGATTTTCCTACGTTCGGTAATCCAACAATGCCAGTTGTTAATGCCATAATGGCTCACTTCCTTTTATATTCAGATTCACTAGTGTGATCTTATTCTCTAATATCCCTACCAATTATAGATAGAGACCCATAAAAAAACAAGGTAATGATCATGATCATTACCTTGTTTTATGTTTATATTTTTAAGAAAGCGGAGCCTTTTCCAAAATACGTTTCATCTTTTTAGAGAAATCTTTCCTTGGAAGCATGACACKATGTTGACAACCCAAGCATTTAATTCGAACGTCCATTCCCATACGAATGATTTTCCAGCGGTTCTCACCACATGGATGCTGTTTTTTCATTTCAACAATATCCCCAAGTGCAAATTCTTTATCGGTCATCCTAGGTCCCCCTATCCAAGTCATCCGTTTTATTGCTAGTATTATACACCAAAATCAAACGATGAGGGAGACTAGTAAAATGATTTTAGTCTATTTTGCATTCGCAGCATGATGCAAAATGGGATAGAGCAAGATCGCAGCAAATACATATAAATTTAATACTCCATATAAAGGATAAAGAATGCTTATTAACGTTGAAAATCCAAATGTTGTTAGCGGTGCCATTAAAGCAATAAGGAATAAAGCAATTAACCATGCCTTCCCTTTTATATAGCCTCGAAGTCTAGAGATCAACCCAAAAATACCAGCAGCTGCGGTTGTGTATATCGCCATCCATAATAAAGCTGACATAATTAATACCATAAAATAGGGGTAATGCTTCAATATTGCAAATAACGGAATTTCATACAACATGATATCCCCTGCAACTTGCAACAAAGATTCATTATATAAAAAAGAGATGCCACCTAATATAAGCCCACTTCCTAAGCTAGCAACCCAAATCTCTCCTTTGTGACGGATCTCATTTCCAACTGCTGCTAGAACAGCGACTAAGGGTAAAATATTTAAAGATGTGAAGGTAAGAGCAGCTGGCCAATTATGTTGTTGATCCAAGCGAAACTCAATAGGAAAGCCTTTCAAGGATTGAAACGCAATGAGAACACCTAATAAGCAAATAATTAAGATGGGAATAACGACTGCATTCATTGATGTCATCCCTTTGGTATCCCAAACGAATAACAACACAACGCAACCACCAATAAAGACAATCCCTAACCAATAAGGTAAATTGATAACCTCTAGCGTAGCTCCCCCGCCGGCTAACATAATTACTGTTGTAGAGAAGAGATAGAGCACAATCATAAAATCATATAGTTTCGTTAATCGCTTCCCCATTAATACATGTAAAATGGGTAAATAATGCTCTGAACGTTTTTGGTGACTAATACTCATAACGATGGCTGTGCAAATCGTAAATAATAGTGCAAATATAAAAATGGCTAGTCCGCTTTCAGCCCCGAAAAACTCCCAAAGCTCCCGCCCTGAAGCATATCCAGCTCCTATTATAGTACCAATGATCAGAAACATCCACTTCAAACCACCTACCCACATTCTGCACCCTCCTTCCTTCTTTCACGATTTTCACAATCTATATGTATAGAAAGGAAAAAATATCCGTATACT
>NZ_LFEL01000237.1:0-3508 GCF_001037965.1 Bacillus sp. LL01 | reverse complement strand
GCCACTCTTCTCTTCTCTCTTCTTTGGGATTGTAGCGAAAGACCACGGCATTGATCTCAGGCTGGTTAACAAGTTCAAACTGAGAATCATCATCAAGAATTAATGCTGTTTCTTTTGCTAAATCAATCGTATAGTCTATCATCTCGGCAAATATCTTTCTCCCTAAGGCTTGGAATGAGACAAACAACTTTAATGCATCAAATCGTCTAGTTGTCTGAATCGACTTAGTCACGAGATTCGGAATACCGGTTTTCTCATCATCTTCAGGATTTAAATAATCTGCATGAAGTTTAAGATAATCAAAATTTGCACTATCTCTTAATAAGAAGGCCCCACAACTAATTGGTTGATAAAATAATTTATGAAAATCAACAGTGATTGAGTCAGCGTGATCGATTCCTGCTAATTTTTGCTTGTGGTTCTCACTTAGCATCAACGCCGCTCCATACGCAGCATCGACGTGAAACCACATATGATGCTCATCAGCTATTCTCGCCAATTCATTAAGTGGGTCGATGCTTCCAAAATCGGTTGTTCCAGCAGTTGCAACCAAGGCAAATGGAAGGAGTTCCTCATCACTTGCTACCTTCAAGTGATGCTTTAAGCTTTCGATGGAAATACGCTGATGCTCATCCGTTTCAACCGGAATAACCGCTTGCTCTCCTAAGCCCAGTAAAAAAGCAGATTGACGAACGGTAAAATGCGCAGCTTCCGAGCAAAAGATTCGTAGTTTACTAGCTTCTAACGGGAGACCATTTCGCTGTGCATTCCAATTCAGTTCCTGTTGTAAGAAGCGGTCTCTAGCCAGTAATAATCCCATCAAATTAGATTGCGTACCACCACTTGTAAATACTCCATCAGCTCGATCTTCTTTAAAAAATAAATCGCTCAACATGCGCACCATTTTTTCTTCAACGATTGAAGCGGAAGCACTTTGATCCCACGAGTCCATTGATTGGTTCCCTCCGCTGATTAACACTTCTGCTGCAAGCGCTGAACTTAATGGCGGGCAATGAAGATGAGCCAAACATCTCGGGTTAGCAACTTGAATCGAATGWGCCACAATCGTTTCTCCCACCTTTTTTAATAGATTCTCAATGGAAGCCCCCTCTTCTGGTAACATCTCATTAAAAGATTCGTCGAATAGATGTTCAAACGTTTCAGGAACGAGTCCACTATAAGGCTTCTCATTAGTTGCATACTGCTCGACTAAAGCAGCCTCAGCCGACCTCATTGCCAATTGGTAGTAATCTATTCCTTCTGCTTGGTTATGTAGAAAATAGCGATCAAATCTATGTTGTTGTTCCGTAACTTGTGTAAATGGATATCGAAGGTCAACTTGACTTAGTCCCATTCTTTTACCTCCTGGTTGATCTTATTTTTAAGATAAAAGATAATGAAAATCATTATCACTAACTCTTGTTGGCTATGTTAGTTGAAATGATAATCATTGTCAATTAAGTTTGGGAATTCAGTAAGATTGTCACCCATTTATCAGTAAAAAACTCTTATTGCCCTCATTCACGTACTTTGGCACAGGACTTAACACACAAAAAAGAACGTATGATGAAATAGATTCAACACACGTTCTTTTTCTTATGCTAGATATGACTCTAAGCAGCCTCAGGTTAGTTAAATTTTAAAATCCAACTCTCTCTTGGTTCGTGACCACGAGTAATGATTTACCTTTATCTAACTCTTCTTCTAATTCATCCGCTTTGTCAGCTTCAAAGCCAATTTCTTTCATTTTCGCACGTAGCGTATCTCCTTTGCTACGGAAGACATTTTTTAAGGCTGTTCCGACGCCTGTTTCACTAACTCCGATCTTATTTGCATCAGTTTCTTTCCTCGTTCTTCTTTCATGGTCGTTATCATGCGAGAGTACATAGATATCATCATCCCTCACACCATCTTTTCTTAACTTGCCGATTGATTTTTCCATTGTTTCGTCGTTGTGGAATACTTTAAATAATGGTTTCAATTTCATTTCCTCCTCAAGTTGTTAAATCTTATAAGCTACTTTTAATGGCTTCTTAACATTTATGTACCCTTCCTCACTCATTCAAATCTCCAAATGTGAAAAATGAGAAAAAAGAAGGAGAAAAAAGGTTACTTATCAGTAACATTAAAAAAGCACCTGAAACCATTCAGGTGCTCCTTCTCCTTGTCAATCGTTTTAACTGTTCAACACTTTATCCATAACATCCTTTGTTCGTGGACCAAAGATACCGTCATTCGCTAAATCAGGAAAACGTTGTTGGAATTTAATTACGGCTGCTTTCGTTTYAGGTCCATAAATGCCATCTTCTGCAACATTGTAACTCATGTCGTTTAACCCTTTTTGGAGAGTCTTAACCGCTTCCCCACGACTTCCTTCTCTTAACACTTCATCTGCAAAACCAAATGTATTAAATTCTAAAGAAAGAGCTGCATGAGTTTTCGGACCGTATACCCCATCATTCACCAAGTCAGATTTTGACTTTTGGAAAGCAAGAACCGCCGTTTTGGTTTTCGGTCCATATACGCCATCCTCAGTTAGCTTTGATCCCACTTCTCTATTTAATGCACGTTGCATGATCTTAACATTCTCTCCTTTTGATCCTTCTTTTAATGTACCAGATTGGGATAGATCAAAAATGTACGGAATATTCTCCTGTGCCCCAACCCCTGCAGGAACACCAACCATTAACACTGAAGCTGTCAAAATCGCTGCCGATACTTTTTTCCATTTCTTCAAAGAAATCATCTCCCATAATAATTTATTCATTACGATAATAAGACGCGTGCCAAGTCGATAAAGTTTCAATTATTTTGAAATATTTATAAAACTTTGGATATTTGTAAGTGAGGTGAGAATTTTTCATCTATCCCAAAGTGAAATCAACGACTCATTGTGTAGGCGAAAGAAAAGAGGAAAAAATTATTCTCCATACCCAATTTTTTACCTTTACAATAGGATTTCTTGTTCTATAATAAAACAAGAAAGTGAGGTTTAAAGAACCATGTCATCATTATCCAATCTTACGAATCATTTTAAAGAGGATGCTTTACTACTTGCCGAGCAAGTGGTAGAGAATGTACTTGATAAGCTTCAACTAACSATCTCAACGGARGAACACAATACTGCCATTTCAATGTATACGACATTTATGTCATTTATAGGAGATACGCTTGAAAGTGGTGAAAAAGGCGTACCTACTGCCCTAATTGAATGGAGTAAACAAAATGCTGAAGCGATCGTCGTAGCTGAAGGGAATATTTCTGATATTATCGTTCGTTATCCACCTACACGGGAAGTATTTGCTGAATTGGTAGAAGAACTTAGTAGTCAATTTGAACTCTCTTTACATGACTCCTTATATGTCTTCACACGCATTAATGAAATGCTCGATATTAGTTTAGATGAAACAGTGATTGCTTACGAGCGTTTAACTGAAAAATATAAAAAAGAAATGCAAAAGGAAATGGAGGAGCTCTCCTCTCCTATCGTTCCAGTGAGGGAAGGCAT
>NZ_LFEL01000236.1:0-3513 GCF_001037965.1 Bacillus sp. LL01 | reverse complement strand
CACTAACTTTAAGATCCTCTTGGTCCCCAGGAATTGCACCTGACTCAGGATCAACAAGCTCTCCTGTTTTTAAAGCACGTTCCTCATGGACTCTCATTGCTCCAAAGTCTAACTTGAATAATACAACAGCTAAAACTAACCCAATCGCAACTAGTGCATAAATGTTCATTGGGACCATTAACATAAAGGCTTGCAGGCCTTCATATTGAGTGACGCCATGCGTAGCAAGAATACCTGCAATAATCGTAATGATATAAGCACCCCAACTCGATACTGGTGCAATGACACACATCGGCGCAGCGGTAGAATCAACTAGATAAGCAAGTTTAGCACGGGATACACGGTGACGGTCGGTTAGTGGACGACTGACATTTCCGACCGTTAAGCTGTTAAAGTAATCGTCTATAAAGATTAAAACACCTAAAATAACCGAAACCATTTGAGCGCCTACTCGTGTTTTTACACGTTTCATTGCCCATTCACCAAATGCACGGCTACCTCCAGAACGAGTAACAAGTGCTGCCATCATTCCAAGTAACAATAGGAAAAAAATAATATAAAGTTCCCAATCATTGATGGCCCCATCTACAACAAATATAGCTCCTACAATTGAAGCAATTTCGACTACACTATCGACTGGATTGTATCCATTTAGCATCAGTGCGCCGACAATAATACCGACACCTAGTGATAATAGAACTCGTCTCGTTAAAATAACCATAACAAGCGCTAGCACTGGTGGYAGTAACGATAAAATTGAACCTTCCATTCGGTCCATCCCCCTTTGATATAATATGTTGATACAGGGATGTTTCCTATACTCATCTGTATGAGAGTATAAAAAAAGCCAATAACGGTTACCCATTATCGGCTTTAATAAGCACAGGTATCCCCATCACAACAGTAGTTCTCCACAGCTAATCAGCTGTGACAGTGTTACATTTCTTCAATGTAACCCCAGCAGAAAAGATCTGACTCCTCTTTCCCACTTCGGCAAATGAACCTTTTCACACTTCTCTACGTTGTCATCCTCCAAGTGCGTACTCTTTTACATTCGCGCCTCTACCCCACCATGCTGATGAGGCAACTCACATTATTAAGTTTGCCGAATTATCTTATCATAGTTTTACATGGTTGACAACGTTAATTATCACCACCTCCTAAGGAAGAACCAGGAGCAGGTACAATCATCCCTCCCCCTTCAGAATAATATTCAGGTACGTCTCCTTGAATATTAATCAAACCAACAGGGATGGTCGTTTTAATCGCTTCTGTATTCGTTGCAAACGGGATAACAATTTTAACGTCGACTACTACATCAAAATTGACTGACATGGTCGTGTTATTAATGCCAGTATTAAATGTTTTCATATTAAGATCCGTCTTCACATCCCCAATCGCTGAGAATCGGACTGGAACTTGCGGACCGAGATGAGCGAGTAGAGCATTATTGGTTGCTTGCCCTAAAGGAATCGTGTAAATAATGCCTCCATCAGAGGTGAAAGCTTCCTCGTTCTCAAATGAAACATCAAATGTTTCCCCTTGCTCAATCGCCTTTAAATGACGTTGAACTCGATTGGTGGCTTCTGACAAGATTCTATTATACATCTGCGTATTAAATTGAAGCGTATTATCAGCATCCCTTATAAATAATTCYCCTTGATCAAGATCCGATGCGATTTTTTTCGAGACGGCATCATTAATCGCGCGAGTTGCGATGACTCTCGTTTCTGTGGTTGCAATGTGGACAAGTGTCGGTCTAATTCCTTTCTCAATAATCCAAAGTCCTTGCACAGTAAGGATCACAAATATTAAGAAGGATAAGAGCAGCACATACCGAAATGGTAAAGGACCTTTCCGGGGTCTCGATGGTTTACCGAATCTCACGTTGAAAACCCCCTTTGCCTAATGTATATGCAAAGGGGGTGGACAATTTGACTTGTATTTCTTTACGAGCGATTACTTTTTTCTCTCATATACACAGAAAGTATGTGGGTAACGGTTCTTTTCATCTACAATGCCTTCATCTGCTGAGAGAAGTTTCCATTCTTTTTCCTTAATTTCAGGAAAGAACGTATCACCATCAAATGTTTCATCAATATGGGTAACGTATAAACGATCGACCTCATCCCAAAATAACGTAAAGAGCTCAGCTCCACCAATAATGAAGTATTCGTCCTCTTCATTGGCAAGTTTCACAACATCAGCGRCTTGATGAACAACGTCGCAGCCATCAGCTGTATATGCTGTATTTCTAGTAAGAATCACGTTTCGACGTTTAGGGAGTGGTCGTCCAATTGATTCATACGTTTTGCGTCCCATCACAATCGTATGCCCTGATGTGACTCGTTTAAAATGAGCTAAGTCTGCTGGCAAATGCCATGGCAAGTCATTTTCTCGTCCGATTGTCCGTTCTTTATCCATTGCGACGATATAGGAGATCATACAGATACCTCACCTTTGATATGTGGATGAGGATCATATTCAGTAAGCTCAAAGTCATCGATGGTAAAGTCGAAAATAGATGTAACTTCTTTATTTATTTTCATTTTCGGAAGTGATCTTGGCTCTCTTGTAAGCTGTAGCTTCACTTGTTCCATATGGTTCGAATAAATATGTGCATCTCCAAATGTATGAACAAACTCACCAGGCTCAAGGTCTGTTACTTGAGCGATCATCATCGTTAGAAGAGCATAGGAAGCAATATTAAATGGAACACCAAGGAAGATATCAGCACTACGTTGATAGAGCTGACATGATAACTTGCCATCATTTACGTAAAATTGAAACAAGCAATGACATGGTGCAAGTGCCATCTCATCAATTTCAGCAGGATTCCAAGCACTCACAATCAATCTTCTGGAGTCAGGATTCGTTTTGATCTGCTCCACCACTTCTGAAATTTGGTCTATTACTTTCCCATTTGCGCCTTCCCATGAACGCCACTGTTTACCGTATACAGGACCAAGGTCTCCAGATTCGTCTGCCCACTCGTTCCAAATACGCACATTGTTTTCTTTTAAGTAAGCAATATTGGTCTCACCCTTTAAAAACCATAAAAGCTCATGGATGATGGAACGTAGATGTAGTTTCTTTGTTGTAAGAGCAGGAAAACCATCTCCTAAATCAAATCGCATTTGATAACCAAAGGTACTAATTGTGCCTGTTCCTGTTCGATCTGACTTTTCTTCCCCTTCATTGAGTACATGCTCACATAGCGTAAGATACTGTTTCACTCTCGCTCATCCCCTTTTAATTTGCAGTTGCTAATGTTGTTTCCGTTTCAATAATAGTCGTATCCATATACTCCATTAAGTCGATATCATACGTTAGTTTARGTGTTCGTCCATTTTCGCTAAATACACGAATCACAGGTCTGGTACTCATTTGTTTATTTTGCCTAATCACTATCGCCAGGCGACCATCATTTAACTTTACGGTTAAACCGACTGGATAGAGCGCAATGGTTTCTCGAAATGTCTCGACAAGTCCTTTATCAAAAAGAATGCCCGC
>NZ_LFEL01000235.1:0-3520 GCF_001037965.1 Bacillus sp. LL01 | reverse complement strand
CTTATCTTATTTTTAATTGGGTGTATGCTTCGCTATTTTCCTGGAATGTACATCGATGAGCATGTGTGGATCCGTGAAGGAGATCAGGTAGTTGTTCCTGGAACGGATGGACAATATTATATTGAAAATGATCGATTCCTATTAGAGTTTTATGATGAAAATGATGAAACATTCGGTGAAGCTATCGAGCGTTCAGGAAGTCCGGTTGTTAAAAATTTCCAAACGGATGCARGGTTATATGAGCGAACGGATGCTGATACGGTAGGGGATCTTGGAGAGTTAGTAGAAGTTGCTGAACACCCAATTCGGGTGAACTTCCCAATGAGCCATGATGGGTTTAATTTCTATCAACTTGATTATAAGCTAAATGAATTAAAAACAATGAGTTTCACACTTGAAAATAAAGAAACCGGAGATACTTTCGGTCGAATGGATATTGATCTGTATGATCCTGAGCCGAGCTATGATTTAGGTGATGGGCATGAGGTAATCATTCGTGATTACTTCCCTGATTATTTCTTAAATAATGATAACGTGCCTTCAACTCGTTCGAAAATACCAGATAATCCAGTATTCATTTTTGAAATGATTACACCAGATACACTTGAGGGAGAAGTCAGTTTTGTAGGTATTCGTCAAAACCTTGAACCACTTGGTGAAAATGATTATAAAATGACCTTTGTTGATGTGGAAACAAATAATGTAACGGCTCTCGGTGTAAGGAAAGACCGTACTTTGCCAATACTTATTGCAGGTGGAGTTATATTTATGATCGGTTTAATTCAAGGATCATATTGGGCGCATCGCCGTGTATGGGTTCAACGAATTAATGGTGAGGTATGGATTGCTGGTCRCACTAACAAGAACTGGTTAACATTGCGTAAAGACATTGATGAAGCAATTAAAGAAACTCAACTAATGTCTCCTCTTGATCAAGTTGAGGAAAAAGAGAAAGAAGTAGAAGAAGCAAATCAAACTAATAAGAACGAAGATTAGCAGGGAGGGTAAAAAATGGCAGCTTTAAGCGGAAATTTATTATACGTTGCCTTTTTCCTCTATCTTTCCGCGACTATTACCTTTGCTGTTTYAGTAACCGGTAGAAAATGGCGTGACAAGGCAGGAGAAATGACTGGGAATAAATGGGGATTCATTGGATATTTATTATCTGTTGGAGCTTCCTTATTTGCGATAGCTTACTTTATTACAAGATGGGTTCATGCAGGACATGCTCCGGTTAGTAACATGTTTGAATATATGACCTTCCTTGGGATTGCTATTGGGCTGGCCTTTAATGTTATTTATGCAATTTATCGCTCAAATGTCCTGGGGATGTTTACTTTACCAATCGTTATGTTGATTGTAGCCTATGCATCATTATTTCCAAGAGAAGTAGAACCATTGATTCCAGCTCTTCAAAGTAGTTGGTTAACGATTCACGTTATCACAGTTGCCCTAGGGCAAGGTGTTTTATCAATTGGTATGGCTGCTGGTCTAGTGTATCTTGTCCGTACATTAGATTTTACTAAAGCAAACAAACGAACACGTGCTTTTGAATTTGTCATGTATTCTCTAATTAGTTTAGTAGGCTTTATTTTAATCGGGTATCTTTTTAATGCGATGAATTATGAAGCTACATTCAATTATGTGAATGAACAAGATGTAGAAACACAAATGGAATATAATCTTCCACCTCTTGTAGGACCAAATGAAGGTGAATTAATCACTGAAAATAGGATGGAGCCATTTTTTAATGCACCAGCCATCATTCGTAGTAACGACTTAAATACCGTGATCTGGTCATTAATCTCARGTCTCATTTTATATGTGGGCCTCCGATTGATTTTACGTAAGCGTCTTGGTGGGGCCATACAACCATTATTAAAAGGTGTTAGTCCTCAAGCCGTTGACGAAGTGAGCTATCGTGCAATTGCTATCGGTTTCCCAATATTCGCACTAGGTGGATTGATTTTTGCGATGATTTGGGCACAAATTGCTTGGTCTCGTTTCTGGGGTTGGGACCCTAAAGAAGTATGGGCTCTAGTCACATTTTTATTTTATGCAGCGTATCTACATCTTCGCTTATCAAAAGGATGGCAAGGAGAGCGTTCAGCTTGGTTATGTGTGATTGGATTTGCAATTATTATGTTTAACCTCGTTTTCGTTAACTTGGTCATTGCAGGCTTGCATTCATACGCATAAGCGATTTAGACCCTCGTTGATTTGCGAGGGTCTTTCTTTATGTTTACTTATTTAAAACATGATATTTTATTTTTTATCATTGGTCATGCTACACTTAAAGGAATGAATCTTATTTACATAATAGGAGGTTTCATACATATGGAAAAAGAAGCAAAGATTTTAGTAGTTGATGATGAGGATCGTATTCGTAGGCTCCTGAAGATGTATTTGGAAAGAGAGCAATATGAAGTGGAAGAAGCTGAAAATGGTGAACAAGCTTTAAGCTTGGCGCTTGAGGTGGATTATGACCTGATCTTGCTTGATATTATGATGCCTGGTATGGACGGGATTGAAGTATGTCAAGAATTGCGTAAGACAAAAGCGACCCCAGTGATGATGTTAACAGCTAAAGGAGAAGAAGCAAATCGAGTACAAGGATTTGAAGTCGGAACAGACGATTATATAGTTAAGCCATTTAGCCCCCGAGAAGTAGTATTACGGGTAAAAGCTCTTTTACGACGCTCTTCTACAACGAAATTTTTACAAACGGATACTCAAACTAAAGATGTTCTTGTCTTTCAACATTTAACAATTGATAATGATGCTCACCGCGTATCTGTAGATGGTGATGAAATTAGTTTAACACCTAAAGAGTATGAATTGCTTCATTACTTAGCCCAATCTCCGGATAAGGTCTTTTCACGTGAACAACTGTTAAAAGATGTATGGAATTATGATTTCTTTGGAGATCTTAGAACAGTTGACACTCATATTAAAAGATTGCGTGAAAAATTAAACCGTATTTCTCCTGAAGCAGCGGCAATGATTTCAACTGTATGGGGAGTTGGATACAAGTTTGAGGCACAGAAAGAATAATGTTGTGGCGAAGCGTAGTAGGAAAGCTATGGTTTACGATATTATTACTTGTTTCGGTTGTTTTAACGATTTTGATGGTCTTGCTTCTTCAATCATTTGAACGTTTTCATGWGAACGAAGCAGAATCACAACTAGTGAATCATGCCAATATGATTGCAGCAATTTTTGATGGGTACGATGAACAAGACGATGSTCTTAGAACCATCTCTCAATATGGTTCATCCTTTGAAACACATGCGCTCATTTTTGTAGAGGGAACGAAGGTTTGGGGAACGAATAATGCCTCTAATGATGACATTTATGCGCAACTATTTATGACTAATCCAACATTGAGTGAAGTTTTTAACGGAGAGCAAGTAGTTGCAACGGAAGGTGACTTTCCTTTTCAAGAAGACGGAGAAATCAGTCGTACAGAAATGATGGTTGTAGGAGTCCCACTTCAACCAACAGAACTAGATAATAGTGC
>NZ_LFEL01000234.1:0-3527 GCF_001037965.1 Bacillus sp. LL01 | reverse complement strand
CTTTTTCCTACTACCCATCAAGAGTTACTCTATCAGGATCTAATTAAACGAGTAAAAGAAGAACCTAAAAAATCACTAAAGAACTTATTAAAAGGTTTTGTTCCTGAACGCTTTTTATTATTTATGCTAGATCAACTAGAACTTGATGGTACACAACCTGCCAACACTTTTTCGCATGATCGAATCCGTGATGTTGCTAGCTTTTGCAAATCCTTTTCCTTTCAAGCGAATGGGACTTTATCAATTGAAAAAGCCTTTGTAACAGGTGGCGGGGTGTCTGTAAAAGAAGTTGAACCTAAAACGATGCAATCGAAAAAGAAAGCGGGGCTCTTTTTTTGCGGAGAAGTCCTTGATATACATGGTTATACAGGGGGGTATAACATTACTTGTGCTTTCTCAACAGGTTATACGGCAGGGAAATCCGCTGGGGAATTAGTATCTCAAAAATAAAGATATTATCAAGTTATACACATTTCCACAGTTAAACCTCCTTAATAAACCAATAATAATCAAATTTAAACGCCGCAGGTTGTGCATAACTAGTTTTCTATCCACATGTTATGCACAACCTGTTAGTATTTTCTGATAATTTGTTGATAACGCTTTCTTTATCTACGGGTTGATGTGGATACATTCATGTGATTGAATGTTCATTCATTTCCGACAAGCATAAAAAAGAGTGCTAGCTTTTACGCCAGCACTCTTTTTTATAATTTAAAACAGTCGCCTCCGCTTTTCTGGCTAGCTTCAGCGTTCAGGTCATCTGTGGCTTCACTTTGCTAAACGAAGCCTTCAGCCTTTCTTATTACCCTACTACGATGTTGACTAGTTTTCCTGGGACTGCGATGATTTTTCTTATTGTTTTATCACCGATTGCTGCTTGAACTTTTTCGTCATTCTTTGCGATCTCTTCCATTTGCTCACGTGTAGCATCAGCTGGAATAACAAGTTTCGCACGGACTTTTCCATTAATTTGAACAACTACTTCCACTTCGTTTTCAACAAGTAGTGCTTCTTCATAAGTTGGCCATTCTGCATAGGTGATCGTTTCATTATGACCAAACTTCTCCCAAAGCTCTTCTGCGATATGTGGCGCTAGTGGTGCTAGTAGCTTCACGAAGCCTTCCATCAACTCGCGTGGAAGTTCTTCTTGTTTATACGCATCATTCATAAATACCATCATTTGAGAAATACCTACATTGAAACGTAATCCAGCAAAGTCATCTGTAACTTTTTTCACCGTTTGATGGTACGTACGGATGAATTCATCTGATCCTTTTACCTCTTTAATAGCTGGATTTAGTTCATTTGTGTTCTCATCGATAAATAAACGCCAAATACGATCTAGGAACCTACGAGCTCCGTCTAAGCCGTTCGTCGACCATGCAATCGATGCATCTAGCGGCCCCATGAACATTTCATAAAGACGTAATGTATCGGCACCATGGCTTTGAACGATATCATCAGGATTGACGACATTTCCTTTTGATTTACTCATCTTTTCATTGTTTTCCCCAAGAATCATCCCTTGGTTGTATAGCTTCTGGAACGGCTCTTTCGTTGGGACAACTCCAAGGTCATAAAGGAATTTATGCCAAAAGCGTGCATATAACAGGTGAAGCACCGCATGCTCTGCTCCCCCAATGTAAATATCAACAGGTAACCAATCCTTTAGCTTTTCTGGATCTGCTAAAGCCTCACTGTTGTTTGGATCAATGTAACGTAGGTAATACCAGCAACTACCTGCCCAGTTCGGCATCGTATTTGTTTCGCGTCTACCTTTCATCCCTGTTTTAGGATCGGTTACATGTAACCATTCTTTATTGTTAGCAAGTGGTGATTCTCCTGTATCTGAAGGTTTGATTTCCTCCATTTTTGGAAGCATTAAAGGTAACTCTTCCTCAGGAACTGCAGTCATTGAATCGTCTTCCCAGTGAATCATTGGGATAGGCTCTCCCCAGTAACGTTGACGACTGAACAACCAGTCACGTAAACGATAGGTTACTTTTTTCTTTCCATATTGATTTGCTTCAAGCCATTCAATCATGTTTGTAATGGCTGCTTCTTTACCTAAACCATTAAGGAAATCAGAATTAACATGTTCACCATCACCTGTGTACGCTTCCTTCTCAACCTCACCGCCTGCCACTACTTCAACAATGTCTAGGTCAAATGTTTTCGCGAATTCATAATCGCGTTCATCATGAGCTGGCACCGCCATAATCGCTCCTGTACCATAGCTTACAAGTACATAATCGGCAATCCAAATTGGAATTCGGCTACCATTTGCAGGATTCACAGCAAATGCTCCTGTAAAAACTCCTGTTTTCTCTTTTGAAAGCTCTGTACGTTCAAGATCACTTTTTAAAGCAACTTGTTTTTTATATGCTTCTACATCTTTTTGCTGCTCAGCAGTGGTAATAACGTCCACTAGCTTATGTTCAGGTGCTAATACCATATAAGTTGCACCAAATAATGTATCTGGTCGAGTCGTGAACACATCTACTTTCTCTGCATCATGACCATCTACTTTAAATGTAACTTCTGCTCCTTCAGAACGACCAATCCAGTTACGCTGCATATCTTTAATGCTCTCAGACCAATCAAGCTCATCAAGGTCTTCAAGTAAACGATCTGCATAAGCTGTAATCTTTAACATCCATTGCTTCATCGGACGACGTTCTACGGGGTGACCTCCGCGCTCACTTTTTCCATCGATTACTTCTTCATTGGCTAGAACCGTACCAAGTGCCGGACACCAGTTCACCGCTACTTCATCAATGTAAGCAAGGTCTTTTTCATAAAGCTTTAAGAAGATCCACTGCGTCCACTTATAATAATCTGGATCAATTGTGTTTACTTCACGCTCCCAATCATAGGAGAACCCTAAAGCTTTAATTTGACGGCGGAACGTATCAATGTTTTTCAACGTAAATTCAGCAGGATCATTCCCAGTATCAAGGGCATATTGTTCAGCTGGTAATCCAAAAGCATCCCACCCCATCGGATGAAGAACATTGTAGCCTTGCATGCGTTTCATTCGAGATAAAATATCTGTTGCCGTGTATCCTTCCGGGTGACCAACATGAAGGCCTGCACCTGACGGGAATGGAAACATATCTAATGCATAGAACTTTGGCTTATCGGCATCCTCAGTCGTGCGAAACGTTTTGTTCTCTTCCCAATGATCTTGCCATTTCTTTTCAATGTTTAAGTGTGAAAACGACATACTCTTTTCCTCCTTTAGTATCTGATCGTTCATTGACATTGACTTTGAGCTAATCATTATGTTCGCCAGGATAAATATGAGATCAACAAAAAACTCCCGCCCCTAACAAGATTGTCAGGGACGAGAGTTGTATAATTCCCGCGGTACCACCCAAATTAACAAGCCTTTTGACTTGTTCGCTCAGCACAATTAACGGACGTGACCCGTTGAGAACTACTTTACTTTTCATTCTCAAAACTAAAAGGCGAGTTCATCATATCCTTCTGGCTGACTCGCACCATCCGTCAGCTCTCTTGTT
>NZ_LFEL01000233.1:0-3528 GCF_001037965.1 Bacillus sp. LL01 | reverse complement strand
ACACCTTGACTATCGATTGACCCGAAACGGTTTCTTCGATAAAACCATTTACTTCACCAATGTTTTGTTGTTGCTCCTTAAAGAAGATACTTGTTCGTTTTGTTATCCATTTTAGACCAAATACCATGACTGGAATGATTGTTAAAGTAAGAATAGTCATTAATGGASTCAAGTAAATCATCACAACTAAGATACCAACAAACGTTAATATGCTCGAGAGTATTTGAATAACAGAACTATTTAACGTAGAACTAACGTTTTCCATATCATTCGTTACTCTACTCATTAGTTCCCCATGTTGACGTTGATCAAAAAAAGGTATCGGCAGCTTCTGAAGGTGCGTAAAAAGATGCGAACGAATTTCGTAGACGGACTTTTGAGCGATGTCTACCATCCAATAATTTTGCAAGCATATGCTAACAGAATACCCTATATAAATGAGGACTAAAAAAAGGAGCATTCCGACTAGACCGTTCATTTCATTCGTGACGATAAATTGATCAATTGAGATTCCCACAAGAAAAGGTCCAAGGAGACTTAAAGCCGAACTTGCAATGACCATAAGGACGACAAGAATCAATTTCATTTTATAAATCGATAAGTATGTCCACAATCTCTTTAACGTTCCAGACCAATCTCTCGCTCGTTCCTTTTTCTTGCTTTTTGATTTTGGTTCACTCATTTTCCAGTCAATTGGTTTATACCGAAAAGGACGTGTGAGGGGATCAAGCATGATTGATCGTCTCCTTTCCAAGCTGTGACTGAGCAATTTGCTGATAAAGGGAAGACTGTTTGACTAATTCTTCATGTGTGCCGACAGCAAGCAATTCCCCCTCATCTAGTATGATGATCCGGTCAGCTTCCATCGCTGTTTTTAACTTTTGCGTAATAACAAGGGTCGTACATGAGTAAGCCTCTAATGCACGTAAAAACTTCTTCTCTGTTCGCATATCTAAGGCACTCGTACTATCATCAAGCAACAAGATACGCGGATAGCGAATAAGCGCTCGGGCAATCGATAATCTTTGCTTTTGACCGCCAGATAAATTTACACCCTTTTGACCGATCTTCGTTTCATATTGTTTAGGGAGTGCTTCGATTGTGTCATGAATCTGAGCAGCTTTTGCGGCTACTACTATCTCTTCTTCCGTAACGTCCTCCCGCCCCCAACTCAAATTCTCTTTAATTGAGCCAGAGAATAGAAGCGACTCCTGGGGTACATATCCAATCATTTTACGCAGCTTTTTCATATTCCATTCCCTTACATCTTCCCCGCCCACTAATACAGAACCAGTGCCAACATCATAAAGCCTTGGAATTAATTGAAATAAGGTGGACTTCCCTGACCCAGTTGCACCAAGTATCGCAATCGTTTCACCCTTATTTACGGAGAACGTAAGATTTTGTATGACATTCTGATGAGCATTTGGGTAACGGAACGACACATTTTCAAAATGAAGATGAATGTCATTCTTAGTATCAGCCTCCGCCACCTCTCCATCTTCCATCCCAATATCGGTTTCAAGTACTTCTGCAATACGGCTTGCAGAGGCTCTAGCTCTTGAGAATACAATGATAATCATTGAAAAGACAGTAAGTGCCGACGTGATTCTTGTTGCATAGTTAATAATTGCCACAACTTCTCCTACCTGTGCTTGATTTGCTCCAACATCAATTGCACCGAACCAGAGTACACCAATGATCGCTCCGTTCATTAATAGTAAAAGAATCGGCATTGTGATCTCCATCCATCTTAACGCTTGAATGGTTCCATCCTTTAATCCTTCATTTTCTTTTTTAAAACGTCCTCCTTCATGCTTTCTTCTAACAAATGCCTTTATAATTCGAATTCCTTTTAAATTTTCACGCATGACATGATTTACTTGATCAAGCTTAGCTTGAACATCTCGGAACATTTTTCCACCCTTTTTCATCATCCAGACTAAAAAGAAGATAAGAACAGGAATCGTTACCACTAGAAATAACGCGAGCTTCACATTGACCAGTAACGCCATAATCGTTCCACCAATGACTAAAAGCGGCGCTCTCATCATGATGCGCAAACTCATAAAAATAGTGTTCTGAACTTGTGTGACATCATTGGTCATCCTCGTTATTAAAGACGAAGTTTCAAACTTTTGCAGTTTCGAAAAAGCAAAAGATTGCACCCGACTATACATACTGTGACGCAGATCAAATCCTGTACTTTGAGATACATGAGCCGCATAAAATGAATTAATTACCCCTGATAAAAAAGCAAGAAACGACATTCCTACCATGATCAATCCCCAACGTACAACCATATCAAAATCACCTGTCATAACTCCTTCATCAATGATTCTCGCTAAAAGTAATGGATGAAAAAGTTCAACGGTGAGTTCTACTAGCATTAATATGATGGCTATCCACATCGGAAAACGATATGGTTTTAAATAGGAAAAAACCTTTCTCATTAATCGACACCCCAACTAAGTTTGTTAGCTAAACGAAATAATCTATTATCTATGATAGCGCAAAAATAAGATTTTCACTAATATGAATAATAAAATAATAAAAAATGATCAGAACACTACAGGTCTGATCATTTTGGTGGTCTACATATACATGGAGGCAAGCATAATACCTACTGCATCCTCATAAATCTGAGGGTAATCTGAAAAAGGTAAAGGATTTGTTCCGAGACCAAGCTCTACAGTAAATCCTGGCCTTTTCCATTGTTTAATAAACCAATCTTTGTACCCTGCATAGCTGTCTGTATATTGAATCGGCCTAAATCCACTAACTCGGGCAAACTCATTAACAATCACCTCCGATTCTGGAGGCTCTAACCCTTCAAATCCCCAAAAAATAACTTGCCCCTGTGTATGAAAGGCTAGAACACGGCTAAAATCACTATCGAGTGTAAGACGCGCGATCGCGATCGCCTCAGGTTCTGTTAAAGGGGCTCTCCCTGGGTAGTCTCTCGGTGATGGTTGGCTGGGCTTTAAGCTTGCTTCTTGTTCCCACTTAGCAGGGTATTGATTGTTTAAATCAACCCCTATAATRTTTGCTCTCCAACCAGAGAAATCGGTGCTACCACCATTGATCTCAAGTACTTCGCTTCGGTAAGGCTCTGAAGTTGGTAAACCATTAATCACTAAATCCACTCCATCAGGGTTCACCATCGGTACAATCGATAATTCTACATCATTGTAATAAGGCAACATAGACAAGCCACGGATGGGCGTCTGATTTGTTAAGGCTAATGCATAATCATTGATAAATTCGACTAAAACTGGCGTAGTAATCCATTCATGAGCATGAAAAGAGCCATTAAAATGAACTCTTTTTGACCCATTCCCAATACGTATTTCTTCAATTGGCTTTCCCATGACACTCGTTCCAATCACACGTCTTCTGATGAAAGGATAGGCTTCCGTTAATTGGTCAAGATCTGTTGTTAGTACCGTTGAGTCGTATCCGCCCGTTTGAACAAATCGTTTATTTGTGATCCTACTTGGCATGAATAACGCTTGCCCCACCTGCAAA
>NZ_LFEL01000232.1:0-3558 GCF_001037965.1 Bacillus sp. LL01 | reverse complement strand
AGTTACTCCATGATAATTTTGAAAAGCTCGTGAAAAGGCATCAGGAGATTGATAGCCATATTTCATAGCAATATCAATTACTTTAACTTTAATGTCCTTCAATTCTAGAGCAGCCAAAGTAAGTCGTCTTCTGCGAATGTACTCAGATATAGTGATACCTGATAAAAGGGTAAATAGACGCTTGAAATGATACTCAGAGCAGTAGGCTCTATTCGCTACTTCCTTTAAATCAATAGTGCTAGCTAAATTTTCTTCAATATAATGTAGTGCATGGTTCATTCCTTGTAACATATCCATGTAATTTAACCGCCTTTCACTAATAGACTAACAGGATAACCGATCCCTTACCCGACTTTACATGCTCATTACAGTCGGGTTTCTATTTTATCCTTATACCATAAAAATTTCTAATTGAATTATTGAGACCCTTGAACATTTGAGTGGGAAATAAGGTTTCGAAACAGCCTCTCTTTTTTAATCGTTACATGTGTAACTATTCCGGTTATACATATACAAATCCACTGGTAAAAAACATGGTAGAGATGGTACATTCTTGTGGCTACAATGAACATCAAAAGCGATGCTTGATCAGCATCGCTTTTCTTACGCTCTTTTTTCTTTTTTTATCGGTTCCACACTTGTTTGACCTCGCTTTTTTACCGAGGAAATGGTATAGACGGCAAGGGCCGACCAGATGAATAGAAAGGCGATAAGATGGGCAGGGGATAGGGTTTCGTTGTAGAGAAACACCCCTRCGATTAAAGCAATCGTGGGCGAGATGTATTGCAGAATCCCGAGCATCAAGAGGGTGACCTTTTTGGCACTCATCGTAAAAAATAAAAGCGGTAAAATGGTGACGATTCCACTTCCCATTAGGAGTAAACTTGTTGAAAAGGAATCAAAGAATTGGATGTTAGATTGAGTCATCATGTAGAGTAAATAGATGAGTACAATGGGAGAAACGACCATTGTTTCAAGAGCTAATCCGGTCGTTGTATCTGCTTTGATCATTTTCTTTGCTAAGCCATAAAATCCAAAGGTGAGAGCGAGACTAAGTGAGATCCAAGGAATCACCCCGTAATATAGGGTTAACGTAAGAACCCCCATTCCAGCTAACACAAAGGCAAGAACTTGTGAGCCAGTCAACCGTTCCTTTAAGAAGATGACCCCAATTAACATGCTCGTTAGTGGATTGATGTATTGACCAAGACTTGCTTCAAAGATCTTGCCCTCCATCACAGCCCACATAAAGATCCCCCAGTTTGAACTAATAAGAACAGAAGCAAGAAAAAGGGACCAAAATAATTTGGGTTTATGGACGATTTCTTTTACAAATTCAAGGTAGATCGTCCATTTCTTTAAACAAGCTAAGAGCACCAGCATAAAAACAAACGACCAGATCACACGCTGCGCTAAAATTTCTCCGGAAGATAGATGCTGTGTTAGTTTCCAATAAATTGGCGTGAGTCCCCACATGATATAAGAGAGAACGGCAAATACAACACCATCTTTTTCATTATGTCCATTCATTTAAAGCCTACTTCCTAGTTAAGTATGTATTGGCGAGAATCCGAGCTGAAACATGTCAGCTTCGAACTCTCCTAAAAAAGATATACTTACTATATAATTAATAGAGATGAATTCTAGGTGAATAGCAAAAAAGGTGAACATTGGATCATGCAAATGAAGAAGCAGGGTATTGAATTGAATAGAAGGTTACTAGCTCTACTCTTCGTAAGTGGTGCGATTCTAGTTGGGTGTTTGAATCAAGGTATCAGGTGAGAGAGTTGATTGGTGGAAGGATAGAGTAGAGGGGAATCTATCATCATCGGTATCGGTATTCTATTAAATAGAAAATGCTGCAATCTTATTTTTAACGATTGCAGCGTTTTGAGATTGTTTTACTATATTAAGCAGAGACTTCTTCGCTGGCACGTTTATTTCCTTTATAGATAAAATAAAGAGCAATCATCATAAATAGTAATGCAAAAGAACGTTTCATATCTAAAGGAATGACTAAACTATTGAACCAGCCGAAATTGTCAATCACAATGCCGATGACAAGCTGACCAATGATAACGGTAATATTGGTTGCAATAACCCCAATTTTAGGAACAGCGGCGATAATAAAAAGTAAAAACACTACCCCTAAAAATACGGCGCTTAACTGCCATTTAGGTACCTCTAAAATGGCAAACACATTTCCATTACCAAAAAAGAGAATAAAAATGGCGAGAAACATGGTTCCCGTTAGAAACGTTAAAAGGGTCGTTTCGATTGTTCCTGCTTTACGACTGAATGTACCATTAATAGCTGACTGTGCGCTTAATGTGAGACCACCTAAAAAGGTGAATAAAATCATTAATATACCCATTCTTAGACCTCCTAGTAAACTAAAGCAAGTGCAATAATCATTGAGATAATCGCTGCTATTTTTTCTTTATTGATTCTAAATTTATTACTTCCAAGCCAACCATAATGTTCAATCACCATACTCATTACTAATTGACCAATAATGACTGCAACCATAGTGATTCCGACACCAACAAATGGAACACTAATCACAATAGATGTTAAATAAACAACCCCCAAGAGCCCACCAAGTAGTGTCCATTTAGGTGCTTCAACGGCATAGGAAAGTTTACCTTTCCCAAAGAAAAGCCATAATAATCCGAGGATGATTGAACCCACAAAGAAGTTATAAAAACTTGTTTCGAGCTTTCCTATCGTATTCCCTAATTCACCGTAAATAGCTCCTTCAAAACTAAGCGCTGCCCCTGCTAATAACGCTAATAGATATGAGATGTAACGCATTTATGAATTCCTCCAGTTCTTTATTTTCAGATATCTAGAATAATCGATATGTCATTGTATAAAAAAACAGAAATCAACCAACTCAGACTTCTGTTTTAAAATATTCAGCAAACTGACGAATGGCTTCTTCATTTCTTCGATAGTAGGTCCACTGACCATAACGAACAGATTCAAGAAGACCAGCTTTTTGCATCATGTTTAAGTAGTGAGATACCGTAGATTGAGAAGCTTCGGCTTTTTCTTGAATGTCCCCTACACATACTCCCTCTTTATAGCTTACCTCCTTTGGCAGGTGAGCGCCTTGTTTAGGAAAGTGCTTCTCTGGTTCTTTCAGCCACTGTAAAATGTTAAGTCTAGTTTTGTTTGATAACGCTTTAAATACATCGATTGGTTCCATAGTTCTTATTATATATCGGTTTTTTTCGATATGTCAATTAGCAGAAATTCGGGTTGATGTCTCTGACTCGCCTGGGTGAAGTGAATGAGATGCGTTCCTCTCATTTACAAAAGAGCCGTTGATGATGGTGCTTCTGCAGGCGAGACATATATCACGTCAGTTAAAGCAACGAATCAGATGAGAGAGTTGATTGTTGAAGGATAAGGAGAGAGGGAGACTATCACATCAAATTATATTTAAAATTAAGAATATATTGACAATTATAACAAAGACATTTAAGATAAATGTAACCGGTTACATAGTCGAAGGTGGAATTTAAATGAAGATGAGAGATGTTGCAAAATATT
>NZ_LFEL01000231.1:0-3610 GCF_001037965.1 Bacillus sp. LL01 | reverse complement strand
ATCGCTACATGCATCGCCGCAAGCTCTGCTTCGTTGTTATCTGTTATGTATTCAATTTGTTCATTTCGACGGATTCGCCATTTTTTCTGATGTTGGGTAAAATAAATGACAATACCCAATCCAGCTAATTTCGTATTTTTATCGTAACCACCATCTACATAGACACTGACATCTTGTGGTTCCGTCTCATGGATTTTCGATAGTTTATCTAGTTCTTTCTTTGTCCAACTACGATCTTGTTGATCGAAGTACTCAATTGATTTTAATCGTCCACTCTTTTCTAAGTCGGATGATAGAAGGAGAACGTCCTTAAGAGTCATAAACTCTGACTGCATGAAAAAGTTGCGATTTCCTTTAGGTATACGGTAGATCCACTCAATTCGAATTTTCATCCTCTAACATCTCCTTAAATGATTGATTAACATTGAATTTTGTGATAATTTAAAACAATCGTTATAATTTTAGTTTAACAGTTTATTGTAATGAAGGATATCTCTTTATCATTTAGTGATTAAAGAAAAGGAGCGCCGAGATCTATGCCTATCAAGATTCCAGATCACCTACCTGCAAAAGAAGTACTGAACGCTGAGAACATTTTTGTWATGGATGAGAGCCGTGCCTACTCGCAGGATATCAGACCATTGAAAATTATCATATTGAATTTGATGCCGATTAAAGAGACGACCGAAACACAATTATTACGATTGTTGGGGAACACGCCCCTGCAAGTAGATGTATCGTTTTTATATCCAGATACCCATGTTTCAAAAAATACACCACAAGAGCATCTTCGTTCATTTTATAAAACGTTTGAAGAGATTCAGTCAAAGAAATTTGATGGAATGATTATCACAGGTGCACCAATTGAGAAGCTTGAATTTGAACAAGTTAATTACTGGGATGAACTCAAGCGGATTATGGATTGGAGCGTGACAAACGTTACATCCACTCTACATATTTGTTGGGGTGCACAAGCTGGCTTGTATCATCATTATGGTGTAAGAAAGTACGAGCTGGAGCAGAAATTGTTTGGCGTTTTTACCCATAGTATTGAACAACCAAATGTAAAGTTAATGCGTGGCTTTGATGATGAATTTTTAGCTCCCCACTCCAGACACACAGCCGTTCTTCCTGATGAGATCGAAAAGGTCCCTGACCTTGATATCTTAAGTATGTCAAAAGAGGCGGGCGTTTATTTAGTGGCAGCTAAAAATGGCAAACAAATCTTTGTAACAGGTCACTCTGAATATGATACATGTACATTAGAAGATGAGTATAGACGAGATGTAGAAAGAGGTCTTGATATCTCTTTGCCTGAAAATTATTTTCCACAAAATAATGCAGAGGCTGCGCCAAAACTAAGGTGGCGTGCACATTCGAATTTACTTTTTTCCAACTGGCTTAACTACTATGTATACCAAGAGACACCTTATGACTTAAGTGAATATTAAG
The DNA here is from genome assembly GCF_001037965.1 of Bacillus sp. LL01. NCBI lineage: Bacteria > Bacillati > Bacillota > Bacilli > Caryophanales > Bacillaceae > Bacillus > Bacillus sp. LL01. The sequence goes on along the minus strand of NZ_LFEL01000231.1, from coordinate 2,158 downwards.
ACAGGAAAAACCTACGCTTAGTAGGTTTTTCTTTTTCTGTTTTATGAATGTGTGAAAAGAGATGAAACTTCTACTTGGTGTTCATCTATCAACCACTCACAGAAGTAGTCAACAAACTGGGCATCCCATTGAGTCCCTTTTCCATCTTGTAGAATCGTTAAGGCCTTTTCTTTGGTCATACCCATGCGATAAGGGCGGTCTGAAGTCATCGCATCATAAGCATCTGCTACAGCTAAAATTTTCCCGTATAAAGGGATTTGATGATCAACTAATTGATCAGGATACCCTTTTCCATATATTCTCTCGTGATGAGAACGTACTCCAGGTATTAGTTTCTCCATCAATTCAGCCGGTTGAATTGATGGAGAAATATCTTCTCCTAGACCGGGATGCTGTTGGATGACTTTAAACTCTTCTTTCGTCAAGCGTCCATCCTTTATGATCAGGGACACCAATCTTTCCAATGTCATGTAGAAGGCCTGTTTTTCTAAGAATTAAAAGCTGATGTGCGTCCAAGCTTGCTTTCTTACCTATTTGAACGGCATATTCAGCTAAACGGAGCGAGTGTCCAGCAGTATAGGAGTCTCTTGCATCAAGAGTTGTCGCTAACGTTTCAAAGAAGCTTTCATATAATTGATTGTTCACATTCTCCCTTAATTCAAGTCCTTTCACCATATGATTAAATCCGTGAATGGTTTGTGAGAATTCATCTGAGTAATAATCGGATGCCCGGACAGTAAAGCAACCCTCCTAGACTTGTTTCATTTTCGAATGCAGTTGATTTAAAGGCTGTTGCACAATCGAAAACAAAAGTCTTGCCCCATACAAAGATAATCCGCACCCTACTAGTAAAACAAGCATAGACCAAATCCAATAGATCTCGATCAGTAAGGCTTCTCTTTGGCTAAGGCGCATCTGTGTAGCCAAGCTAAAAAGAAGTAAAGGGAAGGCGCCAAATAACAATGCGCTTAATTGAAATTTTGTTTTTAAAGAAACTACTTTTTCCCCTTCTAATGTGAGTTCTTGGTTATACCGTTGGAGCGCTTCTAGTTGAACATGATCTAAAAGTGGGAAAATGACACTAGATGTATGATAGTACTCAATCATAGCGTGCATACCAGCAATTAAGGTTGCACAAACTAACCCATATAAAATGTATTCATAAGGGATATGAAGTAGCTCAATTTCAAAAAAAAAGATCGTAAGTAAGATCGCAGGCACACTAATGCCATACCCAGTCAATTTAGGGAAACGATGAATCTGATAATAGGCTGCTTTCAATTCTGGAAATGTAGGCTTTTCAGTTAAGAAAATATGCTTGATAGGCTTCGTATGACGTCTAAAAAAATAAAACTCGATAGAGATCATCGTTAAAAAAGAAAGGAAGACAACAACCCCTAAAGGAAGAATATCCCGTGCTTCTAAAGAAAGGGTCGTTGGGATTAATACAACGCCTACGCCGATAACTGCTATTAGAGAGCCGAACAGATAATAGATCCCTACATTCTTTACGAAATTTTATAAACAGACAACTAGTGGTCCCCCTTTGTAAATGACACGTCGCAGGTCAATATACCTACTATATTACGTTTTAAAAGCGAGTGAAACAACACAAAGATTAATATTAATTAAGATGAGGGATGGGATATGAAAAGGGAACATTTTTTGAAATCGGTTGTGTATTTAAAGGAGACGGATCTATATTACGAACGGTATTTTGCACGAAAAGAAAAGCGAGGTACATTAGTCTTTATTCATGGATTTGTTTCTTCTAGCTATAGTTTTCGTTACTTGATTCCTTTTCTCACCAAGCATTATGAAGTTCTTTGTATGGATCTACCAGGGTTTGGGAGGAGTGGGAAGCAAGGGAAGTTTTGTTATTCCTTTCAAAGTTATGCAGACCTTGTCATCTCATTAATGGAGTTGCTTCAATTAAAAAATGTCACGGTTGTAGGTCATTCAATGGGAGGCCAAGTGGCCTTATATACAGCGAGAACGAAGCCAAGCTTAATTTCTTCTATTATTTTGTTATCAAGTTCTGGTTACTTAAAGCGGGTAAAAAGACGATTTATTTATGCCTCTTACTTTCCTTTTGCCAAACGAGCGATGCGTTGGTGGATAGCAAAGCGAAATGTGAAGCAAATGTTTACTCAAGTAG
>NZ_LFEL01000230.1:0-3618 GCF_001037965.1 Bacillus sp. LL01 | reverse complement strand
CGGTTATGTATAACCGTAATGAAGAAGTGATAAAAGCAGAGTAAAAAGCTCTGCTTTTTAGCTTATAAAAAATTGCGCTGAACTTTTTGCCAAAAGGAATTGGTCTTTAGTTTCAATACTTTTATATGACGATCGGCGAGCTTGATGCTGATTTGTTTAGCATGGCGAATGCTCAATGCTTCATTATCAGCACCGATAATAGGGTGGTCATTGCCGTCTTGTACGACTTTTAAAAGAAGTGTCCGGTTAGGGCCAAGCACAAAAGAGGTTCCAAGCGTACGGTATTGATTATTATTTAAAGAAGCGAGTTCACTCACTTGCATTGAAGGTAAGGTTGGATCAATGACTGCGCCTCTTACAGACTTATTATATGCGGTACTACCAGTAGGTGTAGAGACAATCATTCCATCTCCTCTAAATGTTTCAAAAGGAAACTCATCAATCACTACATCAATAACAAACGTTTTAATGACGTTTGACCGTATGGAGCATTCATTTAAACAAAAAATAGGTTTCTCATTATCGATTSTAACCTCAAGAACAGGGTAGCGACGGACCTCTACTTCATCATTTTTCATCGCCTGAATCATACGCTTTTGATCACTAATAGTAAAATCGGTATAGAATCCAAGTTGATCTGTATTGACACCAATGTAGAGACAGTCGTCTCTGAATCCAGTTTTTCGTGTTGCTTGTAAGAATGCATTATCTCCACCAACACTGACAATAATATTTGCTTCGTCTATCGTATGGACAAGATGAAAACCATTTTCTTCTGCGAGATCTTTTAATGGGGTGACTATTTCTTGCATGTTCGGTGTTTGTTTGTAAAAGAAGTAAAGGTTTTTCCGTGAAATCATTATAAACATCCTTTCTGAAATCAAAATGGTTCTTTTGAGGAAATCTATCCCTTTAGATATGAAATTTTACAGTGTTCTATGTTATCATAACCTTTGTTTAGGAAAAGAATCAAAATGTATTCGGGAAGTAACTAAATTACATAGAGGAGTGTAGAAATGAGTCGAAAACGATGGTTAGCACTAATTGCAGCGCTCATGTTAGTGGTAGCAGCTGTAGGAGTAAATGTTGCAACCTCTCAAGCTGGTTCGGACTTTGAACAAATGTTTGGAGCAAGTGAACATGGTTGGGCCGAGAGAGTCATTGAACAAGGAGAAGACGCTGGGGGATCTATTGTTGTYCTTGAATTAAATGGCGTGATTCAAGATACGGGGGATGCTGTTAGTATTTTTGATGCTCAAGGATACAGACATAAAGCTTTCTTATCTCAAATTGAGCATGCAGCGAAAGATTCATCTGTTGAGGGGATTATAATACGAGTCAACACACCAGGTGGCGGTGTTGTTGAAAGTGCAGAGATTCACGAGAAAATCCTTGAAGCGAAAGAAGAGTATAATACCCCTATTTATATTTCAATGGGGAGCATGGCAGCTTCAGGAGGATATTACATAGCAGCACCTGCAGATAAAATTGTTGCCAGCCCGCAAACGATTACTGGTTCTCTAGGGGTTATTATGGAATCCATTAATATTGCTGAACTTGCTGAGAATTACGGCATCACATTTAATACAATTAAAAGTGGTGAGTACAAGGATATTATGTCAGCAACCCGTGAAATGACGGATGGAGATCGAGAAATTTTACAGTCTTTAATAGACGAATCTTATGATGAGTTTGTTCGTATTATTTCTGAAGGTCGTGACATGTCTGAGAGCGAGGTACGTGAACTTGCTGATGGTAGAATTTACAGCGGAAAACAAGCATTAGAGCTTGATTTAGTTGATGAGCTTGGGAGTTTAGACGATACGGTTTCCGTGATGAAAGCAGATTTAGGTGCTGATTATAGTGTAATTAAATATGAAGCAGACACAGGATTGTTCAATTTATTTTCAATGTCGATGTCTCAATTACTTTCTTCTAATAATGAGTTAGCTGGTCTAGAGCAATTGTTAACTGAACGTCGTGCCCCAACATTGAAGTACTTATATACAGAATAGGAGGGATCACATTGGAACAAGGAATAATTAACCGTGGGTCTCGTCCTAGAAGAGCTCGCTTACTCCAACAGAGAAAGCAAAGGCAAGAACGACCGATACAAGAAGAACCTGTACAACATGCTGAAGTAGAAAAAGAGCTAGACCATTATTATGCGGGCTTTTGGATGAGGTTATGGGCTTTTACTTTAGATAGTCTTATGCTTTTATCGCTTCGTTGGTTACTTCTCGGACCCATTTTAAATCTAACAGATATCCGCTATACTTTGGGTGCGATGTATGGAGTAGTTGATTTTATCGTTTCGGCTCTATTCTTCTTTGCTTATTTCGCACTGATGACAAAATATTACGGGGCAACGATTGGTAAAATGGTTTTTGGTCTGCGAGTCGTTACAATRGAAGGGACATTACTTAGTTGGAAAGACGTTTTATTTCGTGAAGGAGTAGGGAGAATYCTCCACCAATCCTTTAGCCTATTGTATATCCTGTATATTACGATTGCTTTCACCTCAAAAAAGCAAGGGTTACATGATATGATTGCCAATTCTTATGTTATTCATGAACGGTAAGTGAGAGATAAACCTGACTATGTATATAGCAGGTTTATTTTTTATTTGGCAGGAAACCCTATAATAATCAACTATTTCCACAAAGGGAGTTCATGATGACTTGGTTACTCATTATACTTGGCATTTTACTCGTGTTTTTCATTATTCTTTTAGTTACAAAAATAAAAATAGAGATGACCTATAAACATAATAATGACGATGACTTATTAAAGGTAGATGTCTATCTTTGGTGGATGCGTGTTTATGCATTCGAGGCTCCACTTATTAAACTAAATGATGATTCACCAGCTATTATCGTAGAGGAAGAAGAAAACATAGCTGGATCTAAGAGTAAAAAAGATAAGAAAATAACGATCCAAACCATTATTCATGATATCCATTWAGCAGAGCGATGGATCAGACATATTGTAGGGTTAAACAGTATTGTTCGTCGGTTTCTTCGTCATATTCATTTTTATAAGTTCGACTGGTACTCAGAGGTAGGAGTGGGGGATGCTGCATTTACAGGGTCTGTTGCAGGGATGGTTTGGTCACTAAAGGGATCGATTGTCGGTTTAGTGGGCAATCACGTCAAAATGCATAAGATGCCAAATCTTTCAGTGACGCCACATTTTCAATCAGTGGTCTCACATACATATTTTTCTTGCATGTTTACTTTTCGTATCGGGCATGCTATTTTTGTAGGTCTTTTGATCGTTATGCATTGGAAGCGTCGACCTAAATGGACACAAGACCATAAAGCTGGGCGAAATCGAAATATGTAAGAGGTTAAGGAGGAAATGTTATGTCTGATCATCCAATTCAAGGACTAATGAAGACTGCTATGGAAAATCTTAAAGAGATGGTGGATGTGAACACGATTATCGGGGATCCAGTTGAAACGCCTGATGGAAGTGTCATTATGCCAGTATCTAAAGTGGGTTTTGGCTTTGCGGCAGGTGGTAGTGAATTTGCCCCAAACCTCGATATAGCGTGGATCCATCAGTTCAATCAAGTCGTTCATAATAATATTCATGCAATCCTCATGAAAGTCCCCG
>NZ_LFEL01000023.1:0-12903 GCF_001037965.1 Bacillus sp. LL01 | reverse complement strand
ACTTTACTAAATCATTGGCAATGCTTAAACGAGGATATGCAACTGGAGCTAAATTCGCTATGAACAACGCTACTCTTTACAACAAAGTGTATAGCCTAGTAGATGGGAATAACCGCCCAATCTTTATTGCTGATCCAAAGAATGAAAGCATTGGACGCATCTTAGGTAAAGAGGTGGTCATTGACGATAACATCGCTGATGACACTATCATTCTAGGAAACTTTAATTACATGGGTTACAACATGCCACAAGGGTTAATGATTGAAGTTTCAAGAGAGAGCAGCTTTAAGAGTGGGTTGATCGATTACCGAGCTATGGCTATTGCTGATACAAAGCCATTAGTAAAAGAAGCATTCGTCAAACTATCAGCGCCAGCAGGAGTATAAGCAAACCATCAAGGGGTATCAGTGATAACGCTGGTATCCCTTTTTTAAAAAGGAGGAACCACCATTGTTAATTGATATACAAGAAGCACGAGAAACATTAAGAGTAGACGGCGCACACAATGACCCTATTATTATTCCTCTTCTTGAGTCCATTCCATCTTACTTGGAAACAACGACAGGTAGGTCATGGGAAGATGATCCGGTACATCCGTTAGCTGCAACGGTTGCTAGATTCATCTTACAATTATGGTTTGATCCGCAAGGTCAAGACAGCGAGAGGTTAAAGCGTACCATTGATAACTTACTAGCAGCTCTAACCGCATTAGCCAGGAGCACGTAAAGACTATGGCTCATGACTATGCAAAAGCTTTTTATACAAGTAAGGAATGGATCAGCTGCCGTATAGGATTCATGCAAAGCAAGAACTATGTATGTGAACGGTGTGGAGGTATAGCGACGATATGTCACCACAAGGAATACATTACACCGGACAACATAAGTGATCCTACCATTACTTTAAACTGGATGAACTTAGAAGCGTTGTGTCAAACGTGTCACAACCTTGAGCACCATAGAAGTAACGTTTGTATGGAAGGATTGTCTTTCGATAGCAACGGCAACCTGAAAAAAAAGGAACCCCCCGAAAAAAATTTTTGAAAATGCGCTTGGGAACCGGTGCAGGGGGCTTTCTTTTCCCCTCCATAGGTTCCTCTATAAGGGGAGGGATTAATAATAGATCAAAAAAGAAGGTGAATTTATGACGACTTCCAAAAAGAAACCAACCATTTCAGCCGAGATGAGGAAAGTTAAAACGTTATTAAAACAGATACCTAAAGATCGTCAACCAATTGCCCAGGGCTTATACAATGAGTTGGTCTTCATGCAAAATACATTAAATACATTAAAGGCCCAAGTAGAAGAAGAAGGAGCCGTATCGATGTTTAGGCAAGGTAAACAAGAATTTTTAAGAGAACACCCTGCTTTGAAAGCTTATAATACAACGATACAGCGTTACAGCTTGCTTTATAAACAATTAATTGACCTATTACCCCAATCAGACGAAGAAAGCCACAATGACCCCTTAATGAGCTTTTTAGGGGGGAAGTGAATTGAACTATGTAGAAGAATACTGGAAAGAGATCAATGAAGATCGTATAACGGTTTCTAAACGTGTATACAAGCAATATAAAAGATTAATAGATGACATTAATAATCCAGGTCAATATATCTTTGACGAAGCAAAAGCGGAACGCCCTATACAATTCATAGAGCGTTTTTGTAAGCATAGTAAAGGCGAATGGGCAGGGAAACCGGTCAAATTAGAACTTTTTCAAAAAGCCTATATAGCTGCTTTATTCGGATTTGTTGATAAAGATACTGGATTGAGACGTTATAAAGAAAGCATGTTTTATGTAGCTCGTAAAAATGGGAAAAGTACCATGTTGGCAGGAATTGCTCTATATATGTTCATTGCCGATAATGAAGGCGGTGCGGAAATTTATAGTATAGCCAGTAAGAAGGATCAAGCGAAGATTCTATTCGATGAAGCTCATAACATGATCAAACAAAGCCCATACCTTTCAAAGCATATTAGAAAACGTAAAAGTGACCTTTATTTTCACCATACCATGTCAAAGTTTATGCCATTAGGTAAGACCAGTAACACACTGGATGGATTAAATAGTTACCTTGTCGTAATCGATGAGCTGCATAGTATATTGGATCGTAATTTGTATGAGGTAATGAAACAAAGTCAATCGGCAAGGCGTGAGCCTATACTCATTATGATTACAACAGCAGGGACGGTTAGAGGTGGCGTGTTTGATGATATGTATGAGTATTCGTGCAACGTGGTAGATGGTAACTTTCAAGATGATAATTTTCTGCCGATTTTGTACGAGCTAGACGATAAGAAAGAATGGACTGATCCGGACGCATGGCAAAAAGCAAACCCTGCTCTTGGAACCATGAAAAAGAAAGATGATATCGAACGAAAAGTAGCCAAAGCATTAAATAATCCTGCCGATCTAAATGGAATCTTAGTAAAGGATTTTAATATTAGAAATACGGTCAATAGTGCTTGGCTTACATTTGATGATATAAACAATGATGAAACGTTTGACTTAGAACAATTTAGAAATAGTTACGCTATAGGTGGAGCTGATTTAAGCATAACAACCGATTTAAGTTGCGCCACTCTTCTATTTGTCGATAAAGAGACTGAAAAGCGGTATGTTCATCAAATGTATTGGCTGCCGAAAGAAAGCTTTGAACAGCGCGTAGAGATCGATAAGATACCTTATGATAAATGGCATGAGCAAGGCTTATTAAGGCTATGTAACGGCAATACAATCAATTATAGTGATATTACAGCCTGGTTCCTAGAAATGCTTAACACGTACGGTGTTGCGCCTTTATGGATTTATTACGATAACTATTCAGCCAGGTATTGGGTTGAGGAAATGGAGCAGCATGGCTTTAAGATGGTTAGGTGTATTCAAGGAGCTAGAACATTAAGCTTACCTATGCAGAATATGGGAGCAGATCTACAAGCTAAAAAAATCAATTACAATAACCATCCTATTCTTAAATGGTGCCTAACTAATACAGGGGTTGAAACGGATCGAAACGGAAATATTGTACCAGTCAAAAATCAAGCTGCTAAAATGCGGATAGATGGAACGGCTTCAATGTTAGATGCATATGTGGGGTTGTTCGAGCATTACGAGGAATATTTAAGAGCCTTATAATACAGATGCCCATAAAATAAAAAGTAAATGCAACGTAGCGCGTTTCTCAAGCAGTATAATAATAAGCTATTGCTCATTTTAGAGTAATAGTTTTTTGCTTTTCAAAAATGAAAGGGTAACCCAATTTTGGGTTACCCTTAAACTTCCCAAAAGTCATCATAATCAACATTATATCCTTCCTTACGCAACGTTTTAATAATCTTAGAACCATTCTTCATGCTCGGTCTATTATCGTCTGATTTAGTCAATCTGCTAATGGTATTACGATTCACACCACTTTCTTTTGCTACTTCCTCTTGCATGATCCTGTTTTTATCCAAGAACTTACCGAACCTCGAACGCTGCTTTCCTAGTCCGAACATAAAACCAACCTCCTACTTTAATCAAGTATCACAAGGATTAACCATTTATTTGTCTTTTAATCACACACTTGTGATTTTTTTATTAGAAAATGTGAATATCGGACAAGCGGTCTCCAATAAGCTTTATCAAGGACGTCGGCAAGGCGTCACTCACCAAGAGGAGGAGATCGATTATGACAAAAGAGATAGCGCAGGAATTAGCAAAAAAGTTAGCAGAGGGGAACTATAACATCTATCTGACACCAGAGGGACGTCACGCTATTATTCAATTACTAAATGACAAAGGTAGCACTCAAAATGTATAGACCTACCGTTCGTTATGCAGATGTATATAAGCAATATGTAGACGCTCTTTTTCAAGCAACTACATTAGATCGCAACCAAATTATGCGTGCTGCACTCTTTAACGCTGCTCATTCTAATCTCTTTCATGAAATGTTACGTCCTTACATGAGAGGTGACGTCCCTCTTCCCTCCCCTTTATGGAGCGCATCAGACCACCGTCTATGGCTGGAGCAGACCCCACAACAAGAGAAAGGAGGTAGGGACGTCAATGGCGAACAGGAAGTCAGACGAACTAAAGAAGAAATTAGACGTCAGCCACAGGACCAGGGACGAATTAGGAAGGTTCACGAGAACGGAGGAATCAAGATTACTTTCGGATAGAGCGATTAAGTTAGTGCGGATCCCAGGGAGTTATAAATCATATAGGGTGAAGGAACGATGGTTTTCAGATGAAGAAAGAGAACGGATTTATGCTACTCTTGGAGCTATTATTCTTTTATGGATGCTCATCTAAGCAAATGCACCCCTATTGTTGTCGCTGCATACAGGGGTGCAAGTGTATTTTTTAGAACGCTTGTTTTCGTATCTAAAAATGATTTGATTCGTTATAATGCACAGTAACAAATAACAGCGATATGTCAGCGAGGTAGCGTTATGACGAATGATACAAACAACACTCAAATACTACGTACAGCAGGGGAAACAGCCACACTTCTTAAAATTAAGGAGTCCACCTTGAGAAAGTATTGCATTGAACTGGAGAATGCCGGTCATAAGTTTTATAAGAGCGCTCGGGGGCACCGCGCTTATGCTAATGATGATATCACCATACTACAACGATTTATAACAACTAAAAACGCACCCAATATGACGCTACAACGGTCAGCAGAAGCCGTAGTAAAAGCACATACAAGCGAAAACGTGCGGGTTGACGTTACAGAGGATCAATCGTTACAGAAGCGCCATAACAACGATATAACAGAACTAAAGAAAACGGTAGAGAAGCAAAATGAACTTCTTCAAGCTCTTATGAAAAAAATGGACCAACAACAAGAATACATAGACAAGCGTCTTGGAGAACGAAACGATGCAGTCACTCAATCTTTACGTGAAGTCCAGGAGACGAAACAACTGATAGCAGCTGCAAAGCAAGCAGAAGAAGAGAGCAAACAAAAAAGAGGATTCTTTGCTCGTTTGTTCGGGAAGTAATCCAGGAGGGCGCACTTATACACTCTATCGAGTGAGTGCTAAAATCCATTAGATTTTCGTCAAACGTGTTAAGAAAAATATACAGGATTTTATGCAAGAAGATACTTCTTCTCAATTTTGAGTTGATCTTGAAACCCTTGATACATCAGCATTGTATAAAAAAGCGAATATTGAACGACGCATAAATAAAAAACAACCCCTTGAAACGCTTATGTCTCAAGGGGTTTAGATTTGGTTCCGACAAGATGAATTATGTAAACTGAATATCGTATTCAGTTTTCTTTAGGTATAAAAGTCATTAAATCCCCTGGCTGACATTCTAATACTTCACACAGTCTATTAATCTGTTCAACTTCAATCCGTTTGACAGTTTCATGATAAAGAGCAGATACAGTAGCCGGTCTAATGTCTGTTAAATCTGCTAGTTGTTTTTGCGTCATTTTACGCTTCCCTAATAGTTCTGAAATATGAATGCGAATAGTCATACTGATCTCCTCCAATGTAATATACAAGTAATATTATACCATTTAGAGGTAATTTTTTTCTATATTTTCATTGACAAATTACTACAGGAGTAATTATACTAATATTAATTACTGTAGGAGTAATCATAGAGAAAAAGGAGTGTGTCAGCATGGCTAATTTAAGAGAACTTACTTGGGAATTGGACGATCGTATGATGTGTATAAATGGTGGTGCTCAAACTCTTGAGGATATTAATACTTTATTAGGACATCTAAGAGAAGATATGCACACAGCCCAACAGAAAGGGGAAGAAAGAGCGTACTTTGAAGAGATTTTCACGAAGATCAGAGTCTTGTCCGAGCTTATGCACTACACAACCAATGAATACAGCAAAGCGGCTCAAGAAGCTCAAGATATCCATCTTAAAATGTTTGATGTGATCGTAAAAGGAAAAGGGGAAAGGTCAGCTTCTTAACCCCAATTTTAAAAGCTTGTATTGAATTAATAGAATATTAGAGTTAAAATTGTCAGTAACTTAATAGATCGGACAAATAAAAAAGCCATTTCCATATTGTTAGGGGTTTGCCGACCTCTAACGGAAATGACTTTCAGCCTGTTCTCTCACAACAGGTTAAATGATTATGTTTATTTTAACTCGTTTACTATTGGATTTCAATAGTCTTGTTTTGGCATATTCTGTTTAACCTTGTAATTTTACAGGTTGATGGAGTATGCTTTTTTGTTTTCTGCAACGTGGAATGCCTAACACACGTTGAAAAACAAAACTTGAACAGGTCAGCTGGAGCCGATGCAATAACTCTAGCGCACTACATAAAAGCGGAGTACCTTCCTACCGCGTGGTGGTCTAGGAGCGAACATCCAGCGAAAGCAAAAGGTTCGGGCGGTAATCGTTAGCACTACGGTGTTAGGGTTTTCAAGCATTGGTTAATCTTTTTTTGACTAACCGATATACAGGGGCGATTTTGTATATAGAAAGCTTGAAACGGTCGAGAGATCGGAAGTCGGGAAGGGTTATACATACGGATACCAGCTGACAGCTACGCCTGTGAGCCATAAAATATAACACTTTACTTCTATATGCAGCTTAACTAGTTATTTAGTTTTGACTGTGTATAGGGGTAAACTCTGTTTCCAGCCGTTTCCAACCTCTCGCATTGCCTATGAAAAAACTGAAACCAAGTCAAGGCTTAAAGCAAAATTAAGATAAAAAAGATTAAAGAGGATTATGGCAAGGTAGTTGTTTACTGGTGGAGGACAAAGCCTCGGCCCGAGGACAGGGCAAAGGCAAGCGAAAGTGCGGCAGGGGTGCTCATGAGTTATTGCTTACATTAACTAGGGTTTCCGCTTGCAATAAGTACACAAAAGAAAAGAAAAGAAAGTAAAAGAAATAAAGATATATTGATTTCCTAAAAAAAAGAAACCAATATGCGTAACGGACATTTTTGTCCAACTGTAAAATAGACAAGTGTACAATAGTTCAGGTTTGTTCTCTTCACTTGCTACAAATAATATTTCACATACTATAATAATAAGGTAAGTGAAATTAGTACGTTCCTTAAATTCGGAATCTACTATAAGTGGTCTACGAGCTCCATATGAGAGTTTTAGTTATTACTAGACTAAAAGTATTAATGACTATTGAAAAGCTTTAAATATAGCCAATATGACCTTAATAAGGTGGGTGAATCTGCTTGAAGCAATTGTTACTGGATGAATTTAATAAATATAGACTAGCAAAGTATTTAGATTCGAGAGATATGGGAACAACGTTGCTGATCCAGGAGATGGACGCAGCAGTTAATCAATTAGATCAGCTGCAACAAGATATTATTAAGTCTCGGTACCTGGTGAACGATAGTGATTACATTACTGATCAATATGTTTATCAAAATCTAGGGATTAGTAGCAACCAATATGCTTATTTGAGAAATAAAGCTTTTGCTACTTTAGTTAATTTATTAGAAATAAAAAAGCATGGATAACTCCTGGTGTGGAGATCCATGCTTTTATTTGTTAAATGTTCTTTCAAGCAATGTGATTAAAAATTCTTTATCCTCTTGATTCAACTCTTTATCTTTGAAGAATACATCTGCGTTCATTTTTAAAATGGAGTAAATATCGAATGTTTTATTATTATTCGCTTTTATATGCTCAAGTCCACTAGATCCAACACCAATTATAGTACCTTCTTTTTTCGATTTCTCTATTTCTCTAGGCGGTATGCCCATTAAATCAAAAAAGGAATCAACTTGAACAGCTCCTTCAGAATCTACATATCCAGCCATGTCCATTAAAGCAATATACGGAACGTTGTAGTAGTTTGATAATTTTCTTAGCACATCGGGAGTTGGTTTGCGTTCTTTTTTTGTGCGTGGGTCGAATCCTCTTTCTAAAGTGCTTAAATAAGTATGACTGATCCCTATTTCTTGGCTTACTTTTCTTATTGATTTCTTTCCTCTTAATTCTTTTAAATATTGAGCAAGGTCTTTCAAAAGTATCACCCCTGGTATTTAATTATAATTATATTGTAAATCGTGATTGACATAAACGCAAGTCATAGTTTACAATGTGTTCAAGGGGGTGTAAACCTTGATTTCGGATATTGTGAAAAAGCATAGACTGGAAAGAGGTATGCCTATTTCTGAATTAGCTAGAAGAACAGGATTGAGCCGCGTTACTATTACTGATATAGAGAACGGAAATACTGATCCTAAATTTTCTACTGTAATGAAAATCTACGAAGTTTTAAATATTGATTCACAGCAAATTTTTTTTGGACGTAGTGTAAATCTCGATTTACAAAGAGGTAAGTTTACTTAATAAAGCAGGTGAGGTGATATGCAGCAAGGGTGGATTAAGTTACATCGTGATCTCCTAGATAAACCTATTTGGTTAGAGTCAACGCCGGAACAAAAGACGATTTTAATTACTCTTTTGATGATGGCAAACCACCAGGGCAAGCAGTGGGAATGGAAAGGAGAGATTTATGAAATAAAGCCAGGTCAGTTTATAACAAGCCTTGAATCGATTGCTCATAAGTGCGGAAAAGGTATCTCTGTACAGAATGTAAGGACATCACTTAAGCGCTTTGAAAAGTACAAGTTCCTAACAAACAAATCAACAAACAAAAACAGGCTTATAACCCTTATAAACTGGGGTGTTTATCAAGGTTCAGATAGTGAGCTAACAAACAAACTCACAGGCAACCAACAAGCAACTAACAAGCAACTAACAACTAACAAGAATGTAAAGAATGAAGAGAATGAAAAAGAAAAAGATAATACTCCTTTTTCCGAAATTATCAAACACTTAAACGAAAAGACCGGCAAAAGATTCAGTCCTAAAAGCGCATCTAATCAAAAGCTAATCAAGGCTAGGTTTAACGAAGGTAGAACGCTCGAGGATTTCATACAAGTCATTGATACTAAGTGCCAAGAATGGCTGAGTAATGAGGAAATGTCGAAATACTTACAGCCGTCTACGTTGTTTAGAGAAAGTAACTTTGAAAAGTACCTAAATCAAGTTGCGGCAATTAAGTCTGTGTCTTCTGTAGATCCTAGAGATCATGAAATAGCACTTAACAAATTCCTGGCTTTAGGTGGCGATCCGGATAATGCTGATGAATTTGAAGAGTGGATGAAAACTAGAGGGTGATTAATTTGGATAAAAGTTATCTTAAGCGCCATCCTTTTTCGGATATGTCCGAGAAAGAGTTAGACAACGCAATCCAATATTGTCTCAACAATATTGAAGTGGCAATAATCGAGCGTAATTTTGAAAGTAGACTAATCAAGAATTACGGTAAAACACTTATTAAGTTAGAGAAGGAAAAAGAATCTAGGTGCAACTTGCATTAAAAGAGGTGAAAAAATATGGAACTTTTAATGATTGATATTAATACAGAAGAAAAGTTATCTTCTGTTCATTTAGAGCAGCAAGAGCTGATTTTTGTATTAAACAGTATCGTGCAGCATGGGTTTAAATCAAATGGTATGCGCTATGACCTTAAAGACCGAGCGGTTGAAAAAATCGTTAATAAACCCGGAGCGCTAACTTATGTTTTGTACTTGCAAAAATGTGAGGTGAAACCATGAGTAACAACAATAACCAGAGATTTAGGGGACTAAATTTCAACAAACGTATTTCTATTGTAGAAGAAAAACCAAACCCTGGGCCTTATCCAGGAACTACGCTCGTACCGATAACAGAAGCTTGGGCGGACATAAGAACGATGCAAGGTAGGGAATTTAATTCTGCCACCATTGCAGGAAATGTCGGGGTATCACGTTTTATCATTCGTTACATGCCAGGGCTATCAGCTCGAATGAGGGTTCAATATAAAGGCGTCACATACTCCATAAAAAGCCTTACAAACGATGATGAGCAGAACCGCACAATTACCATTATTGGAGAAGCGATTTTATAGGAGGAATTAAGGTGGAAAAGGTGCTGGAACGATTGAAAGAGGAGTTAGAAAAAAATTGTCTTGATGAAGAGATCCAAGTGAACCGTCACGATCTTACAGAATTGATTCAAGAATACGAAATAGCCACAGGCAGAAAAAAACGATGGGAAGACGAAAGATGGTGATGACATGGCTGGATTCTTTGAACGTATTTTTAACCGGAAGAAGGAACCACAGCAAACCGAACGAGCTGAAATAATGAGTGGTGGTGCTGCCGTATTTACTCCGTTTAGCGGAAATGCGTATGAGAGTGATATTTACAGGGCAGCAGTTGACGCCATCGCAAGAAATGCCGCAAAGCTCAAAGGTAAGCATTTAATAGCTTCAGAAAATAGGCGTAAAACAGGGGATCATTATCTGAATCGGATTTTGCAGGTAAGACCTAATCCATATATGACGTCTTATGATCTTATTTACAAATTAGTAACCCATTATTACCTGTATAACAACGCTTTTGGGTACTTGCAAAAGAATGAAAGAGGGATGCTCATTGCTATTTATCCGCTATCTCCTCAAAGTGCCGAATACATTACTGATCCAACCGGAACGCTTTACTGCCGCTTTCTATTTTCAAACGGTCAGACGGTTACATTGCCCTTTTCGGAATTATTTGTAGCAAGGAGATTTTTTAACAGTAATGATCTTTTAGGAGATACCAACACAGCAATATTGCCAACATTAGACCTGGCACACACCCAAAACGAAGGCTTGGAAAACTCTATTAAATCTAATGCCACAATTAGAGGGATTTTAAAATACAACCAGGTATTAAGCCCGGAAAAGCTCAAAGAAGAAAAAGAAGCTTTTATCAATGATTACTTAACTGTAGGGAATAACGGTGGGATTGCCGCCATTGATAGCAAATATGATTATGAACCGCTTGAATTGAAGCCAGTAGCCATTGATGATAAACAGCTGGATTCAGTCAAAAAGAAAATATATGAGTATCTAGGGATAAGCGAAAAAATTGTTAATAGTACCTATTCAGAAGATGAGTGGGCGTCCTTTTATGAAAGTGTGATCGAGCCTTTATCCTTACAGTTCTCTTTAGAATTAACAGACAAGATATTTACCGAACGTGAACAAGCCTTTGGTAATTCCATCATGTTTGAGTCTAATAGATTGCAGTTTGCTAGTAATACGAGCAAGACGAACATCATTAAAGAATTAATGCCTTATGGCTTATTTACAGCCAATCAAGCATTAGAAATATTAAACCTTCCGCCAGTTGAAAACGGTGATAAGCGAATACAGACTTTAAACGTTGTAAATGCAGACAAAGCCGATCAATATCAACTGAACGATAAGCAACCAGGAGGTAATGAAGAATGAAAGAGCTGAGAATAGCAGAACTAAGAGCTGCCGATCCGGTAGGAGAAAGCAGCCTTATTCTAAGTGGTAGACCGATTGTCTACGATCAACCTACCACCATAAATGCACCATTTGGGGAATATATCGAGGTCATTGAAAGGGGCGCATTAGACGATGCTGATTTAACAGATGTTCGTTTACTGTATAACCACGATATGAACAAAATTCCTCTTGCAAGAACACCAAAAACCATGCAATTAACGTTAGATTCGGCAGGATTAGCGTTAAGAGCAGAATTGCCAAGCACTGAGGATGGAAAAGGCGTTCATACGGCAGTAAAACGTGGTGATCTATCCGGTATGAGCTTTGCGTTTAAAGTACCTGAAGGCGGTAGCCGATTTGACGCAAAGACGAATACAAGAACCATCAGCAAGATTGAAAAAGTTTATGAGTGCAGCATTGTAGCATTTCCGGCATACCCTCAAACGAGTGTTGAAGCCAGGTCTGCTATAGAAAGCACTTTGGAAGCATTCAAAGCCCCGGAAAGACAAGCAGCAAAAATAAAAGTAAACCAACTATTAAAAAGGAGCGTGTAAACGCATGAAGTTTAAAACAGTAGCAGAAGCATTTAACCATTATCGTAACCATTCTTTAACTGACATTGAGAAAAGAGCAGCAGAAATCGGACAAGTTATTGACACTGATCCAAATGCTGATGTAAGCAGCTTGAACATTGAATTGGATGGATTGAAGGAAGCAAAAGTGAATGTAGAACAGCGCAGTCAAGGCAACCAGGGAGGAAGCTTCAACCCAATCACTGGAATGAGCTTCAACCAAAAGAAAGAAGTGCCAACAGAGAACATTTTTGAAAGCACAGAATACCGTAGCGCCTTTTACAAAACAATGTTAGGGCAAAAGCTTACAGACATTGAAAATCGAACGTTTAATCAAGCTATGCAACAGCAAGAAACAGAGCGCAGAGCCGATGCATTTAACACGACTACAAACAGTGCAGCGGTCTTACCAACAACTACTTTAAACGAAGTCATTAAAAAAGCTCGTACAATGGGCGGACTAATCGGACACGTGCGAAACTTCAACATTCCAACTAACATCAGCGTACCGATCGGAACTCCTTCAAGTAAGGCGCAATGGCACGTAGAAGGTGCGCCGGTTGATAGTGAGAAGGTACAAACAACAGCCGTACAATTTGGTGGGTATGAAGTAATCAAAGTATTCTCCATTAGTGCAGCAGCTAAAAAAATGACGGTACAAGCGTTTGAATCGTACATGATCGATGAACTCACTAATTGCGTTATGGAAGCTATTGCAGAAGCATTAGTGAACGGTACAGGAGAAGGGCAAGGCACAGGGATTGATACGGGTATTACCTGGAATGAAAGCAACAACTTAGAACTCACAGGCGATTACACAGACTTTACTAAATCATTGGCAATGCTTAAACGAGGATATGCAACTGGAGCTAAATTCGCTATGAACAACGCTACTCTTTACAACAAAGTGTATAGCCTAGTAGATGGGAATAACCGCCCAATCTTTATTGCTGATCCAAAGAATGAAAGCATTGGACGCATCTTAGGTAAAGAGGTGGTCATTGACGATAAGAGGTGGTCATTGACGATAACATC
>NZ_LFEL01000229.1:0-3638 GCF_001037965.1 Bacillus sp. LL01 | reverse complement strand
TGAATATATATGGGCTGATCAAAGCCAAACTCTTCAAGAAGAACGGCTTCATCCGTGGTCGATGTCACCATCTCATCTACTTTTAAAATGGTCCTAATTGGATCTCCTGGTGTAACCTTCATTAATAGAAACGTTATAAATGAGAGTACGAGAATCATGATGACAAGTTGCAACAATCGATTGAATGCTACTTTTAAAAGAGTGCGGGTGAGGGTTCCCATATAAAATAAATGTCCCTCCTTTCATATTAATAGCGAAGTAGAAAAGTGAAAGCACCGAAAATCGATGCTTCCACTTTTTATTCCTCTACGTCCATCTCATTGGTAATTAAATAATATTCTTCAGAACCAGGCTCCCAATTAGTTACACGTTCATTCACTCCGACAATAATATGGGGATGCAAAATGAACGATTGAGGCACTTCTTTTTGAATGATCTCTACAGCTTGTTGTTGTAGATCATCACGTTTCTCTTGATCAATTGTTTGATTGATTTGTTCGGTTAACTCATTTAATTCAGTGATATCGATTTGTCCTGGATTCAGTGAGCCATCAGGTAAGTAGGCGACATTCAAAAAGTATCCCCCGTCTCCTCTAGGTGCTGTTAAATTACTGTATGTAACGAGATCCCACTCATCTTGCTGCTCAAATAAATAACTATCAATATTCTCAATTGTCACTATATCAAGCTGAATCCCAATGCTTGATGCTTCAGCTTGTAAATATTGCGCCATTAACGGTAGCTCCGGACGCCCTTGATAGGTCGCAATCGTTAAAGATAATGGTTCTCCATCCTTTTCAAGGATGCCATTTTCATTCATCTCAAAACCAGCATCATCCAGTAATTCCTTCGCTTGTTCTGGATCATATTCTTCTGGGTCATTTTGACTTGCAAAAGCAAAATCAGGATTAAATGGTCCGGTTGCAGCTGTTGCATGACCGCTCATAATCTCATCTACCATCACAGGACGATTTGTAATAAGGTCTAACGCCTTTCTCACATTCTGATCCTGCAATAAAGGCTTTGATTGGTTATAAAGGACAAAATGCGCACGCAAACTCGGAACAGACTCTACTCGTAGGTCGTCACTACTCTCAATTGGCTCTAATGCTTCTGGAGGTAAATGATAAGCAATATCTACCTCATTTGACTGTAAGCTTAATGCGCGAACATTTGCATCAGAATTAAAAGTGATGTTTACCTTGTCTAAGTTAGCTGCCCCGTCCCAATACTCCTCATAACGCTCTAATTCAACCTTTGATTCAGGAGTAAACGATTTAACTTTAAATGGACCGGTTGCGATTGGTTGTTCGGTCATATCATCGGTATCAACTTTCACAATAGTTGCGTTAGTATGTACGAGCTCTGATAAGAAGGCAGGGAAGGTTTCCTCTGTCTGAAAAGTGACAGTTTGTCCTTCTGCTTCAATTGATTCAATTTTCAACATCGAATTAACAGAATCATTCACTTCAAGTAATCGCTCAAAGGAAGCTTTAACCGCCTCGCCATCTACTTTTGTTCCATCATGAAACGTTACATGATCATGAATCGTAAATTCCCATGTAGTGTCATCTATTTGCTCATACGACTTAGCTAACCATGGCTCAATTTCTAGGTCTTCATTGATTTTAACGAGCGTTTCTGCAATTCCAGCACGAACTCCCATCCAATCATGATGCGGATCGAGAGTGGAGGATGGGAAACTAAATAGGAATGATAGTGATTTTTCTGCTTCCTTACTAATTTTCCTTTCATTTTCTATCGCTGCTTCTTCATTAGTTGAGCACCCTACAAGCGCTAGAGTGCACAATAAAACAATTAAGGTATACCTAGTAATTTTATACATATTCTATKAATCTCCCTTTCTACTGATTCAAATCGTAATTATTACGATTATATGAACAAGGAAGTGAAAAAGTCAATAATTAAATAAGAATGATTCCTATTCTCTATAAGAATTCAAAATAAAAACGTAGCTGCTTAAGCAGCTACGTTTTTATTTTGATAATCTATTAACTATTTGAACCAATTCATCATACGAATAAGCAGGCGATACCCCTTCTAAATGAAGCAGATACTCCGCAATTTCCTTTGCATTCAAACCACATTGACCCTTTAACCCCTTCATAATTGTTTGTAAATAAGGAATAGACGGTGGGAATTCCGCCTCTACCACTGGTCTCTTTGGGTTGGTAAATGTGAAGACCGGGAAGCCTTCCACCGTTCCTACATTCATCATTTTCCCATATAAACCATTCAAAGTGGCAGTTTGGTCATTTACCAAACGAGACATTTCACTTTCTACTTCTAGCAATCCATTCTCTTGTGCCATCACATCTAAATATTGTTCCATCGTAATTAAATAGCAGACAAAATTTGTCTGCTTTTCTCCCCTATTAGGATCAATAAATACCGGTGCCCCTCCCCAACGATCTGAGTAATGGGCAAAATACGCTTCATAAGGCAGTTTCAGTGTCTTCATCGAAGTTGGTAATTCTTTATCTCGGCATCCTCTTTCTGTTTTCGTTGAGCCTTCAGGTCTTCCACCTTGAATATAACAATAAAAACGCTGAGGGTTCATGTTTGACCCATAGCTTGCATACCAGACATGTGTTACCTTTAACACGTCCTGACTTTTCATGATTAGCTGTTGTTCATCTCGTTGMATCGTTCACACACCTTTTAATGATCATCTTCTTCTATGTAGTTCCCTTTTGAATGGGTCTTATCTTCACTCACTTCATATCCACTCTGACGAATTTTTCCTTTTCCATCAACATGATAATTGTAAATAAAACCAGGTTCATCTTCAAATGTCACTCTCAAATGATATGGATGATATTGTGGATAGGTCCGATGGTCAATCGCTCCTATATCCCAGTTTTCACTAGGATAGCGATTTTCTAGATAATTGTCTAATAGCAGGGTTCGTTTCTCGATTTGCCAATCTATCCAATAAGGTCTCGCGAAAAAGAATGTTATTAAAAAGATAAATACCACAAGCACTACTATAAATCCAATTCGTTTCCATTTATAAGGGAGAAATAGTGAAATTAAGAGTATAYCAACTACCACCACCCCTCCTATTCCATATTCTAGAATTGTTAGAGGATGCATTCGATCACCTACTTCCTTTCTACTTAATTCGTCGTATTACATATCATCCCTTTTGTTATTTGCCTATTGCCATATCCTTCTAATTAGATTATCATCTAATTAGATAAACATTAAAGGAGTTTTCGCCATGCAATTAAATCGATTAGTGAACTTCCACAAAACGCTCGGGGATAAGACACGCATCCAAATCATTGCTCTCTTAAGAGATGGACCTCTTCATGGTCAAGCGATCGCCGGGAAGCTCGGCTTAACCCCCCCTACAATCTCTCATCATCTAACGAAACTAAGAGACATTGCCATCGTCTATCAACGTCGGGAAAAGAACACAATTTATTTTCATTTAGATGAAAAAAAGCTTGAATCAATGGCTGAAGCCATCACTCGTCTTGGAGGTGAGAAGGAAGTGGATCCATTTAAAGTAGAAGATGCTGAGAAGTACAAAGTCATTCAGAACTTTTTTGATCAGGCAGGCCGCTTAAAAACGATTCCTGCACAGCGAAAGAAAAAGCTTATCATCCTTG
>NZ_LFEL01000228.1:0-3659 GCF_001037965.1 Bacillus sp. LL01 | reverse complement strand
ATCCGCACAGCGGACCTTGTAAGTGCAGGGGTTGAATATCATTCGACTGAGGCAGTGACAAATGAAGTTATCGAGCAACTTAGCTCTATTCGCGTATAAGAAATGGAGGGGTGCAGTGGAAAYAGTCCATTGCCCTCTTTTAATCCAAAGATCTAATCGAAAAGGGAGGGAAATCATATGACCCCAAAAACAATTATAGAGAAAATCTGGGATCAACATGAAGTGATACAAGAGGAAGGTAAGCCGAGTTTGCTCTATATTGACTTGCATATGGTACATGAAGTGACATCTCCTCAAGCATTTGAGGGCCTGCGCATCCACAATCGAAAAGTGAGAAGACCAGATTTAACCTTTGCAACAWTGGATCATAATGTGCCAACAGTCGATCGGTACAATATTACCGACCAAATTGCGAAAACACAGATTGAAACATTACAAAAAAATTGCGATGAATTTGGTATTGACGTGGTAGACCTAGAACATCCTGAAAATGGAATTGTTCATGTCATTGGTCCAGAACTTGGACTCACACAACCAGGGAAAACGATTGTTTGCGGAGATAGTCACACTTCTACTCATGGTGCTTTTGGGGCGCTGGCATTTGGTATTGGTACAAGTGAGGTTGAGCATGTACTTGCTACACAATCGCTTTGGCAATCTAAACCAAAGACCTTAGAAGTGAAGATAACAGGAAAATTGGCTAAAGGGATCGCTGCAAAAGATGTGATTCTTGCAATCATTGCTAAGTTTGGGGTAGGCGTTGGAACGGGATCAGTTATTGAATTTACTGGTGATGCGATTCGTGGTATGACGATGGAAGAAAGAATGACAATCTGTAATATGTCAATAGAAGCAGGGGCAAAGGCAGGTCTAATTAGTCCTGATCAAGTAACGTTTGATTACCTAGAAGGACGTCAATATGTCCCTAGTGGAGAGTCATTTACTGAGCTGACAAAGCGTTGGAGTACGCTAGCTACAGATGAAGGAGCGACTTATGATCGCACCGTTACGATTGATGCAAGTGWAATTGAACCAATGGTTACTTGGGGAACGAACCCATCACAAGGAATTGGCATTTCAAAATTAGTCCCATCACCGGAGGGAGCTACGACGGATGCTGATAAACGTGGGATTGAGCAAGCGCTAGAATATATGGATTTGAAACCAGGTACACCGATTCAAGATGTACGTGTCCAACATGTCTTTATAGGTTCCTGTACAAATTCCAGATTAAGCGATCTTCGCGCAGCGGCGTCTGTGATCAAGGGAAGAAAAGTGGCTAGTGGGGTTCGGGCTTTAGTTGTACCAGGTTCACAAAAGGTAAAAAAACAAGCAGAGGAAGAAGGCTTAGACCAGCTATTTATAGAGGCCGGCTTTGAATGGCGTGAATCTGGTTGTAGTATGTGCTTAAGTATGAATCCTGATTTTGTCCCTGAGGGTGAACGCTGTGCGTCTACGTCCAACCGCAATTTTGAAGGAAGACAAGGAAAAGGTTCTAGAACACATTTGGTCAGTCCTGAAATGGCTGCAGCAACAGCATTAGCGGGTCATTTTGTTGATGTTCGTCAAATAAAAGAAGAAAAAACAATGACATCATAAGGGGGATTCGAAATGGAACCGATAAAAGTACATGAAGGAACGGTTGCAACGCTTAATCGTGTCAATGTCGATACCGATCAAATTATTCCAAAGCAATTTCTAAAACGTGTAGAGCGTACAGGTTTTGGTCAATTTTTATTTTTCGACTGGCGCTTTAATGCAGATGGCAGTGAAAATCAAGGGTTTGAACTTAATCAACCTCATGTTAAAGGAGCAACTATTCTAGTAGCWGGTCATAATTTCGGATGTGGTTCATCGCGTGAACATGCTCCTTGGGCTTTACATGATTATGGATTTCGTGTCATCATTGCTCCTAATTTCGCAGATATCTTCTATAATAACTGCCTGAAAAATGGTATGCTGCCGATCCGATTAGATGAGAAATACGTGTATCAATTGCTTCAAAAAGGCGAGAAAGAAACCTTGAAAGTAGCAGTTGACTTAGAGAATCAAACGATTAAGGCTGAAGATTTTGAAACTAGTTTTGCAATCGATCCGTATTGGAAGCAGATGCTTTTAAATGGTTGGGATGAGATCAGCCTGACGYTTCAGTATGATGAGAAAATCAAGAAATATGAAGAAAAAGTAGTAGGGCAGTCAGTATAAGAAATGTAATAGGAATTAAAGGAGAGGACATCTATGTTCTCTCTTTTTTTTAGTGGTTAGCTTTTTTGGGATTGAGGGTAAAATAAAAAGGAAGTTTTGGTTAAAAGTAATATCAAATAAGACGAGAAATGACTGCTATGAATGGTTCTCGTTGTAATTCATGTGTCAAGCTGATAAACTGAAAAGAATAACTAAACAGAATGTGTTAAAGCTAGTAAGCAACATGTCAAAGAGAGTGGAGCGATTCCATGGACGGCAAAAAAACAAATAAAAAGGATACGAATCTTATCTTATACCCAGGTCTTGTTAAGCGCTTGATTGAAAAAGGTATGGATGCATTGAAAGCGAAAGATGCTACAAGTGCTTATGAGCATTTTCTTACAGCTGAACAATATGAACCAGACCATCCGCAAGTACGCTTTGGAAAAGTGTTGAGCCTTGTTGAGCTTGGCAGGTTGAAAGAGGCCGTTACACATACAAGTGCCCTCCTTAATGAAGGGATAGGAGATTATTACGACAATCTTCAAGTACATATTTCTTTACTTGTTCAACTTGGTCATTATCAAGAAGTAGTCGATATGCTTGAAGCTGTATTAAGTGAAAATACTGTACCGGCGCAATTTGCTGAGTCTTTCTATCAACTTCTTCATTTTAGTAGACAAATGATAGATGATTCGGTATTACTTGCAAATATTGAAGAAGAAGTGCCTGAACCATCTTCCCCGATAACAAAGCTTAAAAGTAAGTTAGACGAGGGTTCCGTGAAAGACCAATGGACGGCATTACAGTATTTGAAGGAACGTCAATTTGATGATGCGTTAGAGCCATTAATTATGTACATAGAAGATGCAAGTAAAGATTGGTTACTTAGAAGTTTTGCGTTAGAAATCCTACATATGAAACAGTGCGAACATTCAGTACATATCAAAAAAGCTCATAGAACGATCTCGATAATCCCTAATGAATTGGAAACGGTTAATAATCAACCCTTTGCAATAAAGGTTAGAGCTGAACTCGAGAAAAATTTAGAACATGAGGACCCACTCTTAGCGGAGATGGCTGAACAAATTGGGAATCTTCATCTATTTGCTTGGTACCCATTCACACCAGAACCAGACAATACATCCTTTTGGGCAGGAGTCTATCATTTTCTAGCAAGTGAAAGATTAGGTTTAGACAAATCAATTGAAGAAATAGCGGATCTTTATGAAATTGATGAACACTCCATTAAAGAAAAAGCGATTGATGTTACACAGTTAGAAGAAAGCGTATTTGATGCGTACACGCACTTCACACAGTGATTATTTCCTTTGAGGAAGATTCATTTGAAAACATATAGTGATGTGTTATAATAGAATGGTTGTCAATCATGAACAGTATAAAAATCGTTCGCATTGCGAACATGTGTATAGTTGGAGGGAAAGAATTATGACTGCAAAATGGGAAAAGTTAGA
>NZ_LFEL01000227.1:0-3661 GCF_001037965.1 Bacillus sp. LL01 | reverse complement strand
ATAAAAGGAGTGGCCAATTGATGGCTGTACACAAAGAAGACATTGTAAGTCAGCTCACTCAAGTACTGAACGATCTACAAGCGATGATGCCATTAACCAACGAACATTTGTTGGTAATAGGGACAAGCACCAGTGAAGTTGCCGGAGAGCATATTGGATCAAATGGATCGCGTGAAATTGCTGATGCCATTTATCAAGCTCTATCTCAATTTCAAAAAGAAACAGGGGCTCAACTTGCTTTTCAATGTTGTGAGCACTTAAACCGGGCGCTTGTTTTGGAAAGAGCTGCAGCACGTGAACGAGGCTATGAGTCAGTTTCAGCGATTCCTGTTCGTGCAGCAGGAGGGGCGATGGCCACGCATGCTTATGCTAAAATGGATCATCCTGTTTTAGTCGAGTCGATTAAAGCCGATGCGGGCATTGATATTGGAGATACCTTTATTGGTATGCATTTAAAAGAAGTGGCCGTGCCGATTCGTAGCCAGGTTAAAGAAATTGGGCATGCTCATGTCACAGTGGCGAAAACGAGACCTAAATTGATAGGTGGGATTAGAGCGAACTATGCTGTTACGGAAGAACATGAATAATCAGAACTATTTTTAATGAATAGTACGGAATTTAGATCGTTCTTGTGTTAGAATGGAATTGAATTTAACATTTGAATCCTAAAAGCCGAATGAGTAGGAACTGAAAGGGGAATGAGGATGGAGACATTAAAGAAGCAAGACCAAAAAGTATTTGAGGCGATTGAACTTGAATTGGGTCGTCAGCGCGACAAAATTGAATTAATTGCATCCGAGAACTTCGTAAGTGAAGCGGTTATGGAAGCGCAAGGATCTGTTTTAACAAACAAATATGCAGAGGGATACCCTGGACGCCGTTACTATGGTGGATGTGAGTATGTTGATATCGTAGAAGACATTGCGCGTGATCGTGCGAAAGAGATCTTTGGTGCAGAGTATGTGAATGTACAACCTCACTCTGGTGCACAAGCGAATATGGCTGTTTATTTCACAATTCTTGAGCAAGGTGACACAGTACTTGGTATGAACCTTTCTCATGGTGGTCACTTAACTCACGGAAGTCCTGTTAACTTCAGTGGAGTGCAGTACAACTTTGTTGAGTATGGTGTAGATGAGAACACGCATCGTGTCGATTATGACGTGGTCCGTGAATTAGCAAAGGAACATAAGCCAAAATTAATCGTAGCTGGTGCGAGTGCTTATCCGCGTGAGCTTGATTTCGAGAAATTCCGTGAAATTGCTGATGAAGTAGGCGCGTATTTAATGGTTGATATGGCTCATATTGCAGGTCTTGTGGCTACAGGATTACATCCAAACCCAGTTCCTCATGCTCACTTTGTAACAACAACTACTCATAAAACATTACGTGGACCACGTGGTGGAATGATTCTTTGTAAAGAAGAGTTCGGTAAAAAAATTGATAAGTCTATCTTCCCTGGAATTCAAGGTGGCCCATTGATGCATGTTATTTCTGCAAAGGCTGTTGCATTTGGTGAAGCATTATCACCTGATTTCAAAATATACGGTGAAGCTGTTATCTCAAATGCGAAGCGCTTAGGTGAAAAGCTAGTAAGTGAAGGTGTAAACCTTGTATCAGGCGGAACAGACAATCACTTGCTCCTTTTAGACTTACGTTCGCTTAACCTTACAGGAAAAGTAGCTGAGAAAGCWCTTGATGAAGTAGGGATTACAACGAATAAAAACACAATTCCATTTGACCCAGAAAGCCCATTTGTAACAAGTGGTATCCGTATTGGAACAGCAGCTGTTACATCTCGTGGTCTTGATGGAGAGGCGATGGATGAGATTGGCGCGTTAATTGCATTAACGCTGAAAAACGTTGAGGATGAAGCGAAGCTTGAAGAAGTGCGTGAACGTGTAGCGACTTTAACGGCTAAATTCCCAATGTATCCAAATCTATAAAATGAAGAAAGCCCATTCTAGTATGAAACTAGGATGGGCTTTTTCATGTTTATGTTTAAATTTTTGAGTAAACAATTAAATATACTACACTTTTGATTATTTGCCCATATACGATAGTCGAAGTTGTGGAAGGTATTTCCTTTTTACGGCGGCAAAATATAAAAAATTACTATAGGTCATTTTGGAATGAGAAGTTGTTATAAAATGGATGTTTTTACCAGAATAAATGTTCATGTCAACGAGAAATGTGGACTAGTTGTGCCTATTCTCAAAAAAATCATTGAAATATCTTGAACAGGGTTGAATGGGTGCCGCTTTTTGGGTAGAATTTTCAAKGAGTAAAAGATGGCCAATAATCGACAAGAGGGAGTAGCGACTACAAGTTGCATCAAGATCTCTTTTGTTCGCATAAAAAAGGAGTCGAAGCTGATGAGTAAGGTGTTTGTATTTGATCATCCGTTAATTCAACACAAATTGACGTATATTCGTGACAAAAATACGKGAACGAAAGAATTTCGTGAGCTAGTTGATGAGGTTGCTGCATTGATGGCCTTTGAAATTACACGAGATCTTCCGTTGAAAGATGTTGAAATTGAAACACCGGTTGGACCAGCGCAATCAAAGACAATTGCAGGTAAAAAGTTAGGCCTTGTGCCAATTTTACGTGCGGGACTTGGAATGGTTGATGGTATCCTTCAGATGATTCCAGCTGCGAAAGTGGGACATGTTGGTTTATATCGTGACCCAGAAACATTAAAGCCAGTAGAATATTACGTAAAGCTTCCGACGGATGTAAATGAGCGTGAATTTATCGTAATTGATCCAATGCTTGCAACTGGTGGATCGGCTGTAGAAGCGATTAACAGCTTGAAAAAACGTGGCGCAAAGACGATTAAGTTAATGTGTCTAGTGGCAGCACCAGAAGGCGTTGAAGTGGTGAAAGAAGAGCATCCAGATGTTGATATTTATCTTGCAGCGCTTGATGAAAAACTTAATGAAAAAGGTTACATCGTACCTGGACTAGGCGATGCGGGTGACCGTTTATTTGGAACAAAATAAAAAACGAAATCTTAAGACCTGAATGCTACGCGCACTCAGGTCTTTTTCGCGTCTTTCATACATGAATTTCCCTTAAATCACTCATACTACATATACGCAACAAAGTTGGGAGGAGATCGGTTTGCGTTTTATGAGCTGGTTATGCTGCTTGGTGCTGCTACTATCGGTGGTCCCGTCGGTAAACGCTATGTCATCAGTGTTTCCGGAACGACCGCCGAGTGTGGAGCAACCAGCTGAGGACGAATGGGAGACGACTGTTGTCATTGTTACGGTAAAAGAAGATGTCGATGAGGCAGTCAAAGAAGTAATGGCGCAAGTGCCTTCTGGTAAGTTGCGTAAAACATTTAAACGAATCTATAATGGATTTTCAATAGAGCTCAAAAAAGGTGAGCTTAATCTTTTAAAGAATGTCGAATCGGTGGAGCGTGTTGATCACCTGGCCAGTTATGAGACGAATCTAGATGGGAGTGTTCCGTTTATTGGAGGCGACCAAGTTAGAGGGATGTTCAACCGGAACGGGGAGCGCTTAACCGGTAAGGGAGTCAAAGTGGCTGTTATTGATACAGGGATTGATTATCGTCACCCTGATTTGCAAGGAAATTACAAAGGTGGATATGATGTCGTTGATTATGATGATGATCCAATGGAGACGCAAA
>NZ_LFEL01000226.1:0-3669 GCF_001037965.1 Bacillus sp. LL01 | reverse complement strand
GCATATTGCCTTAATCGTTCTCCGGAGTGAGTGAGGGTTAATTTTCTTCCAAGACGTTCAAAAAGTTGAAGATTCAATTCGTTTTCTAAATTCTTTATTTGAGCTGTAACACTGGATTGAGCATATTGAAGTTTCTCTGCTGTTTTTGTGAAATTTAATGTATCACATGCAACTAGAAATGTTTGAAGATGTTTAATGTCCATTTTAACTCCTTTCTATCGAAAAAAACGATCCTTTTAATCGGAATAATCATCTGTAACGATTTCAAGAAATAGTGTAACCTTAATWTACAGAGTATTCAAGGAGGTACTAGATGAGAAAATTATTGCTAATTAACGGACAAGATTACTTTGAGAGGGCGCAAGGGGAGTTAAATAACACAATGTCAAAGTATATTGAAGAATTCACAACGAATGAATTTGAAGTAGTACAAACCGCTATTGCAAAGGGTTATCGAGTACCTGAGGAAATTGAGAAGTTTAAATGGGCTGACATCATCATTATCCAAACACCCATTTATTGGTTTAGCTTGCCGGGGATTTTAAAGAAATATATAGATGACGTTTTTATCCCTGATATATTTTTTGGCAAGTCTAAGCAATTTGGACAAGGAGGAAAATTTAACAAAAAGAAATACATGCTTTCTGTTACGTGGGGGGCAAGGGAATCAGCGTTTAAGGGTACGAAAGAGGATTTCTTAGAAGGGTTAAGTGAAGAGCAAGTTTTATTTCCCATTCATAAGACATTTGAATACTGTGGGTTTAACAAATTGCCAACATTCTCAATCTATTCATCAATGAATCTTAAGGAACTTGATCCTTATATCACGAAAATGCATTGCCACTTACAGGAACACCTTTTCCTTTCAGGAGAGAGTATATGATGATGAATTTGCTTATGCGAAGGATAATTTATGACTTCCTATCAAATAAAGAAATTAAAACTCGAAGATTATAATAAGTGCAGTAATATTGGGGTTATGGATAAGAAACCGAAAATGGATAAGATCTATTTCGAATGATTTTGGTAAGATGTTAGATACCCTGAAAATGGGTATTTTTTTATTAATAAAATAAACTAAAACCTATCCCTAAATCTATGAACCTACAATTTTCATTTACGGTGGTTTTTTGGGCATAAGCGATACATTGCACAACAAGCTAATAAATAAAAGGCTATCTCTCTTTTCATAGAAAGATCACCATTTTTGATCGATTCAAATGAAAAAATAAAAGTAAGATGATTCGAACCATTTCACTAGAGGAAGTGGTTTTTTGTTTTGAATAGATTTGGTGTCTAGCAGAAAAATTCTACTCTTTATAAATATAGACAGAATCATATTTTCATTATTTTTACAGTAATTCAACAATTCCTCAATAGTAGATTAATAGTTATACGGTAACATAATTTTTGTATTGAAAAAACAAAAGTTGAGGTGTTTATATTGTCTACAGAATTTAGTCGACGTAAATTTTTAACTTACATGGGAAGCAGTACTGCGGCATTAGTTGCAGCATCAACAGGAATTGATGCTATATCAAATAAAGCAAGTGCTATGACAGCAGATCACTTAATGGATGGACAAGCTAAAGGTGGCGGCAAACCACTAACGGTTCCGTTTAAACCTGTTGAACGTACTTGGGAAAATGAATTAGTTTYGCCAAATGGCTATAAATATAACATTGTTGCTTCGTATGGAGATGAAATTAACACAAAAGGTGAAATTTTCGGGGATGCAGCTGATCTTACCGTGTACTTTCCGATTGATAGCTTAGAAGGCGGCAACAATTCAGAAGAGGGACTTATTTGGGTAAACCATGAATTCCCAGAACCGGGAAACTACATGGAGATGCTAGGAATTAATGCATCTACATTTGATAAAAAAAGTCTAAGTGACTTTCCCGAACTACTAGCAATGGAAAAAGAAGCAGTTGGTGGGTCTGTTATTCGTGTGAAAAAGGAAAAAGGAGAATGGAAGCTTGTAAAAGATGATACATATAACCGTCGTGTAGATGGTACGACGAAGATCGAATTAACAGGTCCAGCTCGTGGAAGTAATGCTGTTAAAGGTGCCAAAGCAGTTGAAGGATCACTTGGAAACTGTAGTGGAGGACGCACGTTTTGGAATACAGCGTTATCTTGTGAGGAAAATACAGGATATGCAAGTTCGTATGGCTGGCCTAATTTCACGGAAGAGCATTACGGCTGGGTTGTCGAAGTCGATCCATTTGATGCAAAGAAGCCAGTACGCAAGCATACTGCATTAGGTCGTTTCGCTCATGAAAACACAGCAATGGGCTTAACAGAAGACGGCAAAGTTGTCGTTTATATGGGTGATGATAAACGTGATGAGTGCTTCTATAAATTTATCAGTGAKAAAAAGTACAATCCAACTAACCGTGAAGCAAATTTCGATCTTTTAGAAAAAGGAATATTGTATGTTGCCAACCTTGGAAAGCAGCAATGGGTTGCGCTTGATTATGCTAACAATCCAGCTCTTCAAGCGAAATTTGCTGACCAAGCCGATGTCTTAACGAATGCACGTGCAGCAGCTCGTGTGGTAGAAGGAACATTACTAGATCGTCCTGAAGATGTAGAAATTCATCCACATGATGGAACAGTCTTCTTAGCGTTAACGAATAACTCAAACCACGGGAATTTCCATGGTCAAATTGTTCGATTTGCTCCTACAAATGGTGATCATGGCAGTGATACGTTCACGTTCGAAGTATTTGTCGCTGGCGGGCAGCCAAGCGGGATCACATGTCCTGATAACCTTCACTTTGATAGCAAAGGAAACCTTTGGGTTGTAGAAGACTTCGGGGCTACAGAAGACAATGTATATGCAGCTTATAAAAACTGTGGAGTATTCATGATCCCAACAGACGGGAAAAACTACGGAATTCCACAACAATTTGCATCAGGTCCAAAAGGCTGTGAAGTTACCGGTCCATGGTTAACACCTAATGAAACAACCTTATTCATAGATGTTCAGCATCCTGATACGTGGRACCAGTATCCTGGATACAGCTTCGGTCGTTCGTGCTTAGTTGCTGTTCAAGGTGGAAGCTTTAAATAATAACAATTTGACTCAAAGTGGAAGGAGTATTTTTAGAATGATCAAGGGTTGTACTAAACATGTAAAGGAAGGTTTAGAGGTCATTCACCTTCCGCATATTCACTTGCTTTCTCATGAAGATAAAAAATTCGGAAATTACAAATGTCAGGTCTGTAACCAAAAAGCCGATTATAAATTGTTTAATTATTTCCCGCAAAAGGAGCAACTGCTTAAAACGGTCATATGAAAAGGAGGTCAACGTTATGTTACAAAATATAGGGATTCCTGGATTAATCTTGGTGCTCGTGATTGCATTAATCATTTTCGGCCCTTCAAAATTGCCAGAACTCGGTCGTGCAGTAGGTTCAACATTAAAGGAATTTAAGAAATCAACACGAGAATTGGTTTCGGATGATGAGTCAGAAGGAAAGCAATCAAAAGCGAAGAATGAAAATGTAATGTAAATAAACTMATACTAGTAAGATGTAAGTAACTTATTCACTTGCATCTTTCTTTTTGTATTGAGAGGTGTTCATGATGGAAAAAGGTATGGATCTTGTTGGTCATTTGGAGGAATTGCGTAAACGACTAATCATTACACTTGGTATCTT
>NZ_LFEL01000225.1:0-3670 GCF_001037965.1 Bacillus sp. LL01 | reverse complement strand
TGATTAATGAATTAAAAAGCATGAAGGTTGTTTTAATTGGGGCAGGGTCTGTTGGTGCAAGTTATGCTTTCGCTTTATTGAATCAAGGCTTTGTGAGAGATTTAGWCATAATTGATTTGAACCACGGTAAAGCAGAAGGGGATGCGATTGACCTTCTACACGGTATGCCATTATCTTCACCAATGAACATTTGGGCTGGGAGCTATTAGAAAAGAGACATTCCAATTTTGGAATGTCTCTTTTTCTAGTTTTAGTACGTTTTAATCGTATTGTAGAACGTGTCACGCTCAACTGGGATTTTGTTAGCACTTTTAATTAAGTAAATTAACTCATCACGTGTAATTCCTTGTGAAGTTAAAGCACCTACTGAATGAGAAATACGCTCTTCAATTAGTGTACCGTGAATGTCACTAGAGCCAAATGTAAGGGCCATTTGAGTTAATTGCACCCCAATGTTGATCCAATAGGCTTTAATGTGATCAAAGTTATCTAGCATTAAACGACTGATTGCAAGTGTTCTCATATCATCGTAAGCAGTTGTGCGACGTTTTAGACCAGCATTGATACTACGTGGTTGCATCGCAAGTGGAATAAAGACCATGTAACCATTTGTACGATCTTGAAGCTGACGAAGACGATCCATATGAATTAAACGTTCTTCTTTTGTTTCAATTGAACCATAAAGCATCGTTGCGTGAGTTTTAAGGCCGAGATTATGAGCAATTTCGTGCGCTTCTAACCATTGGTCTGTAGAAGCTTTATCTGGACTCATCTTTAAGCGATAACGCTCAGTTAAAATCTCAGCACCACCACCAGGTAGCGTATCTAGTCCGGCTTTAATCAATTCCTCTAATACTTCTTTCATTGATAAACCAGAAATACGTGAGAAGAACTCAATTTCTGCACCTGTATAGGCTTTTACCGTTACATTCGGATAATGTTTCTTCAGAGTGCGAATCGTATCTAAATAGTAATCAAAAGGAACCTCGTGATTATGACCACCAACGATATGGAACTCACGAATGTTGTCATTCCAGCGCTCTTCTACATATTGCAAGAGAGCGGCGCTATCCATCGTGTAGGCACCTTCTTCGCCAGGTTTACGCTTGAATCCACAGAAGCCACAATTCGCTTCACAGACATTTGTCGGGTTAATGTACATGTTTTGAATGAAATACACATTGTCCCCATTTTTATTATAGTTGACTTGGTTTGCTAATTGAGCAATGCCTAGTAGGTCTGGTGAATCGAATAAATAAAGACCATCTTCAATTGAAAGGCGCTCACCGTGCTGAACTTTTTCTGCAATTCCTTGTAATTTTGTATCAGTAAGGATTGTAGTCATTTTTCCTTATCCTCCATTCCGTCTACAGTAGACGTACAGTACATATTTTTCGTAACTCTAAGTAAAAGGTGTAAAACCTTAGAAAAGTTATTTTGAAACAACATAGCTTAATAATCACTATTATACTATCAGATTGAGATAATGAAAACAAAGTGCACCTTTTTGGAAAAGGAGCAGGAGTTTGAATATCTTGTGTAGAAAATGTAAAAAACAATAAAAATCATCTATATTTAGTAATTTCATAGTTGATTTACTTACGTTAATTATTTAAAATGTAAGTAATATACAAATCTAGAAGTACGTACGTCTATAGAATAAATTAGTTTTGAGGGGTGATTTGGGATGACTACAGCATTGACTTACGATGCTTGCCTGGAAAAAATCGAATACTTACGTGAGCAAATGATAAATGCAGCAAAAAAATATGGCATGACWCACCCTCTCGTATTAGAGTATAGTCAAAAATTAGATCGTGCACATAACATTGCTATGATGCACCGTAACGCTGAAAAAACAAATTGGAATAAAGAAGTATTTCAATTTTGAAGGGTTGATCAGGGCATGTCTCTTGAGGTTCAGGAGCACAAAATGTATACTGAGAGCAATCGTTAATAGGAGTGATAAAATGATTACATTAACGGAAGCGGCAGTAAGTCAGATTAAAGAAATGATGAAAGCAGAGGACCAAGAGGGTCTAATGCTACGCGTTGGAGTAAAAGGTGGCGGCTGTAGTGGCCTTTCATATGGTATGGGATTTGATACCGAGAAGACAGATGAAGATACAAAGATTGAAGTTAGTGGATTACCCATTTTAATTGRCAATGAAAGTGTAGCAATTATTAAGGGTGTCGTTATTGATTACAAACAAAACATGATGGGTGGCGGCTTTACCATTGATAATCCAAACGCCATTGCTTCATGTGGTTGTGGATCATCTTTTAGAACGGCTACGAACGCTGGAACGCCAGAAGATTGCTAATCCAAAAAGTGCCTTCGCTATCAAGCGAAGTCACTTTTCTTTTTAAAATAAGCTTGTACTGTGTCCTGGGTGTAGCTTGGCGTTCGGGTCGATATAGGCTTTAGCATTATTGACCGCTGTAGGAGCCTCGCCAAATCCTGTTGCAATTAACTTTACTTTTCCATCATATGTACAAACATCTCCTGCAGAGTAGATCCCTTTAATGTTTGTCTCCATTTTTGAATTCACAACAATCGAATTCTTCTCAATTTCAAGTCCCCATTGTTTAATTGGACCTAGTGAAGAAACAAATCCAAAGTTAACAATGACTGCATCAACCTCTAGTGTTTCTACCCTCTCTCCTTTAATTTCTTGCAGGGTCACTTTGTTAATGGCTTCACCATCACCATGCAATTCCTTAATTTCAAAAGGAGTCATTACATTTACTTCGGATTGATGAAGGAGCCCTACGCTATGCTCATGCGCACGGAATTTATCGCGACGGTGAATCAGAGTCACTTCTTTTGCTAAAGGTTCAAGCATTAATGACCAGTCAAGTGCTGAATCACCACCACCACAAACGAGTACACGCTTACCTGTGAAGCTGCTTAAATCATTAATAAAGTAGTGAAGATTTTTACCTTCATATTGAGTAGCGCCATCTACTTCAAGACGACGAGGTTGGAATGCCCCAACTCCAGCAGTAATAATAATGGCTTTTGAGTAATGAGTTTCCTTATCAGTAATAATCTTAAATGTCTCATCCTCTTGTTTGTCTACATTTGTTACGGATTGTTCTAAGGCAATGGTAGGATTAAATTGTTCTGCCTGTTTAGCTAACYCATCTACTAAATCTTGTGCTTTAACTTTTGGGAATCCGGCTACATCATAAATATACTTTTCCGGATAAAGGGCAGATAATTGTCCACCTAATTGAGGCATACTTTCAATGATTTTCACTTTTGCTTGTCTCATTCCTGCATAAAAAGCAGCAAAAAGCCCAGTAGGTCCACCACCGATTATTGTAATATCGTACATATTTTCTTCATTTGACATTTTCAATTGCCACCCCCGAAAAAGTTTGTAGTCTCAACCCCATTATATGCATATTCACCTATAAAAAGAAAGGATCGGTGCGTGATGTAGGGGTGAATAATTTCTAAAGAATCGTACAATTTAAAGGATATGGATAAAACGCTTTCTTATATTATGGAAAAACTAAGAAAAGGTAAAAAGGCAGTTGAAAAATGGCGAAAAAACCAATATGATAGAAATGTATTTGTGAATATTTTGCGACATTCTTACTTTTATTTATTCGTTCTTTATAGTTTAGTTCGTGAAAATAATCACAATGTCAGCGTTTAACG
>NZ_LFEL01000224.1:0-3700 GCF_001037965.1 Bacillus sp. LL01 | reverse complement strand
TTGTCCTTAATTCTCTTTGGACTCGAATATATTCGTCTCTTGAATCGATGTAGCGTGCTAAGCCATCCACATCTAAGTTGCTGAATATGTTGAGCCGAACAAGTTCAGCTGCTATCTTTTCAAATTCTTCTTTCTGAGTCTTAGTCAGGTAGCTTGGTGGTTCGATGTTATCAGTAAATCCACGAATAGCTTGTTCCTGACTTTCACGTTCCTTCATGGCCTTCTTTGTTAGGTGGTTCGATTTCCCTTTACCCTTGATCACCTCTAAAGGTTGTCTCGGTCTTCCTGCCATCCATTACACCTCCTTAAAAAAGTTGAATAAACGGATTTTTGTATACGCTTGAGGGGCGTACGCTGTAGGACAAAAATTTTTCTAAAAAATTGACCCCGGGGGGACTCGTTTATGTTCAGAATTGTGACATTTGTGACATAATGACTCAAGAATTTCAAGGTCTAACCTTCTATTCCAGTCTTCTTTTACCTCCACAAGATGGTGGACCACGTTCGCAGGCTTCAACACCCCGCGCTTCAAACAACGTTGACACAGTCCGTTGTCTCGTTCGAATGCTAAGGCTCTTACCTGCTTCCATTCTTTCGATTGATAGAAGGTATTGATCACTGGATCACGGCTGTACTTGTTATAAGCCCTTGTTATCTGCCTTTGATTTTCCTCTCCTTTTTTCTCATGAATTTTACAGTAGTTTTTTTCTGTGAGATTTCCACAGGATATTTCTGCACAAGGTCTCTGTGTTTTTTTAGCCATGATTCTCAGTCGCTTCTCTGTACGCTTTCTTGTGTCGTTCATTCATAGCAGCAAGCTTACGTGTTAGAGTCATTAGTCTGTTCTTTTGTTTTATCTTAAGGTTCTGTTTGCTTTTAAGCTCCCTGATTTCTTGCTGCATTTCTTTCATCGAATCATCTAAGAAATAGCTAGTATATACCTGGGCACAATTAGGGCATGCAAAATAAAAACGTTCTACATTACCAGGTAGTTTCTCTACAAGATCCGTTTTGATTTCAGTAATCTTAAACTCTTTTTGGCAGCCTTCGTTACAGGTGACATTCATGATTATCCCTTCTCCTTCCTAAAGATAAAAAAGACACCATTAACGGCGCCTTTAACTTTTTAGCCTATTTTCTATTTCATAAGCATTTTTTGAAGTGCCTAATGCTAAATCTTTTTCTTTTGATACAGCTTTAAAAATATTGATTAAATTCTCTTGTTCCTGGTTAATCTTTTCTTCAATAAAATCTGAATTGATAGAACATATAAACTTTAGGCCTTTCAAAAGTCTCACATATTCTCTAGTTAGTCTATAAATCTCCCCACTCACTTTGACAGAGTCGATTAATAAATCGTTAGCAACTTTAAGATGGTCGTTTATGATGTTTAACCTGATTTTATTTTTATTCGCAGTGTCTAAAAGCTTATATTGATCCCTTACTAAAAATATTTCATGCAAAGAAATTGCTATAGAATCTAAAATTTTATCTGATACCATCAACCTCTCTGGGTATTTTTCTGCAAGGTTTTGCACTCTTTGTCTTTCGATGGTTAGTAGAACGCCGCTGTATGTTATAACCCCACCTATAATTGCACCTGTGAAAGCTATTATTCCAGCTATTAATGTAGTATCTTCTAAATCAAAAAATAAAACAACAAGTCCCAATAAGATTAGAATATCGAACAATATCAATGATACGAGTATAAAATATGGTAAATATTTCATTTTCAACATGAATTTAGTCCTTTTTAATTATTAGATTACCATATTTCATAAAGTATTACATAAAAAGCACTCATCCATAACCGAACATGTCTCGATTGAATGGATGGTGCTTTTTTCTCCGGTTTACATTTTTCACTACTACCATAATAAAACATACTATATGACTAAACAACGACATGTTTGCGACACGAGAGTCAACAATCGAAACGTATACTATCTATACCGAATATCAATGCTGACAAGGTTTTCACTGCATCTTTAGTATCTCGTTGAACAGTACGCACTACCACATTATGACACTCAGCTACTTGATCAATAGTAAATTTTTCTTCAGATATATATAGTTTGTGGATTGTCTGAAACTGCCTTATTTCTTCTAACCTACCCGATTCCTCACACAGAGTATTGTAGACTCGTAGCATTTGATCAATGAACTTGACCATAGCCAGTGTTCGTTTCTTGCTACGCTTAATTGATTCTACTACCAATTCATTTGAATGCATCTCTTCAAACACATCATCTGGAACTTCTAATTCATCTAATTCGATCTGTAAGTCTTTACTATGCAAGACGAATGATCTGTAATGTTTTAATAAGAGTTTGGTATTTCTTAACCGCATGTCACGCCTGTTCTTCTGCTCTTTCATTTTTTCTTTTTCCATATATTCAATAGCTGTCCTAACCGCTGTTTCAGCTGATACCTTTACTATTCTTTCTAGTAAAAATTCATTAGACATTACACCCACCCCTTGTATATAAATTTTTCAATACAATTAATTAACATATTGAACCTAATCCTCCCATACTATTACTATAAAAAAATAAAAAGTAGGTGTTAAATATGGCTGTAATTACACTTCTAGAATACATTTCGCATAACAAATTCCCTGTAACACTTGTTAATGATCATTTTACACTTAACGAAATAATTATTGAACACTATGAATTCACCTCTAATAATCAACTTTGGATACTTAGTAATGACTCTCATGAAATTACGTTAAATTTATCAGATTTTAAAAATATACAATTCGATGCTTGTATTTCATCTGCTACAAATAGTAAAGAAATGATAGAAATTATTAGAAACCTTGAAAAAGACACTCCATATAATGCTTACTTGATGAACTCAAATAAAAAAATGATTGTCGGTTTTTACCGGATAGGGAACTATAATTAAGCTATTATAATGGTTATAAATAACGAGGGAAGGACAATTAAGTTAATTATGCTTTRATACTTCCCTGGCTAAATAATGAAAATGATGATAAATGTAATTACCTGTGTATGCCGCATTAATAAAAACAGTAGAAAAATCATACCTTGCTTCAAATGTTTTTAAGCTGCCTAACAACGACTGAGGCTTATAAGCACTTCTATATTCACCATTTAGAATTTTCCGGTACCCATCTACATCTTCCACTACTAACACAAATGGATTGTCCTTAGCTCTCCATAACTCATGTTCAAACCTGTTTCGGTCCTTAATACTTTGCACAAGTTCGTCCACTCCATTTTTCCGTTCCAAGCATGCAGATAAATACATATCACGACTGATACCATACTCTTCATTCTTAGGGATCATGGCCGTATAATCACCAGTCTTCATTGTTTGGATCTTATAAGTAATGTCATGTCTTCTAAAATATTCACGTACATGTTCATTTACTTGTTCTCGTGTATCAACAATGATCACTAAGCTTTTTAATAATTCGGTTAATTCTTTATCTGTGTATTTAAAGTGCATCCTACTCATGCTGCCCTCCCCTTAATGTGAGACATAGCTTTGTTGAATAACTGTACATAAATCCGATCTGTTTCATCATTACAATAATTAGCTACTGATTCGTCGTAATTAGTCCAGCCATTGTTATAAAGCAGTTGCATTAAATGGATTATTAAACCCAACGACTCTTGATCATCTTTTAACCATTTATCAATAATTAAATGATTATCAACTGGTTTATTAG
>NZ_LFEL01000223.1:0-3701 GCF_001037965.1 Bacillus sp. LL01 | reverse complement strand
CGGTCCATTGCTTATGGTGGCGTGGTTCGCAAAGCATCCTATGGAGAACCCTGCCGCTTTTGCAGCTTGGTACTCCCCGTTAGCAGCTTTAAGTGTAGGAGCGATTACGTTAACCGGTTTTCTGTTAATGGACAATATCGTACCGGAATATGTGAATTCATGGATGATTACGTACGGTCAATTATTGGTCATTAAACATATTTTATTTGTTCCTTTACTTTTATTTGGATTGCGCCATAGTTTGCTTCTTCGAAGGATAAAAAAGCATGGGCATGCCAGATCGATGAAATCATCGTTTCGAATGGAGTCAGTCATTGCGGTCTTCATTTTAGCTGTGACGGCTTTTATGACAGAGCAAACACCACCGCATGAAGTGATCCAAACGCTTCAGACCGAACAAATTTCACCATTGATTCAATTGTTCTTGAATCAACCAATATTAGTCAATCAAACCTTGCAATTTGAGCTAAATACGTCATCTAGCATTCTTCTTG
Source organism: Bacillus sp. LL01 (assembly GCF_001037965.1). NCBI lineage: Bacteria > Bacillati > Bacillota > Bacilli > Caryophanales > Bacillaceae > Bacillus > Bacillus sp. LL01. Next base: position 3,207 of record NZ_LFEL01000223.1, on the reverse strand, counting down.
TGGTTGGTCTTTTATTGTTTATAGTAGGGATGTTCATTCTCCTCCAATCACAGAAAGCTTGGATAGGGTTAGCTGGTTTTTTAATCGCTAGTCTTCTGGTGTATAGTGGACTGATGATAAGTGCCACACCTGTAGATACCGTGATGGATGATACTGTCTATAAAACAGATTATGATGCGATCAAAGCAAGTTATTCAGAAGAGACGGAGATCGCGATTTTAAAGCAAGAAGAGCTTGATTCGAATAGGCAATTGGTTGTTTATACCGTAGATGATTCTGATCTCGTTGCACAAATGATTGAGGTGACCTCAGATGGTTTTAAACGATTACCTGCTTCAATGCTTACCATTGGGGGAACCGCCATCACGGATGAAGAACAAAAGATTCGTACATTCCGCGTTCAAAATGGAAATTGGCATCATGATGCGTATGATTATACGTATGTGACATTTGGAATGATTCGTCAACCAGAAGATGTAGCGCGTGTCCAAATTCATTATGAAGGTGGCTCTTATATTGCAGAGCTTGAGGCAAATGTGTTTATTAATACGACCTCTAGCAATGAACTTTGGAATGACCAACATCCTATCGATTTTCTTTCAGCTGATGGAACGGTCATCGAAACCTATGCTAGAGAAGTAATGGAAGAAGGCGTTTATTGTCATTAATGTGATGATAAGCGCTTTTTTTCTGTTTACCATGAAATGATTATTTCGTTTAACGAAGAAAAGGAGTACAATGGGAAGAAAAAAGAGGTGATACAGAGTGGAGAGAAAAAAACAATGGCTGATTTATGCCATGCTCACTCTTGCAACCGCAACTTGGGGAAGCGCGTTTATCGCAGGTAAATTAGCGATTGAAAGTTTCGAGCCTTCAACGATTGCCTTTTTACGCTTTTTAGGGGCAGCTATTCTACTTTTCCCAATCATGTGGCTGCTTGAGAAAAATAGGCCAAAGCCAACAAAAAAAGACTGGGGCATGTTTGCCTTACTCGGTTTAACAGGAATTGCGATCTATAATATTTGTTTCTTTCTAGCAAGTAAGCATGCCCCTGTGATTAAGAGTTCCCTTTTTATTGCAGCCAATCCGATGTTAATCGTTTTGCTCTCAGGTGTATTCTTAAAAGAACAGATTACAAAAAAACAAATTATAGGGCTTATTCTCGCTCTAAGTGGCGTTGTTTTAATCGTGACGGAAGGAAATATTCAAATCATCACTCAATTTCAATTTGAACCCATAGACCTCATCTTATTAGTGGCCGTTATAAGTTGGGCACTCTATAGTGTGCTAGGAAGAGTCGTCTTAAAAAAATACAGTCCGATTGTATCGACTACTTATGCTGTTGCCTTTGGGACCCTCTTTTTACTCCCTTTTTCACTAGCTGAACAGCCTTGGGATGCCATTTCACATGCGAGTCCGACAGCATGGTTATCGATTGCTCATATGAGTGTGTTAGTAACAGTGGTTAGTTTTATTATGTACTACTACGGGATCCAACAAATCGGTGCTGCTAAAGCGTCTATATTCATAAATGTGATGCCTGTATCTGCCGTTATCATGGCGACGTTATTTTTAGGAGAGGCTTTCACTTCATCAGCAATGGTTGGTGCGCTACTTGTATTAAGCGGAGTCTATGTAGGGACATATGTGCGTAAAGTGAGACCCAAAAAGCTAAGGAATGCAAGTTAACGGCTAAAGTGTTAAAATGTTTGGCATGAGATCGAGGTGAGGCAATAATGATGAAAGAAAAATGGACGATGGATCAGATTGAAAAGTGGTTAATACAGGTTGATGAGGATGCCAAGCAATTTCAAGAGGCAACCGCGCTTCAATTAATTAGACAACTAAAAGAGGAAGAAGCAACAAAACAGACCGATGCAATGACGTCAGAACTGTATGCAAGACTTGCGGCAAAAAGAATGGAACGAGTGGAGTCTGCACATGATCATTTAGTGATGGAATGGATGAATCAAGCTATTTCATTCAATCCAACAAATGAAATCGCCCATACCGTTCGATTGAAAAAGATCTTAATGGAATGCAGACAACTGCCGATTCCTACCAAGTTTCCACCTATACGTGAAACGGACCATGGCAGTGCTAAGAAAAAAACAGCCGAATTGTACCATGAGCTAGCTACACAATTTTTTGAGTTGGATGAAAAAATGCTCGATCATTTTTCAGATGCTGAACAATCCATTAAATACACAAAGGAACCGCCATACGAATCCTTAATTTTAACGTTGCAACAAACCTATGCTGCCTTCCGTGAGCCTTTTTCTGTTATTGAATCTGCTACTAAGGAATATGCGAATTCGTTAACAGGGATCTATTATTCTGCGGCCCAGTTTAAGCAAATTCATCATGCGGTGTTACAGATTGAAGCGGCTAAAAAGGAATGGGAAAGTCAGCTTGAATCTTTTGCGCCTGAAAAGAAGTCACAAACGGCGCTTGAAGAGCTCGATTCCATGATCGGCTTAGAAGATGTTAAAAAGAGGATCGCTAAGCTTTATCAGTTTCTGCAATATCAAAAGGCAAGAAAAGAACAAGGTTTTCGTTTTAAAGACGAACTGAGCCTACATATGATTTTAACCGGTAATCCTGGCACAGGTAAAACTCGATTAGCTAGACTTATCGCCACTATATACCATGAACTTGGCTTGCTCGAGCGACCTGAGGTGTACGAAGTCGATCGTTCTCAATTAGTCGGAGGCTATATCGGTCAAACAGAGGAACAAACGACTCAAGCGATCGAAAGAGCTCTAGGGGGAGTCTTGTTTATCGATGAAGCTTATAGCTTAAAGCGTGCTGGTCAAACGACACAAGATTACGGGCAAGCCGCTATTGATACACTTGTCTCTGCTATGACGAGTGAAAAATATCAAGGGAAATTTGCTGTCATATTAGCAGGATATCCTGTGGAAATGAGAAATTTTCTTCGAGCCAACCCTGGCCTTCGTAGTCGTTTTCCAGATCAAAACCATGTGCATATTGAAAACTACTCAACAAGCGAGCTGATTGAGATGGCTAAGCAAGTGGCAATTGATAATGATTACGTTATAACTGAAGGGGCAATTACGACTCTTRAAGAGCGAATTGAGCAGCAGCAAGTAGATGAGTCATTTGGAAATGGGCGAACGGTTAAAAACATTGTGCTAGATGCCATTTTTCAAAAAGGGGCATCCGTCTCACTCGATCAGGCAAATT
>NZ_LFEL01000222.1:0-3705 GCF_001037965.1 Bacillus sp. LL01 | reverse complement strand
GTAGAGTTAGAAAACAAACATAAAGAGATATGTAGACAATTAGAAAACGTTAAAGAAGAATTGACCCTTTTGAATACTCAATACGAAGAGGCTCAACAAAACTATACTATTGAACGAGCTACGCTTGTTGAAAAAATAAAGAGTTTGCAAAATAACAACCCCCTTCAAAAGGGTCATCGTTCAGATGAAAATGCCGGAGAGAGAATACCAAAGGAGGAAAACTCCTCCTCTCCTTCAGTGGATGGGTTTGAAACGGAGAGCAGCTGGTTCCACCGCAGCCTGTTAAACCATAATGATAATGATGATGAATGATCAACAAAAACCGGATGAGTATTCATCCGGTTTTTGTTAGTGGAATCATTACATTATTTCTTCTTCCTACAACAACCTTTCCCTATAGTACCTTGAGATTTCTTCGTCATTTTTCTCCCGAATTCAGCTTTTTGGCCTGGCTTTTGTTTTGAATTAAAAGCTGATGTTTGACTCGAGCGCTTTATCATTTTACTCCCTCCTCCCCTCTTACTTCACAATATGAAAGAAATCAAAGAAGGTCCTCCTTACTTGCTTTTTCTTTTTCATAGTTACAGCACATTCGCCCTTTTCGCAATTTAACTCTGAGAAATAAACACCATTTTAGCGGGCTGTCATACTATACAGTAGTCTGAAAACCTACTTACAGCCTTTTTTTAGGATGTAATGCAGGTGAAAAAATAGGAGGTATACTGATGAGTCATAATAAAAAGCAAAATGTATGTATTAATGCCAAGAAAGTTTTTGACTGGGTTATTAGACCTGTCAATGTAACAAAATCTTTTAGCAATAAAGAACTTTGTGATTTATTTGATGAAGATTTAAATGAATTATGCGAAACTACAAATGGGTGCGCACCTCATTTCAGAGCAGAATGTAAGGTGTTCGATGTAGAAGCAAAGGAAATGAAAAGCGACCGTCAAAAGATGAAAGTCAGAATCAATGGGGAACTTGTTACTCTTCACAAAGTCAAGGTTCTTGTTTCCTTTAAAGTAAAAGTCATTATTTTTGCCGACGGAGATAAAATTAAAACAACGGAGCCAATTGATGTATGTAGTGTTGAAACGTTCTACCTTTGTGCACCTAAAGGAACTTGTGTTGACGCAACGGTTTTAGATGGAGAATGCGAAGCTGAATTTTTCTGTTGTAACGATACAGCTAACCTAACATTAAGTKCTGATTTTTGCTTAGACGTCCAAGTTACCGATTTCGTAAAACTTGAAGTAGAAGCATCTTACTGCAACCCACGTGATGAGTTCCCTATTTCAGATATGGTTGTGTGCAGACCTGAAAAAGAACCGAAGCAATGTCCGGATGTATTTCCAGGTAAACATAAATGTTAATCAGATGAAATCGAAAATCGAGCAAAAGCATCTTAGCTAAATTGCTCGATTTTCTTCTGCTTTACTAGTTAGCCACATAAGTATTAGTAATACTTTGTCTAACTAGGAGRATTGAACATGTCCAAATCTTCGCAATCAAAAAAAGCATCCACTGCAGACATTCAAACCCAACAAAAATTACTTTACTACCGGTCTGAGTTAAATAARTTAAGAACGACCATTGATAGGCAAGAAAAGAAGATAAAAGAACAAAGTGAATCGATTCACTCATTGATTACCAAGGTATACGAACAACCAGATCAAATAATTCAACCAACAGAAGAAACCATTGAAGATTCTGTACTTTTACAATGTGATTGTTACTTTTCATACACATTAGTCATACCAAAACAAGATGATGACGAGCCGATCACAATGATAGGAGACTTCATCATAAGGAACACCGGTTCAATCCCTTTGCAAGAGCCAGTTATTTGTATTGAATATAACCACCCTAAACTTGCTAATCTATCAGGTAAGATTAAGTACGGACCGACAACCTTAACTGATCAATATATTGTCACTGATGAAATTCAACAAGAACCGTGGGAATTTGTTGAGGGAACGACTTTAAAAGAAGCTAAAAAGGCTGGTCTTTTTAGCTTAAAACCAGTGAACCGAACATCTATACGCGCAAATGAAACACTATCCTTTTCTCATTTCGAAATTCAAATACCACCAGATATTGATGAATCAGAAGTTGTTGTCCAAGGGTACATGGCATGTAAAGAGTTTCCTGAAGGTATTCCATCTTTAAATAAGATGATTTGTAACCTGGTATAATTCAATAGCATTAAAAGATGGTAGCCTCAAAAGTTAATGAGGCTACCTTATCTGTTTAATGATTTAATCGTTTGATAGCTGTTTCAATAAACGCAGCAACTCCTGCAAGTGCAAAGATATAGACTATTACAACAAATACCATTGGAAAATAAATAAACCCTACATAAAGGAAGATCGCAGCCCATATACCTGTGCACCAATAGCAACTCAACACATCACCAATAAATCTCTGTATCCCTTTTCCTCGACCAGTGAAGTATTGAAAGGTTTCCCCATTTTCATCACGCTCTTCTTTTAATTCTTGAAAAGGCTTTCTTATAAATTCAGTGATTTCATCAAAGACGAGTAAATGAGTTAATCTAAATACGGCGAGGGCAAGTAAAATAAATTCATACACAGAGAGACTATATATGGCCAACGTTTTCACTCTCCTTTTCCGTAATCTTCTTACCTTATACATACGCAAAAAGAGCAACTCTGACATTATTTTTCACCTAAGACAAACACCCTTTTTTTTAATTGTCATAGGCTAACCTATAGACTATTGCTTCCCCCCTAGCATGAAAGGAGTGTTTTGATGTATTATTACAATCATGATGATGATCATTATCGTCAACAACCATCTGTGCAATTTTTACCACCAAGTGTTATTAGCCAATATGTAAACCAATGGATTACGACAGCTATTCCAGGCTATGGTCAAGTAGTCGCTTATGTTACAGACTTTAATCCGCGCAATGGGATGGTATCTATGTTTATTTACCAATCTCCTTCCTATCAGCCTCAATTTATTCAGGTTCACAATAGTGACCTAGTGGGAATTGCTCCTTACTATGGACCAATCCCACCCCGTCCATCTCAACCGGGTCCCGGACCTGGGCCAGGGCCAGGGCCAAGACCACCAAGACCACGTCCTAGACCTCCATTTTATCCATGGTGGCTCTGGGGAATTGGTTCATCAGGGCCGATCGGCTTTGGAAGTCAACAATTTGGAAGTCAACAACAACAACAACAACCACCTTGGTAAATTAAAAAATCAAGCATCTCATATGAGATGCTTGATTTTCCATTTATAAGGATAAAATGTTGTAACCACTATCTACGTGAAGTAATTCTCCTGTAATCCCTCTAGAGAGATCACTCATTAAAAATAGAGCCGTATCCCCTACTTCTTCTTGAGTAGTTGTGCGACGAAGAGGAGCACGCTCTTCAATCTCACGAAGAACATCATTAAATCCACCAATGCCTTTAGCAGCCAAAGTACGGATCGGACCTGCTGAGATCGCATTTACTCGGATGTTTTCTTTTCCTAAATCATTAGCTAAATATTTCACACTTGCATCAAGAGATGCTTTAGCTACACCCATAACGTTGTAATTGCGAACGACTCATTTGATGAAGGTGGCGACCTTCGGATCATCTTTTAAAAGTAACACCGTATTCAAACGTATGGCCAGTTCATCATTTGTGTATATGGCGTGTATCTGCTTATGGCATGGGATGCAAAGAT
>NZ_LFEL01000221.1:0-3705 GCF_001037965.1 Bacillus sp. LL01 | reverse complement strand
ACCAACATTTCAAACCCTGAACGCACTTTTCCTTCGAAGAGTTGATCGACTTTTTTAATCGCATATCCACCTAGTGGTCCCATAATCATCGCTCCGATAAACATCGGAATATCTGCACCGACGATGACACCCATGGCAGCTGTGGCCCCAACTACTCCACCTCGAATATCATAAACCATTCTCCCCCCTGTAAAGGCGATCAATAAAGGTAATAGGTAAATAATCATTGGATCAACGAGTTGAACTAAATTCTCATTCGGCAGCCATCCCGTTTCAATAAATAACGCTGTAATAATCCCCCAAGCGATAAATGCTCCAATATTAGGCATGATCATTCCGCTTAAGTAACTACCAAAGCGTTGAATCTTTGCTTTCACACCTGAATTGGCTTTTGTATTTTCATTTGGCATCGTATTTCCCCCCAAAAAAGTAATGAACTTATACTTTAATAGTAAAGCGCTATCATGCTGTTCTCAATCATATCTAAATGCAATTTCGTCACTCGACATGTTGACAAATTTAAAAACAACTTTTGGAAAACCTATTATTTGCTAGGCAAATACACATTTTCCCTTTTATTATTGACAATAATTTGTAATTGTAATATGGTTAGTTACATAAGTGATTAACCAAGGAGGTAATGATGGATCTTTTTGATGATAGCAGGCCTATTTTTTTACAAATTGCCGAACAAATATCAGATCATATTATTCATAACGAGCTTCCAGAGGGCACACAAGCTCCTTCAACGAACCAATTTGCAAAACATTATCAAATAAATCCGGCTACTGCAGCTAAAGGCATTAATCTTTTAGTAGACAAAGGCATTTTATTTAAACGAAGAGGTGTTGGAATGTTTGTAGCAGAAGGCGCACGTGAGCAATTGCTCGAAGAACGACGCCAGAAGTTCAATGAGGATTACATCGTGCCCTTGCTGCACGAAGCGGAGAAACTCCAACTTTCAAAAGAAGCTATCATTGAGATGATTTCAAAGGGAGGCAACTAAAATGACATGTTTAATAAATGTAGATAAGGTTTCAAAGGTAATAAAAAAAGAAATAATCATCGATTCAGTCTCCTGCTCATTTGAAGAAAATCGGATATACGGATTACTCGGAAGAAACGGAGCAGGTAAAACGACGCTTATGAAAATGATGACCGGCCAGTCCTTGCCAACAGAAGGCGACATTCTTATTAATGGCCAGTCCCCTTTTGATAACCCTACTGTTCAATCTCAGATTTGCTTTATTAAAGAGAGTGGCAATTTTAAAGAAACAATGAAAATAAAAGATATTATTAAATTTGCACCTGCTTATTACCCGAACTTGAATAAAGACTTTGCAYTTGAGTTAATTGAGACCTTCAAGCTTCCTGCTCACAAAAAAGTGTCTCAGCTATCAAAAGGAATGGTGTCAGCACTTGGTATTTCCATTGGGATTGCCAGTAGAGCACCCTTAACGATCTTTGATGAACCATACATTGGTATGGACGCTGCCGCCAGACAAACCTTCTATGACCTTCTTCWAGATGACTATACCATTCACCCAAGAACGAWCATCCTTTCTACTCATTTAATTGATGAAGTTAGCAATTTATTTCAAGATGTTTCCCTCATCGATAAAGGAAAACTTACACTATCTGAAAATATTGACAATTTAAAAGAAAGATCATTCGCTTTAAAAGGTAAAAAAGAAGAAATCTTACCTCTATTACAGCAAGTTCAAGTTCTTAAAGAAACAGCCTTCATCGGTGAATACACAKCCACTATTTACGACAAAGACATGCAGTTACCTTCTTTACCACCAACAATCGAGAAAAAATCACTATCTTTACAAAACTTAATGGTTTTATTAACCGATCAAAAAAAGGAGGAGAAAGTATGAGTCAGTTCACTGCTCAAAGCATCATGATCTTTTCTGAACTCAAGAATAGTCTCATTACATTTTGGAGCATTTTAACAGGGTTTATCTTGTTTTTCTTTTTACTGGTCATCTTTCTAGATATACCTACAATGTTTGTATTGACGACTCCACCTATGTATGTATTTATTGCTATTTTCTGTTATCGCTTAATGAGTGCAGGGGACTTTTCTCATTCCATTCATCTTGGTGTGACCAGAAAAGCATTTGTCCTGATGATAACGTTATTCACCATCCTCCTAAGTCTGTCATTTGCTCTATTGAATCAACTATATATTTTCATCATGAACTTCATTCAACCATTCGTGATAGAAAATGAGGTTACCTTTTTCATGTGGAGTACTATTTTATCAACAGGAAACGAATTTATGATCAACATTTTGGCTGATAGTTTGATCATGAGCACGCTTGGCATGTTATTATTTTTGCTCGCATCGCTTTCCTTTCGTTTTGGGCAATGGGCGATGTTATCACCTCTTGCAATCGTTGTGCTCCTACTATTCATCCCCGCCATCCATACACCCATCATAGACTGGATCATAGCACTACCAGGGAGTACTCAATACGTTGCTGAATTATTTACCTTACTATTAATAACGCTCACTTTGGGCGTTTTAAGTTACTTCACTCTCTCAAAAGCATCGGTTTGATGAAATCCTTTTTTTACAAGTTTATGTTTATCTTCTATAGATACGGGAACAGACCCCTGTACACCAAATATAGAATCAGGAGGTTTTATGCATGAACGAGAACAAAATCGAAAGTGAAGTTCAACAAGCTGTTCCTGAACAAAAAGAAGAAATTCTTGAGAATTTTGATAGGTTCAAGGATTATTTAGGTGACAAAGTAGCAAAAGGTGAGAAATTAGGTTTAGGTGAAGAAACGTTGGCTAAGTATGCTGAGAAGGTCGGCGACTATTTATCGGCAAAAGAAGAGCCTAGAAACCGTGAAGAGAAATTACTTCAAGAACTATGGTTATTAGGTGATCAGGACCAACGTCATCACCTAGCACATATGCTAGTAAGACTTGCTCAAACAACAAATAAATAATGACGATATCCCTTCGTTTAGTGCGGAGGGATTTTTGTTAGGGAAAACCGCTCTACATCAAAGAATAATAGCTGTTGATCTAACACATCCTATACCTGACAAAAAAGGAGGATGTAACGATGAACTCACTTCGCGCACAAGAAATTGCATCATCACCCGTCATGGCTAATGTGACGTACAACAACAAGTCGATCTATATTCAACATGTGGACGAAACCACTCAAATGGCAAGAATCTATCCGCTTGATCAGCCCGATTCTGAACAAGAGGTGCCCCTTTCACAGTTAAATGAGCACTAAAAAAAAAGAAGCTTTGGGTCCAAGCCAAAGCTTCTTTTCTCGTTAACTTGCCGGACGTTCGGCTTCTTCCATCCACTCGTCGCCTTCCACTGCTCTTGAAACAAGCATACTTGAGACCGCGTCTCCTGATGCATTAACCATCGTGGCCGGTGGGTCAACTAGTGTTCCAAGAATCGCCAGGATTGGTAGAGCTTCGATAGGAAATCCGTACATGGTAATAATCAACATTTCCCCAATAAAACCGCCACCCGGTACCCCWCTCATCACCGTTCCGACAAGCAGTGAAATTCCGATTGCGATCGCAAATGTTTGGAAACTAAGGAAATCCATTTGAAAAATACCAAATAAGAAGGCAATTTTCAAAATCGCCGCAAGGGCGGAACCATCCATGTGAATGGAAGCACCCAGTGGAATCACCACATCACGAACATCTTTAT
>NZ_LFEL01000220.1:0-3724 GCF_001037965.1 Bacillus sp. LL01 | reverse complement strand
AGTTTTTTTGAAATGAGCGGACGAGATAGAGCAGAAACAAGTGGGTATTTTTGTTCATATAATGCATGTGCTTGTAATGCTGGCAAAACAAATTCTTCTGCATATTCTTTCTTCGCGTCAATCGTATACGATTGACTAGCTCCAACTTTTAATGCTTTCTCTTTTACAAAATCTAAATCTTTTCCTTCACCGACATCTAGACCTACTGCAATAACGTCATACCCCTTATCCGCTAACCACTTAATTGCTACTGATGTATCAAGACCACCCGAGTATGCTAAAACCACTTTTTTCTTTGTCATTTTCGATTCCCCCTAAATGAATATTCATACTGTCATTATTATTTTTATGCAATAAACTGTATAAAATGAGGTGATTTCTATTGATCACCCTTTGTATAAAACCAAACATCCAACTTATTAATATACAAAATACTTTACCAACGTTTTTTCATTTTGGCAAGGGGTATTTTAAATTTTTTTGTAAATTGTGTTCAATTTACAATCTGTTCGTTACAATAAGGGAAAAGGAGTGATTAATATGGATGTCGARTTTATTTATGACTCCCGGCTTCAAATTTCACTTCCGCGGTTTCACACAGTATGGGACGAACTTGACCAAGACCGACAAGCTCAAATTCTTCGCAGCTGGGAAGAGATACGGGGAAATATACCTGAACGTGTTAAAGAACTTGAAGTTGTCATTAATGAAAAACAAGCTGCCCTCACAGARGAATTAAATTTTGAACGGTCATGTCATCTCAATTCGGAAATAGCTGAACTTGCCTCTATTATTAATGATTTATGGATTTGGTTTAGATTAAATCCATCCCTCACTACTACAGAAAAAAGCTCGTCTTGATTATTATTTCAAGACGAGCTCACTGTATACTACCTATCATTCCGATCGATTWAAAGACGTTTTTGATAAAATTTATGCGCCAATTCAATGACTTGCTGAGAGAGTCTATAGTTCATACCTGCTCCAAAGGCCATCCCTACTAACGGCAGGCCTTGGATCATTCGTTTTCGAAGCATGGTAATGACAAAGCTCTTTGCAAGTTGACGAATCAAGTGCTGAAGCCATTCAGGTTCGATAATATCCTCCTTCCCTGCATAGAAAACATCATCCACTTGATGTTCATTTACATCATTCCATAACTTGTCCCACTCATGGGCTTGAAAGGCTTTTGGAAGTGTTGCTAGATGTAATAACTTTAAGGCAACAACCATCTCAATTGGCCGTTTTAAGTCAAATCCATAGATCGTAGCAATTTGTTGAACGGAGCGTAAGTTAATGGCGATTGCTGCTGGAAGGTCTGCTGCTAATAGAAACATGCCCCCCATCCCAGTAAGACCACCTTGACCTAATGAGAGGAGCCTCTGTTTAGCCATTAATTGTTCTGTCATATAATCAAGCTGTTCAATCGGCAAATAACGCAAGTCTTCTAATTCATTGATTGTCGGCTCAAATACTCGTGCATATTGTAAGATTCGTTTTTTGGTCTCTTCGTGAGAACGAGTATTTTGAAGATAAGCATGCATGTGTATAAAAACATGATCAAGCTGCATAAGTACTTTTTGTTTTCGGGTATTTCCTAATTGCTCAACTAATTTATCTGACCATTTCAAATACGAATATTCGACATCTGTTGCTTCGTGAGTAAAATATGTATCTTCCCATTCAAGAATTGTTTGTAGTCGTTGTTGATCACGTACTTCTTGTTTCATTTGCTTCACCTTCTTTTAATCACTGATTCGATTAGTATTTTGGTTATACATTTTTCGTTTAAACATTGGAGAATATACCCACTCCTCCTCTGAACGTTCACTTATCATCTCTATTGCATGAAGTTTTGTATTCAATTGTTTTATTGAAGAAAAAAGTATCGCCTCGGCTGTTTTTTCAGAAACAGCACTTCCGTATCCTTTTTCAACTTCACCATTTTGACTCAACAACAAATGCTTTAATGCAACTAATTCAACATCGTCCCCCGAAATTCCTGCTTCTCTTGCTGCCTCATTAATCATCTCAATACCGAGTACTAAGTGTCCCATTAATTCCCCACTAGATGTGTAATYAGGAGCGACGACATCCCTTAATGCTTTCGTTTTCCCAATATCGCATAATATGCATGCACTTAATACAAGGTCTTGATTAATAGATGGATATAGAGGTAACAGTTGATATGCCGCTTGCGCTAATTGAACCGTTTGATGTAGCAACCCTGCATAATAAGCATGATGATAGGCTTTTGAAGCAGGGAGAGTCGTTACTTTTTCACGAATCGTACGTTCTGAGAAAATACGTCTTAATATGTTTCTTAATATTGGTGATGTTACTTCTTCCATCATCTTACGTAATTCTTGCCATAATTCTTCACGCGAAACCCCTTTTCTGGAAATGAGCTCACTGATTGAAACTGGATCTTCAGATGTCGCTAGCCGCACTCGTGATAATTTAAGTAGCTTCTTCTGGCGATACGTCACAACCATCCCTTCTCCTTTAATTAATGACCTTGGTTGTAGCTGCTCTTTTTGCTCATTCGTAATGTCCCATAACTGTGCAGAAATTAATTCCAGGTTACGTTCAAGGAGAAAAGTTGCGAATTCACTTCCATTAGATGCTTGCTTAATTTCACGTTCGCGAATCAAAAAGAAGTTTGTTAATTTATCTCCTTCTATGGCTTCTAAAAATAAACCCATGCTAACCCTCCTTTTATATATTTATTTACTTATATGTACGACATTCTATAACTATTATGATAGCGTGCTTGAATGGAGAAAGTAAACTTTTGCTTGCATATAAAAAACAACACCACTTACTGGAGTGTAAGTGGTGCGTTAAAAATGGTTTATTATTGTGCAAGACGAACTGTATCGCGTGCAATCATTACTTCTTCATTCGTTGGGATAATAATAACTTTAACCGGTGAATGAGGGTAGTTAATGAACGCTTCTTTTCCACGAACTTTATTTAGGGATGGGTCCCAATAAACACCCATAAATTCTAGACCGCGAAGTACACGTTCACGGATAACRTCACTATTCTCACCAATACCAGCAGTGAAGATAATTGCGTCTACACCACTCATACGAGCTGCGTACGAGCCAATATATTTGTGGATACGTGAAGTGAATACTTCAAGAGCAAGCTCAGCACGTTCGTTACCAGCTTCAGCTTCACTTTCGATATCACGTAAATCACTTGAGAAACCAGAAACACCAAGTAGACCACTCTTTTTATTTAATGTGTCTAATACACCTGTAGCATCTTGTCCTGTTTTATCCATAATATATGGAATTAATGCAGGATCGATGTTCCCTGAACGTGTTCCCATTGTCACACCAGCAAGTGGTGTAAAGCCCATTGATGTATCAATTGATTTTCCACCTTCAATTGCAGCAATACTCGCCCCATTACCTAAGTGACAAGAAAGCAAACGAAGTTGTTCAATCGGACGATCTAATAATTCTGCCGCACGTTCTGAAACATATTTATGTGATGTTCCGTGGAAACCGTACTTACGGATTCCAAACTCTTTGTAGTAATCATAAGGCAAGCTGTATAAAAATGAGCTCTCAGGCATTGATTGATGGAAAGCTGTATCAAATACTGCTACAGCAGGTACATTTGGTAGTACTTCTTTAAATGCACGGATACCCACAATGTTTGCAGGGTTGTGAAGAGGTGCTAGTTCTGAAACTTCTTCAATTCCCGCAAG
>NZ_LFEL01000022.1:0-14299 GCF_001037965.1 Bacillus sp. LL01 | reverse complement strand
AGATGTGCGTGATGCCCTACTTCAACTCTCACCCGCTTTAAGCGATCCTATTAAAGTTCATATCAAAACCGATACTGGTATGGGACGAGTCGGCCTGCAAACAAAAGAAGAACTGCTTGAAGTCATCACACCATTAGCTCAACATGAAATGATCGAGGTTGAGGGATTGTTCACTCATTTTGCAGAAGCAGATGCTCCTACTTCTACTTACACAGATGAACAATTTGAGAAGTTTCTTTCTTTTATCAACGCTTTAGAAAAAGAAGGAATAATGATTCCTATTAAACATTGCTGCAACAGTGCTGGTACGCTTTTTCACCGAGATAAACACCTTGATATGGTACGAGTAGGTATTAGTTTGTATGGATTAAAGCCAGATCCTGCTCTTAGATTTCCTATCAAGCTGACTCAAGCTATGCGTCTTTATTCCAGTATTGTTTCATTGCGCACCTTACCAGAAGGGTCGTCCATTAGCTATGGTAGAACACATAAGCTATCAGACCAAAGAATCGTAGCGACCATGCCGATTGGGTATGCGGATGGGCTATCCCGAGCCTTATCAAATAAAGGCCATGTGCTTTTTGGTGATCAACTAGCCCCTATTATCGGACGAGTATGCATGGACCAAACAATGATTGATGCAACCGACTTAACTGATATTCAGGTTGGAGATGTAGTAGAATTCCCAATTGATGAAATGGCTCAATTAACTGGTACGATTAATTATGAGATCGTTTGCGCTATCAGCAAGCGTGTACCAAGATATTATGATAAGTTCTGACCCTCTTCGGTCAGAGCTTTTTTSATTACCCATTAAACTTACTTTTTTAAAAAAAACTAGATGATAAGGATTATATTTCAAGGGTGAGGGTAAAGGGTAAGATGGGTAAAGAACTATCTTCGATAAAGAGAGAGGGGGAGGCTTATGTACCTTACGAAAGAAGAGATTTACATGATGTTGCTTCATTTAAATGATGAGCAACTCGTAAAGGTCTATCATTATATTAATACATTACAAAAGGAACAAAAAATCACTTCTTCCCTAGACGTGAACCCAGATAGTAAAACTCCCAAGTAGTAAACAGGTTACGAGTATGAATGCTCGTAACCTCCTTTTTTATAGGGAAACACTTTCACCTTCAGGACTAATATGAGAGAAAGTAGTAACATCAAATAAACCTGTATCTGTTAACTTTAGGGATGGGATGACTGGCAGGGCTAGAAAAGAGAGAGTTAAAAAAGGATTCGATTCACCTGTATAGCCCAACTCACCTAAACCACGATCAACTTGCTTTAACTGTTTCATTACTACCTCATGCGGTGCAATCGACATTAGTCCACCAAGCTCTAATGGAAGAGCTGCAAGAACCTTTCCTTTTGAAACAACAACTAACCCTCCTTGGATACGTTCAAGCTCTTTTATAGCAAGTGTGAGGCTCTCATCATCTACCCCACATGCAATAATATTATGAGAATCATGTGAAATCGATGTTGCAATCGCCCCCTGTTTAAGACTAATCCCTTTTACAATGCCAACTCCAAAATGTCCAAGCTCATGATGTCTCTCTGCAACAACTAACTTTAGTTGATTTTTTTCGATCGAGGGTTTAAAAAGCCCATCTTCAATCGTCACTTCTTCACAAAGAGATTTCGTAACAATTGATCCAAGTTCGACGCCAATTATTTTTGCTTTCGTCGAACCTAATCTAAGCTTTAGCGCATCTGGTCCCCAATTCTTCATGCGTACACTACTTAATAAAACTTCTGGTGGTTGCAAAGAATCTCTTACTTCGCTTATTAACTGACCTTCCTCAACTACTTTTTCACCTTTCACATACACTGCTTCAATCGTGATGTTTTTTAAATCAGATAATACAATAAAGCTCGCTTCGTATCCTGGAGCAATGGCGCCTTTCGTTTTCAAGCCAAAGCACTCAGCCGCATTTAAGCTAGCCATTTGAAGAGCTTGAATGGGATCTATTCCAAGCTTAATTGCTTTTCTTACACTCACATCAATGCTCCCATCTTCCACTAATTCATCGAGATGTTTGTCATCTGTGGCGAACACAAACCGTCTTGCGTTATAAGGTGTTACCGATCCAATTAAAGCTTCCATATCTTTTGCAGCTGTTCCTTCTCTCATCAATACATACATTCCACGTTTAATTCGTTGCTTTGCTTCCTCCGAACTCACTGCTTCATGATCATTTCGTATTCCTGCTGTTAAATAGGTGTTCAACGCCGTCTCATTCAGTCCAGCCGCATGTCCATCAATCACACAGTCATTTTCGTGTGCAGCAAGAAGTTTTTTGACCATCTCCTCTTCTCCTTTAAGTACAGCTGGATAATCCATTACCTCTGCTAATCCATGCACTTCACCATTTCTTATAAGCTGAGATACTTCTTTAGCTGAAAGGTCTGCCCCGTTATGTTCAAAAGGGGTTGCTGGAACTGAAGATGGCGCCATCATTTTCACATCGAGTGGTAAGCCTTTAGACGCTTCAACCATATACTGAACAGCAGGAAGACCACCAACATTTGCAATCTCATGAGGATCGGCGATCACCGTGGTCACACCATGTGGAAGAACAATCTTAGAAAATTCTTCCGGCGGCACCATGGCTGATTCGATATGAACATGGCCATCAATAAATGAAGGAGCTATATATTTCCCATTCAGCTCTATCTCTTTTTCACCCTCATAGCCACCAACTCCAATAATCACCCCATCACAAATGGCTACGTCTGCTTGAAACGTTGTGACGTTAAATACATCGACGACCATCGCACCTTTTAGAACAAGATCTGCTTTCTTACGCTTTGATGCCGCTGCAATTTGCTTTTGTAACCTTTCCTTCTGCACCGCGCCACACTCCTTTAAACATTTTTACTATTGTAGAATAAATGAATGATTTATGCATTATTTTTGAGAGGGAATGTAACGTAAAATCATTACTAAGCAAAAAAAACTCTCCTAATTATGATAATTAGAAGAGGAATTATTTCACTTAAGTATGCTCTTTTCGATCTGATGTTCGACCTGAGTCATTACCTTTGATATCTGCTACTTTCATCGAATCAATTTCTTCTAGCGGTTCTTCATCTCTAGGTTCAGGATTGTACCCATCTTCGGGATTTGTTAAGTCTGAGGGAGAATCTGAAGTCCCATGTTGACTTATATCTCTCCACGTATCTTCACGGTCATAAATGACTTTGTCTTCTCCTTCGCTTGATTCGATAGTTGGATTGACTACTTCTTCCTCAACCGGACGCCGATTAGGGTCAAGTTGCACATCAGCATGCTCTACTCGACGCCTTGCCGTTGGTAGCGCCTCTAGCCTTTCATACGGTATTGGCTCTCCGCACACTTCACAAATTCCGTACGTACCATTCTCGATTGCAGCAAGTGCTTGATTAATCTCTTCCAGTTCATCTTTAGAATGTTGATCGAGAGCAGCTTCTAGTTCCCTATCATGAAGTTCAGTAGCAAGATCACCCGGGTGATTGTCATAGTTTGATAATTCTCCAGTATCCTCTCCACGATTTTCTAAGTCTGCTTCACTCACATCATCTGATACTCGCTCTTCAATTTCCTTTTTCATATGAAGCAGTTTATTTTCTAATGTTTTAATTTGCTCACTTGTTAACATCGTATATACCTCCAAATTGGTTTCCTGACATTACTAATCTAATAAATCATTTGTTAATTAGGTAATACACGTAATTGAGGAAATGTAAACATTACGAGTACACAAAAAGGCATGAGGTCTTAAAATAGACCTCATGCCTTAACTGCTTATTTTTCTTCAACTGGCTCTTCTTCTTTAATTCGATCTAAAGTCATTTTATAGCCGTCGTTGCCGTAATTCAAGCAACGCTTCACTCGTGAAATTGTTGCTGTACTAGCACCAGTTTCCGTCTCGATTTTATGGTACRTATAGCCGTTTTGTAACATACGTGCAACTTCAAGACGCTGTGCTAGTGACTGAATCTCATTAATCGTACAAAGATCATCAAAAAACTCATAGCACTCTTCTAGGTTATTTAAAGACAAGATCGCGTTGAATAATTGATCAAGCTCTTTCCCTCTTAATTTATCAATTTGCATATAGCCACACATCCCTTTATTAAAATTAATTGTATGACACACTTTCATCCATACTCGGCGAAGTAGGAACTACATTAATCCAAGTCATACCTGGTTTTAGCGGCATTTCATTCCCATTCTCATCAACGGGTAAGATTCTACCATCAATATTCTTCCAATTCACTTCATTGGCAATCCCACTCTGAACAAGAAGACCTCTCCCGCCTGAAGTAAGGTTAATATCACGACGCCCAGCTTCATCAAGGACGTTATGTTCTGTTTCCACAATGAACAGATTAGCGACCAACAGAGGTTCATTTGTATGATAATCAACTGTTTGCGAGTCCCCATTGAACCTGTGGTACTTCCCTGTTTGTTCATCAAATTGGTAGGAGACTTCATTTCGATTAAAGTAGTTAACAACAATAGTAGAGGCAGCATGTCCAACCACTTGAATATCCTCACTTGTATAAAAAGAAAGCGGGAATACTTCTTTTTCCCAGTCATACCCTTGCTCCTCTATCCCTTTTTGGATATTTTCAAAAGTGATATAGGAGTTATGAGGTGCACGTCTGTCAGTTGAGCGTTGAAATAACGTGCCATCATWGTGAAGCCCACTCAAATAATCTGCCTTCCCGGCCTTTAATCTAGCCTCAGCACCTGGGCTCCAACCATGAGTAATAAACACCGCATTATACCCATTCGCTAGGTCAATATAATAATCTCGGGCACTTCTAACCGGACCTACCACTTCTGGAAAAGCACTATGGAAAAGAGCGAGAAAGCGAGTCATTTCCCCTTCCGCTAATACCTCATATACAACATCAGCATCGACTAATCCAGATTGCGGTCTAGCAGCTGGATGATTATTAATCATCACCCCAACCGGCCGGTGATCAAGTTCTATATCGCTTTTATCACCCTTTAAAGGATAAGTAAACGGTTGTTCTTCTTCATTGTGTTCATCATCTAGTGTATCTGGAGTTGATTCAATTGCTTCGCTTATCTCGTCTGCCTCTTTGTTACACCCTACAAGAAGGATTGAGGCAATAAAAGCTACTGTCATCCACCGTTTCATGAGACGTCTACACGTCCTTTTCTTCGTAAAATATATGTCATTCTAAGGCAGAACTCTTTTATAGTTTAACGCATAATCGAGGGAAAGAGTACCGTTTTCTTATGAACGTCATAAATTCCATTTTGTGTAACTCGAATATAAGGTAAGTGCGTAGAAGAGAAAAATAACAAGCTGTAAATAGGGTCTTCATGCTTATAACCACGTTCACGCAGCAGCTTGACAAATACTTTCTMGTCTTCCATCACATCTTTCATTGATTTAGAAGAAAGGATCCCAAAAAGGTTCAATGGAATAGAACCGATGACTTCACCTTCTTCAACCAGTGTCATTCCGCCACCTTGTGCTTTCWATGCATTGAATGCTTTTACCATATCGGAAATACTCTTACCAATTAAGACAATATCACCTGTATTTGAGAAGGAACTGGCAAAGCCAGAGATCTGGTTAGCAAATCCTTTCAGCATCGATGTAATCAACCATTTTCCATTCTTATCTAACATCACGAAGAAACTTTCATCATGTTCATGACTTAGCGTTCGATCAGTGCATTCGATTGGAATCTGATAAGGTTTTAAAATAACGGCATTAACCATCTCAATTCCCATCGGCATCGAGAAGTGTAAGTCATCTTCAGACAGCTCCCAATCTAATTCAAGAGAGCCGATCCCATAATCTTCCCACGGGAATGATTCATWCCCTTCACATTGACGTCCATCTCTTACAACCCATTGTCCTTTTGCTATAACAGAGGTCGGTTTCGGATCATTTATATCTGTTAAGAAATTAAGATGAGCAACACGGCCTGGTGCAATCATTCCTAGTTTGTGATCAAGATTGTAATATCTCGCCACATTGTAAGTAGCCATTCCGTAAGCATCAATCGGGTCAATGCCTGCATCAAGCGCAATTTTTATCAACTGATCCATTACACCCTCTTCATAAAAAGTAGGAGTAGAACCATCAGTCGTCATTATGCAACGATCAAATACATCCACACCAAGCTCTTGCATTTCTTTTAGCAACTTCGGTAAGTCTGGGCGAATGGAAGAATGTCGTAGTGAAGTTGTATACCCTAGATTTAACCTTCTTACTACTTCTTCACCTGTCATCGCTTCATGATCACATGTTACTCCAAGAAGAGCCATTTGTGAGAGCGTCTTTTCTGATGCCCCTGGTAGATGTCCTTCAATTGGTTTTCGAAGACGTGTTGTTTCTTGCATCCAATGCAAGGTCGAGTCATCTCCATTTAAAACTTTTGGCCATGAGGTAAGTTCGCCACCTTGAATGACTAAGTGATGTTCAAGCCATGCTTTCATTTTCGAATTCGAGAAAGCCTCATCACTTTTTAATTCTGTCTGAGCATCATAGCGACACCACCAATACATCGAGGTTGGCAGCTCATCAAGAGCTTCAATCAAAGAAAGCGCTTTCTTTTTTTCGAGATTCAAAAAGAACATTAAGTTATCATTGATCAAGGTTGTTGTTCCACGTGATGCTGCATATTTTGCAAAGCTGTGGGGATTATAAAGTTGAAATGGGTGAGCATGATGCTCAATATAACCAGGGACTATATATTGATTTGAACAGTCCACCATTTCCGTTTCAGTCAATACGTTAGGCATTTCGTCTCCAACGTAGACAATACGATCTTGTGCAATCCATATATTTGCCTGTAACCATTTTCTTCTAGCATGGTTTAAGTAGGTTGCATTTTTTAGGACGAGCGAAGGCGCCTGCTCTCCTCTAACAACTTCAAGTTGTTGGCGTAAACGTTTTTTTGTCCAGCGATAAATTCGCTCCGTCATCTCAATTCACCCGTTTCTATCGTTCCTTTTTTTTGTAAATTATCTATTGTTTCTATCGTACCATACAATCACTCATTAACTCACTAAAGTTGTCAAATCTTTTTACAGGTTTTTTTGACAACTCGGTGAACAAACACACAGAAAGGCAGTTGTTTTTAAATGAAACCTAATATTGGTCGAATCGATGCGTTAATTCGTATTACAGCAGGCTTTACCGTTCTTGCTTATTCTATTGCAAAAATGGTACGTAAACCACACAGAAATCGTTCTCTACTAGCAGCAATGCTTGGGGGCATGAAAGTGGCAGAAGGTATCACACGTTTTTGCCCTCTTGTCTACTTAGCCAAAAGTGAAATGATGCACCCTGGTCATGGCCAGCTTGAAGAAGATCATCACCAAGACGGAAGAGTCATGAACCCATCTTAGAAAGAAAAGCGGTGTTGGCTCGTTTAGGTATGAGGGCGGTGGAGCTTTGGCAATGAGAAGCGCTTTTTGCTTTGTTTGACAAAGTGAAGCGACCGACATGAAAAGCGGTGGCAACTGGTCTGGCATGCTAAAAAATAAGGGAGAGCAATATGAAGTCGCTTTTTGACTTCATTTGATTCATCGTTTTTTCACGCAGGGCAAGGAGCCAACCAAAAATCAAAAACCGTATAAGTTTAACACTTATACGGTTTAATATCATCACTGGAGGTGACGACATGTTCAGTATTCAAGAGTATGCAACAGACTCGTTATTTATTTATATTTTATTAATTGGAAGTGTTATAGCTTTTCTTTATGTGTTCATGAAGAAGAAACGCGTGAAATAGCTTTATTTCCTATATCTTGACGATAAAAAAGACCATCACTTTGAATGCGCTCAATTTCTTTATAAACAGACTCTTTAGCCAGACTAAGTGTAGGTTGTTTTGAAGCTGCTAAGAGGACACGACCACCATCGGTCAGCCATCTTCCATCTTGTTTCTTTGTTCCTGCATGAAAGAGTAATGATTGCTCACTTAATGTATCGAGTCCTTCAATAACTACACCTTATTGGTAAGATCCCGGATAACCTTTACTTGCCATCACAACGCCTACTACCGCATCATCAGACCACTTAAGTTCTGGCTTCTGCCCCTTTAATAATGTTAAGATCACTTGCTCAAGGTTTGACTCTAATCGAGGTAGAACGACTTGTGTTTCTGGATCACCAAAGCGGGCATTGAATTCAATGACTTTAGGACCAGCCTGCGTCATCATTAATCCGGCATACAATATCCCTGTAAAAGAATGTCCTTCTGCGATCATAGCATTTGCAGTAGGTTTAAGGATTGTCTCTACTGCCTCATTAATCTGTTCATTACCAAACTGTGGGACAGGAGAATAGGCACCCATTCCGCCAGTATTAGGACCCTCATCGTTATCAAAGGCTCTCTTATGGTCTTGAGCTGCTACCATTGGAATGACGATATCCCCATGAACAAATGCCATTAATGAAAGCTCTTCGCCCTCTAAATACTCTTCAATGACAACAGAAGCACTCGCCTCACCAAATGCTTGTTCATTTAACATTGCATCTAATGCTCCTACAGCCTCTTCTTCAGTCATAGCTACAACAACGCCTTTACCTGCCGCTAGACCATCTGCTTTAATAACAATTGGTGCACCATGTTCTTTTACATACTGAACAGCTAATTCATAATTTGTAAAGGTTTGATAGGCTCCTGTTGGAATGTTATATTTCTGCATGATCTCTTTTGCAAATGACTTACTACCTTCAAGACGTGCAGCTTCTTTCGATGGCCCAAAGGCAATTAATCCCGCAGCTTTAAAGTGGTCAACCAACCCTGCTAAAAGTGGAACTTCAGGACCAACGATTGTAAGTTCGACTTGATTAGCCTTTGCAAACTCCCCAAGCGCATCTTGATCGTCTTCACTTATCGGAACCGTGGTTGCCACATCGCTCATTCCATCATTACCGGGTGCTACAAAAACAGTTGCAACCTGCTCACTTTGTTTTAATTTCCAAGCAATTGTATGTTCACGACCACCGCTCCCAATTACAAGCACATTCATGATACACGCCTCCTCTTAATGTTTGAAATGACGCACTCCTGTAAATACCATTGCAATGTCATAACGATCAGCCATATCAATTGATTCCTGATCACGAATCGATCCACCTGGCYGAATAATTGCACGTACACCTGCTTTAGCTGCTGCTTCAACTGTATCACCCATTGGGAAGAAGGCATCTGATCCCATAACAGCACCTTCCATGCGATCACCTGCTTGCTCTAGTGCAATAGCAGCTGCCCCAACACGATTCATTTGCCCTGCACCGACACCTACCGTCATTTGATCGTTAGCAAGAACAATCGCATTTGATTTCACATGTTTGACGACTTTCCATGCTAGCTTTAATGCTTTCCACTCATCTTCTGTTGGTTCGCGCTTTGTAGGAACAGAAATCTCTGCTTCATCAAAGCTATGCGTATCTTCATCTTGTACAAGTAACCCACCATGAATCGACGTAAGAGTGGCTTCTGCTGCCTTAGCTTTGCTTGTGTCTACCGTTAATAAACGAAGGTTTTTCTTTTCTTTCAATATAGTTAGTGCTTCCTCTGTAAACGCTGGCGCAATAATAATTTCCAAGAAAATTTCTTTCATCTTAAGAGCTGTCGTGTGGTCAACCTCTTGATTTAAGGCTATGATTCCGCCAAAAATAGAAACAGGATCAGCTTCATATGCTTTATCATAGGCTTCTTCGATCGTTCGACCTGTCCCAACCCCACAAGGGTTCATATGCTTAATAGCTACAGCAGCCGGCTCAGTGAATTCTTTTACAATAGCAAGTGCTGCATTAGCATCATTAATGTTGTTATAGGAAAGTTCTTTACCGTGCAATTGAGTGGCAGTAGCTATTGAGCCATCTTTAGCAAGAGGCTTTTTATAGAACGTTGCCTTTTGATGAGGGTTTTCCCCATAGCGTAAGCTTTGTTTTTTCTCATATGTAACCGTAAACGTCTCTGGGCTTTCTTCCCCCACTGCTTCTGTTAAGTATTCAGCGATCACAGCATCATAGGCGGCTGTATGRCGATATACTTTAGCAGCAAGACGACGGCGTGTTTCAGTTGTAACACCAGCTTTTAATTCAGTTAATACGGTGTCATAATCCGCAGGGTCGACAACTACTGTTACATGTTTATGATTTYTCGCGGCAGCACGGAGCATWCTTGGTCCACCGATATCAATATTCTCAATCGCATCTTCAAACGTTGAATCTTCTTTTGCAATGGTTTGTTGGAACGGGTAGAGGTTTACAACAACCACATCAATCGGTGTAATATGATGTTCTTGTAGTTGTTCTTGATGCTCTTGCTTTTCACGCATAGCAAGTAGACCACCATGAATATTAGGATGGAGGGTTTTCACACGTCCTTCAAGAATCTCTGGAAAGCCGGTAACTTCTTGAATGCCCGTTACGGCTATCCCTGCATCTTGGATCGCTTTTTTCGTCCCACCTGTTGAAACAACTTCAAACCCTGCATCGACAAGGCCTCTTACAAATGGAATAATCCCTTCTTTGTTCGATACACTGACTAATGCTCTTCTCTTCATTTGCTTTTAACTCCTTCCAGCTTCATCGTGTTCCCCCACGCTGCAATGGTTTGTGGATAGAGACGATGTTCTACCGCTTGTATCTTTTTTGTTAATGTTTCAATTGTATCATCTTGTTCAATAGTGATCGTTTCTTGGGCGATGATTGGTCCTGTGTCCATCCCTGCATCTACTTCATGAATCGTTACCCCTGTTTCACTAATACCAGCCCTTAATGCCTGACCGATCGCATCTAGTCCTGGAAATTCCGGCAAAAGCGACGGATGAATGTTTACGATTTTACCTTCATAAGCAGATAGAAGTGTCGGTCCAATCAAACGCATATATCCCGCTAACACAACAAGGTCAATTTGGCGTGACTGCAGCTCGGCTACTATGTCTGATTCGAATTCATCTTTATTCATATAATTAGACGGCTTGAAACCAAATGTAGCTATACCAGAGGAGCTAGCACGAATAAGAGCTTTGGAGTTTGGCTTGTCACTTATAACTAAAGCCACTTCTACTTTAATGTCTCCACTTTGAGCTTGATCAATAATCGCTTGTGCATTCGTCCCATTCCCTGAGGCAAAAATGGCAATCTTCATCAATCAATGCCTCCAATAGTAACCCCAGTCCCTTCTGTCACTCGGCCAATGATGAACGCTTTCTCTCCTTGCTCTTCAAGCAATCGAATCACATTTGTATGAACTTCTTCCGGTACCACTGCAATCATCCCGATACCCATATTAAACGCACTAAACAAATCTTTTTTAGAAAGTTTTCCGTATTCTTCAAGTAAAGAGAAAATTGTCGGGATCGGCCAAGAACCATAATCGACTTCTACCTTACATCCAGCAGGAAGCATGCGTGGGATATTCTCATAGAACCCACCACCTGTGACATGAGCAAGGCCATGAATCGGATATGTGCGAAGTGCTTGAAGTAAAGGTTTTACATATATTCTTGTTGGTGTTAAGAGCTCCTCACCAAGCGTCCCTTGAAGTCCAGGAAGACTTTCATTTAAAGATAATTGGTGTTCATCAAGGAATACTTTGCGGACCAAGGAGAAACCATTACTATGAAGTCCATTCGAAGAAAGACCAATCACAATATCACCAGGCGCGATCTTCTCACCAGTGAGTAAATCTTTCTTTTCAACAGCTCCTACAGAAAATCCAGCTACATCATACTCGTCTTCCTCATACATTCCAGGCATTTCAGCAGTTTCTCCCCCTATTAATGCACAACCAGCTTGCTCACAACCATCAGCTATCCCTTTAACAATTGCTTCAATCCGGTTCGGGTCTGCTTTTCCTACTGCTAAATAATCAAGAAAATAGAGAGGTTCTGCGCCTTGTACCACGATATCATTTACGCACATCGCTACAGCATCTACACCGATCGTATCGTGTTTTTCTGCCATAAAGGCAAGCATTAGCTTCGTCCCTACCCCGTCTGTTCCTGATACGAGTACCGGCTCTTTCATGTTGAGACTTGAAAGATCAAACATGCCTCCAAAGCCACCTAATCCTCCCATAACTCCTGGACGATTCGTTCGATTCACATGTTGTCCCATGCGTCGTACAGCTTCATAACCAGCCTCAATGTCAACACCGGCTTGCTTATATGCATCTGACATCATCAGTTCCCCCTCTAAATTCTTTTAAGTCTTTATACTTTTGCATGTGGATGTAGGGTATCTGCATAGATCTCGGTTGGATAAGTTCCTGTAAAGCATGCTAAACATTGTCCACAGTTTGGTGATTGATCATCACGTCCGATCCCAGTCATTAACCCTTCTGTTGATAAGAATGCTAGCGTGTCAGCACCCATCATATCGCGCATTTCTTCAATTGAATGGTTTGAAGCAATCAGCTCTGAGGTTGTTGATGTATCAATTCCGTAAAAACAAGGATGCTTGATAGGAGGTGAACTTATGCGTACATGCACTTCTTTTGCTCCTGCTTCACGGAGCATCCGTACAATTCGTCTACTTGTCGTACCACGAACAATCGAATCATCAATCATCACGACACGCTTTCCTTCAACGACACCACGCACAGCTGAGAGTTTCATTTTCACCCCTTGTTCTCTTAGCTCTTGAGAAGGTTGAATAAATGTACGACCGACATAACGATTTTTGATTAAACCAAGTTCATATGGAATACCAGTCTGTTCTGCATACCCAATTGCCGCTGAAATACTTGAATCAGGAACACCAGTGACGACATCTGCTTCGACTGGAAATTCTAGAGCTAATTGTTTTCCTAGGTTCTTTCTAGCTGTATGAACGTTGACCTCATCAACATTGCTATCTGGTCTTGCAAAATATACATACTCCATACTACAAATTGCTCTTGAAGTTGCACTAACAAAACGCTCTGAACGTAATCCGTTATCATCAATAATGACTAGTTCACCTGGCTGCACATCACGTTCATAAGTTGCTCCAATGATATCAAACGCACATGTCTCACTCGCCACCACATATGCATCGCCTAGACGACCAATGGAAAGTGGACGAAGCCCATTCGGATCAAGAGCTACCATTAATTGATCTTCATTCATTACAGCAAAAGCATAAGCCCCTTTTAACATCGCTAATGCATTTTTCAATTGGTCCTCAAGAGTGTAATAACCACTACGCTTAATAAGATGAGCTAAT
Organism: Bacillus sp. LL01; assembly: GCF_001037965.1. Classification (NCBI taxonomy): domain Bacteria; kingdom Bacillati; phylum Bacillota; class Bacilli; order Caryophanales; family Bacillaceae; genus Bacillus; species Bacillus sp. LL01. The sequence goes on along the minus strand of NZ_LFEL01000022.1, from coordinate 1,079 downwards.
ACTTCTGTATCTGAAGTAGACTGAAAAATACTACCTTGACTTTCTAATTGATGCTTCAAGTTGTTTGCATTCACTAAGTTACCRTTATGTGCGAGCGCTAACCCTCCACGTTGAGAGCGAAATAATAGCGGTTGAACATTGGCAAATCCGCCTCCGCCTGCGGTTGCATAACGAACATGACCGATTGCAGCTTTTCCGTGTAAAAGTGTTAGGTCTTCAGGACGGAACACATCATTAACTAGACCCATCCCCTTATGAACCGAGAGCTGCTCACCGTCTGTTACGACGATACCAGCTCCTTCTTGTCCTCGATGTTGTAAACTATGGAGACCGTAATACGTGATTTGAGCAGCATCCTTGTGGCCCCAAACAGCAAATACACCGCACTCTTCATTTAAACCTTTTATTTCAGCAAACATGGAATGGCTCCCTTCCAAGCCTTAGACATTTCATCMTTTTTCGCATTAATTACGAAMTGTTCTGATGATGCACGAATAACAAGTGCATCATCGTTCGTCACTTCACCAATCAGTGTTGCCTCTACTACTTGTTCAAACTGAGCTTGATTTTCAGGTTTGACCGATACGATGAAACGCGATTGAGACTCTGCAAATAATTGTGAGATAATCTCACCATCTAACGTCACATGTGCCCCTACCTCTGTATCGATTACACTCTCTGCCAATGCAACAGCTACTCCGCCCTCTGCTACATCATGAGCAGATTCTACTAAGMCTAACTTGATTGCTTGTAAGAGCATTGCTTGAAATGCTTTCTCTACGTTTAGATCAAGTGTCGGTGCTTTTCCAGAAATAGATCCATTGACCATCTTCTGAAGTTCACTGCCTCCAAACTCAGGCTTTGTTTGTCCAATAAGATAGATTAAATCSCCTGTATGTTTAAAAGATTGGGTGGTAATATGATCCACATCTTCAATGAGGCCAACCATACCAATAACCGGTGTAGGGTAAACAGCTACTCCATTTGTCTCATTATAAAGCGACACATTTCCTCCTATAACCGGAGTTTCGAGCACTCGACATGCCTCACTCATTCCATCAGTTGATTTTTCTAGCTGC
>NZ_LFEL01000219.1:0-3725 GCF_001037965.1 Bacillus sp. LL01 | reverse complement strand
AGGAAGCAATAAAGAGGTAGCCTACAAATGATGTCATAACTGAGATGATCCAAATAGAGATGAAGATTAAGTCTGTTCTTTCGACTACAACAAAGGAGAACGATTTGATTAGGTACAAAATGGGTTCAGGTACAAAGGCGAGTTCTTCTGGGCTAAAAAAGATATAACAGACGATCGCTAAATAAGCATAGGTGAACGTAACAGTTGCATTAGCTAGTGTAGCTGCTTTTACTTTTTGTTTAAGAGTTCCTTCTGTTGAAGAAAACAAAATGATAAATAATTCAAAACCAAGCAACGATAACATCGCTGCTTTCACACTCATTACAATATTGGTGACTCCTGTGTGACCAATCGGTAAGATATAGCGAACGTCTATATGTGTAAAAGCTGWAAAGGTTATGGCGATGATAAGAACCAATAATACCRATACTACTACGTGAAAGCGTGCAATGATTCGAACGTTTTCTTTTGCTAAATAAGTAGCAGTAAGAACAGCTAAGCCTATTTTGATAGATTGAGGTGTATTTGGAAACGCCCATATATCTAATACTGAGCTAAAAAGAATTAAAATTAATATACCTACACTAATAAAGTAAATGATGTGAAGAAAAGTAAAAAATTTACCTAACCATTTTCCGAAAACACCTTCTAGAATCTCGTATAAATTCAAAGTTGGAAAGCGTTTCGCTAATAGCATAAATACAAAAACCATCACTTGTACGAGAACGCCAGCTAGGATAATTGAGATCCACCCATCCGTTTTAGCACCAGCATCAAAAACAGAATAAGGCATCGAAAGCACGCCTACTCCTACTTGTGTTTGAATTATAAATAAGGCGAGCTGACCCGGTGTAATCGTCACTTTCGTTGATTGACTCATTTCTTTTGCCACTTTCTTGAATACCCTTGCTGTTTAGACTTAATAGGCACGTAAGCGGTTGGTTTCAGATTCATCAGCCATACTGGCAAGCGTAGAAAGGTATCTTTTAAGTCCCTCCATTTAAATGGAGCGATTGGTGAGAAATAAGGGATACCAAATGATTCTAATTTACATAGATGAATAAGAAGAATCATTCCTGCAAATGAAATACCCAAAAAGCCAAATGTTGCAGCAGCAAACATAAACGGGAAGCGCAGGATCCGCACTGAGGTATTCATTTCTGTCGATGGAACGACAAAGGCTGCGATTGCTGTTAGTRCCACGACGATAATCATAATGTTGGATACAAGTCCTGCCGTTACAATGGCATCACCAATTACGAGACCTCCGACAATCCCGATGGTTTGACCGATCGGAGACGGGAGCCTGACCCCGGCTTCACGAATTAATTCGATCGTCAGCTCCATAACAATCGCCTCGACAATTGGCGGATAAGGAATTTGTTCTACGGAACTTTTAACCGGGAGCACCAAATCATTTGGAATAATCTCAAAGTGAAAACCAACGACTGCAATGTAGATGGCTGGTAGTAAAATAGCGATTAAAAAGCTTAAAATTCGAATCATTCTATAAAACGTTCCAACATAGAAGCGACTATTATAATCATCCGGTGATTGATAAAAAGCGAAAAACGTAATAGGAGTAATGATGGTTGTTGGACTTCCTTCGATCATGATCGCCACTTGACCATCCATTAGTGCTGCCATTGTTCGATCAGGTCGTTCCGTATTGAGTACTTGTGGAAAGGGAGAAAAAGAAGAATCCTCAATAAACTCTTCAATGAAACCAGGACTGAACGTCATGTCCATTTCAATCGAGGAGATTCGCTTTTCAACTTCTTGAACAATTTTAGAATTGGCAATATTTTTCATATGTAGCACAGCGACAGAAGTATTGGTATCCGTGCCAATTTTAAAATAATGAATAGCGAGATTCTGGCTTGAAATTCTTCGCCTAATAAGATGAACATTCGTTCCGAGATCCTCAACAAACCCTTCATGAGATCCCCTTACAACTTTTTCATTCATTGGTTCTGACGTGTCACGTTTGATCACACTTGAAGTATCAAGCAGAAAAATCATTTCGAACTCATCAATTAATAAAACCGAGCGGCCTTCTAGAAGGCCCTCGACAACTTTGTTTTGTGAATTCGTCGGAACAAAGGTCGCTGCATGATCAAGCATGTTACTTAATGATTTCTGGCTATCGAAGGCTGAACCAAGCATGCGTTCCACTTTTTCAAAATCGGTAATTGAGCTTAAGTAATAGAGGGTTGCTTTTTTATCTTCAATCTTAAAATTACGTTTTTGTAAATCACCCGCATCCTTAAACGTGTTTTCAATGAAATCTTGGTTTTTAATTAGTAAATTAGATGTTTTCTTTGAGGACGACTGCTGAGATGAGTTAGCATTCGCTTCACTTTTTYGTCCTTTTTCAAGTTTTAATCTTGTTAAGCGTTTCACTAAGCTTCACCATCCTTTCATCCAGCATTCGCTCGTTTTATTCCTTTTTATCATTTGCAAATATGGTGAAAACATGCAGAAGTGGATGTCATCAGTTGATGGTAGTTAAAGGGTAATCAAAAAGTATCAAAAGAAGAAAATAAAAGAAAGTGAAAGGATAGAAGGGAAAATGGATGAAAAAATGGAGTGTTATACGCTTACATAAGACTTCTAAAAAAGCGATAATCATGCTACAATATCTCTCGTTGTAAACGGACACGACTTTCGTGAGAGTCGAAAGTCAGTAAGAAAGATCTATGACAATAGAAGAAAGAGGTGTCAGATGAACACACAAACATGGAAGGAAAATTGGTTTGGCAATATCCGTGGTGATGTAATGGCTGGTCTAGTTGTGGCACTTGCATTAATTCCTGAGGCGATTGCCTTTTCGATTATTGCTGGTGTTGACCCGATGGTAGGGTTGTATGCATCATTCTGTATTGCTGTGGTGATCGCATTTGTCGGTGGACGTCCTGGAATGATCTCTGCTGCAACTGGTGCGATGGCTTTATTAATGGTGACGCTCGTGGCAGATCACGGCTTACAATACTTACTAGCGGCGACAGTTCTAACGGGTATTATTCAAATTATTTTCGGTGTATTTAAGTTAGCGAGGTTTATGAAGTTTATTCCACGCTCTGTTATGGTTGGTTTCGTAAATGCGTTGGCTATCTTAATTTTTATGGCTCAGCTTGAGCAGTTTGAAGGTGCTACATGGATTATGTATGGACTAGTAGCAGCAACACTAGGAATTATTTATTTGCTCCCAAGAGTAACAAAAGCTGTTCCTTCTGCATTAGCGGCGATTGTTGTCATTACAGCGATCGTAATTTTTATGAGCATTGATGTTCGTACGGTAGGGGACATGGGAGCATTGCAGCAGGCATTACCTATGTTTTTAATTCCGCAAATTCCTTTGAATTTAGAAACCTTAATGATCATCTTACCTTATTCATTAGCTCTAGCTATTGTAGGGTTACTTGAATCACTACTAACAGCAAACATTGTTGATGATATGACAGACACTGATAGTGATAAGGACAAAGAAAGTCGTGGACAAGGGATTGCGAATATTGTTTCAGGGTTTTTCGGTGGTATGGCAGGTTGTGCGATGATCGGACAATCTGTTATCAACGTAAAATCAGGAGGGAATGGGCGTTTATCATCTCTTGTAGCTGGTGTGTTCTTGATGTTCTTAATTATTGTATTAGGTGGACTTGTGGTTCAAATTCCAATGGCTGCGCTAGTAGGTGTCATGTTCATGGTTGCATTTAGTACTTTTG
>NZ_LFEL01000218.1:0-3726 GCF_001037965.1 Bacillus sp. LL01 | reverse complement strand
TCCATCCCGTAAGATCTCCAGTTTCAAACCCAGGATTTATAATATCGCTTGGTAGAACACCCTCGCTTGAGTTGAATACGTTAAAATCGTCGACATTAATGTGACCGAAACCACCAGAATGCTGATCAACAATTTTAATAAACATCGCCTCACCTAAGTGTTCGGAAGCGTTCCATGATACTCGGCGATATTGCTCTGTATTTCTACCCGTTGTTCTAAATAATTCCTCCCCAGTCGAAGCCTTAACTAATGAAACATATAGACGATTCAAATCTTGGCCACCCGCCACCAGGAAGTTAATCGTTCCATTACCATCCAATTTAAATAAACTAGATTTCATCACACCAGTGCGTTGGTCAGAGCGATCATCGTTGTGCGCACCCGCAAATCCCCACACATGGTACGTTCCTTCTTGATTAAACGGTCCACCCCAGAAGTTCGTCTCATTCGTTACGACACCATTAAAGGCACTTCCATGAATCGTCCATCCAGTCAAATCGCCTGTTTCAAAACTCGCATTCTCAATATCCGTTGGTAAACTCTCAACATCCATTTCACTAGGGAAATGACCATAGCTTCGTTTAAATTCATTTTTATATCCTGGTGTAAATTCAGCACTTTTTAGTTGATAGATTTCTAGATTTTTCAGATAGATTTCGCCACTATCCCCAACTATTTCAAGACCTTTGCTATTTGGGTCAGGGAAGATCTGTTCCGTAAATACCACTTCTCCATCGTTAAAGAACACTTCAACTGAAGATCGGTCAATAAACATATGCATCTTTAACGTTTCTTCATTACGATCGAATGGTGCCGTATGTTTGGCCGCAAAATCTGAATGGAAATCAACTATTCCCGAATTCGTCCGATCGACATACACTTGATCAGAATTTTCATCATAGCCAATCGCTGTATACTCCTCGCCACCCTTTCTTACATGAAAGCCTRTTTCCTCTGCTGTTGTTCTAGTTAGATCAATTTCAGCAATAATTTCTAACGTATCCCCATTAATGTTAGAAAGAAGTGTGTTCGAATGATCAATTACCTCATCTGACCAGCTGCTTTTTTCGCCTCGTAAACTCTCAAACTCATGAGCAGGTGATTGCGCTAAGATAATCCCTTTATCTGTTTGTTCTAAACGTAGCTCTCTCGGCAGCGTCATCGCACTTCTCCAAGGGTCCGTCGGTGTATCGCCAGCATATTTCGGTGTACTCATCCAACCAAGTAATAGAGGACGATCGTTTGGTGTGTTACTCCATGTCACACCCGCGTATATATCTGCCCCATAGTCTAGCCACTTGATTTCTTCTTCATCTGGGATAAAGGTCTCTCCATCGAACTCTCCAATAAAGTAACCCATTGCCTGTCCGCCAGTCGGACCTTTCGCTACACTTGTAATGAGAACCCACTTTTCTTCTATTCCGTTTTCTGTTGGGACAGGTAACTGAATGAGATCGGAACATTCCCATATGCCAAGATCTCCATTGACAGAAGGATTCTCAAAACGACTGACCTTTGTCCATTCTTTTAAGTTGGGCGATGTGTAGAAGTCCACTCGTTTTCCTGATGCGATTACAAAGGCCCATTCATTTTCTTCCTCATTCCAGAACACTTTCGGATCCCTGAAAACTCCGTCTCCCCCGTTGCTTACTTTCGTTTCAGTCGGCATCCCAACGACAGGATTCCCTTCATACATTCCCCAAGTTCTTCCTTTATCGTTGCTATAAGCTAAGCCTACCGTTTGATTGTCATTCCCTAATTCGTATGAAAAGATCGCGACTAATGGTGGTTGATCCCCATTCCCAAAACCACTCGTGTTTTTCTCATCGACAACCGCACTACCAGACCAAATAAAGCCATGTTCATCTGGGTATAACGCAATCGGGTGGTGCTCAAAGTTTACTAAGTCTGTGCTGATGGCATGCCCCCAATACATCGGCCCCCAAACGTTATCATTGGGATTATGTTGATARAACAAATGATATTCCCCGTCCAAATACACCATCCCATTTGGATCATTCATCCAATTTTCTTCGGGTGTGAAGTGAAATTGCGGTCTAAATGCTTCTTTATAATATCCTGTTAAAACTGTATCTTTAGGTTCTTGTTCTTGTTCTTGTTCTTGTTCTTTTGGTTCTTCTATTTCTTCAGGCTCCTTTTCTTCTTCAGGAGGTGGAGAAATCAAGTTAACCGCCTCTATCCCTGCTGTTGGGACATTCTCGTAATAAGTAAAAAAAGCATCTGCAAAAATAATGCCCCAATCTTCCTTGGCATTATCTACAATCTCAAAATAAAGATCTCTTCCAAGATAAGAAGATAAATCCCCTCTATATGGAACGAGATTAGCCAGGTTCATCCCCTCTTCAATATGAGGAAAATGACAATCACAGAATTCAGTATTCCCGTATCTAGCGAGAAGTTCATCCGTATCAGCGTCATAGACATTGAGATGAACCAAATCCATATTTTTTCCTCCTCCAAGCTTAAAGGTAATCCATCCCGATCCACTTAAGTTGAACGTGGATGATGTGAGTGTACCAGTCTCGGACTCAGGGTAGGCCCATCCATTTACGAAATAGTTTCCTTCCTGATTAAAGGGAATTTCTTCTCCCCACCAAACCTTATCATTCGRGACACTATCCGGTCCGAATGCCCCTCCCTCTACTGTCCACCCTGTTAAATCACCGGTTTCAAAACCAAGATTCTCTACTTTATTTGGAACGTTTGTATCAGGCGGATGCTCTTCGGCTTGAATGGAAACGGGATACATCATCGACTGACTTACTAGTAAAACCRTGAGAAATAACAGCAATGACTTTTTGAACCGTCTTACTCTCATAAATGACTCCTCCTCAACTTTTAAACCGCTTTCATTTTTTATTGCGTAATCGATTACGTAAAGAATAGGAACCGATTACGCCTGTTCTGTTAGACCTGAAATGACGTACATTTTATTGGTTGCTTAAAAAGGGATGAGCTTTTGAAAGAACACGCTTTGTCACCCAATACGACCATGCTCCTACTAAACAAATACTATAAAAAGGAATTAAACCTGGGATAAAACGAAGTGTAATAAAGATGAGGAATAATCCTGCTAACCAAAGCAGAAAAGACAATGGATGTGACACACCTAAAATAAATGCATATTTTATACAGTCCCAAATGCTCATCTTATATTGAGCTCGAATAGGGAACACATATAAAAAGGTGATGACAAATAGGAACGTAATCATGACCATTCCATACTTTAGAGGAAGCTGAACCATATGGTCTATTTGCTGAACAAGATAGAAATTCAACGCTAAAATACTTCCTACTACAAAGAAAATAAACCCGATCCCATTTCCTTTTATGAACTCCTTTTTGTACTCATCCCAATACCGTTTAAAAACAGGAAACTCTTCTTTCGCAAACCATTTTCTCATGACTGCAAGCATCGCAATAAACGCTGGAACAATTCCGAATAGAACGAGACCGATGGATGTGAAAAAGATAAATAATAAGTTAATATAGGCAAAACGCATGAACCATTCACTCACCTTATAAATTCCATCTGCCATGCCGTTCATCGGAATACCTCCTTTTATGTTATCGCCAAGTAGTCGTTAATGGATAGATCACTAAGGAATGGACCTTGATCTCTCCACCCACCACATATAATTCTAGTCCTTTACTTTCTTCATCAGGGAAAATCAAATTGGTAAAAACCGCTTCCCCCCCATTAGC
>NZ_LFEL01000217.1:0-3734 GCF_001037965.1 Bacillus sp. LL01 | reverse complement strand
TGAATTTGTTAGGTGTTCTCATCATCGTTTTAGCTTCGATGGGGACGATTGCTGCTGAACGAAAAAGTGGTCTTGCTGGCATGATTTTAGTAAAACCGATTCCTTATTCCTCATATGTAACAGCAAAATGGGCTGGATTAAGTGTAGTTGGCCTTGTATCGGTGTTTTTAGGATATTTAGCGGGTTGGTACTATGTCACGCTCTTATTTGAACCGATTTCTTTTGGGCTATTCTTGCAAAGTTATCTTTTGTTTGCTTTATGGTTTTTATTTATTTTCACACTCACGATTTTCTTTAATACGGTTGTCAAAGTACCGGGATTAGTCGCATTCGCCACGCTCGCAACCGTTATTGTTCTCTCTGTGCTTACGAATACATTTGAAAAGTGGATGATGTGGAGTCCAGCACAGCTAACAGGAAATGTTGGATCGTTGTTGATAGAGGGTAGAACACTTGAAGATCTTTGGTTGACGGTCATGGTGACGCTTATTCTTGTCGTTTTGTTAATGATCAGTGCCGTTAACATCTTACGTAATAAAGAGTTAGCTGAATAGCTTCTAATGCTTTTGGCAAAATAAGATCAGGAACCAAATACTCTTTTTAGTAAGGTGGGATTATAGTTGTCACAGTCAAAATCACAAGAAACGCGTCAATGGCGTCAACGTAAAGAAACGCAACATCCACACGGTAAAGTAAAATCATTAAAAACTCTTTCAGAAGAAACGAAGAAAGAGTAGTCTTAAAAAAAGCAAAAACCAGCTACGTCGATAACGATGATAGCTGGTTTCTTTCATTACCAAAGAACAGCTAATACATTTCCATCGAACCAATTTGTATCAATGTTGCATGTTTCGGCGTCTATCCCGTATTGCCAACCACCAATCAATCCACCTTCAGGATATTCAGGGTTGTATTCAGGTGCATTCGCTTCCGTTGTAATGCCTTCATTAGGTGAAGCAGTCCAAATATACAACTCATCTAAAAGATTGCTATTCTCCTCGGCTGCTGTTTCAAAAGCGACATAAAGCTCTTCGCACCGATCAAAAATACCATATATACCTGAGCTATATTCAGAATCGCTCATTGCATCATGCCAGCCTAAAATAAATTGTGCATCAATAGGATAGATTGGCTCGACGTTAGCAAATAATGCAACGCCTTCTGGAACTCCAAAATCTCTGGCCATTTCAATTGCAGCATTCGCTTCACTTTGCCCTTTATCGTACCCAGTCGCATCGGTAAATTGATTCCAAATGACAAGAATTTGTATATCATTCGACTGAAGAAGATCGACTTCTTCTTGAGTCAGTCCAAAAGAAACACCATCTTTATCTCCAAGATATCGGCCCCATACTTGGGGTTCACCAAAATTATCTCGGACACATGCTAAWAATTCATCGTCGGTCAAACTAGCAGAATCGACCCCCCATACGATCTCAGGTGTATCTTCCCCATTTCCCTTTCCATTCCTACCATTCGTAGTACGTTTACCATTGGCATCGACATTGTTTGCAATGGCATTCGTTATTTTTACATCGACACTGACATGAATATCGTTTAAAACCTCATTATCAATTGCATGGTTTTCTCCGTTCGTCACATTGTTCTCGAWTGAATTCTCAACCGTGGCATTCTTGGAATCAACATCATTTTGAATGTTGTTTTTAATCGCCGCATCACTAGTTAACGAAATGGAATCAGTTAGAATCTTACTTTGACTCATAATTGAGATGGTTAATACAAATAAAATTGAAAGAGTAGCAATCATAAAAAGCATTAGATTGGTCCTTGTATTCATCAATCCACCACCCTACATTTACTCGAATTATTGTATGTGAGGGTAGTGGGGGATGTGAGGGAGATAGGCGAGGGGATACTTTAACTTTAAAACTGAAGTAGAGTGGATATTGGTATAGAATGGAATAGAATAATAGACTTTATAACCTATAAATAGGGGGCTTCTGATATGAATCTGGAAGAAGAATTAAAAGAAATACTATCTCCTGAACAAGTCACAACCWATCAAACGATGCGCGAGCAGCATAGTCGCGATGAGAGCTATCACACGCCTAGCTTGCCTGATGTGGTTGTCTTTCCTAAGTCGACTGCTGACGTCCAGCAAGTTGTATCTTTTGCCAATGATCATGAGATTCCGGTTGTTCCTTTTGGTTTAGGGACAAGTCTTGAGGGCAATTCGATTCCGTATCACGGTGGCATTTCATTGGATTTATCGTTAATGAATCAGGTTCTAGAAGTGAGACCTGGAGACTTTTTGATTAAGGTGCAACCGGGAATTACGCGAACCCAATTAAATAAAGAGTTGAAAAAACATGGATTGTTTTTCACTGTGGACCCTGGTGCTGATGCTACTTTAGGGGGGATGGCTGCAACAAATGCAAGTGGAACTACCTCTGTACGATACGGAATTATGAGGGATCAAGTACGAGATTTAGAGGTTGTATTAGCCAATGGAGACGTGATTCATACCGGTGGGTTATCTGCTAAATCTTCCTCGGGATATAACTTAAATGGATTGATGGTAGGCTCTGAGGGAACACTTGGTGTCATTACAGAGTTAACGTTAAAAGTACATGGGATACCGGAGTGTATTATGGCAGCACGAGCGACTTTTCCGGATACGAATTCGGCAGTGGAGGCCGTTACTAGCATTCTAGCTGCCAATATTCCAGTAGCAAGGATGGAATTTGTAGACGAGTATTCGATTCTTCAAGTGAACCTGTCAAACGAAAGTAACTATGAAGAAAAGCCGACCCTTTTCTTAGAGTTTCATGGAAATGAAGCAGGGCTCACGCAAGATGTAGAGTTTATGAAAGACATTGTGAGTGAATTAGGGTGCAAGGACATGCATTTTGAACTGGATACGAAATCCCGTGCATTGCTTTGGGAATCTCGTCATAACTTAGCTTATTCCTTTATTCATGGATTTCCTGGAAAGAAACTGATGGTAACAGATGTGAGTTTACCTATCACAGAACTAAGCGGCGCTATCTTGCATTCAAGAAAAGAAATGGATGAACTCGGGTTAATAGGAGCACTTGTTGGTCATGTAGGTGACGGTAATTATCATGCACTTGTTATGGTTGATCTAACGGATGAGGTCGAATTGAATAAAGCGAAGCAATTGAATGAACGCATTGTTCATTATGCTCTAAAACGAGGTGGAACTTGTACAGGTGAACATGGGGTTGGTGTAGGTRAGATCATGTACCAACAACAAGAACACGGGGCTGCTTATGAAGTGATGAAAGCAATCAAAAAGACACTAGATCCAAAGGGAATTATGAATCCTGGAAAAATTTTCAGCAAAGAGTAATTCGGCTACCATGCGCCTATATGTAGTTTATAGGCGCTAAAAACTGCTAAAAAATAATGAAAAAAAATGAAATACTTAGAAAGGTGTCGAAAGAAAGAGTAAGAAGGAGAATGGGTGGTGAAATCTACCGTAAACAACTTATCAGAATATTTACAAAAGTTAAATAATTGGTTAAAGTAAGAACAAGCAAGACAAGCAACACAAGCAACACAAGCAACACAAGCAACACAAGCAACACTAAGTAAGTAGAAACACCCCAACACCCTAAAGGAAATAATAAAGAAAGGGGATAGGCTATGTGAGATAAGAAGCTACACCAAATTGGGAACTTGAAGGGACTGATTCCAATGACGTAGCGTAAGCGAAGTGTATCAAGGAATGTGATATATGGGAACTCACC
>NZ_LFEL01000216.1:0-3735 GCF_001037965.1 Bacillus sp. LL01 | reverse complement strand
CTCATGGGATGGTCCAGTTAAATAGTTTCAACATCTAAGAAGCCCTAATTACCTGCTCATAGGTGGTTAGGGTTTTTGTATATGCTAATAACTATTTCTAACAAGAGAGAGGAATGGTAGTCAAACACTGGTTTGTCTCTCGATCATTTATAATAATCCCTAGAAACTATGTTATAAAGTTCTCCGGAAAGTATCTCTGTGGAAAGAAGGGTATTTATGAAATTAAGTATATTAGACCAAGCACCGATCTCAGCTGGCAAGACCCCTAGAGATGCATTAGTGGCCTCATTGAATCTTGCACAAACTGCAGAAAAACTAGGGTATGAGCGGTACTGGATTGCTGAGCATCACGATTTTCCCGCATTAGCATGTCCAGCTCCTGAAGTGATGCTTAGTTATATTGGTGCTCAGACTTCTAAGATTCGCATCGGTTCCGGGGCAGTGCTTCTTCCTCACTATAAACCATATAAAATTGCCGAGACATACAATCTGCTTGCCACGCTATTCCCTGGACGCATTGACCTAGGTATTGGCAGAGCTCCTGGTGGTTCTGCGGAAGCAACAATGGCTTTGTCGGATAACTATTTAGAAGGCGTAAAAAAGATGCCTGAAGCCACAAAAGAACTAGTGCAATTTTTACGAAATGACTTTTCCTCTGATCATATGTATTCAAAAGTTTCGGCCTCACCGCTACCCGCTATTGCCCCTGTGCCGTGGATATTAGGAACAAGTGAGAAAAGCGCCATTCTTGCTGCAGAGAATAGCACGCCTTATGCCTTTGGACATTTTATGAGTGAAAAGGACGGGGCAAGCATCATAAAGAAATATGAAGAAAATTTCCAGGCGAATGAGAAACTAGAACAACCTCAATCAATCCTTTGTGTATCAGCTATTTGTGCAGAAACGACCGAAAAAGCAGAGGAGCTAGCATTAAGTAGTCACCTTTGGAAGAGCCAACTGGCAGAAGGAGAAGGAAGAGCAGGAATACCTTCATTAGAGGAAGTGAGAACCTATCCTTTTAGTGAAGTGGAGAGGAATAACAAGAGCGAAAAAATGATCATTGGAAATCCAGAAGAAGTAAGAGACCAGCTAGAACGACTGCAAGCTCAATATAAAGTCGATGAGATGATGATAATCACAATCACACATCGGTATGAGGACCGAGCACGTTCCTATGAACTAATAGCAGAAGCCTTTTCTARTTAAAGAGGAAAATGCATATGCTCTTAGCGTTCCATCTTCTATAGTAAAAGTAAGGAAGCCCTTGACACAAAAGTCAAGGGGAAATTTCATTTCATTACTCTTCGCCTTCAACAACACCACCCGCTCCACCTAAATTACCAAGTGAACCAAGGACACCTTGAAGACTAGAAAATTTCCTGTTCTAATCTGAATAATAACACTGTTAATTTACTAGGTAAATAGTGAGGGTATGTTTCCTAGATTTATTGACGTTTCTGTACAAGGAAAATCAGGCTACTTGTAGTTTTTCTATAAGAAAAAGAAAACGTGAGCAGCTATTGGCTGTTCACGTATTTCCTTAATAATACGATGAGTTTTTAGAATGCAACCATTCGACTCCTCTAGCAAATGCTTTGGCAAATGGAAGCATAATAACCGAACAAATGGTATTAAAGATGACACTCGAATGAGCAAGTTGCTGCATCGAATCATCCGTCATCGCTGTAACGATTTGTACTAAGACATCCATTAAAGGTAAAAACACAATGACACCGAGGAGGTTTAACCAGATGTTAGCAAAAGCAACTAGCTTAGCATGTTTACTTGCTCCGATGGTAGCGATGAACGCTGTGATGCATGTTCCAATATTGGCTCCAAGCATAATGGCAATCCCTGATTTTAATGTTAGGAGGTGATCGCTCATAAACCCCATTGCTATCGCTGTTGTGGCCGTACTCGATTGAACGAGGCCAGTTAGAGCAGCGCCAATAGCGACACCAGTGAGTGAATGGCTATTTGTAAATTCAAATAACGTATGCACAGAGGGCAGGCTAGCTAGAGGATAAGCAAGCGATTCAAGCCCATCCATCGCTATAAAAATACAAGCAAGTCCAAAGGTGAAACAGCCAATACTGAATGCCTTCTTCTTTGGGATAAATAAAGCAATCAATCCAGTTAGCAGTAAAGGAATAATAATATGAGAAAGGTCAAATGTAAGGATTTCTGTCGTAATGGTTGTGCCGATATTAGCACCAAGGATGATGCCAATTGATTGTCTGAAGGTTAATAAATTCGCTGCCACAAGGCCAACCGTCATCACAAGTACCGCTGAACTACTCTGAAGCATAGCTGYAGCAATTGTTCCAATTAACATTCCTTTCCATGCTTTATCTGTAAAGCGATGWACATTTCGTTGAAAAATTTCTCCACCAAGTGGTAATAATCCAGCGCGCATAATCACCATTCCAAAGAGAAAAAGAGCAATGAAAACGGCGAATAAGGAGAATAGTTCTTTGAACAAATAAATCAYCTCTTTCTCACCTTATGGACAAACATCTCTAGTCATGACAGAAAAAAAGTAGATTTAATGATTGAATGTTCAGATAGTTTTAGGTATAGTTAGTAATAAGACCAACTCTATGATACATAGGTAGGTGATTCAGTAGATTGCAAGTTGCCCTTTTTTATGAACGTAACATACTGACTGGTTAGTAAGTTTGTCGAATCGTAGGGAGGAATGGTGGATATGGGATTTTTTTATWGTGAAAAAGTTAAGCGCTTACAACGTGATTTGACTGTATTTATGGAAGAATATATTTATCCAAACGAGAAACTATTTGAAGATCAATTGAATCAAATGCCTGATCGATTTGCAGGAAACCCCGAAATTATGGAGGAATTAAAAGCAAAAGCAAAGGAAGCAGGCTTGTGGAATTTATTCTTGCCCGATGCAAAAGAAGGTGCTGGGCTAACGAATTTAGAGTATGCTCCGCTATGCGAGATCATGGGACGTTCGTTTATTGCACCCGAAGTTTTTAATTGTAATGCACCAGATACAGGGAATATGGAAGTTCTTGTTCGTTACGGGACTAAGGAGCATAAAGAGAAATGGTTGCGACCTTTGCTTGAAGGGGAGATTCGCTCCGCTTTTGCGATGACTGAACCAGATGTGGCTTCTTCTGATGCAACGAATATATCAATAGACATACAACGCGATGGCGATGAATATGTAATCAATGGTCGCAAATGGTGGTCATCAGGTGCTGGAGATCCAAGATGTAAATTGCTCATATTAATGGGGAAGACCAATCCAACCGCCGATAGGCATAACCAACAATCGATGATTATCGTTCCAATGGACACAAAAGGAGTACAAATCAAGCGAATGCTACCAGTGTTCGGTTATGATCATGCTCCTCATGGCCACGCAGAAATTGAATTTACGGATGTGAGAGTCCCTGTTTCGAATTTACTACTAGGTGAAGGACGTGGCTTCGAGATTGCTCAAGGGCGACTTGGACCTGGTCGAATTCATCATTGTATGYGAACCATCGGTGCTGCTGAGCGAGCGCTTGAACTAATGTGCGAGCGAGCAACTGAGCGTGCTCCATTTGGCAAACCTTTAACAAAACAAGGAGTCGTTCAAGAGTGGATTGCAACCTCTCGTATAGAAATTGAACAAGCGAGGCTTCTTACATTAAAGGCTGCAGCAATGATGGATACCGTTGGAAACAAAGTAGCTAAAAAAGAGATTGCGATGATTAAAGTCATTGC
>NZ_LFEL01000215.1:0-3760 GCF_001037965.1 Bacillus sp. LL01 | reverse complement strand
GTATCGTTACGTAAATACCTGCAGTACTTAACCGATTCAGACATCTTACTGTTCGACGTTGATTACCAACGGACAGGACGACCTCTTCATCAATATAAACTCACTCACCCGGGGTACGATTACGTCATTGATATTTTAAATGAAGAGAAATAAGCTACCGAGCGTTTTCGGTAGCTTTTTAGCGCTCTGTTGACTGAGCGCTCAATTGCTAGATTCAGGCGAACTCAGACGTTTTTCGGTCGAAATAACATTTAATCGGGCGAAACAAAAGATTATTCAGGCAAACGCTAACAATTTATGGAATTCACTTCTAAAAAGAACTCCCCTTCCGCTTTCTTTAGTTACAAAAGCCTGCATTAAAGTTACTAAAGCTGTACTATAAGACTCGAATGATTCAGAATATAAAGAAAGAAACCGCTTTCAGAGAGGGAGGCTTATGAGATGAAAACAACAGTAACTAATGTTTGGAACGGCCTGTGGCACTCACATCGTCAAACGAAAAATCTACTTAATGTCTTTTCTTATCAAAAAGGATCGGCTGCCAAAGCAGCCAAGTCTAGTGCACATAGTGCGAGTCCTACAAACAACTCGACTCCACCACAAGATCAAGAACCTAAACAATCGTATTCAAAATCGCAGTTAATCGGTCTTATTTTAGGACCAGCCTTATTTCTATTAACCATTTTATTTTTCTCACCAGAAGGGCTAAGCTTTGAAGCAAGAGCCGTGCTTGCGATCACATTATGGGTGGCGACCTGGTGGATTACAGAAGCAATTCCTATTCCAGCAACATCGATTCTACCAATTTTCTTGCTGCCGATAACCGGAGCACTTGACGGTGGAACAGTTACCTCCGCCTATGGTGACGACATTATCTTCTTATTCTTAGGAGGTTTCTTCATTGCCACTGCAATGGAAAAATGGAATCTTCACAAACGGATGGCTCTTGCTATTATTGCGTTTATCGGGACAAGCACCCAACGCATTCTTCTCGGCTTCATGATTGCTACTGCCTTTTTATCCATGTGGGTATCAAACACAGCAGCCGTTATGATGATGGTACCGATGGGGCTTGCGATCACAGCTCAAGTTGCCGCAGCTCTTAAAGGCAAACCAGAAGAACGTGATTTACCTAAATTTGAAAAAGCTCTTATTTTCGGGGTTGGATATGCCGGAACAATCGGGGGGCTTGGTACATTAATCGGGACACCTCCAAACATCATCTTAGCTGCACAAGCTCAGCAATTATTTGATGTTGAAATCTCATTTGCAAGATGGATGATGGTCGGGGTTCCAGTCGTTATTCTTTTACTCTTTATTGCATGGATGTATCTTGGACGTATGGCATTTAAAATGAGCATTAAAGGACTTCCAGGGGGCAAAGATTTAATCCAGGGCGAACGCAGTAAGCTTGGAACGATTTCATTCGAAGAAAAAGCAGTTGCTGGAGTATTCTCCTTTGCTGCATTTATGTGGATCACCCGCGATTTCATCTGGGTTGATTTCGTTCCAGAAATACGCGATGGAATGATCGCTGTTTTTGCCGCTGTAATGCTATTTGTTATCCCTACACAGCGTAAATTTGGTTCCCGCATTTTAGAATGGAAAGACTCACGTGATATTCCGTGGGGCGTACTGCTTCTATTTGGTGGTGGTCTGGCGATCGCTGCTGGTTTTAGAGAAACAGGTTTATCTGACTGGATGGGTACACAGCTGACGGTACTCGATGGCTTACATCTCATCGTGATGATTACCGCTGTAGCTCTATTCGTTCTTTTCTTAACAGAAATTACATCAAACACAGCTACAGCCACCATGATTATCCCAGTTGTAGCGTCATTAGCACTTGCGTTGAACATCCACCCATTTGCATTAATGATTCCTTGTGCGATGGCTGCTAATTGTGCATTCATGCTACCAGTTGGTACACCACCAAATGCGATCATTTTCGGTACGGGTAAGTTGAAAATTATAGAGATGGTGCGTGTTGGGTTCTTAATTAACCTAATTGCTGCTTTCCTGATCGTTCTTGCCGTGTATTTCATGGTTCCATTATTCTGGGGTATTGACCTTAACGTTGTACCATCAGAATTCAGTTTATAAGATTAAGAGGAAATCGTCTTTTATAGGCGGTTTCCTCTTTTTTTCGTTTAGACATCCTTCCAACTACACCCATCTTGCATATCGTGGCTATAAAGGAGGAGGTCATTACATGTATCGAAATCGACGCAGTATAAATTGGGGGGTAGATTCGGCCGCAGCTGTCACACAAGAGTTGTATGAGTGCGTAACCTCCTCGTACGGACAGCCGGATTTTTGGGGCCGCTACCTGACCACCATTGAAAATGTGAGTGATGGGCTGACACCGGAAGAAATACGCTATATCCGCGATCAAGGCATGAAGATTATGCCTATCTATAACAATTTCAGTGACGCAGTCGGCGAACGTGCCGGTGGAGTCGCCGCACGTAACGCCGTTTTCCAAGCAAGACGCCTTGGCATTGGTGAAGGTAGCTTTGTGTTTGCTAATATTGAAAACTTCTTCAACGTCGATGCTGCCTGGATCACAGCCTGGGTAGAAGCCTTCTATACGAGCCCGTACCGCCCCGGCTTCTATGGTGACCCRGTGGAAGGAGGCTTTAATGCAGCGTACTGCGAGGCAGCTGCAGCGAGTGAAAACGTCACCCAGCAAGCGGTTATTTTCAGTGCAGAACCAGAGCCCGGAACAAGTCCGAAAAACCGCATCCCACGCTACAACCCAGCACGCCCGGATTGCGATRCCAATGTATGGGCGTGGCAATACGGCCGCGACTCGGAAGTATGTCCCATTGATACGGTGCTGATGGAGACGAGACTCTACGAGGCGTTGGGGTAGAGCACCATCTTTTGCGAGGTGCTCGTTTATATGCGAAGCGAAGCGTCCATATGCGGAGCGCACAGAGACCGGCGCTCGCTCATAAATCGAGAATAGCGCTCATATGTGGCGCGCTTCCGCTCATATGGGCAGCTCGTTCGCTCATAACTGCGTGATTGCGCTCATATCAGGTCCCCCTTCGCTCATTTATCAGAAATTGCGCTCATAACTACTCTCATCGGGGCCTAAAAACATGACAACAAACAAAAGGAGCACAGCATCTGCTGCACTCCTTTTAAGCATATTCTTAAGCTTCTGGCTCGATTAAACCGTATTTACCATCTTTACGACGATAGACTACGCTTGTGTCGCCATTTACTGCATTTGAGAAGACGAAGAAGTTATGGCCTAACATATCCATTTGCAAAATCGCTTCCTCGGCATCCATCGGTTTCAAATTGAAGCGCTTTGTACGAACCACTTCAAGCTCGCCATCCTCTGGTTCTGGCTCTTCCTGCTCAAGAGGTTCTAACTCGTTCTTGAACATATATTTTAAGCTTCCTTCTTGTCGGAACTTACGATTTACTTTTGTTTTGTGCTTACGAATTTGTCGTTCAAGCTTTTCAATCACCTTATCAATTGCCGCGTACATATCAGTGTGGGTTTCTTCACCACGTAATAGTAGTTGAGGCATTGGAATGGTAACCTCGATAATGTGTTGGCTATTAAGCACTTGCATCTTTACATTTACATCTGCTACTGGTGTTGTGTCAAAATAGCGCTCTAGCTTACCAACCTTTTTCTCAACATAGTCGCGTAATGCTGGAGTTACTTCGATGTTTTCGCCACGAATATTGTAATTCATAAAGAACTCCTCCTTTTCTATGTACTTAATATTCTATATAC
>NZ_LFEL01000214.1:0-3769 GCF_001037965.1 Bacillus sp. LL01 | reverse complement strand
AGACGTTCTACCAAGAAGCGATCGACATGGCGATGGAGTTTTCGATGGAAGCAGAAGGTGAAACGATCTCAATGGTTCAACAATCAACAGGAACGTTCTCTAACTTTAACGAAATTGATAGTATTGAAGTTCCACAAGAAATCATCGACTCTGCTGAGGAGTTCAGCTTTGACTTTGAAGACTTCGAAGACTTTGATGAAACAGAGTTTGAATTAGAGGAAGAAGAAACGAATGAGTAAATAAGACCAGACAGCGCATTTCCATTTGCGCTGTTTTTCTTTATCAATCTTGCTCTCATTACCCTTCTTCTTGTATAATGAAGATACAAAGATCAAAACGTAAAAAAGACCGAGTGCAACGAACACTCGGCAAACCGCAACGACATGTCGCATCGACGGCGACCAACTAAAGTAAATACGCTAAGAAGAAATAGCCTACCTAACTTTGGCGAGCAGGGTGGCTATTTCTTTTTGTTTATTTGGACGACAATTGTGATAACTAACGTCAGCACTGCAATCAATACAACGCTAAATTGCGCCGTTAGACTAAGTGCCTCATATGTCGTTATAAGCCTCACCCCCTCTCTCATGTAGGGAGTTTGGCCGCCACCTTGCTTTATGAAGTTGCTTCTTCTATTATGTATTCACCTTACACCAGAGCACAAGCCCCTATAGTCTTATCAGAACTAAAAAAACCGAATAATGGAAGCGTCCATTATTCGGGTCGTCGCCTTACTTGCTCCCCATTAAAGCCCTAGAGAAACATACTTAATTTCCAAATAATCTTCTAGGCCGTAATGACCTCCCTCTCGTCCGATGCCACTTTGTTTAAAACCACCAAATGGCGCTTGCGGAGTTGATGGCAGACCGTCATTCAACCCGATGATTCCATACTCAAGCGCTTCAGTCATATGGATGCCACGTGTGATGTTTTCGGTAAACACATAAGCAGCCAGTCCATATATTGAATCATTGGCACGCTTAATGACTTCTTCTTCTGTTTTAAATGTAGTGACAGGTGCAAGCGGACCAAATGTTTCATCCGTCATGCAGATCATTTCATCCTTCACTTGAGATAAAACTGTTGGCTCCATAAAGAGCTGCCCTACGAGATTACCTCCTACCTCGATTTTAGCTCCTTGTTTAACTGCATCTTCAATATGCTTTTGGACCTTTTCAACCGCTGCTTTATCAATAAGAGGCCCGATATCGACCCCTTCTTCTAGTCCATTTCCAATGCGTAGCTCTCTTACTTTAGCCACTAGCTTCTGGATAAATGGCACCTGAATTGATTCATGAACATAGATTCGATTCGAGCAGACGCATGTTTGACCTGCATTTCGAAACTTCGACCCAATCACTCCTTCTACCGCCTTATCTAGATCGGCATCTTCAAGGACGATAACCGGGGCATGTCCTCCAAGCTCCATCGACACCTTCTTAACCGTGTCTGCTGCTCCTTTTAGTAACGTTTTACCAACCTCTGTTGACCCGGTAAACGTTAGCTTGCGAATCCGATCATCCTCTAACCACACCTTACCGATTGCCCTTGAATTACCCGTCACCAGATTGATGACTCCTTTAGGAATTCCAGCTTCTGTAGCCAGTTCGACCATCTTAATCGCCGTAAGCGGGGTTAAATTAGCAGGCTTTAAAACAACAGTACATCCAGCCGCTAATGCTGGTCCCACTTTTCTTGTAATCATTGCAGCAGGAAAGTTCCATGGCGTGATCGCTGCGACAACTCCGACCGGTTGCTTATGAACAAACAATCGCTTGTTACGCTGGGTTGCTGGAATCGTTTCACCGTAAATGCGCTTGGCCTCTTCTGCATACCAAGAAAAGAATCCATTTGCATAATTCATTTCTCCTAAGGCTTCTTTAAAGGGTTTCCCTTGTTCACGAGTCATCACTTCAGCAATCTCTTCTTTCTTTTGATCGATCAAATCATGCCATTTTCTAATTAGCTCGGCACGTTCATAAGCTGAATAGTGCGACCACTCTTTAAACGCCTCAAAAGCTGCATCTGCTGCTTTCCTCGCCTCCGAATCTCCTCCATTTGAAACCGTTGCGATCACTTCTGCTGTAGCTGGATTCGTCACTTCAATCGCTTCTGATTCATGACCTACCCACTCACCGTTGATAAAATGCTGATAGTGTTTCATCATACCCACTCCTCTATTTATCATTGAGCTTTTTTCGTACGCTCATAGTCAAATTCTTCTTTTTCGTCATCACCTTTAAAGAAATCTTTACCGTAGACAACTAGACAAAGAATGATCCCTACTGCGAAGGCCCATGTTGCACCTTTCGTGGCAAGAACAGCACCGATAATACCCGCCACTCCTAAATCTCGTTGACTTCTTGCTTGCATAATCCCTATACGAACACTTACATACCCTTGAATAAGAAGGGTTAAAGCAAGAGCAACCCCAAGGATTGGTTCGACTAAACTAACGACCGGTAACAATAAAAGTCCTGTATTCGTTCCCCAACGGAATGAACCAGATCCACCAAAAATAGAATGCATCGCTTTCTTTCCGTCTTTGTACCGTTCGATGACCACGACTTGCATCGCTGCCCATAACGGTCCGCACATCACAATATCCGGTCCAAAGATCCCCATCGTTGCATTACGACCACCAAAAATTAAATGAGCACGGTTCGGGTCATAATCGATTTTTTCATCTTTTCGAATTTCATCTGCTTCACTAACAAGTGCTTTACTTTGCAATACATCACCAAATAACACGATATACGTAGCGAGTACAGTCGGAATTGAAGAGATAAACATCATCAACGGCGGAAAACCTAACCCAAATACAGTAAACTCCGTGAACAAAGTGGAAAAATCAGGGTTACTGAATCCCCACTGAATTTGCGGCCAAGATGCTTCACCCGCTAACGGCGCAATAAAGATCGCTAATAAGATAATCGGGAAAATCCCTAAGTTAGCAAGAACACGCCATACGCCACCCCTTGCTTTCAGCTTGGCGAAATGTTTGGAGAAAATAAGATAAAAAGCTACCACACATGTAATACTGATCGTGATCGGAAATAACTCGAAGCGTCCTCCTACTTCAAAAATAGAAATGACTGCTGCAAAACCAGCCCCTAAAATGACACCTGCTTTTAAAGCATTCGGAACTAATTTTACGACTTTACTAGCTAGTCCTGTCACGCCAAGGAATATCGAGAATATCCCTAAGGTCAATTGAAAGGCGATCAGTGCATAGATCCTCTCATCACCTTCTGGAAATTGCGTTACAAATAAAATCATCAATGGAATCGCTGGTGTAATCCAGCCTGGTACGACAGGATCTCCAAGTAAATGATGCGTTAAATACAATAATCCATTTAAAATAACGACTGCTAATGCCACTTCAAACGGCATCCCTAAGTATTGAACCATTAATGGAATCGCAGCTAAATCGACCGCACACATGAGTAAGCCTTGGAAGTAATCAGGTAACTCAAATCTGTAATGAAGAAAAGGCAATCTTAATTTAAACGGACCAAGCGGCGTATAAGGTGTTTCTTCACCATCTTTTCTTTGCTTCCATAACATCTCTATCCCCCCTTATCTTTTAATACGCAGATTGATAGATCAACTCAATGTCCTTAACCGAGAACAATCGAGGATTATTTTTTAAGAGGCGATCAATCTTACTTGCATCTTCCGCCATCGATGGAATGTCTTCTTCTGGCACCTCAAATGAACGTAGTCCAGTTGGGATATTCACAGCTTCACATAAAGTTTTCATCGCATA
>NZ_LFEL01000213.1:0-3769 GCF_001037965.1 Bacillus sp. LL01 | reverse complement strand
CTTCCCAAGCTTCATATCATTACCTCCCATTTATGTCTTCATCTTAACCAATAAAGGAGGCAACTAAACCCATTAAGAGACAGTGAAATAGCCACGTGAAGCTTCACGTGGCCAAAAAAATTAATCTTGTTTATAAACAATCTTATAGACGTCATGTCTACGATCGCGAAGTTGATTCACACTTCCGGCACGACGATGACGACGTAAGATTTCAAGGTCTACATCTCCAACGACAACTGTAGAGATATTTGGATTACACTCACCTACAATCCCATCACGGGCAAAGGTAAAATCAGATGGACTGAAGATGCCCGATTGCGCGTATTGAATATCCATATTTTCTACTTCTGATAAGTTACCTACTGTACCAGATAAGACGGTATATACTTGATTTTCAATGGCACGCGCTTGAGAGCAGTAACGTACGCGTAAGTATCCTTGGCGATCATCTGTACAGAATGGAGTAAAGATAATATTAGCACCTTTATCAACTGCAATACGACCAAGCTCAGGAAATTCAATGTCATAACAAATTTGGATCGCGATTTTCCCGCAATCGGTATCAAAAACATTGACACGATCGCCACCATGAATTCCCCAGAATTTACGCTCATTAGGAGTGATATGCAGTTTGTATTGTTTTTCAATCGTTCCGTCACGCCGGAATAAATAAGCAATGTTATAGATCTTGCCTTCTTCCTCTACAAAATGCGACCCTCCGATGATATTAACGTTGTACTTAACGGCTAGAGTCGTAAACAATTCAATATAGTCTTCTGTGAATTCCGTTAGACGACGAATGGCACGACTTGGACTTTTTTCTGGAAGAAAAGAAAGCAGTTGTAAAGTGAAAATCTCTGGGAAAACAGCAAAGTCTGATTGGTAACTCGCYGCAACATCCGTATAATATTCACACTGAATCGCAAAATCCTCAAAGGATGAGATTTTTTTCATTTCATATTGAATCGTTGTAATCCTTACTGGGAAGGACGTTTTAAATTGACGCTTCGGTGATTTCGGACGGTAATCAATATTATTCCATTCCATTAATGTCGCATAACGCATAGATGCTTTGTCATCTTCTAAATAGTTTTGGTTGATTCGCTTTAATGAAAAACCATTCATTACTTGGAACGTTAAAACTGGATCATAAAGATTATGCATCGTTACTTCTTCCACATATTGTCGGGGTGTTAGTTCTTTTGCATGAGTATGGTAGTTTGGAATTCTACCACCGATAATAATACTTTTTAAGTTAAGTTCCCGCGCTAAATCTTTTCTTGCCTCATAAAGCCTACGGCCAATTTTCATACGGCGATATTTTGGGTGAACCATTACCTCAATCCCATATAAATTATAGCCTTCAGGGTCATGGTTTGTAATATACCCCTCATCTGTGATCTCATCCCATGTATGCTGATCATCATACTCATCAAAGTTAATAATTAAACTCGAACAAGAACCAATGATTTCACCATCGTACTCTACACAAAATTGACCTTCTGGGAAAATATCAATATGACTTTGAAGATGCTCTCTCTTCCATGGCTCCATGTTTGGAAAGCATAATTTTTGCATATTTATAATCGCATCGAAGTCTTTTTCTTCGATGGTACKGATAATCATTCTTTTCTCAAATTTGGAAACATCAATTTCTGACACTTTCATCATCTCCTTTACCATAACATCCATGAGTTTACCCGTTTTTTGTCGATTTGAACACTCTTTTCACTTAGAGAGCTAAAACAAAAAAGAAGACCTGCTCTAAATAGCAGATCTTCTCAATGAATCATCTTCTGATACGGAAATATGAACTCGAATATCACCTATCGAACTTCCTAGTGGAACTGTAATATATGGATAGCTTGAGTGGAATTTCGATTCACCCTCATTGATTACCGGAGGTGTTACATCAATGATACATTCTTCTTTAGAAAGTTCAGTTGCCGTCGTCCCTGCAACCCAGTTTCCAAACTCTTGTACAGCACTCCAACCCATATTATCTAATTGTTGTACTTCCATACCACCCATCATTGCACTCACTATATTAATGGCTGTTTCTGTTGAAAAGGTGCAGATAATCTGACCTTTTAATTCCCCTTTCACTCCTAAGATGACTGAAATATCATTTGATGGAACGGACCCACTACCAGCAGTTGGTCGTAATATATCTACTTCGACACCTAGATGTCCCGTTAAAATCGATTTTGTTGCCCGGCAAATTGCATTTACATATTGTACATTCAAAACGTCAGACCTCCTCTAATTAGCTAAAACCCTACGGTAACTTTCTTTCATTATTAATGATTATCTACTTCTTTGATGTCTTGACGCATGATGTACCATTGCTCTCTAGCCATTTCTACAAGATTGGCTTCTAGCGCGCGATTCTTATGATGAATCACTTCACTAAAATAACGTATCGCTTCCGCTTGATTTCCTAGCTTTCTTGCTAACTCTGCAATCAAGTAGAGAATCCGCATATCCGTCATCTGAGTCCCAATATAATCAGCATGTTGATAAGAATCTTTATAATATTTCAATGCTTGTGCTAAATAACGTTCCTCTTCCTTGTGGTTACTTGTTCCTCTATATAACCAAGCCAATCGTAAACAAAGTCTTGCTATCACAATAGATTTCTCTTTTTTTAAGGAAGCTGAGATTAACCCTAGTTTCATCGTTCGGATCGCATCGCTTGACGTTCTTTCTCCACCACACTCTTGCCTCTGCCAAAGAGAGAACTGAYCTTTTATCGCTTCTTTTGTTCCTACAGGGAAAGTAGAAGAAAACATTTCTGTAGAAGCAAACCCGCAGTAAGGGCATACAGAAACCTCGTAATAACTCGGATTCAGACTAGGAATTTTATATTCTGTGAAAAAATCACTATGTATTTTTTTCACTTTCACAAAGCGAGTGCGTAGTCTTTTCGTTACAAACGTTTGGTTACAGGCCATGCATGTACATTCTTTGTCATAAAGCGGCTTTATCTCACCATTCACAAGCCTCACCTTAGTTCTATAGTTTTATATCTATATTAGTATAAAAGATGTGTGATTCGCTACTCATATTCTTATATCGACATAAAATAAAATATTTTTATAACTTTTTACCTAATTGTATTTTATTTATTTTTATTTCATTACTAGGAATAGTAAGCGTTTGCACAGTCATAGAGTAGATAGGAAGAAAGGTTGGAGAGATTTTGCTATATGTAAGATGACGGAAAGTGGGGTTGTTAAGATGACAACGAATAAAAAAGAATGTGTTGCTATGCTACTAGCTGGTGGAGAAGGAAAACGCCTTGGTTTACTGACTAAAAAAATGGCAAAGCCCGCTGTCTACTTTGGGGGCAAGTACCGGATTATTGATTTCCCTCTTAGCAATTGCACAAATTCAGGAATTGATACGGTTGGTGTGCTTACTCAGTACGAGCCTCTAGCCCTTAACACCCATCTTGGGATTGGTACGCCTTGGGGTCTTGATCATAGAAAAGGAGGCCTCACCGCCCTACCACCATTTGTGGAGAAAGCAGGTGGCTCCTGGTATTTAGGGACAGCAGATGCCATTTATCAAAACATGTGCTTTATTGAACAATACGATCCGGAGTACGTTCTTATTTTATCAGGGGATCATATTTACAAGATGGATTACGATAAAATGCTCACCTATCACAAGGAAAAACAAGCAGATGTGACAATCTCCGTCATTGAAGTTCCTTGGAATGAAGCAAGTCGCTTTGGCATTATGAATACAGATGCTTACTATACAA
>NZ_LFEL01000212.1:0-3774 GCF_001037965.1 Bacillus sp. LL01 | reverse complement strand
TAATGTCCTTAAAAAGGCAATTCGTTGTTGTTCTCCACCTGACAACTCTTCTATCGGTTTATGTAGAAAGTCTGCAGGTAAATGTACAGCTTCTAAAAGTTCTACTGTTTGTTCATTTGACCAGTCCCGATTATGTAATAGTGGGCCGTACGCCACATTATCCTTTACCGTCCCCTCAAATAATGCAGGTGATTGAAAGACCATTCCGATTTGTTGTCTTAATTCAATAATAGGGTAATCTTCAACAGCTTTCCCTTTAAATAATATCGTTCCTTTATCCTTGTCATCCAGTCTATTCATCATATACAATAAGCTACTTTTACCCGCACCAGATGGCCCGATTAACGTTATAATTTGATTTTTCAATACGGTAAATGAAATATTATTCAACCGATCATTACTAACATCTTTCCATTGTACGATATCCATCGTACCACCTCAGTTCGTCTAGAAGTTCGAAGATGTTCTTATTATACAGGAACGGCCAATAAAACAAAAAGTCTATTCGCATTGAATAGACTTTTGTCCGCTTATTGACGTGCCTTGTATGCATGGTGATTCGTAGGCCCAATGCCACTTCCGATTGAAAGAGAATGCCTGATCGCTTCTGTAATAAATTGTTTCGCCACATGAACTGCTTCTTTAATGGCCTTTCCTTTTGAGAGTTCGGCGGCTATTGCAGCAGCGTATGTACAACCTGTTCCATGTGTATGCTTCGTATCGATACGTTCCGTTTCAAGAAGATAACTTCTTTCTCCATCAAACAAAAGATCAACTGCAGGTCCATTCTTAAGGTGACCACCCTTTAATACCACATAGCTCGGTCCTAGTTTATAAATGTCTCTAGCCGCTGCTTCCATTTCTCCAATCGTCTCCATCTCTTTTGTCCCAAGAAGCTTTGCTGCTTCTGGTAAGTTTGGTGTGACGACTGTAGCAATCGGTAATAATTCATGAATTAAAGCTTCTGTTGCCTCATTTTGAAGGAGTGTAGCTCCTCCTTTTGCAACCATTACAGGATCCACGACAATATTTTTCGCTTCGTACTGTCTCAACTTGCGAGCGACAAGCGTAATAATATCAGCTGAAAATAACATCCCCGTTTTAATGGCATCGGCACCAATATCCGATAGGACTGCATCTATTTGTCCCTCGATTGCTTCAATGGTTTGAGGAAACACACCATGTACCCCTAATGTGTTTTGAGCAGTCAGAGCTGTGATCGCACTCATACCAAATGTATCAAGCTCTTGAAACGTTTTTAAATCTGCTTGTATACCAGCCCCTCCACCACTATCTGATCCAGCAATTGTTAATACTTTTGGGATTGTCATCTCTACGCTCCTTTCTAAACGTTCCTCTTAAATCGTAAATCGCCCGGGGGCAAAAAGATCA
The DNA here is from genome assembly GCF_001037965.1 of Bacillus sp. LL01. Taxonomy (NCBI): domain Bacteria; kingdom Bacillati; phylum Bacillota; class Bacilli; order Caryophanales; family Bacillaceae; genus Bacillus; species Bacillus sp. LL01. The sequence continues at coordinate 2,382 of NZ_LFEL01000212.1, read as the reverse complement.
ATAGGAACCGGTGTTTTTTCGTCGTTGATAATGGCTGCAACTACTTTTGCAGTAATCGGACTAAGAAGAATTCCATTTCGATAATGACCTGTTGCAAATACGATATGACTAGCTTCTGGGTGCTCCCCAATTAACGGATAGCCATCCTGTGTCGCAGGCCTTAATCCTGCCCATCTATGAAATGGGTCAGTCTGTTTCAAAAATGGTAAGATATTATGATTCCAATTTGTCAGTCGGTTAATTCCTTTTTCGGTTACATCCGTTTTAAAGCCAGCAATATCCTCTGACGCTCCATTTACAAGTGTGCCGTTGGCTTTAGGAACCAAATAGCCTTGGCTTGTATAAATGATATGATTCACCTCGTGTTCGCCTAATTCAAACGCACAAATTTGACCGCGAATCGGAAACACTGGAATTCTTAAATCAAATATTTGTTCAAGCTCTTGTGACCAAGCTCCTGAGGCAATAATCATTTGCTCTGCTTTAAACGTTTGACCAGCCTTAGAGACCACTTCAATTTCATCTCTCCAGCTTTTAATCTCGACTGATTCTAACTCCTCAGCAATCTTTACACCATTTGCACGGCATGCTCCTTCAAGAGCCTTTACATAATCCGGTGCAAACACATGACTTTCCTCAGGGTAATGCATGGCCCCAATGATTGAATCTGCTAAATGAGGCTCAAGCTGTTGAAGACGTGCGCCATCAACTAGTTCTGCTTTTGCTCCCCACTCACTTTGCCAAGACTGCCTCGTTTTTAATCCGAGTAAATCTGCCTCATGATAGACCGCATGCAAACTACCACTATTGGTATATTCAAAGTCAACTCCACTAATGGCTTTCACCTCTTGTTGCCACATTGGGTACTCTCTTAAACTTTCCAGGCATAATCTAAAAAAGTCATCAGGATCTTCTCCGATTTCGGAATAAGGAGCAAGCATTCCAGCCGCAGCTCCCGAAGCCTGGCCTCCACAACGCACTTTTTCTAAGATCGTTACTTCGTGCCCCTTTGTTGAAAGCTCAAAAGCAATGGCAAGTCCAATGACACCGCCTCCGAGCACGATAACTTGTTGACTCATTTGCCTTCAGATCCTTCCTGCCATTTATCTAGAAATAAGTGACGTATAACCGCTACTTGCTGTCGCATACTTTTTCATCGGWATACGCCCTGCCTCATAAGAAGCACGTCCCGCTTCAATCGCAAGCTTCATTGCATGCGCCATTTTCACAGGGTCTTTCGCTTTTGCAACTGGTGTATTCATTAATACACCATCTACACCAAGCTCCATCACTTCGACAATGTCTTTAGCCGATCCTAAACCAGCATCAACGATCACTGGAACATTTGCCTCTTCAGCAATTAGTCCAATATTATATGGGTTTAGCACACCAAGCCCCGTTCCAATTGGAGCTCCACCTGGCATAACCGCTGCTGCACCTGCTTCTTCTAATTTACGACAAAGAACCGGATCATCAGAAATATATGGAAGGACGACAAAACCTTCATTCGCAAGCATCTCTGTTGCTTTAAGTGTTTCTATCGGATCGGGTAATAGCGTTTTCTCGTCTGCACTAATTTCCACCTTGATCCAATTACTAATCCCTGAGGCTTTAGCAAGTCTTGCAATTCGAATCGCTTCCTCTGCATTACTCGCACCTGAGGTATTCGGTAAGTAAGTAAATGAATCTTGGTCTAAATGTTGTAAAATTGCATCTTCACTTGGTGCATCTAAGTTCACTCGACGAATCGCGAACGTAAGAACCTCTGCTTCTGATATACGAATCGCTTCATTTTGGATAAATGGATTTGGGTAACGCCCTGTTCCAAGAAAGAAACGAGAAGATAACTCTTTTCCTGCAATCACTAGTTTTGATGAATTCATATTCATCAACCTCCCCCCACAAAATGCACTAATTCAATTTTCATCTCTGGCTTAACGGACGTTTGCTCCCATTGATCTCGATCAATAATCTGACCGTCTACCTCTGTTACAACGAGATGACTTTCCAAGTTAAAATGAGAAACCACATCTAATAATGTGTTTGCCTCTACTTCCTGCTTCTCACCATTAATCATTAGCTCCATTTTATTCGCTCCTTACTTTGATAAGATCTTTACAAATGTTTCACATGTACCACGTACATCATCTGCTCCTACAATTTCACTAATCATACATACTCGCTTCGCACCCGCAGCTAATACTTGATCGACATTGTGAAGCTTAATTCCACCAATCGCGACAAAAGGAATCGTAATTTCTTCTGCTACTTGCTGGATATAAGCAGTCGTAACCGGATCAACAACATCTTCTTTACTTTTCGTTTCAAAAATAGGTCCAACCCCAATATAATCTGCTCCGCCTTTTTCTGCTTCTTGTGCTT
>NZ_LFEL01000211.1:0-3790 GCF_001037965.1 Bacillus sp. LL01 | reverse complement strand
CAAGAAACAAGGTATTCTTGGTTTGCCTAAAGAACAGTTGCCAACGTTCGGGGGAATCGCCAAGCGCCTTGACTTATTAGCACCTCTTATTACAATTATCGCTATGCTTTACCTTGGTTATACAGCMACCACAGCTGCCTTATGGGGGATCGGTGCCGCATTCTTTGTTAGTTTATTCCGTAAAGATACAAGAATGGGTCCGCGTGATATTTTAGATGCCTTAGAACAAGGTGCACGTGTTGCTCTTCCGGTAATTGCTGCCTGTGCTTCAGCTGGTATTATCGCAGGAATTGTAACGATGACAGGGCTTGGAGGGAAGATTGCCGGGGGAATTATTGACTTAGCTGGCGGAATCTTTTTCCTTGTTCTRTTCTTTACAATGATTGCGTGTATTCTACTAGGAATGGGTCTRCCTACCACTGCGAACTATGTAGTAACAGCTTCGATGGCAGCACCTGCACTCATAGCTTTTGATGTTCCCATTATAGCTGCTCACTTCTTTGTATTTTACTTTGGGATCGTAGCGGACATCACACCGCCTGTTTGTTTAGCCGCCTATGCCGGAGCCGGGATAGCCAAGGCGAATCCAATGAAAGCCGGGATTACTGCCTTTAAGCTCGCCATTGCAGCGTTTATCATTCCGTATGCATTTGTATCCAACCCTGTACTCTTACTACAAGATTGGACATGGGCTACTTTAATTCCGGCACTTATTACAGCATTACTCGGTATGGCTGCCGTTAGTGCATCTCTAATGAATTATTTCCTAGCAAAACCTTTAATCATTGAGCGTATTTTACTATTCGCTTCAGGTCTTGCCCTTATTTATCCAAACAACTTCGTGATTTCGTTATCTGGTCTTGGCATTTTTATTATTATTGCAAGTATCCACTTCYTGCGTAATCGCAAAAATGATTCAGGTAAAGGATTAGCTACTTCTTAATGAGCTTTGAGGCTTGCATTCGTGCAAGCCTCTTATTTTAATTATAGAAGATATCAAAAGTATCCCAAAGTTTCTCAAGCTCTTGTAAACGCTTCTCTACTTTTATATGCTCATTTCGTGTAACAGCTGTAATAAGAGCATTAACTAAACACATGGGCGCTGTAAACGAATCGATAAATGAGTTGATCTCAGTAGACGTGTGGAAATTCAAGTCTCCATATGGCACTAAAGGGGATAACGGATGATCAGTAATTACGATGGTTTTCACTTTTTTTTGCTTCACATAATTCAATGCTTCTATCGTTCTTTTTGTATACCTAGCAAAACCAAAAGCAATTACCAAGTCGCCTTCTTTAATATCTAAGAGATGTTCACTCATACCATCAGCCTGCTCGATAAGCTCAGTATTTTGTAGAACAAGGTCTAGATAAGAATTTAAAAACTTCCCTAAGCTCACTGCACTACGATAGGCCAAAATATAGATTCTTTTTGCCTTTATCATCTCTTCTACCGCTTCATCAAACACTTGTTGATCGATTTGAGAAAATGTCAACTGAAGGTTGGTTATATCACCTTGAACGAGCTCTGCAAGAGGATTCGTTGGTTCTTTTATGGAAGGCATTGTTTGTGCGAACATTTCTGCTGAAGTCATCTTCATTTGCAATGCACWTTGAAGGGCTCTTTGTAATTCTGGATATCCGCTATACCCCATTGATACTGCAAATCTAACAACCGTTGCCTCACCTACATCCGTTAACTTAGCTAATTTAGAGGCTGTAAGAAAAGGTCCTGTTTCCGTATGCTTTAATAAGTAACTCGCAATTTTCTTTTGAGACTTACTCATCTCTCCTTGCTTTTTAATMATTCGTTGGTAAACCTCACTCTTCAACATAAATAAACTCCTTTTTAAAGGCCATCTAGCACTCGTTCAAATGCAGCAATCGTTTTCTCAACCTCTTTTTCTGTATGAGCAGTTGATAAACTATAACGATTTAGAGGCTTCGTATAAATTCCTTCTATCATTAATCTAAGGTCAATTTTTCTACGCATGTATAGATCACTTGATTGTAGTTCTCGATAACCCAGTATCTTTTTTTTGTTTGTTAGTACAATATTGAAAATGGATCCTTCACCAACAGCTTTCATTGGTATTGATTTAGTTTTAAAAAGATGAGTCAGTTGTTCTTTTAATTCATTTGTCAATTTAAAAACGTTACTACTCTCTTTTGTTAGCACATCTATCGTAGCTAAGCCTGCTGCTAATATTGTTGGGTGCCCATTGTAGGTACCACTATGAAACAAAACATCTGCTGCATCTGACTTTTGACTTTGACTAGGATCAAACACATCTGCTGATTGACGTGGGGCACTCAGATCCATAATGTCATCAAGACCACCAACAATCCCGACAGGAAACCCTCCCCCTATCACTTTTCCTAATGTAGTAAGWTCAGGTTCCATTCCATATAGTTCTTGTGCGCCACCTAAGGCTACTCTAAACCCTGTTTTCACCTCATCAAATATAAAAACAATGCCTAATTCTTTTGTTAGCTTACGTAACCCCTCAATAAATGGCTGTTCAGCTCGAATAAACCCACCTTGCAGTGGTTCAATGATGAGAGCGCCAATGTCCTTTTGTTTTTTACGTAATATTTTTTCACAGTTTTCTAAATCATTAAAAGGAAGAATGACCGTCGTCTGCGTATGGCTTGAAGCCATACCTTTAGACTCTAGAACAGAGTGTGGCGCTTCTTTAGGTCCTGCTTGGTTTAAGGATGGATTGACACTGACTAATACCTCGTCATATCCCCCATGATAATGCCCTTCAAATTTAGCTAACCCATCTTTTTGAGTATAGGCTTTAGCCAAACGTAGAGCAAGTAACGTTGCTTCTGTACCTGAGTTTGTATAACGTAGCTTCTTCATACTTGGATAGAGCGATTGAATACGGTGAGCCATTTCAATTTCGTGTCTGTGTGGCGTTCCAAATAATAGCGTTCCATCATTATTCWTCTGTTCAAAGATAGCTTCCTTAATCGTTTTGTTCCCATGACCAAGCATAAGAGCACCATAGGAAAGTAAATAATCGATATATTCATTCCCATCGACATCATACAAATAAGCCCCATTAGCTTTTTGCATCACAATAGGATTAGGTTGGAAATACTTAATATTTGCTGTTACTCCACCTGGCATAACAGTTGACGCTTTTTCCATAAATAGTTGAGAGTGCCTTGTTTGATTTTTATACAATTGGTCACCATCCATCGTATCAGTAATCATTGTTTTCACTCACTCCTCATAAAGAAATATATAATTCATTATATTTTAATGTGAAATATTTATTTCATTATACCGATTTACTCTATTCTTTTAAAGCTCTAATTTTTCAAAAATGATTTATTTTCTTTTGAGCAGCTAAAGTTTTCCATGCTAAAATAGTAGAATAACTGCGAGGTGAACATGAATGAAGGGGTATCTTTTTCTTTTTTTTAGCGTTTTTTATTTAACAAGTTGTCAATTAACTGCTCCAGATGACGATCAAATAGCCCTTTCAACTGCTCATGATCAAAACAGCCATATTAAAATAGAACTAATTGATATTAAAGCAAATGATTCCAGCGATTCTTCCGGCTTCTATGTTGATGTTTTAGTAACTTCCCTTCATCCTTCCTATGATGTGTGGGACGACTTTTCGTATACAATGGATCGCTTTATCTCTAGCTCTCCTGACCTTATGCATGAAGCCACATCTATAGAGACTCTGAGCCATACACAAGAAGGTACTCTTCTTGAATTTAATCAGGTATTAATAAGACAATTCTTTAACGAAACACTCAAGCAGGG
>NZ_LFEL01000210.1:0-3831 GCF_001037965.1 Bacillus sp. LL01 | reverse complement strand
CAGTCCAGGTGGAAAGGCAAATTATACCAGGAGTGGTGCGCTCTTATTTGGATGATGATCTAGGAGGATTTGCTAAAGAAATCGCTAAGAAGTTGAAAGAAAAGAAAGGTGAGTTAGATGAGGCTTGATAAATTACTCTCGAATATGGGGTTCGGTTCTAGGAAAGAAGTAAAAAAATTATTAAAAAGCGGTGGAGTTCGGATTGACGGTGAGCCTGCTAAAGATGGAAAGGAACAAGTGAATCCTGACACATCAGAGGTGACGGTTCATGGGGAACTGGTAGAATATAAGCCTTATATATACTTAATGTTAAACAAGCCTCAAGGAGTTATTTCTGCTACTGAGGATGACCAGCATCGTACTGTTTTAGATCTTCTATTGGAAGAACATCTTATCTATGATTTGTTCCCAGTCGGAAGACTTGATAAAGATACAGAAGGAATGCTGTTGATTACAAATGATGGTAAGTTCTCACATTCTTTGATGTCGCCTAAAAGGCATGTGAAAAAAACCTATTATGCTAAAATCGAAGGTCAAGTTACTGAAGAAGATATCGCATTATTTAAGCAGGGCGTTCAGCTTGAAGATGGTTATGTAACGAAGCCTGCGGAACTTGTTATGTTGTCTTCTGGTCCCACATCTGAAATCGAATTAACGATAACAGAAGGGAAATATCACCAAGTAAAGAGAATGTTTGCAGCAGTAGGTAAACATGTAACCTTTCTTAAGCGAATTGCGATAGGGGGCTTACCAATGGATGAACATCTTTCTGTAGGGGAGTGTCGGGAACTTACGGAGGAAGATAAACGAGTATTATTTCAGGAGTAACGCAAAAAGACGAAAGGACTAGTTCCTTTCGTCTTTTTGGGGCTTCAAGTATTTAACATGATTTCATACATTCATTTTCAGTTGGAAATTAGAACCCAGCTTATTAGCCACTAATAAAGTGTGCTTACGAAACGCGTGTTTTTCTATCTGTCACGCTCCATTTTCCCCGCGAAGGGCTGCTAACTAAATTGTTGTACTCAAGTACATTCAAGTCACGCTGGATTGTACGTTGGGTTATACCGAACTCTTCAACCAATTCAGTCGTCGTGACGATCCCCCTTTGTTTAATGTAGAGGTAAATGGATTTAATACGGGTCAGCATACGATCAGTTGAAGTTTTCAAAAAACCACTCCTTATTCATAATCATGACCAAGTCCTTTGGCACATTGTATGTCAGTTTAGACATAATTATGCAGAACTTCAGCGGATCACTTACCGTCAGAGGGAGATGTATATGCGTCTTTATTTCTGGCCCATGGTTGTCACCTCTGTAATAAATAGCAACGAACATTTTACAACGCATTTTATCACAGCGCCATAAGAGCATTACACATGTCTTGGTTGTAGCGGAAACCATTTGATTTTTATCTTGGAGCAAGGTAATGTTGATATTGGTTCGTGATAGTGAGTTAAAAACACATGATCTCATCGAACCCCTCTCGACGCTTACATTTTATAATAATTCTTTCAATTTAGCAAAGGTTTTGCTTGATTTTTTATGAATCTATAATGAGGTGAACTCTAATTATGAATTTTAACTGGAAAAATGAAGTAGAAAGACGTAAGGAGAAACTAATTAATCAAACTCAAGAATTTCTGCGTATTAACAGTGTTTTAGACGAGTCTACCGCCTCAAATGATAAGCCCTTTGGAGAAGGAATCGATCGCGCATTAACACATATGTTATCAAATGGTAAAGATTATGGTTTTTCTGTAAAAAATGTGGACGGGTATGCTGGTTACGTAGAATATGGTGAAGGAGACAAAAGTGTCGGGATACTTTGTCACCTTGACGTAGTTCCAGCAGGTTCTGGTTGGACGAGTCCCCCATTTTCAGCAGATATACGCGACGGGAAAATTTTTGCTCGTGGTGCGATTGATAATAAAGGTCCAACCATAGCTRCTTTTTTTGCTCTAACCTTATTAAAGGAGCTCGACCTTAAGCTTAATAAACGTATTCGAATTATTTTTGGCACAGATGAAGAAAGTAATTGGAGATGTGTAGACCATTATTTTAAGCATGAAGAAATGCCGACAGTTGGTTTTGCTCCTGATGCAGACTTTCCAATTATTCATGCTGAAAAAGGAATTATGGATGTCAATATACACTATCGTTCACAACAGGAATCAAATTCAGAAGTTGAGCTTTCCTTCTTTAAGTCAGGTGAGCGATTGAATATGGTACCTGAATCAGCAGAGGTAATTATGACAGGGAATGTGGAAGATCTTAAGCAAATAATTGAAGCTTTTCATGCGTATCTCGAAGCAAATAAAATAGAAGGTACTTATGAACACAGTGAAACTCAATTAACCCTAACTTTGATTGGTAAGTCAGCCCACGGTTCGACCCCAGAGAAAGGCTTAAATGCAGGTTTGTATCTTGCAGAATTTCTTTCAAATCTAACGGTTAAAGGAATACCGACTTTTATTGATAATATAGCTAGTCAGTTTCATGGTGATACGGTTGGAGTAAGAATAGGGATTAATCATGAAGATGAGATATCTGGCCCTCTTACGGTGAATGTTGGTAAAATAATGTTTGAAAAAGACAAGGAAGCGATGGTTGGGTTAAATATTCGCTACCCAGTAACTGCTTCTGGTGAAAAAGTAATCGAGTCTATAAAGCAATTCTCTGATCAAAATCAAGCTGAGTTTGAGCTACTTGATCATATGACACCAAGCTTTGTAGACGGAGATCATCCACTTGTGAACGTTTTACAAGAAGTGTATCAACGTCAAACAGGAGAAGAAGCAACGTTGCTTGCTATTGGAGGCGGTACATACGCTCGCTCGTTAGATGTTGGGGTGGCATTTGGTCCAATGTTTCCAGGAAGAGAAGATGTCGCACATCAAAAAGATGAATACATTCTAATTGATGACCTGATGAGAGCGACGGCAATTTATGCAGAGGCGATGTATGAGCTAGCAAAATAAAAAACGGAGATGGGTGAGGTATCCTCACCATCTCCGTTTTAATTTATTGCTCTTTATCAAATTGAAATAAGTCTGTTGAAAGGTAGCGTTCGCCAGTGTCACAAGCAATAGCAACTACAACATCATCTGGAGTTAACGTTTTTGCTACTTCCATTGCTGCAAAACAAGCTGCCCCTGAAGAAGGTCCGACCAGAATACCTTCTTTTCGTGCTAGCTCGCGAGTAACTCGATAAGCATCTTCATCTTCAATTTTTAAAATTTCGTCATACACATTCTCATTAAGAATAGGAGGAATAAAGCCTGGGCTTGTACCTACTAGCTTATGAGGACCTGGCTTACCACCTGATAAGACTGGAGAACCAGCTGGTTCAACGACATGAATAGATGCTTCTGGATAGAAGCGTTTTAATTCTTCCCCGGTACCTGTAATTGTTCCACCTGTGCCAGAAGCTGCGACAAATGCAGTTAATGATTCGTTGACACTATCAAGTGCTGTTTTAATTTCTAGTGCTGTTGTTTTACGATGTGCATCTGGGTTAGCGTCATTTTCAAATTGCATCGGCATATAACTATTTGGTATTTCACGGACTAGCTCATGAGCTTTATCAATAGCTCCAGGCATTTTCTTATCGCCTTCTGTTAAGACTACCTCAGCTCCATATGCTTTTAAAAGATTAATTCGTTCTAATGACATCGTATCAGGCATAACGAGAATCGCGCGGTACCCTTTTGCTGCAGCATTCATCGCCAAACCAATACCTGTATTTCCGCTAGTTGGTTCAATGATTGTTGAACCTTCTTTTAGATGACCGCTTTTTTCAGCTTCAACGATCATATTGTATGCTGCA
>NZ_LFEL01000021.1:0-14345 GCF_001037965.1 Bacillus sp. LL01 | reverse complement strand
GTACCGCCTATCTCGCACCGGACGTTCGGGACGAGTTATCGATTGAAATGGTACCGTTAAATGTTGTTATTGGTGAAGATTCTTATCAAGAAGAAGTGGATCTATCCACGAGCGAGTTTTATAAACTATTAAAAGAAACGGAAAAACTACCAACGACATCACAGCCAGCAATTGGTCACTTTGTGGAGACGTTTGAAAAGTTGAAAGCACAAGGCTATGAAGAGATTGTGACGATTCATCTATCAAGCAAGATTAGTGGCACATACCAATCAGCTATGAGTGCTGCTGGCATGGTTGAAGGTATAAGAGTAGAAGGCTTTGATTCAGAGATTAGCTGTGCACCTCAAGGCTTTTATGCACTAGAAGCTGCGAAACTGGCAAAAGAAGGTGCCGATGCAGCAGCGATTTTTACTCGTTTAAACGAAATTAAGACAAGCCAAAAAGCCTACTTCATGGTCGATAGCCTCCAACATCTTCACCGCGGAGGACGTATGAATGCAGCTCAACTAGTAGTCGGAAATCTATTGAAGATCAAGCCGATTCTTCATTTTGTAGAAGGTAGCATCGTCCCATTTGAAAAAGTACGTACCGAGAAAAAAGCTGTTGCCCGTATTTGTCAGCTATTAGAAGAAGATGTCACAACAGGCGGTGCGTATGAAGTGACCGTGATTCATGCCAATCGCATACAATCAGCAGAAACAATTGCCAATGACATTAAGTCGAAATTTGATAATGTGAATGTTGGCATCAGCCATTTTGGTCCGGTTATCGGAACGCATTTAGGCGAAGGTAGTTTAGGTGTGGGCTGGTACAAAGTATCGCAATAATAAACATCTAGCATGAAGCGGCACCCCACTCGTTGCTTCATGTTTTTTTATAATCAACAAATCCCCCGAGGTGATCCCCATGTCCACCGACTTACTTGCCTTCCTCACCGGCAAACGACTTCTGCGCACAGAAATTCCCTATCCTGATGCAGAGTTTGATCCACTCATCGAAAAAGGGCTCATCATCAAATCTCCTAGTATCCTCTTTAAAAAGTCTCTCCCATTATGMATCCGTTGTGGAAATACGTTTTAACGGTGTTCTAACAACGAATGGTGCTGAAATCGAAAAGGTTGAGGAGATGGGTAAGCGTCGTCTAGCATACGAAATCAACGATTATCGTGAAGGTTTCTATGTTTTACTAAGCGTACAAGCTAACTCAGAAGCGATTGCAGAATTTAACCGTCTTATCAAGATTAACGACAACGTTATTCGTGTCCTAATCACAAAAGACGAAGAATAATTTATGAAAAAGTGGGAGGGGTACGGATGCTAAACCGTGTCGTACTAGTTGGGCGTTTAACTAAAGATCCAGAGCTACGCTACACACCGAGTGGAGTAGCAGTAGCGAACTTTACGCTCGCAGTAAATCGTGCATTTTCAAACCAGCAAGGAGAGCGTGAAGCAGACTTCATTAACTGTGTCGTTTGGCGTAAACCTGCTGAAAATGTTGCGAATTACCTTAAAAAAGGTAGCTTAGCGGGTGTAGACGGCCGAATCCAAACTAGAAGCTATGACAACAATGAAGGACGTCGTGTCTTTATCACAGAAGTTGTGGCTGAAAGTGTGCAATTCCTAGAACCAAAAGGATCAAACCAAGGGCAAGGGAATGCATTTCCTTCTGGCGGATCACCAACTGGTGGTAACGATTATAGCAGACAGAATCAACAGCCCAATCGTCAATCTGGTGGATTTAATGATGATCCATTTGCCAATGATGGCAAGCCAATTGACATTTCGGATGATGATCTACCGTTTTAATGCCTCTTCTGCTTATACAACGAAATGCGTGTATTACCATAAACCATTTTTATTGAAAGGAGTGCTGTCCTATGGCTCGTCGTGGTCGTCCAAAGCGTCGTAAGGTTTGTTTCTTCACTGTAAACAAAATTACGAAAATCGATTACAAAGATACGGATCTTCTAAAGCGTTTCATCTCTGAGCGTGGAAAAATACTTCCTCGCCGTGTAACTGGAACGTCTGCTAAGTATCAACGTCAACTTACAACAGCAATTAAGCGTTCTCGTCAAATCGCATTATTGCCGTATGTAAATGATGTTAACTAATAGCATATAATAAAGCATGGTAGAGCTTCTACCATGCTTTTTATTTTAATAAAGCATCGAGATTAATTGGTTCTCCTTGATATTTTACGTCCTTATGCTCTTTTTAGGTGTTAGTAAGCCAAGGAAGCTTTAATTTTAATCATAATTACGCTAAAATAGACAAGGATATGAGAAACTGTCAAAAACCTCTTTCGTGTAAAGAGGCTTTCGGAATTGTACTGAAAGTTAAATGAGGTGAATGTGTGAAACAAACAAGAACGCTCACAGAAGGGGCTATACTTGCTGCTCTTTTTGTCAGTTTATTAGCCATAACGCTGTATGTCCCGTTCGCTGCCTATATAACCATGTGGGCACTGCCACTGCCATTTATCCTTTTTGTTGTGAGAAGAGGATTAAAGCCAGGATTGATGCTACTCGTTGTAGCGATATTGCTCTCATTTATGATTGCAGGTTTACTAGGGCTTCCTGGGGCATTATTCTTTGGGGCGGCGGGCCTCGTTATTGGTGAATTGTACCGTAGAAAGCTAGCACCCTTTAATGTATTAATTGGTGGAAGCTTAATTTATATGCTTAACATGTTACTCGTGTATGTGGGGTTAACATTGTTTATGGATGAGAATCCAATTCAGTTTATGTCGGCTCTGCTACGTGAACAAATCCAACTAGCTGAAGCCACATTAATTGGGATGGGACAAGATCCAGCAGATTCTTTAGCCCCAATGTATGAAATGACTGAGATGATTGTGCATCTGGTTCCTATTATGATTATTATGAGTGGTATTGGACTGGCCATATTAACGGTTTTACTTGCCACTGTTATTTTACGCAGACTCGGGAACAAGGTTGAGAAATTCCCACCATTTAGAGATTGGCAATTTCCAAAGTCTTTCTTGTGGTATTACTTAATTGTGATGATTCTCTTACTTGTCGGACAAGAAGAAGGCTCTACAATGTATATTATTGTGTGGAACCTCCTGCCGCTGCTTGAAATTGTTATGATGGTTCAAGGTTTTGCGTTTATATTTTATTATTGTTACCATAAAAAAGTTAACCGAATACTTCCGATTATTATTGTTATTGTGACATTGATTGTTAACCCTTTGACACAGATCATTCGAATTATAGGGATTATTGATTTAGGCTTTGATTTACGTAAACGAATCAAAAGCGAGAAGAAATAGGAGCTGACACTATGCCGAAGTTCTTAATGAAGCGGTGGCATGGCTACCACGTAATCGCTCTTTTTGCTGTGGCAGTGATTTTTAGTAGTGTATTAATGATCTATCACTGGCAAATGGGCGTCATTGGTTTATTCATATTAGGTGTGCTGGCCATCTACACGTCCCAGGCGCGATTTGCGTTTGAACGTGACTTAGAAGCGTATATCCAAACGCTGTCCTACCGTGTAAATAAGGCGGGGGAAGAGGCAGTCATGAAGATGCCTGTTGGTATTCTCCTTTATAATGATGAAAAAATGATCCAATGGGTTAATCCTTTTGTGAGTCAACATATTGCTAATGACTTAATTGATAAACAATTAGAGGACCTGCATGATGACCTTGTTCCAATGATTGAAGATCAAGTGGAAACGAATGTCATTACAGTGGGTTCAAGGTCTTATCACGTTACTTTTGAACCAACAGAACGTCTTATTTACTTTCTTGATGTGACTGAAAAAGCAGAGACTCAAGAGTTATATGAAGACACGAAAACGGTTGTTTCTCTCATTTATCTAGATAATTATGATGAAGTGACTCAAGGAATGGAAGATCAAGTTAGAAGTCGCTTAATGAGCCAAGTAACGTCTTCTTTAAATAAGTGGGCAAATGATAATGATATTTTATTGCGTAGAACAGCGTCTGACCGTTTTGTCGCGATTATGAACTATAAATCATTAAAACAAATAGAAGAAATTCGTTTTGATGTCCTAGATGAAATTAGAACATTAACGGGTAAAGAAAAAGTACCAATTACATTAAGTATTGGGGTTGGTACAGGTGAGACGTCTTTACGTGAACTAGGTAAGCTTGCACAGTCAAGTTTAGACTTAGCACTCGGTCGTGSTGGCGATCAAGTAGCTATCAAGCAAAAGAATGGAAAAGTACGTTTTTATGGCGGAAAATCCAATGCGATGGAAAAACGTACACGAGTTAGAGCAAGAGTTATTTCTCATGCTTTACGTGATTTCGTTCTTGAAAGTGACCGTGTCATTATTATGGGACATAAAAACCCCGATATGGATTCAATTGGAGCAGCTATTGGCGTGTTGAAAATTGCTGAAGTGAATGGGAAAGAGGGCTTTATTGTCCTTGACCCTAATGACATTAACCATGATGTTCAAAAGTTAATGGAAGAAGTCGAAAGTCACGAAGATCTATGGTCGCAATTTGTCACACCTGATGAAGTTCTTGACTATGTAACCGATCAAACATTATTAGTCGTCGTCGATACCCATAAGCCATCTCTTGTAATGGAGCCAAAATTGTTGCCAAGGGTYGATCGTATAATTGTGCTTGATCATCACAGACGTGGAGAAGAGTTTATAGATGATCCTGTTTTGGTGTATATGGAGCCATATGCCTCATCTACAGCCGAATTGGTCACAGAGCTTCTTGAGTATCAACCAAAGCAGCTTAAAATGGATAGGCTTGAAGCAACGTCACTATTAGCAGGGATTATTGTCGATACAAAAAGCTTTGCTGTTCGAACAGGGGCAAGAACCTTTGATGCCGCCTCGTTCCTACGTTCAAACGGTGCGGATACGACATTGGTTCAAAAGCTATTAAAAGAAGACATGGACCAATACGTCAAACGTGCTAAGCTAATAGAGAGAGCTGATATGTACCGAGATGGTATGACGATTGCAATGGCAGATGAAGAAGAAAGCTTAAGCCAAATTGTGATTGCCCAAGCAGCTGATACACTTTTAACGATGAAAGATGTAGCCGCATCCTTTGTGATCTCCAAAAGAAAGGATGATGTCGTAAGCATTAGTGCACGATCACTAGGAGATGTAAATGTCCAAGTGATTATGGAACGCCTAGATGGTGGCGGACACTTATCAAATGCAGCGACTCAGCTACAAGGAGTTACACTTGATGAAGCAAGAGAGAGACTTGAAAAAGCGATTGATGAGAGTTTAGAAGGGGGACAATAAGATGAAAGTTATTTTCTTAGAAGATGTTAAAGGAAAAGGGAAAAAAGGTGAATTAAAGAACGTATCTGAAGGATATGCTCGTAACTACTTATTACCTAATAATTTAGCGGTTGAAGCAACAAAAGGAAATGTAGCCAATCTTAATGCCCAAAAGAACAGCGAACAGAAAAAAGCAGTAGAAGAGCTTGAGAAGGCAAATAAATACAAAGAAGAGCTAGAAGCCTTAACTGTAGAAATTAAAGCAAAATCTGGTGAGGGTGGGCGTTTATTCGGTGCTATTTCAACAAAACAAATAGCGGAAACACTTTCCGGTATGAAAATGAAGGTAGATAAGCGTAAAATAATGCTTAACGACCCGATTCGCTCACTGGGGTATACAAATGTCCCAATTAAAATTCATCCAGAAGTAGTGGCGACGGTTAAAGTACATGTCGTAGAAGGCGAATAACGAATAAGTGGTCTGATCTCACTAGGTGCCAAGAATATCTTGCAATCCCTAGCAAGATCAGACTTTTTCATTTTTACAGAAAGGAAGTAATGCAATGAGTGATTTATTTGCTGATCGAACCCCACCGCAAAACATTGAAGCAGAACAAGCAGTATTAGGAGCGATCTTCTTGGCGGATGTAGCACTTGTCACCGCATCAGAGCGTCTCTTGCCGGATGACTTTTACCGAGCTGCTCATCAACGCGTATATGAAGTCATGCTGGATCTTGCTGAAAAAGGTGAACCGGTTGATTTAGTTACAGTAACATCCGAACTACAAGATCGTAAGTGGCTCGATGACATCGGCGGTATTGGCTATTTAAGTGATTTAGCAAATGCCGTTCCGACCGCAGCCAATGTAGAATACTATAGCCGCATTGTTGAGGAAAAATCTGTTTTACGTCGTCTGATTCGAGTCGCTACGAATATTGCAGCTGATGGCTATACGAGTGAAGATGAAGTAGATGCAATCTTAGATGATGCGGAGAAGACCATTTTAGATGTGGCACAGCGTAAAAATACGAGTGCTTTTATTTCGATAAAAGATGTCCTTGTTGAGACATATGATCAAATTGAGCTGCTTCAAAATCAAAAAGGTGATATTACAGGTATTCCAACAGGCTTCATTGAACTTGATAATATGACGGCCGGCTTCCAGCGAAATGATTTAATTATTGTAGCAGCTCGCCCTTCAGTAGGTAAGACGGCTTTTGCCTTGAATATTGCTCAAAATGTCGCCACTAAAACGAGTGAAAATGTCGCGATTTTTAGTCTCGAGATGGGGGCAAGCCAGCTTGTCCAACGTATGCTTTGTGCTGAAGGGAATATTGATGCACAACGAATGCGTACAGGTGCTCTTACCTCTGAGGATTGGCAAAAGCTAACGATGGCAATGGGGAGCCTTGCTAAAGCGGGAATTTATATTGATGATACCCCCGGCGTGRAAGTAAATGATATTCGTGCTAAATGCAGACGTCTTAAGCAAGAGCAAGGACTCGGCATGATCATGATTGATTACTTGCAGTTAATTCAAGGGAATGGACGTAGTGGTGAGAATCGTCAACAGGAAGTCTCTGAGATCTCTCGTACGCTAAAAGCGATCGCACGTGAGCTGGAAGTACCCGTCATTGCCCTTTCACAGCTTTCTCGTGGAGTCRAATCTCGTCAAGATAAGCGTCCAATGATGTCTGATATTCGTGAGTCAGGAAGTATTGAGCAGGATGCTGATATCGTCGCCTTCTTGTACCGTGATGATTATTATGACAAGGAATCAGAAAATCAAAATATTATTGAAATTATTATTGCGAAGCAACGTAATGGTCCAGTTGGTACAGTAGAGCTAGCATTTGTTAAAGAATATAATAAATTTGTCAATTTAGACCGACGGCACGATGAACGTGATATGCCCCCTGGTGCTTAAATATAAGCCTGCCTCTCTAATAGGAGTGCAGGTTTTTTAACGTATAGTTTAGTGAATGTAGCGTTACTCTAATGACATATCACTTTGATTAAAAGTAAAAAGGTTCATACGAACGAACTTGTGTACATTCTATTAAATGTTCGGGTTTTATTGACGATCTTCTTGTATGTTGGTATACTTGTCAAGGGATTTTGAAATTTCTCGGTTTAAACGTCCGAGACGGAGGTGCAACATATGTCATCAGTAGTTGTAGTAGGTACACAATGGGGCGATGAAGGTAAAGGGAAGATTACAGACTATCTTTCTGAAAAAGCTGAGGTTGTCGCTCGTTACCAAGGTGGAAACAATGCAGGACATACAATTGTTTTCGGCGGAAAGAAGTACAAACTTCACTTAATTCCGTCTGGGATTTTTTATAAAGATAAAGACTGTGTAATCGGAAACGGAATGGTTATTGATCCGAAAGCATTGGTAGAAGAATTAGCTTATTTACACGAGCGTAATGTAGATACAAGTAACTTACGTATTAGTAACCGTGCGCATGTTATTCTTCCTTATCACTTGAAACTTGATATTGTAGAAGAAGATCGTAAGGGTGCAAATAAAATTGGTACGACGAAAAAAGGAATCGGTCCTGCTTACATGGACAAGGCAGCTCGTATTGGAATTCGTATGGCYGACCTCCTAGATCGTGAAGTGTTTGAAGAGAAGCTAGAGCGTAACTTAGCTGAAAAAAATCGTATGTTTGAAAAATATTATGAAGTAGAAGGATTTACTAAAGAAGAAATCCTTGATGAGTACTACGAATATGGTCAACAAGTAGCGAAGTATGTGTGTGATACTTCAGTTGTTTTAAATGATGCACTTGATGAAGGACGTCGTGTATTATTTGAAGGTGCGCAAGGGGTTATGCTTGACCTTGACCAAGGAACATACCCATTCGTTACGTCTTCGAATCCAATTGCAGGTGGAGTGACTATCGGTTCAGGTGTAGGTCCTTCAAAAATTAATCATGTAGTAGGTGTGTCTAAAGCATACACGACTCGTGTAGGTGATGGCCCATTCCCAACTGAGCTACATGATGAAATTGGAAATAATATTCGTGAAGTAGGAAATGAATACGGAACAACAACTGGCCGTCCACGTCGTGTTGGTTGGTTTGATAGTGTAGTGGTACGTCATGCTCGCCGTGTAAGCGGTATTACAGACCTATCATTAAACTCAATTGATGTATTAACAGGAATTGAGAAGTTGAAGATTTGTACAGCTTATAAATACCGTGGCGAAGTTATTGAAGAGTTCCCAGCAAGCCTTAAAGTCTTAGCTGAGTGTGAGCCTGTTTATGAAGAGCTTCCTGGCTGGACTGAAGATATCACAGGAGTTAAATCTTTAGATGAACTTCCTGTAAATGCGCGTCATTATATTGAGCGTGTATCGCAATTAACAGGCATCCCATTAACTGTATTCTCAGTTGGACCAGACCGTAACCAAACAAATCTTGTCCGTGGTGTGTTTGYATAATCGTTTAGTAGTAAAGCCATCTAAGCTAGCTTAGATGGCTTTAACTCTTAAAAAGTTTGAGGTTAACACTATTAGATAAAAAGCAAAAATAGAGCTTGCGCAATTCCTCAAAATTCGCTATTCTTTAATGAGTGCCTAAGACGTATAAAAATTTTTAAAAAAAGTTTGGAAAAAGTGTTGCAAGGCTTTCTGAATCATGGTATTATAATTCTTGTCGCTGAGAGTTGCAGCGAACGATGACAAGCTTTACTACTTAAAGTGAGCGTCATTATCACTAAGAGCCATTAGCTCAGTTGGTAGAGCATCTGACTTTTAATCAGAGGGTCGAAGGTTCGAGTCCTTCATGGCTCACCATTTTAAACCCAGTTTAGAATGGCCCGTTGGTCAAGCGGTTAAGACACCGCCCTTTCACGGCGGTAACACGGGTTCGAATCCCGTACGGGTCACCATTACATATTTACAATTGGTCCGGTAGTTCAGTTGGTTAGAATGCCTGCCTGTCACGCAGGAGGTCGCGGGTTCGAGTCCCGTCCGGACCGCCATTTTACTTTCATTCTTTCATGTGATAAGATGGTACAAGTGTTAAGTAAGGCTTGGTAGCTCAGTCGGTAGAGCAATGGACTGAAAATCCATGTGTCGGCGGTTCGATTCCGTCCCAAGCCACCATTTTTTGCCGGTCTAGCTCAATTGGTAGAGCAACTGACTTGTAATCAGTAGGTTGGGGGTTCAAGTCCTCTGGCCGGCACCACTTTTGTTATAATCGTGCATAGGCACGCTTTTTTTATTTTCGTCTCTGTTTATTGCAGAGGCGATTTTTTGTTATATAGAAAAAAGAGGACATTCAATCGTTAATCGGGCGAAATGTCACCTCCTAAACAGTCGCCACAGCTTTTCTATTGTCTAGCTCCGGCTCCTAGGTGCTTTTGTGTTTCAATCGATCAAATGAAATCAAAAAACGATTTCATATTGCTCGCTCTCCAACCCAAGCGCACCTAAACAGTCGCCTACGCTTTTCTTTTTCCCTACGTCTTTGGGCTTCTTATGTTAGAATGTGGATAGAAACTTTTTAGTTGGAATGGAGCGATTTTTGAATGGATAAACGTATTCTCGTAGTAGATGATGAAAAGCCAATCGCTGATATATTGAAATTTAATTTAGAAAAAGAGGGTTTTAAAGTTTTTTGTGCGTACGATGGCTTAKAAGCTATTGAACAAGTAAAAAAAGAAGAGCCTGATCTTATTTTACTAGATAYTATGTTACCTCATAAAGATGGAATGGAAGTCTGCCGTGAAGTACGAAAAACATATGATGTTCCGATCATTATGTTAACGGCGAAAGATTCCGAGATTGATAAAGTGTTAGGTCTAGAGCTCGGGGCAGATGATTATGTAACCAAACCATTTAGCACAAGGGAGTTATTAGCACGGGTGAAAGCAAATTTACGTCGTCGTAAAGCTGGTACAGAAGAAACATCTACTCACAAAGAGTTGACTGTAGGTGACTTAACGATCTATCCAGACGCCTACCAAGTGAAGCGTCGCGGGGAAACGATTGAACTCACTCATAGAGAATTTGAATTGATTCATTATCTTGCAAAGCATTTGGGTCAAGTTATGACACGTGAACACTTGCTGCAAGCTGTATGGGGATATGATTATTTTGGAGATGTGAGAACGGTCGATGTAACAGTTCGTAGACTTCGTGAAAAAGTAGAAGATAATCCAAGCTACCCTAATTGGATCATTACAAGACGTGGGGTAGGCTAWTACCTATCATCACCCGAAGAGCTGGAGCAAGGTTAATGGATCGAAAGGTTGGGTTTTTTAAGTCAATACAATTTAAATTAATCATCATTTATGTGTTGCTTATTTTTATGGCGATGCAAATCATTGGCGTTTATTTTACAGGAAAGCTTGAAGAACAGCTTGTTTTTAATCATGATCAGATGCTAAATGAACGTGCAAACTTGCTAGGATACAATGTTGCCCAGGAAATGATGGAGCCTCGTGAAGATCGAAGTACGTTATATAGTGATATAAATGCTCTCTTAAGAGAGACTTTTACGATTGAAAATGCTGAAGTTCAAGTCATTGATAGCAATAGTGAGATCCTGAGCACATCTAATTTTTCAAACCGGCATATCGTCGGTCAGCAGACGACGAAATTTAGAGTGAAGCGGGCTTTACTAGGGGCACGGGATGCTGCGATCTTACGCGATGAACAAACGGGGGATCGTGTTCAAGTTTTAGCTGTGCCCATTAAGGACCAAGAAAACAATACTCTAGGTGCGATTTACATTGAGTCCTCAATGGAAGATATTTATGATCAGATGCAGCAGATTAATAGTATTTTACTTAGTGGAACCGTAATTGCACTCTTAATTACCGCTGTACTTGTTATTTTGTTAGCAAGAACGATTACAGCCCCAATTATGGACATGCGTAAGCAAGCTCTTAGAATGGGGCAGGGTGACTTCTCTAGGCAGGTTACTGTTTATAGTACCGATGAGATCGGTCAATTAGCTTTTTCATTTAAYGAATTAACGTATAAGCTTCAAGATGCCACAGCTACTCGTGCTCGTGAGCAGAAAAAATTGAGCTCTGTTTTAGCCCATATGACGGATGGTGTAATTGCCACTGATCAAAATGGTCAAATTATCTTAATGAATAAACGAGCAGAAGAATTACTCGGTGTGCAAAGCTATGAAGTCATAAAACGGTTATTACCAGATGTGCTGAGGTTACCTGAGTCTTATGAGCTTGAAGATTTATTTGAGCAAACAGAATCAATCTTACTAGATTTCAGCGATGATGATCAAGAGTTCCTAATCGAAGCTAATTTCTCTGTTATTCAAGAAGAGGATGGTCCTATAAATGGACTGATTACAGTCTTGCATGATGTAACCGAGCAAGAAAAAATYGAACAAGATCGTCGTGAGTTTGTAGCGAATGTATCACATGAGCTCAGAACACCACTGACAACGATGAAAAGTTACTTAGAGGCGTTAGAGGACGGAGCGCTTGAGGACCCTGAATTAGCACCACGATTTATTGGCGTTACTCAAAATGAGACTGAACGGATGATTCGTTTAGTTAATGACCTCTTACAGCTCTCTAAAATCGATAGTCACGATTATCGTTTGACGATGACTTGGGTTGATTTTGGTCAGTTCTTACATGAGGTGATTGATCGCTTTGAAATGGTCGCTCAAGGGCGAAATATTCACTTTACGCGCCATATTTCCGGACATCCAACCTACGTTGAGGTGGATAAAGATAAATTAACACAAGTGATTGATAACATTATTTCAAATGCGATGAAATATTCTCCTGAAGGTGGAAACGTCACAACCACTCTCCTTCATCAAGGGCACAATGTGCGGGTCAGTATTTCTGATGAAGGAATGGGAATCCCGCGTGAAAACCAAGCTAAAATATTTGATCGTTTTTACCGAGTCGATAAAGCCCGTGCTAGAAGCATTGGCGGAACTGGACTTGGTCTTGCGATTGCAAAAGAATTGGTCCATGCTCATGGTGGCGAGATTTGGGTAAGTAGTGAGTATGGGTCTGGTACAACGATTTACTTTACATTGCCTTACTCTACGTTTAAGGGGGGAGAGGCATGAACTACGAACACGTCAAAACAGGATTATTAATAGGCTTAGTTGGGTTAAGTATTGTCCTGACTTGGCAATTGTGGACGTTTCAGCCTGATATCAACTTCTTAGGTGAGTCGGAGGAATCTGAACGTACACCCCTAAATAATCAAGAAGTGAAAATGAGCGAWGTGATAAAACCAGAACAATTGATTACCCATATAGATGGCCAAACCTCGATGATCCGGCAATCAACAGAAGAGTTTGAAGCGTTCTATGAAATGCTTCTTGAAGTCGACTTGATAGAAGGGGACATGCTTGCTACAGGGCCCTTCCCGAAGCAGAATGTGAGTGCAGGAATAGAAGTCGTTTTCCCTGCTGCGATTCCAACAGACATCCTTCTTGCGATGTTTGAAGTAGATCGTGATGTCTTCAACCTCCCTTCATCTGAAGTTGATCGGCTCTACTTATATAGGGACTCAAGTGAAAATGATATTGCGATGCAGTTGTTATTTGCAGAAGATTCTARAGTGATTGAAGTAGAGACGACCTTATCAGTCGATCAGTTTGAAGAAATGCTGCAAGGAGAGAAAATACCTGTAACAGCTGTTCATCCAGGAACGAACTCCTCTCAACTTCATCAGCATGTATATATACCAACTGAACCGATAGAAGCGAGACAGATGACATATACAACAAGTCCTATTGATGTGAATTATTTTATTAATGAGCTTTTTAATGAGCCGAATTCGGTTAGGGCTAATTATGCAGATCTAGTAGAATCCTATACAGATGGTAATCGGATCATCCAATTACGAAATGATGGGGAATTTATGGATTATAATAATCCTCTCTTCTCAGAAAACCAAGACCGTAGTAGTCGTCATATTGTCCAAAATAGTTATGACTTTATTAATGGTCATGGTGGATGGTCTGATCCTTATAATCTTTCAAGCTGGTCGGCAGATGATGTTCGTGAGGAAGCTGAATACTTGCTACATGTTGATGGCGTTCCAGTTATTAGTTATGAGGGACAGAGTATCATGAGGTTAAAGGTTAGCCGAATCGGAACTCAGATTGTTAGCTATGAACGTCCTCTTTTTGACCTGGATAATCAACCGGTTAATGCGATTCAACGAGTAGAGCTCCCTTCTGGTGAGGCTGTGCTAGAACGATTAGAGGAACAAGAGTTTTTTGATGAGACTAAACTTGAAAAAGTAATGGTTGGCTATGAAATGAATAAACAAAATGTTTCCTTAGTGACACTTGAACCATACTGGTATGTACTTTATGATGATCAATGGCAAAAAGTTAAATTTGATCAAGAAGCAAACGGGGAGGAGATTCAATGAATTGGAATCGCACAAAAACCATATTCATAATCACCTTCCTCTTTCTAAATATCTTTTTAACCTGGCAATTAATCGATAAAAATAATTCGAATCAAATGAACATGATTGCTCAAGCAACCATTCAAGAAGTGTTGCGAGATAACAATGTTCGAATTGATGTTGAATTACCTGAGGAGACGATCTCTGCTGGGCATGTACTGGGGAAAACGGTTCCTTTTAGTGAAAGACAGATGAGCGCTCTTAGTAACCAAGAAGCAGAATTAGTTGATGGAACGACGATTATATCGACGTTAGATGAGCCTGTGCCGCTGAGAGAAGGACAGTTTTCTCAAGATTTATCTCAATTTCTAAATAGTTATGTTACAAACGGTAATGAGTATCGTTTTGGTCGATTTGACCCAGAAGAGAGACAAGTTCTGTTGCAACAAACGTATGAAGAAAAAACTGCCMATGCTTTTGAGGCAGAACCGCTTTTATTACAATTGAATGAGGACGGCGAAATTGTTGGATACCAACAAAGCTACTATGAGTTTGAGCCAACAGGTAGGGAGCGTGAAGTATTATCAAGCATCAAAGCGATTGAAGTATTGTTGAATGCTCAATACATCGGTGTTAATAATACGGTCACACATGTTGAGTTTGGATACTACAGCTTCTACAGCCCCCAAGGTGGAGCTCAAGTATTTGCTCCAATGTGGAGAG
>NZ_LFEL01000209.1:0-3839 GCF_001037965.1 Bacillus sp. LL01 | reverse complement strand
ATGAAATATACGTAGACCTCCTGTGGGGACTAGAGCAGGAGTGAGATCCCGGAGTGCGATAGCACGAGGAAGCTCACTAGCTCCCCACGGAAAGCGAAGTGTATTTCAGGAGCGGTATACGTAAACCGCATCGGTAATGTTCGATTTTCCATAAGTTAAAATACTTTTGTCTCACCCTCTTTATAGTTAGTATGTGGAATTCCTAAACAACTGCTATAATAAAGTAAAAATCGATGGAGCTGAAGTGAAATGAATCCAACCATCCAACGCTATTTTACCGATCTAGAGTCTCTAGATAAACAAGCTCAATATGAAGCTTATCAACATCTTATTGAAGTGACCCGTCATGAAGTAGACTGGGCGTATGAAGTATGGGATGAATTAAAGGGAGATCTCACAAATAAAGATGCTCATAAACGCTCAAGAGCTGCACAATTTCTCAGTCATTTAGCGATCAGTGATCCTGAAAGAAGAATAATAGACGATTTCCCAAAGGTGTGGACTGTGACGAAAGATCCCAAGTTTGTGACAGCTAGACATTCTCTTCAATCCATTTGGAGAATTGCTTTAGCAGGACCTGAACGAAAAGAGTTAGTCATGACTCATCTAGTCGATCGGTTTAAGGGTTGTCTTGATGAAAAAAACTACACATTGATTCGATTTGATATTCAACAAAATTTCCGTCACCTTTATGATCAATTGGGGGATGAAGAGTTGAAACATATAGCTTTGGAGTTAATTGAGATAGTGGAAGAGGCGAAGTATCAGAAGAAATATAAGACCGTGTGGAAGTGAGTAATATGATATTGATGTAGGATACAGACCGACTTTTAATGAGTGGGTCTGTTTGGGTGGGATAATATGTTAAGAATAGTAGGGTGAGAAGCATAGTTTAATGTGAAGCGTAACCGAGAAGAGTCGATTAAAAATTAAAGAGAGGACCGTACACTTATGTATCTTCAGTGTACAATCCTTTTCAATTTGAGTTTGTTTAATGCGGTAAATAATACTGTGGTGTACGACTTTTGAACACTGGTACATTTTCTCTTACTTCTTTTACTTTTTCTAAATCAAGTGAGGCCATGATCGTTTCTTCTTGATCTTGAGTGGCAAAATGTATGAAATCACCCCAAGGATCAACAATCATCGAATTCCCACAAAATTCAACTCCATCATATTCTCCAACTCGGTTAGACGAGACGATATACATTTGGTTTTCAATCGCTCTCGCTTGTTGAAGGATTTTCCAGTGGTTGCTTCTTGCTTCAGGCCATTCAGCCACAATGAAGACAGCTTGAGCACCTTCAAGAGCAAGTCCTCGCATCAATTCTGGGAAGCGCAAGTCATAACAGATGACGATTCCCATCTTTTGACCATCGAGTTCAAACGTTGTAGCACTATTTTGGCCACCATCAAGGTAAAGATGTTCATTTAACATCGGCACAAGGTGCATCTTATCATATTGATAGACGAGATTCCCTTTGCGATCAATCACGACTGCACGATTAAAGATCTTCTCGTTTTCTTTTGTTGCAAAAGACCCACCAACAAGGTTCACTTGCCATTTCTTCGCTAACTCTTTTAAGAAGGTAAGAGTAGTTTCTGATTCGTCTTCAGCAAGATGACCAAGATCATCCAGTGTGTAAGCTGTGGTCCACATTTCTGGAAGTACGAGTGTGTCTGGCTTTTCTTTTTCACATACCTCATTAACCCATGCTGCTACTTTCTCACGATTTCTCTCCGGTTTCCCAGGAATGATATCCATTTGATAGATTGCCAGCTTCATTAACGAATCCCCTACTTTCTTTTTTTGTCCGTATGATGAAATATATGTATCCCTACTAAATTTAAGATAAGGTATATAAAAGCTTCAGTCAAATAATTCAAAAAACTGCTCTTAATTAAAAGAGCAGTTTTATTCGTTCTTTATAGACCAATCGCAAATAATGCAATCGCTAGTACTACTCCCAGGAGTGGGACAACAACCGTTAACGCTCCAAATGCTGGGTAGGCATCTTTGTGAGTCTCACCAGCTATCGCGCGAATAGTCGTTACTGCATACCCACCATGTGGAAGTGAGTCGAGTGCCCCTGATGCAAGAGCTGCTGTACGGTGCATCGCATCAGCATTTACACCCATATCTAAATAATGAGGTGCAAGAAGTGGGAGGGCTATAGCCTGTCCACCTGAAGACGAACCAGTTACACCGGCAATTAAGCAGATCGCTACTGCGCTACCAATTAAGGGATCTCCCGGTAGGTTCGTCATAAAAGCAACCGCATCAGAGAATGCTGGCGTTGCTTTTGCCACCCCGCCAAATCCTACAACAGCGGCGGTGTTACCAATTGCTATTAAGGCGCCAGTCGTTCCTTCTTGAACTGCAGTTGGGAAGTTGCGGAAATGCTTACGATTCAAGATATAGGTTGCAATAACACCAGATAATAAGGCAATGATTAAAGCAGATTTCTCTAACACACCATGGGTAAAGAACGTCACTACAAGAACTACGACCAATGGAATTAAGCTTAAGTAAGGGTTAGGAAGATTTTTTCTGTTATCAACGGGATCATTCTCTCTTTCTACAAATTTCTCACCGTTATTTAAAGCTTTTTTGATCATTTGCTTTAACCACCAGTAACCGAAGATCATCATAAAGATGGCAACAATCAAACTTACTTCCCAAGCTGCATATGGAGTGGTCCCTAGAAATTCAATTGGAATCCAGTTTTGAATTTCTGGAGAACCGGCTGATGTCATCGTAAAGGTAACTGAACCAAATCCTAGTGCAGCAGGAATAAATCGGCGAGGGAGGTCAGCTTTCTTAAACAGACTAACAGCCATCGGGTAAACAGCAAAAGCTACAACAAATAAACTAACGCCACCATATGTTAAAACCGCACAAGCAATAACAATGGCTAGAGCTGCATTTTTCATTCCTATTTTTTTTACGATCCAATTGGCGACACTATCTGCTGCACCACTATCTTCCATTAATTTACCGAATATTGCGCCAACTAAAAACATAAGGAACCACGAAGCAACAAACCCGGCGAATTCATTCATATAGTTGTTTAAAAAGTTCGCTTCACCATCTGCAGCTAGTTGTGGAAAGATCGGTAATCCACTAAAAATAGCTACAAGTAAAGCAGAAAATGGGGCTGCTACAAGCAGGTTCATCCCGCGTATGGTTAAAATAATTAAGAGGGCAAGACCWCCGATTAAACCAATGAGWCTTAGCATGTGTTCAACTCCTATTCTTTGCTAAGCTTTAAGGTTAGCAGTTTAATAAAGTAAAGCGCTTTCTTTTCTTTTTGACCAAAACGTATTGAAAAGGAACAGGACAAAGAGTGAGGAAGTCTCTCTTTGCCACTATCTTCCTTATTTGTCTTTGACAGACCCTCTTACGATAAGCTCACCTGGTAATGAACGGGTGATAACCTTATTCGTCTTTTCATTAATTTCTTCTAGTAATAATTGAACCGTTGTGTCTACCATGTCGTCAATGGGTTGCTTCCATGTTGTTAAGGAGTACGAAGGCCAGCTCGCCATCGTAATATCATCAAAGCCAACAATTGATAGGGCGTCTGGCACCTTGATACCGAGTTGTCTTGCAGCATCGATTGCCCCAAGAGCGGTAATGTCATTTCCACAAAAAATACTATCTATTGGTTTTTCAGATTGTAATAAGGCCAGCTCGCCATCGTAATATCATCAAAGCCAACAATTGATAGGGCGTCTGGCACCTTGATACCGAGTTGTCTTGCAGCATCGCTTGCCCCAAGAGCGGTAATGTCATTTCCACAAAAAATACTATCTATTGGTTTTTCAGGTTGTAATAA
>NZ_LFEL01000208.1:0-3842 GCF_001037965.1 Bacillus sp. LL01 | reverse complement strand
ATTACATACTTGGCTAATCAGTCAATTATAAGAGGCTACGAAGATGGAAGTTTTAGGCCCAATACCATCGTAACTAGAACTCAAGCGGCAATCATGATTGTGAATGCCTTAGGTATTAGTACAGAAAATCGTCCTGCTGTTCAATTTAATGACATTAAAGATGATTTTCATGCTTATGATTATGTAGCAGCCATTTCGGATGAAGGGATCATGAATGGAAGTAATGGGAATTTCAGACCAAATGAAGCTCTAACAAGAGGGCAAATGGCAGCGATTATTGACCGTGCTTTTAAGCTACCTCTCTATCAAGAAGAAAAGCAATTCACTGATATCGGAAGGGGATTCACCTTCTATACATCGATTCAAAATTTAGCATATAACCGTATTACTACTGGTTATGAAGAAGACCAAACGTTTAGGCCGAATGCTTCATCTACAAGGGCGCAATTCTCAGTTTTTCTTGCTAGAGTGCTAGATGATACATTCAAACATGACATTCAAGAAGATACGGTTGATCAAATTATTGTCGTATCTACTAACAATCTATCGGCTCAGCGAGCAACTCTTAGAACCTATGAACGAGTAAATGGAAAGTTAGAGCGGAAGTTTGCTCCAATGGGGGCGGTTGTTGGCTATAATGGAATTGGTCAAAATAAAAGAGAGGGTGATGGTCAGACCCCGATGGGTACCTATGATATGGGTATGGCATTTGGTACAGCCGCTCCTCCAAGAGGTACAAGATCAACCTATCAACGTATAACAAGTGATGACTATTGGATTGATGATGTGAACTCACCGGACTACAATCAATGGAAAAGGTACACTGGAAATCCGAGTAGTAAATGGAATAGCTTTGAGCGTATGAACATTGACTTATATAAGTACGGAATGGTTATTGAATATAACACGAATCCAATTGTACCAGGCCATGGTAGTGCGATTTTCTTGCATAAGTGGAGAGGTTCAACCAGTCCGACAGCTGGATGCGTTGCAGTTTCAGAGACAGATTTAGTAGAATTATTAAAATGGATTGATCCAAAGAAGTCACCTACAATTATTATTACATTAGAAGATCACTTTATGTCAGAGTTAGATCGTTACAGATAATATGGATATATCGGTGAAGAAGAGCGTGCAACTAGCTCTTCTTTTTTATTGCCTTTTTAATCATCCCATTGTAATGGATAAAAAGGTAAAAGTGATTCAATCTTCTTTGTATTAAACTTGTAATACTTTCACTTGGTTAGTCTTGGTGTGTGACTAATGACCTAATTAATATATGCGAACTAATATCTTTAACCGATTTTTTAAAAAATAAACCGGTAGTTTAGACCCATTTTATATTACATCTATGTAATAATTCGTCGAATCTAAATTATATTTGCTAGTATGTAGAAAGTGAAAAACAAATAAACAATTCTTTTATTCTATGAAAAAGAAATTAAAACTAACGACGCAGCCCATAAATAGCAAAGACATACATAACTCTAATAGAAGAGTAAGAGACATTATATAGGAGGAAGTATTAATTATGAAAAAAGTATTACTAACTTCATTAGTAGCGGCAGGACTTTTATTAGCAAACCCAAGTGTATCAGATGCAGCATTAGGAGACCAAACACTTCGTTTCGGTATGTCTCACGGTGATGTAACTGAATTACAACAAGCGCTTAAATCAAAAGGATACTTCACATTTAATCGTGCAACTGGTTATTATGGAACTATTACTCGTGATGCAGTTCGTCAATTCCAAGCTTCTAACAACCTATCAGTAGATGGTATTGCAGGCCCACAAACATTCCGCGCACTTGGCGCATCAGGTGGACAAGCACCAGCATCTACTAGCTCAAATACATCAGCAGCATCTTCATCTGGAGTGCTACGTGTAGGTTCTAGAGGAAGTGCAGTAACTTCATTACAACAACAATTACGTGACAAAGGTCACTTTAGCTCTTCAATTGATGGAGTATACGGCCCACTTACTCAACGTGGCGTTCGTAGCTTCCAATCAGCAATGGGACTTTCAGCTGACGGAATCGCAGGTCCACAAACATTTAACGCATTAAGCAGTGGAGTTGTTGCATCAGCATCAACTAGTTCAAGAAGCTCATCATCATCTGCAAGCTCTAGCTCAAGCGTTAATTCATCAAGCTTAGTATCATTTGCTAGATCATTAACAGGCACACCGTATCGTTTTGGTGGTACAACTACATCCGGTTTTGACTGCAGTGGTTTCACTCAATACGTATTCAGAAATCAAGGCGTATCTATTCCTCGTACTGCAGCACAGCAATGGAGTGCAGGTAGATCTGTATCAAATCCACAAGTTGGAGACCTTGTATTCTTTGAAACATATAAAAGTGGTCCATCTCATAACGGGATCTACATTGGAAACAATCAGTTCATCCACGCTGGATCATCAACTGGCGTAACAGTTTCAAGCATGAGCAACACTTACTGGGCACCACGTTACCTTGGAGCGAAACGCGTAAACTAATAAATGTCTAAAACTTGTTCACTATTAAAGTGAGCAAGTTTTTTTATTAGGGTAACCTAAATAGTGGTTAATGTAGAAATTGTACTTAATAATAGAAAATAAACTCAAAATATGTCATATTATTTCATATTTTTACTGATTTTTGATGGTTTAATTGGTAAAATGGTGATGGACTATAAAAGTCTACCAAATCTTTTATCCAATAGGGGGAAAAACATGTCTAAAATTTTTAACAAGATTATTAGTTATGCTTTAGTTTTCACACTTATTTTTGGACTATTTTCAGCTTCATCTGTTCACGCAGCTGAGGACAACACATTAAAAGTACGTGTACTTGGAACGACAGATATTCATGCACATATTATGAACTATGATTATTATGCAGATCGTGAGACTAATGCTTTTGGATTAGTTAAAATTTCAACGTTATTAAAAGAATTACGTGAGGATCATAATACGATCTTGGTTGACAATGGAGATGTCATTCAAGGGAATCCTTTCGGAGAATATGTTTACAGAAACTTAAAAGAAAATGAAGTTTCACCTATTATGGCAGCGCTTAATCTATTAGACTATGATGCTGCAACTGTAGGGAATCATGAGTTTAACTATGGATTAGATTTCTTAGATCAAACACTTGCGGGAGCAGAGTTTCCTATTGTAACTGCCAATGTATTTAAAGATGATGGTGGCGCAAATGATGAGCCATACTTTGGTCAATATATAGTAGTTGATAGAGAGTTTGTCGACGAGAATGGTAACACACAAACCATTAAAGTAGGATTTACAGGTTTTGTTACTCCACAAATCATGACTTGGGATGCTGGACATCTAACTGGTAAAGTTGTGACTAAAGACATTACGGAAACAGCGAGAACAATCATTCCTCAAATGCAAGCAGAAGGTGCAGAGCTAATTGTTGCGATTTCTCACTCAGGGATTGAAACAACTGAACAAGCTCCTGGTGCTGAAAATGCTGTATATGATTTGACGAAAGTTGACGGTATCGATGCAGTTGTTTCAGGTCATCAACATGGTATGTTCCCTGGAGATAGCCGTTTTAATAACGTCGACACAATTGATAATGAAAAAGGATTAGTTAATGGAGTACCTGTTGTTATGCCAAACAACTGGGGAAGTCATCTTGGTATGATTGACTTAGAACTTCAACAAGTTGATGGGGAGTGGAATGTAGTAGATTCTCAGTCTAGTATTGTTTCTGCTGAACAGTCCCAACCTGATGAAGAGATGGTTGAACTAGTAAAAGAATGGCATGAGGGTACACTTGATTATGTTCGTAGTCCAGTTGGAACAACAACTGCACCGATTAATAGCTTCTTTGCTT
>NZ_LFEL01000207.1:0-3850 GCF_001037965.1 Bacillus sp. LL01 | reverse complement strand
TGCGTCTCTTACGTACTCTCCTTAAAGAATTCCAGAAAAAAAACGATACTTGTATATAATAAGTATCGCCTTAATAACTACTTTGGTTTCTTAAAGAAATTTGAGGCTAGTAACAATATAARGCCTGCCCCTACTACCATTAAATTGAAAGTTGAATCAGAATCTCCTTGGACATTCAGAATCTGTTGGTGAAAGGTGAAACCGAATAGGAAAAAGAGAAAGCCTAACCAAAAGAGAACTTTCCCTAAATTCGTATGGTTTTTCAACTGTTTCTCCTCTGTTTCCGATTCATCAAGAAAACGATTGTAAAATAAACAATCGCCCCTCCTCCTGCAAATAAACGAAACTCCAACAACCTAGCTGGTGAATACTCTTCAATATAAAAGTTTGCATCAATGATCGAACTTAAAAACATGCCACCAAAGATGATAAACCCAATCATGTACAATAGCTTCTCTGTGTTCACGGTCGTAGCTTCCATTGCCCGCTCGATGGCCCCCGCCTCCCCTTTAATGAACTTCTCTCTTTTATACGAATCAACATCCAAAAAGTTCCAAACAAAAACAAGATAACTCCATCTGAGAGTTACCTTGTTTCTGTGCAAACATTTCCTACACTTTCGTTAAAAATTCATAGACATATTGAGGCAATGCATGATCGTCGGTCACTGCTTGTTTATCGTCATAAGATGCATAGCTAAACAGATCTACCCCTTTTTCTGTAGCTGATACTTTAATTAGTTTTTCATCTTGATGACCTTTCGTTTCCAATGTGAAGTCCACAAGCCCTACAGAAAGTCGATACTCATTTAATACCAGACCAAGCCATTCATTCGATTTCTTCTTTGCATCTGGATGCTTACGAATAGAGTACGCGAGCTCCTGAATGTTAATCTTGTGCGTCTTTTCAGTTGGAAAGTGTTTGTGGTACTCATTTCGAATCGTGTTTGAAAAAGCCGTTATTTTATCAACTAGATGACTCATATCATGTACACATCCTTCTTTTTTTATAGCTTGCTCCAATAAAAGGAGAATATAAAAAAAGGATTTACTTTATMTACATTCTATAGACTAGGCTCCMCATACCGCTCCTTATAAAGCTCCTTCCACACTTCAATCATCTGATAAAAGCTTTTATTGTATGACCCATCCTCATCCACCGTCCAAGCCGTTGCTAACACAGTGTGGCAGAACCCCCAGAGCAACAACCTCTCTTTGCTTAAAGAAAGTTCTTTCGTAAAAAGATCAACTCGCTCTTTAGTGACTTCTTTTATGCCATCTTCAGGTAAAACATTTAACATATATTGAATGAGATCGTATTCCACTTCGCCAATTAATCCTTTCGGGTCAATGGCCTTCCAGCCGTTTTTGCTTTTCAAAATATTGTAGGGATGAAAATCTCCATGCAAAAGATAGTGCTTGTTAGTTGTTTGGTTCATGTATGTAAAGATCTTAAGCGCCTGATCGAGGGTTTGCTTTGATAGAGGACCTAACCCCTCTGCATGCTTGTCGATGATCTTTCTTAGATTTTCTTCTCTAGCTTTGGTAGTTGGTATTTTTGTCTCTGTTGGAGCAGTTGTGATGAGATCTTTCATGACGCCCGCTGCAGCTAAGCATGCTTTTTCGTCATCTAGGCTGGTCGCTAATGCGTATCCAGGGCTAAGTTTTTCTATGAGGATAGCCTGCATGTTTTCGTCCGTATCAAGAACATTCACGATGCCTCTTCCTGCAAACAGCCTTAACGCTTCTACCTCAGAATCAAAGCCCCCTCCAGGAATACAAATTTTCAACACCACTTCCCTGTCCTCTTTAGTGGAAGCTGTTGCGACATAATTTATCGATAGCTCATACGTCTCACCAATTGTTAATGCCCATTTCTCCTCACAAGATTTTATGATCGAAGGAATTTGCTCCAACCACGGCTTCGCCTCCTCTTTTAAATAAAGATGAACGGATTGCACAAAATGCTCTTGAAATATCAATTGAATCACTCCTATCTAGTCATAAAAACAACCACTCATCTTATATAAAGTGGTTGTTTTCGTTAGGTTTAGTCTAAGTGCTCAACAAACCATCCTTTAATATGGTTCAGTCTCTCTACTCGTAGGCTCGGATTGCCGCTTCTTGATAATTCATGGTTCGATTTTGGGAAGCGAACAAATTTTGTTGGCTTCTTTTGTTTTTTTAAGGCTACAAATAATTGCTCCGCTTGTTCAATTGGGCAACGGTAGTCCTTTTCCCCATGTAAGATTAGAAGGGGCGTCTCCACTTGATCGACATAGGCAATTGGCGAATGTTTCCAAAGTTTCTCAGCATTATGCACAAGATCGCCTCCTACTTCCCATTCAGAGAAATAATAGCCGATATCACTCACTCCGTAGAAACTAAGCCAATTTGAAATCGAGCGTTGCGTAACGRCTGCTTTGAACCTGTGTGTATGACTGACAGCCCAGTTCGTCATAAAGCCCCCATAGCTGCCTCCTGTAATACCAAGATTCAACGCATCAACATAACTCAAATGGGTTACTGCATAATCTGTAGCCGCCATTACATCTTGATAATCCGCACCGCCGTAATCTCCTCTGACGGCATCTACAAAGGTTTGCCCGTATCCATGACTTCCACGAGGGTTGGTGAACACAACTACATAGCCTTGTGAGGCAAGCATTTGAAATTCATGAAAGTACGTATTCGCATACATCGCATGCGGTCCGCCATGGACTTCCATAATGGTCGGGTACTTCTTTCCTTCCTCATACCCAACAGGCTTCATCACCCAGCCATGAATGTCCCACCCATCGGGAGCTTTAAACGTAATCGCTTCAGCAGTTGATAATTCAATTTCTGCTAGAAACTCTTCGTTAACATTCGTCAGCTGACTCTTTTCTCCTGTTGAGAGATTCACTTTGTACAGATCTCCAGGATGTGTCGGTGTACTAATGGCGACAATCGCTTGATGTAACACTGGATCAACACTTAATCCGTACACATGCTGCTCGTCCAGAATCGCTGGAACCATTTCACCTTCAATGGTTCCGTAATAGACACCTGTATTTCCTTGATCACTCACTAAAAAATAAAACCCTTTGTTATCATTTGTCCAAATTGCACCGGGGTTGCCTGTCCCGGAATGAAAATCGCCAATCGCGACATCACCAATTTGAACATCTAAATCCGCTGTTAAACAGTTTAATTCTTCACCTTCTACGTTATACAACCAAAGTCGAGATAACGTCGCACTTAAATAGTCGCGCTCATGACCAATTAAGGTGAGATACTTCCCATCCGGTGAGAAGCTAGGGCTTCCAAATACCCCTCTGCTAGTCGTGATGGTTGTTATCTGCTTCTCATCAAGCTTCATCATGTAGACATCGGTTAAGAGATCATAATCAGGCTCCTCGCCTAAGTTAGCTGAGAAAACAATACTCTGACCATCTGGCGACCAGCAGCCAGCTGTATAATCCCGGTCTCCCTCTGTTAGTTGCGTAATTTCACCTGTTGAAACCGAGACGATACCGAGCTGCTGGTTCTTATCATCTAAAAAGCCCATCCCATCTGACTTGTAGCGAATCCGTTCAACGATCATTGAGCTCAACTTCGTTTCGTTTTCGCTTTGCGCCTCTTTATCTGTTAAATGCTGATCCGGTGCGACTGCTGCTTCAAATAAGAGATGTGCTCCACTTGGCGACCAGATCGGATTCTTCGCTCCATTCACACAAAAAGTGAGCTGTCTTGCTTCTCCGCCCTCTGCACTGATTAGATAGAGCTGGGATTTTCCTGAACGATTCGATGAAAATGCAATCGTTTTTCCATCTGGTGACCACTTTGGCGTACTATCCTTCACATCACCA
>NZ_LFEL01000206.1:0-3852 GCF_001037965.1 Bacillus sp. LL01 | reverse complement strand
AACGTCTTTATTGCAGCCTTGATGGCCATCTTTGTTGCTTTTATCCTCACCTACCATGATCCACGTGGCTTGCTGTTATTATTCGATCTTCACTTTTTAGAAATGCCACTTTTTATTTGGTTGATTGCGACATTCGTACTTGTWGGAGTAACATCTKGTGCGATTCAAGCACTCCCGTTGAAAAAAAGGATTGATACTCTCGTACACGGGGCTGCACGTTTTGAGCGTGGAACATTCTCACATCGCTTAACAGTTGAAGGGGAAGATGAGTTAACCGAACTAGCGGAAAGAATGAACCGAATGGCTGCTCAAATAGAAGAACAAATTGCTTCTTTGCAACGTCTATCAACAGAGAGGGCAGCGATGCAAGAAACAGTTAAGAAGGCAGCCGTTACAGAAGAGCGCCAACGCTTAGCAAGAGAGTTGCATGATGCGGTTAGTCAGCAATTATTTGCCATTTCCATGATGACGGCAGCTCTTAGACTAAGTGAAACCAAGCAAGAGGATCAGCTGGAGATGGTTGAAAAAATGGCTAATACAGCGCAAGCCGAAATGAGAGCATTGCTCTTACATCTCAGACCAGCTCATTTAGAAGGGAAAAGTCTGGAAGAGGGAGCTGGCCAACTGTTTTTAAAGCTTGAAGAGAAGCACCATGTTGGTGTGATATTCTCCATGGATATTGATACCGAGCTTCCAAAAGGGATTGAAGATCAAATTTACCGCTTGATTCAAGAGGCGATCTCAAATATTTTGAGACATTCCGAGGCAACGGAAGTAGAGTTTCAATTTAGAGAACTTGATCAAGAGATGAACATGAAAATTTTAGATAACGGCGTAGGTTTTGATGTTGAAAATGTTACTGCTGACTCTTATGGATTGCAGACGATGAAAGAGCGCATGAATGATATAGGTGGCGTATTAAATGTATTATCGGTACCAAATCAAGGAACGCAATTAGAAGCGAAAATCCCGATTGCTTGGAGGAGAAACCAAGATGATAAAAGTGTTACTAGTGGATGATCATGAGATGGTACGAATGGGGATGCATGCTTTTCTTTCCACACAACAGGACTTAGAAGTAGTTGGACAAGCGAGTAATGGTGTTGAAGGAGTAAAGATGGCGCTTGAGCTCTCACCTGATGTGATCGTAATGGATTTAGTGATGGAAAAAATGGATGGGATAGAAGCAACGAGAGCAATCATGCAGGAGAACCCGGAAAGTCGCGTTATTGTTTTAACTAGCTTTATTGATGATGAGAAGGTCTATCCCGTTATCGAAGCAGGGGCTTTTAGTTATTTACTCAAAACATCATCTGCAAGTGAAATTGCACAGGCGATCCGTTCAGCGGCAAATGGGGAGTCCGTCCTTGCAGCAAAAGTAACGAATAAAATGATGAAGCACATGAGAACCTCTAAGGAAAAGGCATTACATGAAGGCTTAACACCACGAGAATTGGAAGTCTTAAAATTAATTGGGGTTGGGAAGACGAACCAAGAAATTGCGGAGAATTTGTTTATTGGTATAAAAACAGTCAAAACACATGTCAGCAATATTCTTCAAAAACTAGCTCTTGAAGATCGTACACAAATTGCCATCTATGCACACCGACACCGCCTCGTTACATAAAGAAGCCGACACGATTTTATACTCGCGTCGGTTTCTTTAGTTAATGGTATAGGTTGTCACAAAAGATGGGCGAGGAAAAATCGAAGTGTTTAGACCTTCTTTTGTTCCACGCTTCTTGTGGGCGTGCTTGTATGCATTAGATTCCTGCCATTTAATGAAAGACGCATGGTTATCCCAAATGGTCATCACAATATACGTATCTGTTGATTCAGGCCTCAAAATTCTAATTGCCTTAAAGCCAGGTTCCTCTTCTACTAAACCTGCGCGGTTATTAAACCGTTCTTCAAATGCAGCTCTCCCAGTTTCAGTAACAGGAATATTATTCATTACGACAAAGCCTTGAGATGGAAGCTGACCTTACGCGCTTAGGAATGTGTACATATCGCCTTCTTGCGATTCTGTTGGAAGTTCCAATAATCAAGTGGCGCTTCTTCATGTGCAAGGTGGACGTAGTCGGCGGTGTCAGTTGGTTGTTTTAGGTAAAGTAAGGCATCCATCAAATGATCTCCTCCAGTCATAAAATGAAACATAATGTCAATCTATTCGTAGAAAGTATATCGTACGAACTCGATTATTGGCAAAAATGACGATTAGGCTTAAAATAAAGTGAGTGTCTGAATGAGGAAATTGACTTTCTTTTGGGGAGTTTCTATTTTTTTCTTGGGATATACTAGTTAAAAAGGAGGGATGAAATGCTTCTGAAACGTTTATCAATAGGCATTATTATCGTTCTCTCGACCGTGTTGATTGGGCTAGTTGGGTATCTCTTTATCCTGCTAGCTGGGAATTTTGCCATTGACAATGAGAAGCTTGTGATGAACACCACAACTTCCTTGGTTGATGAAAATGGTGAATTATTAACGAAGTTATATATAGAAAATCGTGAACTTGTCTCCATAGATGATATACCAGACCATGTCGAAGAGGCTTTCGTCGCTATTGAAGATGCTAGGTTCTATGAGCACCAAGGTGTAGATTTTCGTGCGATTGGTAGAGCCATTTATCGTGATATTTTAGCAGGGGCGAAAGTTGAGGGTGGTAGTACCATTACGCAACAATTAGCCAAAAACGTCTTTTTATCAAATGAGAAAACATGGCTTAGAAAAACAAAAGAAGTCATGATTGCGATGAATCTTGAGCGCAAATATAGCAAAGAGGAATTGCTTGAAATGTATTTAAACCGAATTTATTTTGGTCATGGGGCTTATGGTGTTCAAGCAGCTTCTAAATTATATTTTAATAAACCGGTAAATGAATTATCGGTTGATGAAGGGGCCCTCTTGGCAGGACTACCTAAAGCACCTAATAGTTATTCACCCATTGCAAATCCTGATCGTGGTAAACAAAGACGTGATGTGGTATTGACGGTGATGGAGCGCAGAGGATATATTTCTGCTGAAGAAGCTGTTAGATACAAAGGGCGCACGATTGCTGTTGACCACAATAAAATCACAGAAAACGATGCTTACCTTACCTATATTGATATGGTGTTAGATGAGGCAGCGGAAACCTATCRATTGACCAATGAAGAAGTTCTATCAGGAGGCTATAGAATTGTTGTTCCGATGAGTCAAACCTTGCAGCAATCTACCTATGACCGAATTCGAAATGATGACTATTTTCCAGAGGGCAACGAAGAAGCTGAAGCCGCGGCAGTCTTTATGGATGTAAAAACAGGAGGCATTTTAGCTGTTCAAGGTGGTCGAGAATACGTCAGACGTGGGTTGAATCGAGTTGAATCTAAGAGACAACCAGGTTCAGCGTTTAAGCCACTTGCTGTGTTTGCACCGGCTYTTGAAGAGGGACAGTATGGTCCTTATTCTATGCTAAGAGATGAAGCACTCACATATGGCGGGGATTACACCCCAAGAAATAGTAACAGTGAGTACAGTGGGCAAGTGACGATGTATGATGCAATCACTCATTCGACGAATGCGCCAGCTGTTTGGTTGTTAAATGAGCTGGGGGTAAAAAAGTCCACCAGCTTTCTAGAGCAACTTGGTATGAAGGTTCCTGATAAAGGTCTTTCGATTGCCCTTGGTGGTTTAGAAGAAGGGGTAACCCCGTTTGAGATGATGAAGGCATACAGAGCATTTGCAAACCAAGGGAAGATGATTGAACCTCATTTTATCTCCGCTATTTATGACCGCAATGGGGAATTAATTGGACGAGCGAATGAGGAGGAAACAGAAGTTGTTTCCGAGCAAACAGCTTGGTATATGACA
>NZ_LFEL01000205.1:0-3857 GCF_001037965.1 Bacillus sp. LL01 | reverse complement strand
AGCTAATACCCCAGGTTGGCTCACTGTCTTATTATTAGGGCTTGGCATTACTGCTATTGCAGGTCCTCTAACATCGACTGGAACACTTACTGCTGTTGGTCTAGTATCATATGAAATATTAGTATCAAGCGGGTTCTCWCCTCTTATTTCAGCAGTCGTGATCATGACTTTTGCTTCTACGTCTGCCCAAATGCCCCCTGCCTCCGGCTCCATATATATAGCTTCTGGAATTGTTGGAGCAAGACCTGAAAAAACATTTTTAATTTTAATACTTTATTATGTTTGTCCTGTAATTCTTATTGGCTGGTTAATAGCCATGGGAATATTACCAATCTAAGGGGGAGATTATAGATGCAGATTCTATTAGAGCGCCTTTTTAGTCTATGCTTATTGTTATCTTTGTTTCTAGCATTAACT
Organism: Bacillus sp. LL01; assembly: GCF_001037965.1. Taxonomy (NCBI): domain Bacteria; kingdom Bacillati; phylum Bacillota; class Bacilli; order Caryophanales; family Bacillaceae; genus Bacillus; species Bacillus sp. LL01. Next base: position 3,440 of record NZ_LFEL01000205.1, on the reverse strand, counting down.
ATGGTAGTAAGCCAATTAATAGGGTTTATGATTGGCAATGGTGAACTTGTAATTCAAAGTCGTGATATTTTAAAACAGCCAACAATTATTTTTGCTGCTATTTTTTCAGGGATTGCTTTTATATTAGGCTACTTCCCATCCTATCAAGAACAAAATAACTCATAAGTAGTTCAAGGTCTTAAAGGTAACAAAAAAGAAGTGAGCACCTATACACTTCTTTTTTGTGTTTATTGAAGTAATATTCCTTTATAGGTAGTTTCACAGTTAACTAGGAGATACCTCAATACAAGTGTTAGGAAAACAAATCCTCTCCCTCATTTATGATACGGTTCTCCTCGATTAATCCGAAACGCTCGATACACTTGCTCTAATAACACGAGTCTCATTAGTTGATGGGGTAGCGTCATTTTTGAGAATGACAACGCATAGTTGCTGCGCTGCATGACGTCATCACTTAGTCCAAGTGAGCCTCCGATCACAAAGGCTATTTTGCTTTTTCCGTATGTAGCAAGTTGGTCAATCTCCTTCGCTAAATACTCTGAGGTGAGTTGTTTACCTTTGATTTCAAGTGTGATAACATGCGTATCTGGTCCGATTTTTGCTAGAATTCGTTCTCCTTCTTTTTGCTTTACAATTTCCATATCGGCCTCACTTAAATTCTCTGGCGCTTTTTCATCAGCTACTTCGATTAAATCAATCTTTGCGTAAGCACCCAGTCTTTTCGTATACTCCGCGATTCCTTGTTTTAAATATTTTTCTTTTAATTTTCCTACTGAAATAATAGAGATATTCACAGTGTGTATTCCCTCATTCATTTTTATTTATCCACAAAGTTATCCACATATCAACAATGTTAGTAACTGACTATTTCGCAATTGAGTAAACAGCAGACTTTTCACAATAGCTACATGTTGTGGATAATTGTTCTTCTTCTCTTACTTTTTCAATTATTGGTGCTGTCTCGTATTCATCTACAACGATATCCATTGCTAATTCAATATGTTCCTCACATGCAAATTCCATAAAAAACCGTCCTTTCATTTTCACGCATTTTATTATAGCATACCCTTTGTTTAGCTGTGGGCAACTCTGAAAACAGAAATAAGCAGAGTTATGTGGATAACTCTGCTTATCGATTTACTTTAAAAGCTTTGTTGTTCGGTTAACTGAATCGTGACAGTTTCAAGCGTACCGTTTCGATAATAGCTCACTTCTACTTCGTCTCCAACTTCCTTTTCCGTATATAGAAATCTTCTTAAATCATGACCGTCTGCAATGTCTTCTCCATCAATTTTAACGATCACATCATATTGCTCAAGGCCAGCTCGTTCTGCTGCTGACATCGGCGCCACACTTGAAACCATAACACCAGCTCTGACATCACWCGGTAAATTCAACGTTTCTTGCCAATGATAACTTGGAATTTCATTTAAAGATTGAATTCCTACTCCTAGTTGTGGCCGTTTCACTTCGCCATAGCGTTCTAGGTCTTCAATAATCGGTAGCGCCACACTTGTTGGAATCGCAAATCCGATACCTTCTACTGAGCTTTGAGCAATTTTCATTGAATTAATTCCAATCACTTGTCCCTCTATATTTAATAATGCTCCACCACTATTACCAGGGTTGATGGCTGCATCTGTTTGGAGAACTTCAGCATGCCAATCAATTTGACCATTTCCTGTTAAATCAACTGGAATGCTTCTTTCCGTTGCACTAATAATTCCTTGGGTAACAGAGCTTGAAAATCTTAGTCCTAAAGGATTTCCAATTGCAATCGCTGGTTCACCTACGCGAAGAGAATCTGAGTTTCCAAATTCAGCAACCGTTTCGATTTCACTACTATCCACTTCTAGAACAGCTAAGTCTGTTATGACATCGGATCCTAACAATTCTGCCGGGACACGTGTGCCATCTGCTAAACTAATTTCAACCCCATTTGCTCGTTCGATGACATGATGATTCGTTACGACAAAGGCTTTATCACCAGCAACTTTATAAATGACACCCGATCCTGTACCCTCATCGCCACTTTGTTCTTGTAAAGGATTAGATTGTTGAATATTGATCACACCAACAACAGCATCTGACACTTTATCAACTGCTTGTGTGACATCAGAATTAACAGAATAACTAACCGTTTGTACATCTTCTGGTGTCTCGGTTTGTATGAAGCTCTCTTCCTCATTCGATCCTAAATCGTAAGGAAGCATCCCAAAATTTGATAAGAGTGRAACGGAAAATAATACAACTAGACCACCAATAACCGCACCAATAAATGCAGAAAGGGCTCCACCTCGCTTCGAACGCTTTTGTCTTGTTTCACGTTCTGAATCATGCTCATCATAATAGCCCATAACCCCACACCATCCTCTAATAAGATAAAATCAACGTTCTACATCTCTAGAGATGTTTCATCCTTTAAAGGGATGATTTTGAATTTATTATACTTAATATTTAGGAGAAATCTACTAGAGTGCATCACTTTTGATTATTTTTTATACTGTTTACAGAATTACCAACAACCGTGTTAGATAATCAAAAGTTCAAATAAAAAAGTCCCCAAAAGAGGACTTTTAAATAGTAGCGAGTGGTGTGGGCTTCAGAGGATCTGTATCATATAGATCGAATTGTTCTCCTACAGCCATTCCTTGCTCTTTTAAGACTTGCTCCACTGTAAGGCGGGCTAAGTCTTTCATATTATTATCTAAGCTTAAATGAGCTAGATATATACGGCTTGTGTTATCGGTAATCACATCAGAAAGTGCAAGAGCAGCATCTTCGTTTGAAACGTGACCGACATCACTTAAGATCCGTCTTTTTACATTCCAAGGGTAGCGCCCCATCTGCAACATATTCAAGTCATGGTTGGACTCAAAAATATACATATCCGCACCCTTAATGGTTCCTTTAATCCGCTCACTAACATAGCCCATATCCGTTGCTAATACTAGCTTTTTCCCTTCGTGATGAAAGCAATAAAACATTGGCTCAGCTGCATCATGAGAGACCCCGAAGGACTCGACATCCAAATGGCCAAATGGTTTCACTTCCTCTGTAGCAAAAGTGAATTTTTGGTCAATCGGGATCGCTCCTAAGTTACTCTCCATCGCCAGCCACGTTTTTTCATTTGCATAGATCGGTAACTTATGCTTTCTTGCAAAAATACCGACCCCTTTTATATGATCGCTGTGCTCATGGCTAACTAAAATACCGTCTAGCTCTTTTGGGTTTCGTCCGATTTCCTTGAAGAGTTCATCCATTTTCTTTCCGCTCAGTCCAGCATCGATTAGTAATCTCTTCTCAYCGGTTTCCACATAAATTGCATTCCCGGTACTTCCACTAGCAAGCACACTAAAACGTAACGTCATCGTAGGTTCACTCCTGTTTATTCCTGCTTAAGACAACTGCTGAATTTCAGGGTTGATGGCATGTACAAG
>NZ_LFEL01000204.1:0-3859 GCF_001037965.1 Bacillus sp. LL01 | reverse complement strand
ATAAGTGCTGCGTGTGCTGGTTTTATTTATGGATTGGCAACGGGGCAGCAATTTATTGAAACAGGAGCATATAAGCATGTGCTCGTTATCGGGGTTGAGAAACTATCTAAAGTAACAAATTTCTCTGATCGTAATACGGCTGTCCTTTTTGGAGATGGTGCAGGGGCCGCTGTTTTAGGACCGGTTTCAGAAGGTAAAGGGCTTCTAGCTTTTGAACTTGGAGCTGATGGTGCTGGTGCAATGCATATCAATAAAAAAGGTGATTTCTTAGAAATGWATGGCCGTGAAGTGTTTAAATTTGCAGTAAGACAAATGGGAGAATCTTCTCTTTCAGTCCTACACAAAGCTGGCTTAACGAAGGAAGATGTTGATTTCCTCGTTCCTCACCAAGCGAATATCCGTATTATGGAAGCTGCTCGTGAACGTCTAGAGCTTCCTATAGAAAAGATGTCAAAGACCGTACATAAATACGGTAACACTTCCTCAGCTTCTATCCCGATGGCTATGGTAGACGAGTTGAACAGTGGTAAAATTAAAGATGGAGATATTCTAGTCCTTGTAGGTTTTGGTGCAGGATTAGTATGGGGATCGGTTGCCCTACGTTGGGGACGTTAATAGTAGTAAATAGAATTAGTTAAAAAAAGGAGAGAATCGTTGTGGAAAAAAGACGTGTCGTAGTTACAGGTATTGGTGCAGTAACACCACTTGGATTAAGTGCAGAAACAACTTGGGAAAGAGCGATTCAAGGAGAGTCCGGCATTGGTTTATTAACTCGTGTGAACGCTGAGGAATTTCCGATGAAAGTAGCAGCAGAAGTAAAGGATTTTGATCCTAGTGAATTTGTGGATAAAAAAGAAGCTAGAAAGATGGATCGCTTCACTCAATTTGCAGTTGCTGCCTCTCTTATGGCTTTAAAAGATGCTAATCTTGAAGTGACTGAGGATATTGCAAATCGTGTAGGTGTATGGATTGGATCTGGGATAGGTGGAATGGAGACTTTTGAACAGCAATTCCGTACGTTTATTGAAAAAGGACACAGACGAGTTAGTCCATTCTTTGTGCCGATGTTAATTCCTGATATGGCTTCAGGGCAAGTATCGATTATCACGGGAGCAAAAGGCATTAACTCATGCTCGGTTACAGCTTGTGCCTCAGGAACGAATTCAATTGGTGATGCCTTTAAAGTTATTCAGCGCGGTGATGCCGATGTTATGATCACAGGTGGGGCAGAGGCTCCAATTACGAATATGTCAGTAGCAGGGTTCTGTGCTGCTAAAGCTGTGACGACAACTGATAATCCTGAAAATGCTTCACGTCCATTTGACGCAAATCGTGATGGTTTTGTAATGGGTGAAGGAGCTGGGATTTTAATTCTTGAGAGTCTTGAATCAGCTGAAAAGCGCGGTGCTACGATCTATGCAGAAATCGTTGGTTACGGTGCAACTGGTGATGCTCATCATGTGWCTGCTCCTGCACCTGAAGGAGAAGGCGGGGCTCGTGCTATGAAACAAGCCATCGAGGATGCAGGATTAACTCCTGAAGATATTGATTACATGAATGCACATGGAACAAGCACCCCTTACAATGATAAGTTTGAAACAATGGCTGTAAAGACCGTTTTTGGTGAGCATGCAACTAAGCTTGCTATTAGTTCTACAAAATCTATGACGGGTCACTTACTTGGTGCTGCAGGAGCAATAGAATCAATCTTTTCTGTCAAAGCCATTAAAGAAGGGGTTATCCCTCCAACGACAAATTATGAAACTCCTGATCCTGAATGTGATTTAGATTATGTACCGAATGAAGCGAGACACCAACAAGTTCGAGCTGTATTAAATAACTCACTAGGGTTTGGTGGACATAACGCTACTCTAGTATTTAAACAATATTAAAGAAGTGAAAAGCTCATTGCCGCTATAGGCAATGAGCTTTTTTTACAAGTCTTTCTCATCTTCATCTTTTTTTTGTGAGTCATTTACAAATCCTTCTGAAGGGTTAGAGAAAAATGAATTTATTGCTTCACGATTCTTTTCGAAATCAAGCTCTAAAACGGATCCAGCATGACTATAGTATTCATCATAATATCCATCTTGAACAGGAATACGTAATGTATCGATATCATCTACTGGGTTCAACAAAATATCACGACCAAGACTAAGTAATCTAGTTGTTTTGATATTCGTATCTAAATATGGTTCAATTGAACCGATCAGACGAGGAACGCGAGTGATACCGGAAACCGATAATACTTCATCTTTAATAAGAGAGATCATTTCTTGTTGGCGTTGAACACGCCCAAAATCATTATTAGCATCGCTTCTAAACCTCACGTAATTTAATGCTTCCTTACCATCAAGTTTTTGAAGGCCTGGTTTGAAATTTATCTCTGTACTCCCTGAAGAGTAATACATTGGATCTTTAACATCAACTTCTATGCCACTTGGGGCAACAGTATCAACTACTTCCACAAACCCATCAAAATTCACCATCGCATAATAGTGCAGGTCTAAACCGAAATTATGTTCTATGGTTTCACGCAACAAATCAGGTCCGCCTAGAAAGAATGAAGCATTAATTTTATTATCACGATAACCTGGAATTTCTACATACGTATCACGCATGATGGAAGCTAATTTAGCATTACCATTTTTAGGGTCATATTGAGCAACCATAATTGTATCTGTTCTTGCTGGTTCATCATCAGCAGTATCAATGCCGATTAAGAGTACATTAATTGGTTCATTATTTTCAGGTTCTTTGGATTGGAATTCTTGTTCTTCCGTATTTTCCGTAGTTGTATTTGTGTTTTTAGATAAATTTTGATTTGCATTACTTTTACCCATTTCATATTGAAGTACAGCGAATGCAGCGGTCGAAAGAAATAGGAAAGAGAAAAGTAAAAGGAAAGAGACAAATAATTTCTTTCGCTTTCGAGGTCTGCGTTTACGTTGCACTGATCTTTTCGTTCGTGTGTCCACCAAAAGTCCTCCTATCTAACAACAAAGAGCAATTAAATCATTATCTGTTCTCTGATTGTTTTCATGCCCTTCATTATATCAGATTGTAATTATATCGCTGTGGAAATTTATCGAAATTTGTGGAAAACCGCCATTAATCCTAGTTATATTTACTTTGCAGATTGGGATTATTTTCGTGTGTGGTTTCTTTGGATTCGTAAATAATAATGAATGAGACTAAATAATGATAGAAAAGTTAGACAATCCTGAAAAGTATTTCTTTAATCTTGAGATAAAAAAGAAAGATGATTGTCTTGGTTACAAGTGTAGAACGTAGTATTATTATTGCTTGAGGGGATTCAAAACATAAGATGAAATATTGGGGAATTCTTTCTCGATAGGATGTAGGAGGATTATGTCATGAATGTGCAAGACCTATATAATCAAAAACAAACTGCAACTTCCTTGGAAGCGGTATCAGTTATTGAACCACGTGAAGACATCATTGTACCGTTAGCGGTAGGCGAGCCACCAGCATTGATGAAGGCTTTGGCTGACCATGATGGATTGGAAGGGAACCGACTGTTTCAAATGTTGTCTCTTCATCCAGTCTTATCGTTAGACCCATCTAAAGTTAAAATTATTTCGATGTTCTTAAATAAAGATGAACGAAGAGCGTTTTACGATCATGAAGTAGATCTTTTACCTAATCATTTTTCAGACCTACCAGAAATTTTGAAAGAGGCGACAAATGACCAAGTCATTATGGCTACAGTATCGCCAATGGATGAAGGGGGCTATTTTAGTTTAGGAACTCATTGTGATTATGTTGCGCCCTTATTAAAGGAGGCAAGACGTATTATTTTAGAAGTGAATGAAAACATGCCGAGGACGTATGGTCT
>NZ_LFEL01000203.1:0-3862 GCF_001037965.1 Bacillus sp. LL01 | reverse complement strand
GGTTGGGGGCATATTGGTGCTTCAAGATGCGATTACAATTGGTGTGATTGTTATATTTGCTGAGTATGCGAGACAATTTACGCGTCCGTTAAATGATTTAGCCAACCAATTTAACACGCTTTTATCTGCTGTTGCAGGGGCAGAGCGCGTTTTTCAAATGATTGATGAACCAATTGAGAAGGACCATCAAAACAATAGGAGAGCTCCGGTATTAAAAGGAAATGTGGAATTTAAACATGTTTCATTTTCATATGATTCTAGTGGAAAAATCATTGATGATATAAGTTTTAGGGCAAGTGCTGGTGAAACGGTTGCTTTTGTCGGGCCTACTGGGGCTGGAAAAACAACGATCATTAATATGATTTCACGATTTTATGATGCAAATGGAGGTGAGGTTCTTTTTGAAGGAGAAAATGTTAACGCCTTTAAAAGAGAAGAATTGCGAAGTCAGATGGGCTATGTGCTTCAAGATCCTTTTTTGTTTGAAGGAACGATTCGGGAGAACATCCGCTACGGTAAATTAGACGCCACAGATGAAGAAGTAGAGGCAGCTGCTAAAGAGGCAAATGCGCATTCCTTTATTATGCGGCTTAAAGACCAATATGAGACAAGCCTCTCTCAAGATGGAAGTGGAATCAGTCAAGGTCAAAAACAATTATTATCTATTGCCAGAGCACTATTAGCTGACCCATCACTTTTGATTTTAGATGAAGCAACTAGTAGCATAGACACGGTTACAGAATTGAAAATCCAAGAGGCCCTCAGACGCTTAATGAAAGGTAGAACAAGCTTCGTCATTGCTCATAGATTGAATACGATTGAGAATGCCGACCAAATTCTAGTTCTTGTTGATGGAAAGATTATCGAACGAGGGACTCATCATCAACTATCGGTGAAAAAAGGATTCTACCAAAAATTATATGATGGAGTAGAACAATAAACGAAAAGCTATGTAGGTCCTTCCTTACATAGCTTTTTCAGCATGAAAAATGAATCATTTACGAACTTTGTCGAAAGATGTGTAATAAAAATGAGAGGAATCAATCAGTCTTTGTCGAATGTACGAAAAGAGAAAAAATTAGGAGATTTGAGAGATGATAATCGAAAAATTGTTACTTCAAGTGCTTATTGTGTTATCTCCGGTACTTGTTTATAGCGTTATTTCAAATGGTAAGAAAGAACCCAGGTTCCCGTTTTTGACGGTGTYTTATGGTATTGCAGGTGTGCTATGTATTGTTTTTTCCTATCAAACGTTTGGACTGTATTGGGACCTTCGTTATGTTATTGTTGTATGTGCCTTTTTATATGGAGGAATGAAAACGGGTTGGCTGGTCTTTGCAACAGTAATGATTACACGAACAATAATGGGAGGAGACCATCTAGTATTTGCTTATGTGTGTATTACATCTGCTGCCCTCACTGCCTTTTTCGTTCAAACTAAATATCAAAATATATTATCAAAATGGAGAAGAACGCTTATTGCTATTATTCTGTCATTAGTACCCGTAGTGATTCAAATTTCAATTGTCAGTCTGCTCATACGGGAAGAAGTCTTACACTTTTTTGACGAGTCTGTTTTAGGTCGTTATTTATTTTATTATGTAATCGTAATTATGATTGCAGCTGGTTTTATTACATTATTGCATGAAGCGATTAATGAAAAAAAACGGATGCAAGAAGAAATTATACGAGCAGAAAAGTTTAATACGTTAGCTGGGCTTGCTGCTTCTATTGCTCATGAGGTTCGAAATCCTCTTACAGTTGTGAAGGGGTTTTTGCAGTTAATGAAAGAGGAAAATAAGGATTCAAGTCAACAATACTATTCATTAGTATTAAATGAACTAGGGAGAGCGGAAAACATCATTAATGATTACTTGAACTTTGCTAAGCCGGAATTAAAGAGTGTGGAAGATGTGAAATTACTCGAGAATATTCATGAAATTCTTGCGCTCTTACATCCGTATGCTATTAAGGATGGCGTTCATTTAAACGAATTAGTCGAAATTAGTGATCATCTCTTGGTTAGAGTTGACCGAAATCAATTAAAACAAGCATTAGTTAACTTTGTTAAAAACGCTATAGAAGCCACTCCTAATGGAGGAAATGTTACATTAGTCGTTCAGAAGTCATCAGATCTAGTTATGATTCATATTTCTGATACTGGAAAAGGGATGAATAAAGAAGAATTGAGTAGAATAGGAACTCTTTTTTATACGACAAAGGACAAGGGAACTGGACTTGGAACGATGGTTTCGATTCGTATTATTGAAGCGATGGGAGGGACGGTCTCTTATCAAAGTAAGGAGTTCGTTGGTACAACCGTGTCTATTTCTTTACCTATAAGAAGAGACGAAACCTCATCGATCCATACTTTTAAAGACAAGAATAGAAAAGTAATCTAGTAGAAAAAAGGGGTTGGGCTCCATGTCCAGCCCCTCTTTCTTTGGTTTATAGTCCTAATTCTTTTCTCTCTTCTGGCGTGAACACTCGTGAACGGGTTAAAAATCGTTTTCCTTCTGGACCTTCAAGAGAAAACATWCCTCCGCGGCCTGCGACGACATCAATAATAAGCTGTGTATGCTTCCAATAGGCATATTGATCCTTTGCAATATAAAAGGGGGATTCGCCTATATGACCAAGAAGAACATCTTGCTCTCCAACACGGAGTTCACCTTCTTGGTAGCACATCGGAGAGCTTCCATCACAGCACCCACCAGACTGGTGAAACATTAAAGGACCATGAATTTTTTTTAGATGGTTAATAAATTCTAGTGTTGCATCGGTTGCGACGACTCGTTCAACCATCTGTACCCCTCCATTCTTGTTTAAAAGAATCCAAGTGCATCCTCACTATAACTTACAAGCATATTCTTCGTTTGTTGGTAGTGACTGAGCATCATCTTGTGATTCTCTCTTCCGATTCCTGATTTTTTGTAGCCGCCAAACGCAGCATGAGCAGGGTAAGCATGGTAGCAGTTTGTCCAAACACGTCCTGCTTGAATTTCACGACCGAAACGGTAAGCAGTGTTAATATTTCTAGACCACACACCAGCTCCTAATCCATAAAGCGTATCATTGGCAATGGCTAAGGCTTCAGCATCATCTTTAAACGTCGTCACAGACACCACTGGACCAAAAATTTCTTCTTGAAAAATACGCATATCATTTTTACCAGCAAAGACGGTTGGTTGGACGTAATAGCCATTTTCAAGATCGCCCTCCAACTGATTACGAGCACCGCCTGTTAAACAAGTTGCACCTTCTTGTTTGCCGATATCTAAATAAGATAGGATCTTTTCTAATTGTTCTTGTGAAGCTTGTGCACCCATCATCGTATCTGGGTCAAGTGGATTTCCAGTCTTAATTTCTTTTACTCTAGCAATCGCACGTTCCATAAATTCATCATAGATAGACTCATGAATTAGTGCACGAGATGGGCATGTACAAACTTCCCCTTGGTTTAGTGCGAACATGACAAAGCCTTCCACCGCTTTATTTAAGAATGCATCATCTTTATYCATAATGTCAGAGAAGAAGATATTAGGTGATTTCCCCCCAAGCTCTAACGTGACTGGTATGATGTTCTCTGAAGCGTATTGCATAATGAGGCGACCAGTAGTCGTTTCGCCTGTGAAGGCAACTTTAGCAATTCGGTTGCTTTGTGCGAGTGGCTTCCCAGCTTCTACGCCAAAACCATTGACGACATTTAATACGCCTTTTGGCAGGAGGTCTTCAATTAATTCTAATAATACAAAGATCGAAACAGGTGTTTGTTCAGCTGGCTTAAGAACAACGCAGTTACCTGCTGCAAGTGCTGGAGCCAATTTCCATGTAGCCATGAGAATCGGGAAATTCCAAGGGA
>NZ_LFEL01000202.1:0-3863 GCF_001037965.1 Bacillus sp. LL01 | reverse complement strand
ATTGCTAAAGTCATTCCAGAAAGAGAGCTCGCTGCAGATTATGTGATCCCGCATGCACTCAATCAAGAAGTGGCAAAAGTGGTTGCAAGAGCGGTAAAAGATGAAGCACTTAAAACGAAGAAAAAGGTTATGCAAACTAGCTAAAAGGTGAGCAGGTAGAGAGGAGTTTAGGAGATGGGAGAATCAGCTAAGAACCTTCAATCAAGGGAATTGTCGACCAACGAACTGAAAGTGTATGAGAATAAAAGAAAAGCTCAAACGACGGTTATGGGGCTGCCCCTGTTTTGGTTTGGAATCTTTTTAGCTATTACACTGGTAACGGTCTATACAGGAAATCTACCAGCTGGCATGATTGGCAGTCTGCTGGTGATGGTCGTCTTAGGGGAAGCGCTTGGGTGGCTGGGTGATCGTCTACCGATTATTAAGTCTTACTTAGGCGGAGGAGCGATTGTTGCTATTTTCGGCTCAGCTTWCATTGTGTATGCGGGCTTATTGCCTGAGAGTGTCATAACTGGTGTAGACGAGTTTATGACAACCGGTGGATTTCTTGATTTCTATATTGCTGCCTTAATCACAGGTAGTATTCTAGGAATGAATTCAAAAGTATTAATGAAGATTGGTGTACGTTACTTTGTGCCGATTTTCGGTGCAGTGATCGGTGCGATGTTGATTGCCGGTATCGTAGGATTTCTCATTGGCTTTTCCGTTCAAGATGCAGTCTTAGTCATTGCTCTGCCGATCTTAGGAGGAGGTATGGGGGCTGGTGCGATTCCGATGGCGCAAGTTTATTCGGAGTTTTTAGGAAATCCCCCGAGCTATTATATTTCAATCCTTGTACCGGCATTAGCGCTAGGAAATGTATTCGCGATTATTTTTGCAAGCTTATTAAACTCACTTGGAAATAAAGTTCCGTCCTTATCTGGGAATGGCCAGTTGATTCCAGGCTTTAAAATCGAGGAAAAAAAATCAAGCTTTGATATCTCGAAAATGGGAATCGGTCTCCTAGCTGCTCTATTATTTTTTGCTTGTGGACATCTTCTAGGAGCGTTTATACCGCTTCACCCTTATGCATTGATGATCATTTTAGTCGCATTAGTGAAAATACTAGATCTTATTCCTGAAGCGGTAGTAGAAGGAGCAAGCCAATGGTATCAATTTGTCGCAAAAACATGGACACTTGCTTTGTTATTTGGAATCGGTGTCGCATTTACGGATCTCGATTCGGTCTTAGCCGCATTAAGCTTACAGTACATCTTATTGGTTGCTGGGGTTGTATTCGGAGCTGTTTTAGGTGCAGCATTACTTGGACGTTTAGTTGGATTTTATCCGATCGAGTCAGCGATATCAGCAGGTCTTTGTATGGCAAATATGGGCGGAACCGGGGATGTCGCAGTCCTCTCTGCAGCTAAACGAATGCAATTAATGCCTTTTGCACAAATAGCTTCAAGACTTGGTGGAGCACTCATTCTTCTCTTAGCAGGGTTGATTATCCCACTGCTCGTCTAATAGTATCTAGTAAGTTTAAGAAGCTCATAGAAGGCTTGCCTGAAATTTTTCAGGCAAGCCTATTTTATTTGCACAAGACTGTTTTAGCCGATGGATGACATCCCCTTGAACATAAAGCTGATTGCATGAGGGGGCTATTTCTCATACATGATCGCTATGGTGAGATGTCTCATTTAAACACATTAATACCATATTCATGTTTGGATAGGAATGGAAGAAGGTATTGAATAAGGTTAGGATCTATAGAAGGGGTGATGGATATGAGGAAACTCTTTAAAGGTGGTACCGTTCTCACTTTAGATAAGAAGCTCGGAAATTTTGAAAAAGCGGATATTCTGATCGAAGGATCCACTATTATTGATGTGAAGCCTACTATAGAGGCAGAGGATTGTGAAGTCATTGATGCAGCAGGTATGATTGTGAWGCCAGGGTTGGTTGATTCGCACAGACATACATGGGAGTCGATTATTCGCAATGTTGGGGCAGATTGGTCATTACAAACCTATCTTAGTAAAATCTATTATGGGGGATATGGATCCTTACGCCGTCCACAAGATGATTATATTGCTAATTTGGTAGGCGCACTTGAAGCCTTAGATGCAGGGGTCACAACGATGCTCGATTGGTCGATGATTATCTCACCTGATCATACAGAAGAGATGATTAGAGGCTTGGATGATGCTGGAATTCGAGCGGTCTTTGCTCATGGTTGTCCTGGTGATACCGAGTATTGGAATGCAGATAGCACGATCGATAATGCCGAGGATGCTCGTAGGATCAAGGAGAGACATTTCTCTTCCCATGATCAATTATTAACGATGGGTTTAGCAATCAGAGGACCAGAATTTAGCTCGTGGGAAACAAGCGTGAAGGAAATCAAATTAGCCCGTGAATTGGATGCGGTTTGTAGCATGCACCTTGGATTTGGGACATGGGGCTCCACTGCTCGTTCGATTGAAAAGTTAAACGAGGCCGATTTATTAGGCAGTGACTTAAATTTCGTTCATGCTAATGCAGTGAGTCCTGAAGAAATGAGGCTATTAGCAGAAAAAGGCGGCAGTATCTCGGTCACTCCTGAAGTGGAGATGATGATGGGCCATGGCTACCCAGCAGTAGGGTTGACGATTGAAAATGGSGTGAGGCCGGCACTTGGTGTGGATGTGGTCACCTCTACAGGTGGAGATCTATTTGCCCAAATGAAATTTGCGCTTCAAGCGGAGCGGGCCAGAGTCAATCAACAGCAACTTGCTAAAGGGGTTATGCCTGGACCAGCCCTCCACCTCTTAGCTCGGGATGTGCTAGAGTTTGCGACAATAGAGGGGGCTCGGGCTCTGATGTTAGAAGATAAAGTAGGTACATTAACACCAGGAAAACAAGCTGATCTCATCATGGTCCGCACGTCCGATTTGAACATCTTCCCAGTCAATGACCCTATTGGTACAGTGGTTCAATGTACAAGCCCAGCCAATGTTGATTCCGTTTATGTAGCAGGTAAGGCTGTCAAAAAAGATGGCAAACTGCTCAATGTAGACTTAGAAAGCCTGAAAAAGCGTGCGAATGAAGCACGGGATCACCTTTTAAAAGAATACCGCGAGCTTATTCCTCAATAATAGGAAGCCCTCCTTGAACTAAATCAAGGGGGCTGTTTGCTTTATTTCTTCATTAATAAATACATAAAGTAAGGCGCACCAATTAAGGCAACCATAATCCCTGTTGGAATCCCATTAGGTTCGACTAAGTTTCGTCCGACCGTATCGGCTAGTATTAATAGCCATCCGCCAAGCAGGACGGCCACAGGAATAAAGAGCTGATTGCGAGGTCCAACGAGGGCTTTTGCGATATGCGGAGCCATTAGACCGATGAACGCAATCCCCCCCGTAACCGAAACTGCTGAGGAGGCCAGCGCGACAGCCGTTAAAAGTAGCACAAAGCGTTCACGCTCCAATCGAATACCAACACCAATGGCAGCAGATTCGCCAAGCCCCATGATGTTCAGCCGGTTTGCCTTATATAAAGTAAACGGGATTAACACACCCAGCCAAGGAAGAATCGCCCAAAGAAACGGCCAATCGGCACCCCATACGTTTCCAGCAAGCCATCTCGCAATAAAATCAACTTTAAATGGATCAACCGATGAAATGAGCAAGATCATCACACCTGATAAAGCCATCGAAAATCCGACTCCGGTTAATACTAGGCGAACAGGCTCAAGCCCTGTCTTGCGATTATACGAGAATAGGTAAATCGCAATCGCTGTGAGTAGGGCTGCGACAAAGGCGACGACTGGCAGCAAGAAGACAAAGCTGCCATCGCTCACTGGGAAAAACAAATAAAAGACGGCCACCCCAACACCTGCA
>NZ_LFEL01000201.1:0-3874 GCF_001037965.1 Bacillus sp. LL01 | reverse complement strand
TGCTCATAATTGGTTACATGCACACGCATCACTTTACTAACCTCTGTATTCAGCTTTTGACGAAGCTTAAACAAAGGCACACCCATTAACCGATCATTTAAGATGTTGACTACACGTTCAATATCTGAAGCATCAATCGATTCAGGAAGTTGAATTGTTTGATTTTCTACATGACCAGTATCCGTGACTAAAATGAGAATGGCTGACCCTTTGGCAAGTGGAATAATTTGAATAGAGCGTAACCTTGCCTCAAACATTTCAGGACCAAGCACAATCGATATATAACTTGTCATATTCGATAGTAGTCTTGCTGACTGCTGAATCACTTGTTCAATCTCTTGCATCCGATCCGAAAAGATCGTCCGCATGTCCGCTTGCTCATCAWCTGTCAAATCATGAGGCATAAGCATATGATCCACATAATAGCGATACCCTTTTTGCGAGGGAATACGTCCTGCAGAGCTGTGTGGCTTTTCTAAAAACCCTAACTCCTCAAGGTCCGCCATATCATTTCGAATCGTCGCTGGACTAAATGTGATGTCTTCTCGCTTAGAGATGCTGCGAGAACCGACTGGCTCTGCCGACCGGATATAATCATCGACAATGGCGTGCAGAATTAACAACTGTCTATCTGTTAACATCTCTCATCACCTCTGTTAGCACTCAACATGAACGAGTGCTAAATCTAATGATAAATTATCAAATAGGTCAGGATTTGTCAACTTCAAAACGTTAAAAAACGTATAAAATCAACTTTCTTTTTYTACCATGTGCTCATCTAAGACGACTAAAAACTGTTCAAACACTTCATTCGCTAAGAGGAGCCCCTCATTTGTCAGCTTCACACGGTTATCTTCATACGATAGTAGACTACGTTCACTTAAGTCGTTTAACTGGCGAGCATAAAGTTTCGCAAGATTGACACCGTATCRAGTCGAAAGGTCAGAAAGGTCCACTCCATCTAATTTTCTTAGCCCCATAAACATCGCTTCTTCAATTTGCTCTACTTTGGTGACGATATGCTCTCTAAGATATGGAAGCTCCCCTTTTGTGAGGGATTCAAGATACTTTGGAACAGGTCCAATATTTTGATGGCGGACTCCATTTACGTACCCGTGAGCCCCAGCTCCAAACCCGAAATACTCTTCGTTCTTCCAATAAACAAGATTATGGTTGCTCTCTAAACCAGGTTTTGCAAAATTACTGATTTCGTATTGGGTGAATCCGTGAGCCTTCGTACGCTCTTGTAACTCTTCGTACATTCTGACCTCATCTTCTTCTGGGGGTAAGCTTAACTTGCCTTTTCGCTGGCGATTAAAAAACACCGTCTTTTCCTCGACTTTTAACGAATACGCAGAGATGTGTTCAACACCTAAGGCACAAGCCTTCTCAATTGTGTCGATAAACTGGGCAACGGATTGATGCGGCAAACCAAACATTAAATCAAGCGAGATATTGTTAAATCCAGCTTGTCTACTTCTTGTTACGGCATCATACACACTATCACTGGAATGAGTTCTCCCGATATGGTCTAGAAGATCCTTCTCAAATGACTGCACCCCGATACTAAGACGATTGACTCCAGCTTCCCTCATCACAGTTAGCTTCTCTTCCTCACTGCTATCTGGATTGACTTCAACCGTGAATTCAAGTAGTTCTTCCATCGGCAAAATCTCTCTCATCCCAGTGAACAAGCGCTTCAATTGTTCGGCAGACAAGGCAGTTGGGGTTCCGCCTCCAATGTAGATCGTGCGTAGCTGCTCAATTGGGGACTGTTTCATTGTTAAACGCATTTCCTCAAGTAATGCTTCAATGTATTCATTTACTGGTTGGTTCTTTAAAAACACTTTATTAAAGTCACAATAGTGACAAATATGCTCACAAAAGGGAATGTGAATATAAGCTGCATTTCTCACATGTATCCTCCTCTCCTGCTAGTAAAAGCAAAACCGCAGGAATCCCTGCGGTTATTGTTTCGTTTATTCATCCATACGAAGAACAGCCATGAAGGCTTCTTGTGGCACTTCAACGTTACCTACAGACTTCATACGTTTTTTACCTTCTTTTTGCTTTTCAAGAAGTTTACGTTTACGAGAAATATCCCCACCGTAACATTTTGCTAATACGTTTTTACGCATTGCTTTAATCGTCGAACGAGAGATAACTTTTTGTCCAATACTCGCTTGAACAGGCACCTCAAAATGTTGACGAGGAATAAGTTCTTTTAACTTTTCAACGATAATCTTCCCACGCTCATAAGCTGAGTCACGGTGAACAATGACTGATAAGGCATCAACCTTCTCACCATTTAAAAGAATATCCATTTTGACAAGATTGGATTGCTTGTAACCAATCAACTCATAATCAAATGACGCGTACCCTTTTGTATTCGATTTTAATTGATCAAAGAAGTCATAGACGATTTCAGAAAGTGGAATCTCATAGACAATCTGTACGCGATTTTCATCTAAATACTGCATATCGATGAAAATACCACGCTTGCCTTGGCAAAGCTCCATGACTGATCCTACATAATCATTAGGAACCATCACTTTTGCTTTTACATAAGGTTCTTCGACGAAATCGACCTTTTGTGCATCTGGCATATTAGACGGGTTATCAATTTGAAGATCATCCCCGTTTGTTAGTTGAACTTTGTAAATTACACTTGGTGCTGTCGTAATGAGCGAAATGCCAAATTCACGTTCAATACGCTCTTGAATAATTTCCATGTGTAATAGTCCTAAGAAACCACAACGGAATCCAAAGCCTAATGCTTGGGAGGTCTCTGGCTCATACTGCAGAGATGCATCATTTAACTCTAGACGCTCTAATGCTTCACGTAAATCATTGTAGTCGTTTGTATCAATTGGATATAAGCCACAATACACCATCGGGTTCATGCGACGGTACCCTGGAAGCGGCTCCGTTGAAGGGTTAACCGCATTTGTAATCGTGTCACCCACACGTGTATCCCCAACATTTTTAATCGCCGCTGTTAAAAATCCAACATCTCCGACGGTTAATTCATCACGCTTTGCTGGTTTCGGTGTAAAGACACCGATCTCTGTGACTTCAAATTCTTTCCCTGTTGCCATCATTTTGATTTTCTGACCAGGCTTCACCGTACCATCAATGATACGAATGTAAGCTACAACTCCACGATAAGAATCATAGAGCGAATCAAAAATCAGCGCTTTTAGTGGCGCATCCGGATCTCCTGTTGGTGCAGGAACCTTCTCTACGACCTGCTCTAAAATATCCTCAATTCCAATCCCGTTCTTTGCAGAGGCAAGAACAGCATCTGAAGCATCAAGACCAATGACGTCTTCTACTTCTTTTTTCACGCGTTCAGGCTCAGCACTCGGCAAGTCAATTTTATTAATAACCGGTAGAATTTCAAGGTCATTATCTAGAGCTAGATATACATTCGCAAGGGTCTGAGCCTCGATTCCTTGTGCTGCATCGACAATTAATAGCGCACCCTCACACGCTGCTAAACTTCTTGACACCTCATATGTAAAATCCACATGTCCTGGAGTATCAATTAAATGGAAAATGTATTCTTCGCCATCTTTTGCTGTATATGTTAATTGAACAGCATTTAACTTAATTGTAATCCCACGCTCACGCTCAAGGTCCATTGCATCAAGCGTTTGATCTTTCATTTCACGGTCTGTTAGAGCGCCGGTTTTCTCCAAAATACGATCTGCTAACGTTGACTTACCATGGTCAATGTGAGCAATGATCGAGAAGTTACGGATTTTTTGTTGACGCGCTAAACGGTCTTTATTATTCATAAGTGATCACTCCTACTAAATCGTGCCATATACACTATTTCTCATTATACCAATCGTTTTGACCGTCTTCAATA
>NZ_LFEL01000200.1:0-3874 GCF_001037965.1 Bacillus sp. LL01 | reverse complement strand
TGGTAATAATCATATTAACTTGGTGGGGAAAAGATGAAGAAATTAATTAACATGATTGATTCTAGTTCGAGGGTGGCTGGGGTGTCTTTACTGGAATTGAAAAAGGCAGAAAAAGAACTTGGTGCTATTTTCCCAAATGAATATWAGGAACTTTTTTTTGAAACCAATGGTTCAACATTTGGTGATWGGCCTTTGTTTCCAATCCCTACGAATAAACCGTTAGCAAAAAAAATAGATATCATCAAACAAAATCTTGATTTCAGACCAAAAAACGTACCAGGTGAAATGATCTGTATTGGTGAAAATCTCAATGGCGATAAGCTTTGCTATCGTATTAGAAAAAGATTTATGCAAGAACTACTCTATGTTTGGAATGAGAATACTGGGATAAGTAAGTGTAAAGCATTATCATTAAGCGAATTTATTGATTGGTATGTACCGAAAATAAATACGAATAAACCCAATGTAGTTGGCACTTTCACTGTAGAAAGTGGAAGTTTAATTGTTACTGATCCATGTTATGAAATAGGGGAAGAAGACCTACAAATCATCCTTCCAAAAGTGAGAAATGGGAAATGGACGGCGTTGATATCTTATACACCCGATGAAGTAGTTGAAAGCTTATTTGTCTATTATGGAGAAAAGAAACCAAGTGGAAAATGGCATGCATGTGAAAAATGTCTATGATATAGAGATTAATGAAGATGGATTAACATATTATGTTGCCTGTTCGGATACTGTTGCTTCAGATTCCCAGGGAGGAGTTATGCCAGGAGGGGCGGTTTCAATGTCTGGTTATGGCGACGGAATGTACGAAGTAAAGTAAAATATAATATTTCAAAGGAGGTTGTTGGCGTAATGATTGGCTTTGGTGATGAGGAATAATACAATTCACCAACTTAGCGTTGAATCAGGAAAACTTAATAAACATTTATCTGGGGTGCATGATGAAGAAATATGAAAAGATGTTGGTCGCAATTAAGAATGAGGAATTCAATTGTTTTGGTGAAAAAGGGGATTGGCTTTATATTGCATCTAAAAAAGATACTAAGAAAAGACTTTTTCGCTTACCAAGCTATATTTATTTCTTTGTATCTTTAAATCAAGAACGTATGCCTTCGGAAGTTGGAGTAGTAAAGAAAATAAACGGTACTATTACTGCAAGAGAACTTGCAGAATTAGATTATGGGACTAGAGATGAAGATATCTCGTTACTTGATGACGATACCGTGAAAGAATATCAATGGTTTTTAGAGAAGGTTAATGCCCAATCTGAACACACTCCTATGGCGGTAACTTGGTTTGAAAGGGTATTTCCGAAAAAAGAGAAAGAATTACGGCTACACAAAAAGTTCTTTACGGGTTTAACAAAAGAAGAGAAAAAAGATTTATTTGAAGATTAAAATCGTTGAAACCTTCTTCAACAACCGGGGGCAAGAGTTCAAGAAGGAAGGAATGTTAAACATTAATGTAGAGGTGAATGTTAATGAATACAGACCAAGCATTTTCTATACTTAGAAAATACTCCCCTATGACTGATGAGGAAGATTTAACTGAAGATATGATCGATGAGTATGCTAGTGCTATAAGACTTGGCCCTTGCTCGTTCTGTTTCTTCTTTAATTTGAGCTTGCTTTATGTATAGTGTCCGTATATCTTTTACTGACCGCTTGACGCTCACGATCTTTACCCCAGACATACTCATCATGCGAGCATTTTGACTATTTTGGACTCTTCTAATACTTTTATAGAAAAATTAAAAAAGTATAGGGAATTACATATATTTATTTATTTCTCTCTATATGTAATATAGTACATTTAATGGTATAATTAATTTCATGGAGAGAGCTCAAGAGGAAAAGGCGATTGCTAAGCAGAAAGAAGACTTTTGAGAAAGCAGAGCCTAGGAATAGAGTAAGATAYAGCTAGAACTTGCCTGCAGTTTGTTAAGAGTGTTTTCTGATAAGCAGGTAAAAATCAAGGTAAAAAAGAAATTAGTATAAAATTAAATTCTCTTGTATCTAATTTTATCTTTTGCCTATATAAATTTAAATTTCAGGGAAAACAATGAAAAATGAAGTTTATACTATATAATTCAAGTTTTAGTTTTTTAATAATTAGCGAAGGGTGTTTCAGTTGGATCCTACAATCAAACTAAGGTTTGCTAAATTATTTGTAATACTACCTGTAATAGTGCTAATTTACTTAAATATCAATAGTGAAGTGCTAATCCCTGAGGGTTACCAATTAGCTATTGATGGGTATGTTATCTCCAGGACACTGGTGCTTATTTTTACCTTTTACTTGGTAACTAAATTAGGATATTGGATTTGGGAAAGACATGAAAAAAACTAGTTATTTGTAAATAACTAGTTTTTTTTATTTATTTATATACTATTCTATACTCACCATAAAGTGGAGTTACAACAGTATAGCTATTAGATGATTGGACTCTTCCATTAATTGTATCGTAAACTTCTCTAGTCCCCTTTTCTACTTTTTCTCTTACTTTGTAACCCATGTACCCCACAGAGTTTGCATTAACATTTAATACATACCCTATTTTACTGGAGATACTTACACTAGGTGAAAATCCTRATCCAGCTACAGAACCTGTGAATCCTATGTTGAAGGTTGTTGTTCTATCAGAAGTGATTGACCCACCCCTACTGCCAGTTCTTAAATCGTCAGATACTCTACGAGTACTAGACCACCGATAACTGGTTGTCACATTCACTTTTCTAGTACGATAAGTGTTTATACCATTAGTACTCACTTCCCCATTAACACTTATTTCCTCTACATCGACATTATTAGTTGWATCGTTTGCTTCTACCTTGTCAAAAGCAAGTAAAATTGAAAAAGAAAATAGTAAGACTAGTAGAAAAGACAGTTTTTTTAGCAACTAATTTCACCTCTTTAAATTAATTTATTGGTACATAGATAATTATACTAAATATGGTATATTTTGTCTCTTAAAATAGTTTATTTTTTTTAAATATAAGTATAATTATATTTTGAGAGCTTGGATTYTGAAGTGATACTGGATGGATATCTAGATTCATGCTGGTTCGGTTTAATTTTATTCATCAATTTTTCTCCAGATAAAGGATAAGCTTAAAACAGACACCTTTTTATTTAGGGTTTCCTCTTTCGAACAAATAAAGGAATTTATAAGATTTAAATCAAAACCTCATTTATAACTTGGAGAGGGACGAAGTCGATACCGAGGTTGGGATTAGAGTTTCTAATATAGAAGGGTAAAACATGAGATTAAGCAGTTACCTCTTTACATGTGTTGAAGATGAAGAAGACACTAACGGGACATTATATATGGTCTTATTAGGTAAGCATCATGAGGATATWGAAGGCGAATATTCATTAATCCACAGTTTGAATGGGCTGGTGACTTCCATAATGGTCTAGCTGTGATCACCATTGGCTACAAGTATGAATTTATTAACAAAGAGGGTCAGATTGTAATCAATCCTCAATATGAATGGGCCGAGCCATTCTCCGATGGGTACTCTTTAGTCCTTGATCGATTTGAAGAATATCATTTTCTTAATTACAGATGGTGATATTGTTTTTGGTAATGAGCATGGTTATGAATGGGCTACCAGTTACTCGAATGGACTAGCGTTTATTATTGTACGGATTATGAAGGATATATTGATAAAAAAGGTAATCTGATTTATCAATATGATATGGAGGGCTGGTCTTATATCGATGCATACTTTGATGTACATTATTAATAGAATCCAGCCTCTCTTCCATAAGAGGTTGGATTCTTTGTTAGGAGATAAAACAAGATAGTATCAACCTCCCTTCTCTTGACCAAACTAGAATACTAGAAAAGGAGGTGCTAATGAGA
>NZ_LFEL01000020.1:0-14635 GCF_001037965.1 Bacillus sp. LL01 | reverse complement strand
GAGTTATCCCAGTCTTACAGGTAGGTTGCCCACGTGTTACTCACCCGTCCGCCGCTAACATCAGGGAGCAAGCTCCCATCAGTCCGCTCGACTTGCATGTATTAGGCACGCCGCCAGCGTTCGTCCTGAGCCAGGATCAAACTCTCCATAAAAGTGTTTGATTAAGCTCAMTTRCATAAGATACGCTAGCATCTTGTTTTAAAAATTGACGAGATATCATGTATCTCTATTTCGCTTGGCTTTTGTTCAGTTTTCAAAGAACTTGTYYGCCGCTCTTAYAGCGACTTGATCATCTTACCGTATATCTAATGATGAAGTCAATACTTTTTTAAAAATATTTTTTAAAGGGGTTTATTGCTCCCTTTCGGTATTTACTAATATAGCATGTCCATTTTTATAAGTCAATGATTATTCTATTATATTCTACCTAGATTTCTTTTGTTTATTTCAGTTTATAAATAAAAAGAAAAAGGCTTCTGCCCTTTTCTTCTATTGTGTATTCTTCTTATTCTTTTGGAGCATATATTTTACACTTTCATTTGGGGGAACAAAACGCTTATAGATCCCATAAACGATTTGGTACTTCTCCTCCATTGCTCTTTTGACAACTTCATCAATCCGAGGATCAGATAAATCTAATAACAGTTCTTCCATTTCTCTTTTAAGCATATATTCAATTTCAATTACTTCTTTGCCATTTAACAAAAAACCTAACACAAGCAACACCTCAACCTTTAGAGACTCAACAGTATTATATACTCAACTTCCTAATATGGTTATATCTTACATGTGCATCTAACTAAATTGTTTTCTAAACGGAAGGATTTTATTCATATGTTCTAATACTTTGCATAAATTTATCCTAAAAGGTGGACGAGGGGGATATTTAATGAAGTTTATTTGGGTTTTTCACGCTAAGCGTATCAAGCAATTATCTATTATTGTCATGATGGCACTTTTTGCTGCAGGGTTTCTTTATATCGAACGAGCCCAACTACCTGTCTTTTCAACATCAGAAGGTCCACAGGCTTTCTACCGGGCAGAAACAGATGATAACCGAATAGCTTTAACGTTTAATCTTAGTTGGGGTGATAAACAAGTTGGCCCTATTTTAGAAGTACTCTCACAAAAGAAAGTCGATCAAGCTACTTTTTTTGTCTCTGCCTCTTGGGCTGAGCGTTATCCTGACTTAGTTAAACAAATAAAAGAAGCAGGACATTTGATTGGAAGTCATGGGTATCAATATAAGAATTACACGAGTTGGGAAGATGAAAARGTAAGAAAAGACTTGATCCGTAGCAAACAAGTACTTGCAGAATTAGCTGGGGAAAAGCCAACTTTATTAAGACCACCAAACGGAGCATTTGATAAACGTGTTTTAGCTTTGGCAGAAAGACAAGAATATAGCGTGGTTCATTGGAGCGTCGATTCTCTTGATTATCAAAATCCAGGGGTTGATGCAATTGTGGATAATGTAATGAGTCATACTTCATCTGGAGATGTATTACTGTTTCATGCCTCAGATTCTGTAAAACAAACAGATAAAGCTCTGCCAATTGTTATTGATCAATTAAAGGAAAAAGGATTTACCTTTATTTCAGTAGAAGAATTAATGGCTAGCACAGAAGCGAATAGTGAAGAAATCAAGTAAACAATACAAAAGCTCGAGCATCTATGCTCGAGCTTTTGTGTTAGGTTGATTCGTTAATCGATGTAAAATTAGCAGCTGCCATGTATTAGCTGCAATAAGCGGCGCAAAATACATCCACAACCATTTAGGATCATTTACCGTTAAAGCAGGAACCCATTCGATTGTCGTTACGACAACAATAAAAAATAACGCCGGAATAAAAGCCCCTTGATTTGTCTCTTTAGCTTTAAGGTAGGCTATCACTAAACCGTAAGCTAATAATAGAATAGGCATGATAGCATAATGAAAGACATTCTCACCCTCTGTTGCAAAGGCAATGTACCTTAAATAAATAAGATCAAWTACAACGAAAGCAATGACGACAACTTGWACCCGATTCCACAGTCTTGCCGATTTAAAAAGCCCGAGTCCAAATCGATGAAGGGTAAGATAAGCAAAAAACCCCATTTGACTAATTAGACTGAAAGCAGCACTAATTCCAAGCAACCAGATGACCCCTACAAACATATTCATTAAGTCACCATTTGTATACACATCAAAATCAATAATAAATCCTACAATTCCACCACTTATACTCCCCACTAACAACGTAGTGAAAAACAAATAAACTACTTTCCGACTATTCACTGGCATTTCCTCCAAGATCGTTAAACATACTGACATGATTGTATCAATCACGCTTCAAAAATGCCAGCTGTTCAYGATTAGTCATGCATATTTTTTTATAAAATATCTCAAATTAATGACAAAGCGAAAGAAAGGAGCAGCTATCATGAAAAAACTTCTTCATGTATTGATTGTGTGCGTCACGGTACTCACACTTATCAGCTGCGCAACTGCTGAAGGTAGTGGTGGCAATAACACTGATTATGAAGGCACTAAAAAGATGATGGTGGATATGCTTAAAACAGATGAAGGTAAACAAGCCATCCAAGAAATTATGAATGAAGAAGAAATGCGCCATGAATTAGTAATGGATAATGCTTACGTTAAAGAAACGATTCAAGAAACATTAACATCTGAACAAGGCAGAGCTTTTTGGCAAGAAGTGATGAAAGACCCTGAATTTGCGAAAACTTTTGCTGAGAGTATGCAAACAGAAAACGAAAAAATGTTAAAAGGACTTATGAAGGATCCCGAATATCAAGGCATGATGATCACAGTCTTACAAAATCCAGAAATGGAAGATACCGTTCTAGAAGTGATGAAATCAAAAGAATATAGACAACAAGTAATGACAATCATGTCCGAAGCATTTGAAAGCCCTTATTTCACTGCGAAAATCAGTGAAATCTTGTCTGGAGTAGCTGAAAAACAAATGAAAAAACAAGATCCAGCCGCAGCCGAAGAAGAACAAAAGAAACAAG
This sequence comes from Bacillus sp. LL01, assembly GCF_001037965.1. NCBI lineage: Bacteria > Bacillati > Bacillota > Bacilli > Caryophanales > Bacillaceae > Bacillus > Bacillus sp. LL01. Next base: position 11,617 of record NZ_LFEL01000020.1, on the reverse strand, counting down.
AGGAAGATCAGCCACAAGAAGGTGGTAATAGCGGTGGTGGTGGCGGTCAACAATCTGGAGGATAAAAAAAGAAGCCATTTCAGGCTTCTTTTTTTATTACTGTTCGATTTTTGAAATAATTCTCTCCGAAATTTCTTTATAAATACGACCATTCGGGTGATCTTCTGCATAAATAGAAGGGGCAAAATCATTTTCATCGATCTCAGGTTGGCCAAGTGGAATTTGTCCAAGAATTTCAGTTTTTAATTCTTCTGCAAGTCGTTCTCCACCACCACGACCAAACACATATTCCTTCTCACCCGTTGTTTTACTTTCAAAATAAGCCATATTCTCTACAACACCTAAAATTTCATGATGGGTTTTAATAGCCATCGTTCCAGCACGTGCAGCGACAAACGCAGCAGTAGCATGTGGTGTCGTCACTAAAATCTCTTTGGAATGTGGTAGCATCGTATGTAAGTCAAGAGCAACATCTCCCGTACCCGGAGGTAAATCAAGAATTAAATAATCAAGCTCTCCCCATTCAATGTCGGCAAAGAATTGGTTTAACATTTTACCTAACATCGGGCCACGCCAAATAACTGGAGCGTTATCCTCTACGAAAAAGCCCATAGAAATGACTTTTACTCCAAAGCGTTCAACAGGATAAATGCGATCTGCAATCACTTTAGGGCGTTCTTCAATACCCATCATATCTGGTACACTAAAGCCATAGATGTCCGCATCAATAATCCCTACACGCTTACCGAGTCTAGCGAGGGTTGTTGCTACGTTAACAGAAACTGTAGATTTCCCTACCCCACCTTTTCCACTTGTTACAGCAATAAAGGTCGTAGGACTATCTGGTGCAAGTATGGATGGCCCTTCAAAGGCAGCTTCCTTTAAACCACCTACACTTTTCAACTCTTGTTCTGTAAGCTCCTCAAAACGAAGACCCACTGAGTCTGCGCCTTCTCCTTTAAGGACATTTACCACCTCTTGTTGAACTTCCATCTGTTCAGCAGTGCCTGTCTTTGCAAGAGCGATTTTCACGCTCACATTTCCACCTTTAACTTTTACTTCTCTAACACCGCCCGTTTCGACGATGCTTTTATTTAGATCGCGATCTTTGACTCGTTTTAAGGCTTCGACTATTGTAGCTTCCGTTACCAATATGAACACCATCCTTTAACCAGTTATATGCCTAGTATAGCATATTCTGTGAAAGGACCGTGAATCCGTTTGCATACTTCTGCTTTAGGAGAGGGGTTCCTCTTCATTTGTATAGTACCTCATAATACCTTGATAAATAGAAGCAGCTACTTTTTGTTGATACGCTTCAGTTTGAAGCAGCTGCGCCTCTGTCGGGTGTGACAAAAATCCGGCTTCAACAAGTACTCCTGGGATTTCTGCTTTTTTAAGCAAGAATATATTATCAATTGGTTTCGCTAATCTCTCCGTGTTCTCTAAATTTGTTCTAATTTCACTCTGAACAAACTTAGCTAATGCTTCATTTTCGGGAATAGCACGGTGGTAGAACGTCTGTGCCCCACTCCATCTTGGTGATGGGATGGCATTAAGGTGAATCGTCACAAATAAGTCAKCATCAGACTCATTCACAATTTCAACCCGACGCTTTAAATCCTCAATTTTTCTTTGTCTTATTTTCTTCGTTCCCTCTGCCGCTAAATCACGGTCTTCTTCTCTCGTCATTAAAACCAAGGCTCCTGCCTCCTGAAGGTAATCGCGTAAATGATCGCTTATCGCTAATGTTACTTCTTTCTCAAGAAGTCCAGCTTTAGAAACGGCTCCTCCGTCAATCCCTCCATGTCCAGGATCGACAATGATAATTTTACCTGATAGAGGTAAGTGCCAAGTTGCAGAGTCTTTACTTATAAATTGATATTGTATTAAAAAAAGTAAACCAACGACACTAAGAGCAAATACTACGCCCTTCATCCACTTTATCATCATATATCCCCCTTCACTTATCCCCTATTTATATATATTGGGACAAGGGAGAAATTATGAACGTGTTTTAATGAAGGCGCAGGCGATGTCTTTTTTCTGCTTCACGGAAGCCTCTTTCCCACCAGCGATCGACGAACACATCAGCTGATATCTTGATCGATTCCAAAAGAAAGTCTGATTCACCTAACCACCCTTGGAGTAAATTAAATAATGAAAAAGAAATATCGGTTAATTCATCTTCACATCGTACTTTAACCTCCGTTATGGATTCACCCAGATAACCAAAACGTCCATATTCAGCACCAACTAAATAAGCATCGATTGCCATATCCATACAAGGATCAAGTAAAAATGGGTGTGACAAAAAATAAAATGGAACAACAGGTCGAAAATGTTCATGCACATCCTCTTTAAGCTGCTTTAACGATAATTGCCGTAACACCCCACGTTCAAATTTCCATTGTTTTTCACGTCGTTTTTCTGTAAATGTTGATACAACTGCCATTCTCCTCACTCCCATTTATCATCTTGGATTTAGTATGAGGCTTCAGATTATCGCTCATGCAGTGGAAATTTTGTCAGGAGATGAAGTTTTTTTATTAAACTCAGCAGAAGTGTAACAACAGTACTCACAAAAAATCTCCGTGTAGAATAATTCTACAACGGAGGTCTTTTGACATATAAACAAACTATTTAAATTAAGAACGTTGCATCTTCGAATTAGAATAGTTTTCAACCAGTTTTTTTAGATTTATATGAGATTCCCGTACTTTAATCGTTTCTTCAATAATTTCTCGAAAACCTTCCAATTCCTTATCAGAAGCATTTAATAAAGGCCTTGACACACTTTCGGCGATTTGTTGTAGGGTAAGGTCTCGGACCACGAACAACCACCACCTTTCCTTTTATTTGTTAGGCTTATTTTTCGTACTTATTAAATTCATTTCTTGATGCGTAAGTTATTTTCCTGCATACAGCTTAAAATAAATTTTCTCTAGCTTTCTTTAAACGGGGGGGCCAAACATTTACAAACACAAAAAACTCCCAACCAAAATGGCTGAGAGCTTTTGAAAACGATATTAACGTTTTGAGAACTGAGGTGCACGACGAGCTGCTTTAAGACCGTATTTCTTACGCTCTTTCATACGAGCATCACGAGTCAAGAAGCCAGCACGCTTTAATGAAGCGCGGTTCTCAGGATCTACTTTAAGAAGTGCACGTGCTACACCATGACGGATTGCACCTGCTTGTCCTGTGTACCCACCACCATCAACGTTAACGTGAACGTCATATTGACCTTCAACGCCAGTTTCTACTAGTGGTTGCTTAGCGATAAGCTTTAAAGTATCAAGACCAAAATATTCATCTAATTCACGACCGTTAATAACGATACGACCGTCACCTGGTACTAGGCGAACGCGAGCAACAGAGTGCTTACGGCGACCTGTACCGTAATATTGTACTTGTGCCAAGATAATAACCTCCCTATCGATTAACCGCGAAGTTCGTAAACTTCTGGTTTTTGAGCTTGTTGTTTGTGTTCGTTTCCAGCATAAACGTGTAGTTTCATACCTTGCTTACGTCCAAGCGTGTTCTTTGGAAGCATTCCTTTAATAGCAAGCTCAAGCATACGCTCAGGCTTGTTAGCACGCATATCAGCAGCTTTAGTCATTTTCAAACCACCTGGGTGATTTGTGTGACGGTAGTAAACCTTGTCGTTCAATTTGTTACCTGTTAGTTCGATTTTCTCTGCGTTGATGATGATCACGTGGTCACCAGTGTCAACGTGCGGAGTGTAAGTCGGCTTGTGCTTACCACGAAGGATAGAAGCAACTTCAGAAGCAAGACGACCAAGAGTTTGGCCTTCAGCATCTACTACGAACCACTTACGCTCAACTTCGTTTGGCTTTGCCATATATGTTGTACGCATGAATTTCCCTCCTAAATACGTTCACTTTCAAATTTTAAATCATTTGTTAAATCAAAAGTCTCTTGTAACATTCTACAACCCGGGGCTAGTGGGTTTTAGAATTACCATCTAACATCATATAATATCCAATACCCAATGTCAACAACTTGTTACACTAGGGTTCGTTGTTTTAGAAAAAATTTATAATGCCTCTTACTGCTCATCGTATTGCACAGCCCACAAATATAAGCCATGACCTGGGGCCGTTTTTCCTGCATACTCTCGCTCACACTTTTCTAAAGCCATACGAACACTATTAGTGGATCTCTTTTTGTTCCCAACCTCAAGTAATGTTCCAACTATAATCCGTACCATATTATAGAGAAATCCATTTCCACGAAGAATAAAATGAAGTTCATCGCCATACTCTTTAATCTCTACCGCATAGAGCGTTCGAACTTTATCCACTACATTCGTATTAGTTGCACAAAAAGCACTAAAATCATGAGTGCCTATTAAAAGCTGTGCCGCCACCCTCATCTCCTCGACATCAAGAGAATAAGGGATATGGGTTACTAAGTTCCGTCTAAACACATCCACCTGTTCGCTCTTTAGGACACGGTAACGATATTCTTTACCAGATGTATGATACCTTGCATGAAAATCTGTAGAAACATACTTTGCATGAGTGATTCGGATATCGTCAGGTAAGCAAGCATTTAAAGCTTTAGGCCATTGTGCTTCAGRTATGTGATAAGGGCTATCAAAATGGATGACTTGACCTTTGGCATGGACACCAGCGTCTGTACGACCAGAAGCCACTACATGCGTCTGTTGACCTTTGTGAACTTTTTTTAATGCCTGCTCAAGCTCAAGTTGAACTGTTCGTTTATTAGGTTGGACTTGATAGCCAGAAAAATTGGTTCCATCATAAGAGACCACACATGCTAATCGCTTCATATTACTCACCTAACCATTTCTTAACCATATAATACCTACACCAATTAATAAGGCAATGATGACTACACTTGTATCTCGAGTCCCCCATGTTAATATCCTCAACTTTGTCCTGCCTTCACCACCACGGTAGCCACGAGCTTCCATAGCTAAAGCTAAATCTTCTGCTCGTTTGAAAGCACTGATAAACAAAGGCACTAACAGTGGAAGTAGCGCTTTTATTCTTTTTGAGATAGGGCCTGAGCTAAAATCGACTCCCCTAGCCATTTGTGCTTTTAAGATCTTCTCAGTCTCTTGCATAAATGTAGGAATAAAGCGCAAGGCGATCGACATCATTAATGCTAGCTCATGCGCTGGTAGCCCCACCTTCTTTAGAGGAGTGAACAGTGATTCCAATCCATCTGTTAGGTCGATCGGGCTTGTTGTCAGCGTAATTAGCGACGTCAGCATGACTAAGGTTAAAAGCCTAGTTGCAATAAATAAACCATTCATCATCCCACCTTCATGAATAGCAAGTGGACCAAGTGTCAGTAAAACGGGACCTTCTTTTGTCAAGAGAATATGGAGGATGAGAGTAAAGAATACGAGCCATAATATCGGCCGCAGGCCACGATATAAGAACAAGATTGGAACCTTAGAAATGACCATAAGCATAACAGTAAATCCTACTAACAATAAGCTAGAAAGCCAGTTATCAGCAAAGAAAATAATAATTAACAATAAAAAGACACTAGCAAGCTTCGACCTTGGGTCTAGCTTGTGCAAAAAGGAGTCTGCTTGAACGTATTGTCCAATAATGACATTTTGAAACATCTAGCGAGCCTCCTTCTTTCGTAGAAGGTTCGAAACATAATCAATGACCTCATCCGTTTCAAACAGGAGAGGAAYCTCTTTTAAGTGAAATTGTTCTTTGATTTGCTGTAGGAAGCRGACTGTATCAGGTAAATCTAAGCCAATCTCCAATAAACGGTCTGTTTGCCTAAAGATGTCTTCCCYACTTCCAGACATCTCGACCCCACCATCATTCATCACCACTAACTGATCTGCATATTTCGCTGCATCTTCCATATGATGTGTGACAAGAATAGTGGTCGTACCAAACTGCTTGTGATAATTAGCAAATAGCTCAAGCATTTGTTTTCTTCCTTCAGGGTCAAGCCCTGCAGTAGGTTCATCTAGTACAAGAACAGAAGGTCTTATTGCCAGTACCCCTGCTATGGCTACGCGTCGCATTTGTCCGCCACTTAATTGAAAAGGCGAGGATTCAAGCAAGTCTTCCCCTAAACCAACTAAGGGTAACAGTTCCTTTACTCGTTTCAGAGCTGCTTCTTCAGTTAATCCATAATTCATCGGGCCAAAACAAATATCCTTTGCAACCGTTTCTTCAAACAATTGATGCTCAGGATACTGAAACACTAATCCAACCTTCTGTCTTAAATCCCTTAAAGATTGCTTTTTTTGATTTGCGCGAATCGTATAAGGACCAACTTTTATTTCACCAGCACTAGGTTTTAAAAGCCCATTGATATGTTGGATCAAAGTTGATTTCCCTGAACCTGTATGCCCAATAATCGCAGTAAATGAACCAGAAGCAATAGAGAGGTCAACTGGGTTTAGGGCTGCTTTTTCAAATGGAGTACCGATCATATAACGATGTTCTACACCTTTGAATGTGATGTCCATAACGCGTCAACCAACTCTCCTTCTGTTAAGGATAACTTATTAAAGCGAAACCCTTCTCTTTCAAGCTCTTTTTGCACGCGAACAGAGAATGGAACATTAAGACCTGCTTTCTCTAGCTGCTCTTTCGATTGGAAAACCTCTTTGGGGKTACCATCTGCTTTTATTTGACCATTTTCAAAGATAAGCACACGTTCGGCAATAACTGCTTCTTCCATATCGTGCGTAATAGTCATAATAGCAACTCCACGGTCATGAAGCATCTTCATTGTACGCATCACATCTTTTCTTCCTGATGGATCAAGCATTGAAGTAGCTTCATCAAAGATAATCATGTCTGGCTCTAATGCAATGATACCAGCAATCGCTACTCGTTGCTTTTGCCCCCCAGATAAACGATGTGGCTCTGAGTCAAGAAGATGATCGACTCCAATTAACTTGGAATATTTCTCGATACGTTGAAGCATGTCATCTCGGGGTATTCCCTGATTTTCTAACCCAAATGCGATATCATCACGAACAGTTGTCGCGACAAATTGATGATCTGGATTTTGAAAAATCATTCCGACACGCTTTCTTATGCGCCATAAATCATCTTCATTAACCGTTTGAAAGCCGTCAACTTCAACTGTTCCATGTTGCGGTATTAATAACCCATTCATTAAACGACCAAACGTCGACTTACCTGATCCGTTGCGACCAAGCACAGACACCCATTCTCTACGATTAAAGGAGATTGTTATATTTTTTAAAGCCAGATCATTCGCTTCCTCATACTGAAACGAGACCTCTTTTAGATTAATAAAAACAGACAATCGAACCCCTCCCCAAAAAGGTCAACAATACACCATAAATTAAGGCAACAAAAAAGGGCCCAGAGTCAGAGCGTAACGTGCTCAGATCCTGTACAGCCCTTTTGTCGCCTCATATAATGAATCTCTAAAGACTCAAATTACACAAGCTCAATAATTGCCATTGGTGCACCGTCGCCACGACGAGGACCAACTTTAAGAATACGAGTGTAACCGCCTTGACGATCCTCGTAACGAGTTGCAATATCAGAGAATAGCTTTTGGATTGCATCTTCGTTTGTCTCTTCGTTAGCTACTTCACGACGGATGAAAGCTGCAGCTTGACGACGAGCATGAAGATCTCCACGCTTCCCTAATGTAATCATTTTCTCAACGATTGAACGTAGCTCTTTTGCTTTCGCTTCAGTCGTTTCGATGCGCTCATTGATGATAAGGTCAGTTGCTAAGTCACGGAAAAGAGCCTTACGACCAGCACTATCACGACCTAATTTTGCGTATGCCATGTTCGTTTCCCTCCTTTGTTACCTTCTCTCGACCTAAGAGTCAGAGATTTTCAAGAAAAAATTCAAACCAATCACAAACCTATTTAGAATCTGTTAGAAATACTAGTGATGATCAGTCTTCTTTACGAAGGCCTAATCCAAGCTCACCAAGTTTTTCTTGAACTTCTTCTAATGACTTACGTCCAAGGTTACGTACTTTCATCATGTCTTCTTCTGACTTTTGCGTTAACTCTTGTACCGTATTGATACCAGCACGCTTTAGACAGTTGTAAGAACGAACAGAAAGGTCTAGCTCTTCAATAGTCATTTCAAGAACCTTCTCTTTTTGATCTTCTTCTTTTTCGACCATGATTTCAGCATGTTGTGCTTGATCTGTTAAGCCTACAAAAATGTTTAAATGCTCAGTTAAGATTTTTGCGCCTAAAGACACAGCCTCTTCTGGGCGAATGCTTCCGTCAGTCCACACATCAAGGGTTAGTTTGTCATAGTTGGTGACTTGACCGACACGTGTGTTTTCAACTTGATAGTTGACACGAGATACCGGTGTGTAAATAGAGTCAATAGGAAGAACACCAATCGGTTGATCGTCATTCTTATTCCCTACAGCAAGTGAGTAACCACGGCCACTCTTTGCTGTAAGGCGCATATGGAAGTGTGCTCCTTTAGCTAAAGTTGCAATATGCAGATCAGGATTTAATACTTCGATATCACTATCGTGTGTTAAATCGCCTGCAGTTATCACGCCTTCACCTTGAACATCTACCTCTAGCGTCTTCTCTTCATCAGAATATATCTTAAGGGCAAGCTGCTTTAAGTTCAAGATAATAGTCGTTACGTCTTCTACAACACCTTCAATTGTTGAGAATTCATGCAGAACACTATCAATTTGAACTGAAGTTACAGCTGCACCAGGAAGAGAAGATAAAAGAATACGACGTAAGGAGTTACCAAGAGTCGTTCCATACCCACGCTCTAGTGGCTCAACGACAAATTTACCGTACTTTGCGTCTTCACTAACTTCAACCGTTTCAATATTTGGCTTTTCGATTTCAATCATTAAAACAAACCCTCCTTCAAAACGTCGAACTCCGGTAGACTGCCAGGAAAGCCTAACCGGAAATCCCCATTAGGCAGTTCCCAACCGTTTCACCTTTTTTTATCAATAATGCATTCGTCTCATCCATTATTGACACYTTCAGGAAATCTATACAATGATTGATTTCGTTACACTCTACGACGTTTTGGCGGGCGGCAACCGTTATGAGGAACTGGAGTAACATCTTTAATCATGTTAACTTCAAGTCCAACAGCTTGTAATGAACGAATCGCAGCTTCACGACCAGCACCAGGGCCTTTTACAGAAACTTCGATTACTTTCATGCCATGCTCCATAGCAGTTTTAGCTGCAGATTCAGCAGCCATTTGTGCTGCGAATGGAGTAGACTTACGAGAACCTTTAAATCCTAATGCACCTGCACTTGCCCAAGAAATAGCATTGCCGTGCGTGTCAGTAATCGTCACAATAGTGTTGTTGAATGTTGAACGGATGTGTGCTACACCAGTCTCAATATTCTTACGTTGACGACGCTTTGGACGAGTATTCGTTTTCTTAGCCATTTTTTATGCGACCTCCTTTACTATTTCTTCTTGTTTGCTACTGTACGACGAGGACCTTTACGCGTACGAGCATTGTTTTTAGAATTTTGTCCACGAACTGGTAATCCACGACGGTGGCGAATACCACGGTATGAACCAATTTCGATTAGACGCTTGATGTTAAGTGATACTTCACGACGAAGGTCACCTTCTACTGTGTGAACTTCAACTGCTTCACGAATACGACCTAATTCTTCTTCTGTTAAATCACGAACGCGAGTATCCTCAGATACGCCAGCTTCCGCTAAAATTTCAGATGACTTTGTTTTTCCAACTCCAAAGATATAAGTGAGTGAAATAACTACTCGCTTATCACGAGGAATATCTACACCTGCGACACGTGCCATGTGCTGTGCACCTCCTTAAATATTAACCTTGTTTTTGTTTGTGTTTAGGGTTTTCACAAATAACCATAACCGTCCCTTTACGACGGATAACTTTACACTTTTCACAAATTGGCTTGACTGATGGTCTTACCTTCATTATCGTTTACCTCCTTATGGTACGGAGTGCATTTAATTGTAATCGTTCAATTCACATCTAGCAAGTCTAATTATAGATCCCACTAGCAAATCGCAACGTTTATTTGTATCGATATGTGATTCGTCCACGAGTCAAGTCATACGGTGATAGTTCAACCGTTACTTTATCTCCAGGAAGTATTCGGATAAAGTGCATACGAATCTTACCAGAAACATGAGCAAGGATCTTGTGACCATTCTCTAACTCTACACGAAACATTGCGTTTGGTAACGGCTCAATAACCGTACCTTCCACTTCAATTACATCCTCTTTAGCCATGAATTTACTCTCCTTCCTTCAGCAAATCAAGTTGTTGTTCTAGAAACCCGCTAAGTGCATAGCGAAGTTTACCATTCGTAACACGTCCCGTTTCTTCAAAACTAATGCGTATTTCAGGAGCCATGTAGTTCAACAATTCTAGATGGTTGATGTTTTTTTTCTTAGCTCGATCAATTTTACGCTTATCTCCATCAGCAATCAAGACATAACGATCATTTATGACCTCAATGATCACAGCATACATGCCAGCGTCTCTACCTTTTTTGATTTGCACAATTTGACCGATACCGGGACTCGGACCAGAGTCGTTCATTTCACCCATCACCTACACCTAAAGTTTTGTTAAAATTTCATACCCTGTTTCTGTAATCGCAATTGTATGCTCAAAGTGTGCACAATTTTTACCGTCTACTGTAACCACAGTCCAGTTATCAGCTAACGTGCGCACATAACGAGAACCTGCATTAATCATCGGTTCAATCGCTAGAACCATTCCCGGTTTTAGACGAGGTCCTTTACCTGGAGGTCCGTAGTGAGGAATTTGTGGGTCTTCATGTAAGTCTTGCCCTACTCCATGGCCAACATACTCACGTACAATTGAATAACCAAGTGGTTCTGCATATGATTGGATCGCATGAGAAATATTTGATAATCTCTCACCAGGCTTAGCCTCTTCCAATCCTTTATATAAAGAAGCCTCTGTGACGTCCAACAACCGTTGGTCTTCATCAGAAATTGCACCTACAGCATACGTCCAAGCGGAGTCACCGTGGTACCCATTTAACTTAGCACCGATGTCAACACTGATTACATCGCCATCCTTAAGCACTCGAGATCCGGGGATACCGTGTACTAATTCCTCGTTTACTGAAGCACAGATACTACCTGTAAATCCATTGTAGCCTTTGAATGAGGGTGTTGCACCGTGTGAACGAATCAACTTTTCTGCAATCTCATCCAATTGTTTTGTCGTAATACCAGGCTTGATATGCTGCTTTAACTCTTGGTGAGTAAGAGCAACAATCCTCCCAGCTTCACGCATGATTTCTAATTCACGTTCAGTCTTACAGATAATCATGCATTGAGTCCTTTCAGAAGTTCATCTAGATCTTCGAAGACCTTAGTGATATCTTGATCACCATTGACCGTACGAAGGTAGCCTTTTTCTGTATAGAAATCAATAAGTGGCTGTGCTTGCTGTTGATTTACTTCAAGACGTTTTTTAACTGTTTCAGGTTTGTCGTCATCACGTTGGATTAACTCCTTACCATCAACATCACATACACCTTCAACCTTTGGCGGGTTGTAGATCATGTGGTATGTCTTACCTGATGTAGGTGAGACACGTC
>NZ_LFEL01000002.1:0-646247 GCF_001037965.1 Bacillus sp. LL01 | reverse complement strand
AAAATGGATAGGTCTAAACGAAGTACAAATTCTAATAATTTCAACGAAAACGGAACAATAAAAAAAGGTAGGCAAACTTGGATATACTCAAAAAAATACGAGAAACTACGCAAAAAAAGAAAAGAACTTTATCGTAAAATCACTGTTCAACGTAAAATGTCACACGAAAAAATGGCTAATGACATCCTTTCTCTTGGTTCTGATGTTCGAGTGGAAACCATGCGGTTTCAATCTCTGCAAAAGCGTGCGAAAAATACCACACGCAATAAGAAAAATGGCAAAATCAATCGCAAAAAGAGGTTTGGAAAATCAATCGCCAATCGTGCTCCTGCAATGTTGTTAACGATAATTGACCGCAAACTTGGTTATCAAGGCAGTTCTTTAAAGAAAATAGATACTCACGCCACAAAAGCGAGTCAATTCAACCATATAACAGGAGAATGCAGTAAAAAACAACTTTCAGAACGTTGGAATGTTTTTGGAGAAATCCTTATCCAACGTGATTTATACAGTGCCTTTTTAATAGGTAACACAACTGAAACGCTTAATTCTGTTGATATAAAATTATGCAATGCTCAGTGGAATAATTTTGTAAAACTTCATCATCTTGAGGTGGCACACCTAAAACAATCTCAAAGCAAAACGTTGCGGTGGTTTATCGCATAAAACAAATCGAATTGGTCATGACAACGCCCAATAAAAGTCGGAACGAAAAGCATATCAAGAGTCTTTCTAGGCTTGTTGAGAGAGGTGCCTTGCTATACGCAATACGTCCGTTAATGTTTTAGGAGAAAGCACGCCAGTGCTTTGGTGGAAACTCTTTTCGAAAGGAAAGATAAGGGCATCATCGAGAAGCGTGAAAGTACCCTAGAACCCCACTGCTTTAGCTGTGGGAGTTGTCAGATAAACGTATGAGTGGAAGATAGAAGACATTAGCTGCTAGAGCCTATCCATTTATCCGATATTAGGAGGAGAAGAAATGGAAGAGAAAAAAGTGACAGATTATGAGAAGTATATTCGTACGGAAGAGCTCTTAAGTTTGCAAAAAGAAGATGGGGAACGCTCCTGCGAGGACGAACTTACATTTCAAATGATTCATCAGATCGCAGAGCTCCATTTCAAGCTGATTATCCAGTACATTCACTTAGCGGATGCACACATGCAGCATGGGGAAATCCTGCAAGCTACACACCAGCTCCAAAGAGTGAATATGCATCTGAAACAGTTGCCTCCAGTATTTGATATGGTAAAAGTGATCAGTCCGAGAGATTACCACACTATCAGACTCGCTCTAGGCCGGGGGAGCGGACAGGACTCACCGGGATTCAATGAGATTCTTAGACTTGGACCAACCTTGTGGACACCGTTTGAACAGCTTCTGAATGATAAGCAAATGACTCCGTTCATGCTGCATAAGGCTGCAAGAGACAATTATGAGTTATATATGCTTATGCAGGAGATGACTGCATTCGATGAGAACTTCCAGACATTCCGTAAGCACCACATACAGCTTGTCCGCAGGATGATTGGATTGAATACGAAAAGCTTGAAAGGGATACCTGCTCAGGCTTTGGAAAAAGGAGCGAAATTCGAGTTTTACCCTAAGCTTTGGGATGCGATTTGTGAATTGACGGATTGGACGGGATCGAGTTACGATCCGAAGCCGTTGTAACGAGTTCTTATTAGAAGGACGGAATTCCTTTAAAAAAATAAAAGAGCAGCAGGGAGTCTCCCATGCTGCTCTTAGTTGTAGTTATATCTCTATTGTTTCTGCTCGGCCCATTCTTCCACATTCCAAACTTTCGTCACCCAATCCTCATAGAAGCTAGGTTCATGACAGACAAGTAGGATAGTGCCCTTATACGCTTTGATGGCGCGTTTTAGCTCCTCTTTTGCTACCACATCCAAATGGTTCGTCGGCTCGTCAAACAGCAGCCAGTTGCTCTCGTGCATCATCAGCTTGCATAATCTAACCTTTGCCTGCTCTCCACCGCTCAGCTGGCTTAACGGTCGGGAGATATGTTCGTTCTTCAACCCGCACCGTGCCAAGATCGCACGGACCTGGTGTTGATCAAGGGCTGGGAACTCATTCCACACATCATCGATCGGTGTGATATCCTTCGCCTTAACTTCCTGCTCGAAATAGGAAGGGAAGAGGAAGTCACCACGGATGACAGAACCGCCAAGAGGATCTATTTTACCCAGAATCGTTTTCAGCAATGTCGATTTACCAACCCCATTGCAACCAACGATCGCAATCTTGTCCCCACGCTCGATTTCCATGGTAAGTTTCGGCAATAGAGGCTCAGAGTACCCAATTTCGAGGTCCTTCGCTTCCACTACATAACGGCTGCTTGCACGAGACTCTTTAAACTCAAAAGTAGGCTTTGCAGATGTCTCAGGGCGGTCGATCCGCTCCATGCGGTCCAGTTGCTTTTGACGGCTTTTCGCACGGCCTGTCGTGGAGTAGCGCGCTTTATTCTTCGCAATGAAGTCCTCTTGCTTCTTGATGAACTCTTTCTGCTTCTCATAAGCATTGATGTGCTGGTTCTTATTGATCTCCGCAAGCTCAAGGAACTTCTCATAAGATGCTGTGTAGCGTGAGAGCTTGGAGAATTCCAGATGGAAAATAACATCCACCACGCCGTTCATGAACTCGGTGTCATGAGAGATCAAAAGGAAGGCATGCGGGTATTCTTTCAAGTACGAACTTAACCAGCGAATATGCTCCACATCCAGGTAGTTCGTAGGCTCATCCAGTAGTAACACTTGCGGCTGCTCAAGCAACAGCTTTGCTAAAAGAACCTTTGTACGCTGTCCACCACTAAGAGCAGCAACGTCACGGTCGAGACCAATTGCATCCAAACCAAGCCCCCGTGCAGCTTCCTCTACCTTGATATCAAGGTTGTAGAATCCACCTGCGTCCAAATGGTCTTGAATTTCTCCCATCTGCTCAAGCAACTCTTCCAATTCTTCGGGAGTAGCAGTTCCCATTTTATCCGTAATGGCATTCAATTCTTTTTCCTTCTCATATAAAGGGAGGAAAGCATCGCGCAGAACATCCCTCATCGTTCTCCCTGGCGTCAACACAGTATGCTGGTCCAAGTATCCATAATGCACACCTGGCGTCCATTCCACACGTCCTGTGTCGTACACGATCTCTCCTGTAATGATATTCATCAAAGTCGATTTACCGACCCCGTTAGCCCCAACAAGGCCTACATGCTCTCCTGCCAATAGGCGAAGGGTAACATCCTTAAATAACATACGGTCGCCAAAGCTGTGGCTTAACCCATCTATGCTTAATAAACTCATGTTTGTATCCATCCTATCTAAAAAAATATCTACTTTTCATCATACTAAAATTTCCTGAGAATGGCTATGTGGGATATGAAAGAAGTTTCTCCTTCCCCGTTATTATTGCATATACTAATTTCTCCCAATCTACTATAAAATAAAAAGTAGATAAAAAGAGATGGTGGGGAAACCAGATGAAAAGACGGGCACCGTGGATCGTTGTAGTAGTTTTGCTAGTAATTATAGGAAGCGGCTTTATACCGACTGGATATGATGTATTACTTGCAGGGAACCCAATAAACCTGGATGAGTTTGTCCAGTATGAGGGCGGCTCTGAGCTTGATGGAGATCTAGGGATGACCTATGTCTCCACGCTGGAAAACACCATCTGGCCATTCATGATCTTGACACTTTTGCTCGAAGAAGGGGTAGATATTGTCCCTGCATATTCCGAGCACGTAGATATGGAGAAAGAGGATTTGGATTATCAATACAAACAAATGATGGAACAGTCGAAAATCAAGGCGGAATACATAGCACGCGGTGTACTCGGTGAAGATCCGAAGCTAGATTTACTAGGCTTCTATCCGGTTCATTTTTTACCGGACTGGGCTGATAAGGATCTGGTAAAGGTAACAGACCTTCTAATTGAAATGGACGGTGAAAAGCTGGAATCCTATGACCACCTGGATCAATTGATTGTCGAAAAGGAAGCCGGTGAAAAGACCATGTTGACGCTGCTTCGCGACGGAGAGCCAATGGAAGTGGAGGTCACCACATACCCGCACAAGGACTTCTACGGTAACACGATGCTTGGCGTATTTTTTGAAGAAGTGTTCGAAACGAGCAAGGATAAAAACATTCAGTGGCAAAATATAGAGAACCTTGGCGGCCCAAGTGCCGGACTAATGATCACCCTCACTCTCCTGGACAAAATGATGGAGAATTCCCTCCTCAAAGGAAACGAGGTTGCCGGTACAGGGACCATCACAATTGACGGGGAAGTGGGGCCGATCGGCGGCGTGAAACAAAAAGTTATTGGGGCTGCCAATGCAGGATTTGACTACTTTATCGTTCCACAAGATGACGGATGGGAAAACAATGAAACAATTGCGAGAAGGACTGTAAAAGAAGAAGGGTTAGACATTATCCTAATTCCAGTAGGGACGGTAGAAGATGCTGTGAAAGCCTTGGAGAAACTGCCGGAGAAGAAATAGAAAAGAAAGTAATAAATATAATGGAAAAAAGATGTAACTAGGAGTATTTATAGGAATAAGGAAAGGAAGCGTTTAATGTGTTTTTCTTATATGCAATCTCATTTTTATTTTTTGGGTATATCTTTATCCTATCTTTAATAAAAGCTATGAAGGACGAAGTATCTCATCACCTTGTAGCGATTCTTTTTATCACTTGGGCTTCATTATCATTTAACTATATTGGGGGTGTACTATGAGTAAAAATAAAATACTTACATTAGTGATTATTGTTTTGCTGATCGTAAACATATACCAATTTCAACAAATGAACTCTTTAAATAAAAAGCTAGAAGACAATTTAAAAGTGGAACTAAATTCTGCTTTTAGTGTGGCAAAAGAAATTCTTCCTCCAGATTTGGAAAATGCAATAAACACCAAACAAATCACTCGACAGGAATTCGATAATATCTGGTACGTATCTAATGATATTCTATTTGGAATTGACGATTCTTTAACTTTTGCCAAACATTATGACCTAGATTTTAAAGAATATCAAAATAATTCAAACAATCTTGCTGGGGAAGTCAAAAATTTCTATAGGGAATTTTTAAACAATAATTTTCAGGATGGTATTGAAATTGTTCCTATTTCTGATAAAGATATGGAGTATTTGAAAGTTTTAAAAGAGCTATCCCAATCAATTGGTGCGTTAACTTCAACTGAAGGCGAGGCTCTAAATATTGAAGAAACTATAGAAAACATAAGTGAAATTAGCATTCAATACGAGGAAGAGTTGAATAAAATTAGAACATCTTAGTTTCTACATCCTTGCAAGTTGGTTAGAGTGTTTAATTAAAAAAGGCGGTGTTATATGAAGACAAAAGTTTTTTTGTTACTTTTTTTTAGTTTAGTTGTATTAGTGTTAGGAATACGGTGGATTCACCTATCCACTTTATCAGAGTCTAGCACTACCGCTATGAGCTATTTACAGGATGAAGGTATATTTGTTATGTACCATGAAGGTGAATATGGACCCTATACAATTACAAAGAAAAACGTTAATGAGAAACCATATCTTAACTATCTGTCAGTACAACAGCATGATCAAGAGTTCTATATGGATAGAGAACTTCACCATGAGTTTTTCTATGTAAGCAATCATCCATTAAGTGATGTATTATTAGGTCGTATATTAGTCACCGTTATGATGAGCGAAGGAGAGGTTGTAGGAGCGTTTTCTGTTAAAAAAGGTAACGTGTATTCTTTGCTCGGAGAAGAGAAATAAAAGATTGTTCTACAATCTCGGAGCTTTAATGGAATAAACATATTTAGGACAAAAGCTTTGGGAACATCCCCAAGCTTTTTGTGTTTATTGTATTGTTTTAAGTGTTATCAAAACTACTGACCAGACAATGGTCTTCTCTTTTTGACTACCGTCACACAATATGTAAAGATTAGAAGACAGGAAGCTTGAAAGGATTGTTACTATGCCAAAAACTGTCGTTCTTGCAGAGAAACCCTCTGTAGGTAGAGATATAGCAAGAGTATTGAAATGTACGAAAAAAGGAAACGGATTCTTCGAAGGGGACAAGTACATCGTCACTTGGGCGCTTGGTCATCTCGTCACCCTGGCTGACCCGGAAGCATACGACGCAAAATTCAAAGCATGGAAACTCGAAGACCTGCCGATGTTGCCAAACGAAACGAAGCTCGTCGTTATCAAAAATACAAGCAAGCAATACAGCGCGGTAAAAGCGCAGCTTACCCGAAAGGACGTAAAAGATATCGTCATCGCAACAGATGCCGGCCGTGAAGGGGAGCTTGTTGCCAGATGGATTTTGGAGAAAGCGCGTATTCAAAAGCCTGTGAAGCGTTTATGGATCTCCTCTGTTACAGACCGCGCGATAAAGGAAGGCTTTGCAAAGCTTCGTGATGGAAAAGAATACGAAAACCTCTTTTACTCAGCAGTTGCCCGTGCCGAAGCGGATTGGGTAGTTGGAATGAATGCGACGAGGGCACTTACCACTAAACATAATGCCCAGCTTTCATGCGGAAGAGTGCAGACTCCTACGCTTGCCATGATTGCCAAGCGGGAAGAAGAGATTAGAAGCTTTGTGCCTAAAGAATTTTATGGTATGAAAGCAATCACTGAAAAGGGTTTCCAGTTGGTTTGGCAAGACGCCAAAACGAAGGAACGAAGAAACTTTAATAAAGAAGTGATGGAAGGCCTACATAACAAGGTGAAAAACAAGCAGGCAACCATCACGGATATAAGCAAAACCGAAAAGAAGACCTATGCCCCGGCCTTGTATGATCTGACAGAACTTCAACGCGATGCCAACCGTATTTTCGGCTATTCCGCCAAAGAAACGTTGTCCATTTTGCAACGCCTATACGAACAACATAAGATCGTCACGTACCCGAGAACGGATTCCAGATACATCTCCACTGACATGGTGGATACGCTGAAGGAACGCGTAGAGGCAATCCGTGCTCACTCGTATAAATCGATTGCTTCCAAACTGTTGACCAAACCGATCAAGTCCAACAAATCGTTTGTGAACAATGAAAAAGTGACCGATCATCATGCCATCATCCCGACAGAGCAAGCAGTCCTATTAAGCAAGCTATCTGACAAGGAATACAAGATTTACGACCTGATTGTGAAACGATTCCTTGCCGTTCTTTTACCACCTTTCCTATATGAACAGACGAACATCACCGCTTCCATTGGTGCAGAGCAGTTTGTTGCAAAAGGAAAAACGGTCATCTCCCAAGGATGGAAGGAAGTCTTCAGTTCTATGGAAGAACAGGAGGATGGAAGTGACGGATTCACGGACCAGCTATTGCCAAGTTTAAATAAAGGCGACGTACTGCCGATCAGGAAGGTCGAACTGACATCTGGTAAAACAAAGCCGCCGGAGCCATTTAACGAGGGTACATTGCTTTCTGCGATGGAGAATCCTGCAAAGTACATGGAACAAACTGATCAGAAGCTTGTGAAGACACTAGGTGAAACAGGCGGGATAGGAACAGTTGCGACAAGAGCGGATATCATAGAGAAGCTATTCAACAGCTTCCTGATGGAGAAGCGTGGCAAAGGCCTGCACATCACATCCAAAGGGAAACAGCTGCTGAATCTTGCTCCAGAGGACTTGAAGTCTCCAGCCCTAACAGGAGAATGGGAGCAGAAGCTTGGTATGATTGCAAAAGGACAGCTGAAAAAAGCAGCATTCATAAATGAAATGAAGGCTTATGCCAAACAGATTGTCCATGAAATTAAAAATACAGACCAAAAGTTCAAACATGACAACCTGACAGGCAAACGTTGCCCGGACTGTGACAAGCCTATGCTTGAAGTGAACGGGAAAAAAGGAAAGATGCTCGTATGTCAGGACAGAGAATGTGGTCATCGTAAGAATGTCTCCAAGGTGACAAATGCGCGTTGTCCGAAATGTCGCAAGAAGTTGGAGTTGCGTGGGGAAGGGGAAGGCCAGATGTTTGCCTGCGTATGCGGACACCGCGAGAAATTAAGCACCTTCCAGGAACGACGCAAAAACAACGCCAATCAGAAAGCTTCCAAGAGTGATGTGAATCAGTACTTGAAAAAGCAGAATAACGATGAGCCTGTTAATACCGCATTAGCGGATGCACTGGCGAAATTGAAGTTGAAATAACTAGCTGGGCCGCACTCTTTTGATTAGGAGTGCGGTTCGATTTATGTTGGGAGATTACTTGGCGCCCCGCTCGCCCGATATATCAAGAAAATTTGCGGTATATCATGAAAAATTCAAGGATATCAAGAAAAATCACAATATATCAGGAAATTTTAAGATATATCAAGAAAAAATCAACTATATCAAGAAAACTGGCTCCCCCTCCTACTAAAAGCAGGTTAGCCGATCACCAAAGTTAGGCTATCACCCAAACAAACCCTGCCGCATAGGCTAAAAGGAATCGCAATTGTAAGATAACCTACCATCGAAAGGATGTTTTGACTTGGCAGGGAAAATACTGAACTATTATGCTGGTGGAAATACAGCGCGTGGATTTTACAGCCTTTATGAATCGAATATAGAAGGACTGGACCGGATCTTTATTTTAAAGGGAGGACCAGGCACGGGGAAATCCTCGCTCATCAAAAAGATCGGGAAAGCCTGGAACGAAAAAGGATACGATATTGAAATGCTTCATTGTTCATCCGATACGAAATCGGTGGACGGGGTAGTTATCCGTGCGCTTGGGGTTGGGATTGTAGATGGAACTGCTCCACATGTTATTGAACCGAAAGCTCCAGGAGCTGTCGAGGAATATGTCAACCTAGGCGAGGCGTGGGATTCCCAACTATTAGCGGAACAGAAAGCAGAAATACTGCATTTGGTCACGAAAAAGAAGGAAGCCTTTCAGACAGCTTACCAAACATTTGCAAGAGCGTTGAAAATACATGATGATTGGGAAAGATACTATATTCATAATATGAACTTTGAAGCCGCAAATAAGCTGACAAGTGAGCTCGTGGAAAAATTGTTCCAAGGCAAGAGACTTGATAAAAAAGCGGATGTCAGACACCGTTTTCTAGGAGCGGCAACACCTGCAGGTGCAAAGGATTACGTGCCAAATCTGACAGAAGGACTTACACACCGTTACTTTATAAAAGGGCGCCCCGGCTCCGGAAAATCTACTATGCTGAAAAAACTCGCCAGGGCATCAGAAGAGAAAGGGTTTGACGTAGAAGTTTATCATTGCGGATTTGATCCATACAGCCTCGATATGGTTATCTGTCGGGAGCTTGGCTTCGCGATTTTTGACAGCACCGCCCCACATGAATATTTCCCGGAACGCGAAGGGGATTCCATCGTCGATATGTATGATATAACCATCCGTAACGGAACGGACGAACGATATGAAAAAGAGATTGCCGTTGTCAAGGAACGATACACCAACGCCATGCAGGAGGCCATTGGGAAACTGGCAGAGGCAAAGGAATGGCACGGCAAATTGGAAGGGATTTATGTAAAAGCAATGGATTACGGAGTAGTGGATGAGTGGACAAAGAAAATCCAAGCGGAAATTAAAGCCATTGCTGCTACAAAATAATCAGGGAACGAGCCAAATTCAAACAAAAAAGGTGAACAGCAGATACATGCCGTTCACCTTATTACAATTTCCCCGGAAATGTGCCAAAAATCGACTTAAATTTCCAACGTTATTTCCACCCCGTAATGGTCCGATACAACTTCTCTGTTGCTTCCGTTAAAGACAACCTTGGAAGATGTCACCTCAGGAGGGTAGCTTGCCAGTATCAGGTCAATGCGCAAATCCTGTTTATTTTCATCCCAACCAGCAATTTTCCCTTCCACCGTCACTCCTGAATCCTTTTCAGAAGCCAGCAGATAAGTATCATGCAACCCGGCTGCGGAAGTCAGATATTCATAGCCCTCTCCTTTAATATGGGCGCTATTATTGAAATCGCCCATCAGGAAGTAAGGTTCTGTTCCGCGGACCTGTTTGAGGAGCTGCTCCATCTGGTACTTCGCAGGCTCCTCTTCATCACTCCACCAACCTAAATGACAGGTATAGAAGGACATCTCCACACCCTTCACCTCAACGGTCACGCCGACTATTTTACGTGTCTTCCAACAATCAGTGTTAGTGCTTTTCGATACAAAGAAAGAATGTGTATGTTTGATGGGATGTCTAGTCAGTATAGCAAGGCCCTCTTCATACGTATCATAACCCATATGGGCGAAGTCCCAGACTAACTCGTAGTCGGGAACCCCAAGTTTCTCAAGCTCCTGTTGTAAAATAAGGCCAAAGTTATTACGTTTGATGTTACCTTTGATGTTACCTTGGACCACTTCGGCATCGATGCTCTGACTAACCTCCTGAAGAGCGATGACATCGTATGCTTTTTCCTTAATGGCGTGGGCGATATGCTGTATCTTTTTCATTTGGTTCTCTTCCTGCCAGGAATGACAGTTTAAGGTTAGTAGATTCATCTTTTATTACGCTCCCAACAAGTCTTGAATATCAGATTTGATTACATCCGCTTTTGGTCCATAGATCGCTTGTACGCCTTTGTCTTTTACAATCAAACCAAGCGCGCCTTTCTCTTTCCATGCAGCTTCATTTGCAACCTTTTCTCTATCTTTTACTGTAACACGAAGGCGAGTCATACATGCATCCACGTCTTCGATATTTTCCGCTCCACCAAGCAATCCGATAATCGCAGGTGCCAAGGAATCCGCTTGAACACTTGCAGCAGCACCCTTACCAGCGCCTTCTTCTTGCTCGATATAGTTTCCGTTACGTCCCGGAGTAGGGAAGTTGAATTTCTTAATCATGAAGTTCGCTACCGCAAAGTTCAATCCAAAGAATACAAGACAGGCAATAACAAAGTTCACCAGATCCAACCATAAGCCAGCTTTCACGATCATCGGTGTACGTGTGAGCAATTCAATAACCCCGAAGGCATGGACACGAATGTCAATGATGTCAACAATGGCAAACGCAAATCCTGTCATAATCGCATAAATTACATATAACACAGGAGCAGCAAACATAAACATGAACTCAATTGGCTCTGTAACACCAGTCAAGAATACAGCAAGTCCTGCAGAGAAGAACATGGATTTGTACTTTTTACGTTTATCTTTGTCCACGTTGCGATACATCGCATAGGCAATACCAATCAATGCAGCACAAGAAAGAATCATTTGTCCTACTTTGAAACGGGCAGGTACCACTTCACGAAGAAGAGCCTCATAAGATTGTGTATCTCCAGCTGCCTGGAAGTTATTCAAATCGGCAACCCATGCAAGCCATAATGGGTCTTGACCAGAAACAACCGAACCTGCGCTACCCCCTGTCAGGATGGTATAAGTTCCACCAAGTGACGTATAGTTCATCGGAACAGTTAACATATGATGCAATCCAAAAGGTAATAATAGACGTTCCAAGGCCCCGAAAATGAATGGTGCAATGATTGGCGCACTGTCTCTAGAAGAGGCAATCCAAACACCGAAATCATTTAATAACCCTTGAATAAACGGCCAAACAACACTAAGTACAATACCTGCAATAACAGATCCAGCAATGACAACAAACGGTACAAAACGTTTTCCGTTAAAGAAGGATAATGAATCTGGTAATTTACTATAGTTGTAAAATTTATTGAATAAATTTGCTCCAAGGAATCCGGCAATGATACCAACGAATACTCCCATGTTTAGTGCTGGAGCACCTAACACAGTTGTGAAGTAATCACCAACAACTAGTTCTTGTCCAAAAAGTGTGGTGAAAGTAGCTTCAGGGTCAGCTACCATATCGTTGTTAACCCCAAAGATAGCACCAGTGATACGGTTGATAAGAACGAATGCAATCAATGCTGCAAAAGCTCCCCCCGCACGTTCTTTAGCCCACGATCCACCAATGGCAACTGCGAACAATACATGTAGATTGGTGATGATTCCCCAACCGATATCCTCCATTACTCTTGCAATCGTTTGCACAAGAGCCATGTCTCCTCCAGTCATCCCGACCAACTTACCAAGAGAGATCATAATACCAGCAGCAGGCATAACAGCAACCACTACCAGTAAAGCTTTACCGAATTTCTGCCAGAAATCAAAAGATAAAAAGTTCCTCATTTAAACAGCCTTCTTTCTATATTTATTTCTATTTTCTGATGAAAACGAATTCATTTTAATGTAGGGTAATGCACATAAAGTGCAACCGTTTGCATTTACCTATTGTAAGAGATGTTGATTTACAATGCAAGTAGAAAATATTAAATGATAGTATATCAGAAAAATTTTTTGAAGAATCTAACATTGCAGTTAGGTCTATACAGTGGTCGTGAAAACGAGTACACTATTTCCGTAATGGAAGAAGTAAAGGAGATTTGAATATGAAAAAGTTAATTTTTTCTATGGTTCTTGTTTTAGTTATCGTACTTTCTGCGTGCAATGAGGAAACAAATGAAGTGGACACTACCGAGACACAAGCAGTTCCTGCTGACCAAAGTGGGGAAACGGTAACAGTCCTTATGAATATACAGATGAAAATGATTCAGACCATCCGCAAGCATCTTGAGCCTGTTACCACTTATGAAAGGTCAGAAGGGACTGGAGATCTTGAAGCAGCAGTAGAGGCGAGCAATCGTATTGCGAACGAGCTTCGCGGGATAGAGATTCCTGAAAACTTGGATGCTAGCCTTCAAGTTGACATGAAAGATTCCATCGAACTGTTGGCCCTTTATTTTGAAGAGCGTGCTGCAACTTTGGCAGACGGATCTGATATGGAAGAGATGGACGCTGCATTGGGAGATTTCCACCAGAAGATCGGTGATACTTTTAGTGCTGCAGGATTGCATGCACCTAATTTTGAAAAGGATGTACAATAGTTTTTACGCTTTTAACGGGAGCGCCTTCCAATGTTGAGGGCGTTTTTTGGTGAACATCATCAGGACATTATTCATTAAAGTCATAATAAGATAACAATAAACCAAACAATTTTATTTAGCTATACGAAAGACTTGTTCATTTCCAAGTTTCATGATAGGATTAATAAAGTTAATAATAATTGAATAGTAAGTTTTCTTATCAAGAGAGGTGGAGGGACTGGCCCTATGAAACCCGGCAACCGTACTGACAATAGTATAGGTGCCAATTCCAGCAAGACAAACGTTCTTGGAGATAAGTGGATGTTACGGGCTCATAGTCAAACTTCTTCTTATCGGAGGAGTTTTTTTGTTTGTCTATTTTTCACAAAAGGGGTCTGTTAAAGCAACGTCTTATTACAAAGCTTCACGACAAAAATAGCAGGGGGAATTCTGATATGAAGTTTGGGTTTTGGTTGCCAATATTCGGCGGTTGGTTGAGAAATGTGGAGGACGAAAACATGCCTCCTACATTTGACTATGCGAAAAAAGTAATTCAACAGGCGGAACAGCTTGGATTTGATACGACATTGATTGCGGAATTATTTTTGAATGATATAAAAGGACCACAAGAAGACACGTTAGAAGCCTGGTCGACAGCTGCGGCACTTGCTGCTGTTACGGAGAAGATTGAAATTATGACAGCCATCAGGCCAGGGTTTCATAATCCAGCGATTGCCGCTAAAGCCACTGCCAATATCGATCATATCAGTAACGGGCGTTTTACCTTGAATGTTGTCTCTGCTTGGTGGGAGGAGGAGGCTCGTCAATATGGCGGTATTTTTACCGAACATGATGAGCGCTATGACCGCACCAAGGAGTTTATCGAGGTGCTCAAAGGTTTGTGGACAGAAGACTCGTTCAGCTATGACGGGAAATACTACCAGCTGAAAGATACAAAGCTTTTCCCGAAACCAGTACAACGCCCTAATCCGATTCTTTATGCAGGCGGGGAAAGCCCAAAAGGGAAAGAGGTGATCTCCTCCCACTGTGATGCCTATGTGATGCACGGGGGAACAGTAGAGGAAATGGCTGCAAAAATCGCCGGAATGAGAGAGAAGAGATCTGAGACTTCCAATCCACCGTTCCAATCCTTTGGGATGGCCGCCTATGTCATTTGCAGGGATACGGAGGAAGAGGCGCAGGTGGAACTTGCCAGAATCACAGATGTGAAGGAATCCGAGGCATATGCTGGGTTCGTGGATTTTACAAGTAAGTCGCAGCTGGAGCAGCAAGTACAGCTCCAGGATTATTCGGTTTCTAACAGAGGGTTGCGCCCTAATTTAATTGGTACCCCGGAGCAGATTGCTAATAGGATAAAAGAATACGAACAGGCAGGCGTGGATCTATTGTTGTTGCAGTTCTCACCACAACTGGAGGAAATGGAGCGCTTTGCAAAGCAGGTAATGCCACTTGTACACCCTCAAGCGGAAGAGCTTGCCGAAGCATAACATCAACAGAAAACTTTTAAAAATGGAGGCAAACATCGTGGCAAAAATCTATATTATTCATGAAAATAGCGAATGGACGACACATCTTACAAATAGATTGGAAGAATTGGAACTTCCTTTTGAAGAATGGCATTTAGACGAAGGGGTTGTTCCATTGACCGAAGTGCCCCCTGAAGGCGTATTTTATAATAGAATGAGCGCTTCTTCCCATACCCGAAACCATCGCTTTGCACCGGAACTGACGGGATCAGTTTTGGCATGGCTTGAGCATCATGATCGAAAAGTGTTGAACGGCAGTCGTGCGCTTCAGCTGGAATTAAGCAAGGTGAACCAGTACACGGCCCTAGAGAAGGCTGGAGTAAAGACGCCAAAGACCATTGCTGCAGTGGGAAAATCAAACATTTTACAGGCGGCCAAGCGGATAGACTCGGATTCTTTTATCACAAAGCATAATCGCGCTGGAAAAGGGCTTGGTGTTCAGCTTTTCCATTCTACAGCTTCCCTTGAAGAGTACCTGTATGGTCCTGATTTTGAGGAACCGGTGGATGGCATTACACTTATCCAGGAATATATCCAGGCCCCGGAATCTTTCATCACTCGTTGTGAATTCAT
Organism: Bacillus sp. LL01; assembly: GCF_001037965.1. Taxonomy (NCBI): domain Bacteria; kingdom Bacillati; phylum Bacillota; class Bacilli; order Caryophanales; family Bacillaceae; genus Bacillus; species Bacillus sp. LL01. The sequence continues at coordinate 631,251 of NZ_LFEL01000002.1, read as the reverse complement.
CGGCGGAAAGTTTGTCTATGCTGTTCAGGTAGATACGTCCGAAGGTTTTGAACTGTGCCCGGCTGATGCCTGCCAAATTGGTGACCTTTTCTGTCCGGTAGGGGAAGAGGTGGAAGAAACGCCGAAATTCAGGATCGTGGAAGGTTTCTCCGACCCGATCATTCATAAATACGAGAAGTTCTTACAAGAGAATAACATTCAAGTGGCGGGCATTGAATTTATCCGTGACCGGAACGGTGTTGTTTACACGTATGATGTCAACACGAACACGAATTATAATGCAGATGCAGAGAAAGCTGCCGGAAAGTACGGGATGCTGGAGCTTGCGAAACTACTTGGAAAAGAGTTAGAGAGTCTAAAGGTAGCGGAAGTCCTTTAAAAAAGCATAAAAAAAGCTATCCAGAAGTTCTGATAAGAACCCTCCGGATAGCTTTTTCATCGTGTTATTAAAAGAAGAACAAATGCGCCATCAACGCGATGACAGGCAACGTAATTAACGTACGTAGGATATAGATAACAAACATCTCCCAAAGGGATACTGGAACTTTGGATCCCAGGATGACACCCCCTACCTCAGATAGGTAGATCAGCTGCGTGACAGAGACTGCTGCCACAACGAAGCGAGTTAGTTCGCTAGGAATTTCTGATGCCAAAATTGCTGGCAGGAACATGTCTGCAAACCCGACGATAAGTGACTTGGATGCCTCTGCTGCATCTGGTATTTGCAACAGTTCCAGCAGTGGAATGAAAGGCATGCCGAGGTACACGAATAGTTTCGTATTTTCAGCTAGGATGAGTGCAATCGTACCGAATGTCATGACGATAGGTGCAACTCCCATCCACATATCAAGGACGTTGCGGCCGCCGTCTCGGAAGAACTTGCCGGCACTCTTATTTTTAGAGGCACGCTCCACCGCTTGGTTGTAACCCCATTTCAGTGGTGATGCCCCTGATGGAATCAGTTCTTTCTCATCCTGTTCCTCGCCGTTATAGTACGTATCCGGCTTTCTGGATAAAGGAGGGATGCGCGGCATGATGATTGCTGCGATAAAACCTGCAACACCTATTGTGATATAAAACGGAATGAACATGTGGCCAAGGTCGACTTGAGTGATAACCACTAGACTGAAAGTGATGGACACGATGGAGAAGGTGGTAGCGATTACCGCAGCCTCTCGCTTTGTGTAATACCCTTCTTCATATTGCTTACTTGTGAGTAGGACCCCAATTGTTCCATCTCCTAGCCAAGATGCTAGGGCATCGATGGAAGAGCGGCCCGGTAATTTAAACAATGGGCGCATAATTTTAGTAAGAAGTGCTCCAAAAAGCTCCAAAAGACCGAAGTTCAATAATAATGGTAAGAACAGACCTGCAAAAAGGAACACAGTTAGTAGTACAGGCAGTAAATCATAAAGAATGACAGCACCTGTAACCTCGCTCCAAACAGCTTCCGGACCAATTTCAAACAAGGTCATGATGGCAAGGATCATAGCCAGGACCCTCACAACTGTCCAGAAAATGGAGACATTCAACAAAGTATTAAAGAAACCATCTTTTTTTGTAAAAGAAGGTTTGGCGATTTTGGTAACGACCGTAGCAATCGCTGTGATAGTGATGATAGTGGTCATGATGGCAGGGATGGTATCCCCAAGCAAATCGCCTAAAATTTCTGCAAGAATGGCGATTGGAATCGTTAATTTTTCATTATACATAACAGGGAACATAAACAATAAGATCCCGATAAGTGAAGGAATAATAAATTTGAGTTTATCTGAAGTTCTGAAAGATGCTTTTTTCAATGTAATAATCTCCTTATGTGTAAATATGCAACGTTAGTCATTTTAATACAATTTTAAATCTTTTCAAAGGTAGTTACTGGAATTAGGCATTTCCCCCCATATACATACCCCGAATATAATGGCTGCAAACCTTATATAAAGAGACTAATTGGCGAAATCAAGAATCTCCAACTCTTTATTTTTTCTAAGGTCAATAAAGTGGTCATCAACCTTGATGATCGGTAAATGTGGTTCATCCGAGTGGATGAAAATAATTTCGGCAAGCTGTCCGTTATTCAGTACTACCACTTCACGCAGATGATTGGAAAGTACATAACTGACAAATGGATAGACAATCGCCGGATTCAATCTATTATAATTTGCCTCTTGTACTAGAATTTTAGTAGTGGTAAATAAATTTTGCTTCGGACGATAGCTTCTTTCCGATGAAAGTGCATCATACATATCCGCTACAGATAGGATTTGAACGAAATAAGGAATCTTGGAATGCTTGATCCCTGTCGGGTAACCGCTTCCATCCAAACGTTCGTGATGCAATAGGGCACCTTGAAGAATATGAGGGTCAATCGCCCTGTTCTTTCTTAGCAATTCATACCCATAGGTCGTATGCTTCTGAATTTCCATCCATTCCTTTTCCGTCAGGCGTGCAGGCTTCTGTATAATGGTCTTGTCGATGAGCAGCTTTCCGACATCATGAAACATCCCCATTTGACCTAGTAGGCTTATGCTGCTTTTATCCAAACCCTGCAGCTTCCCGATCAAAGAAGAATAGATACCAACATTCAAACTGTGGGTGTACGTGTAATTGTCATAGCTTTTCACTTGTTCTATGTAGCGGATGAAAACGGGATCGTCCACGAGCTTATCAACTAGTGGGGTCAACATCTGCTGGATATCTTCCAATGGAGGCAGATTCTCCTGTTCCAGGTTGGCGAAAATGGATTGGAAGGCATCAATACTCTTTTCATACATATTTTTTACATGCTGAAAATACTCTTTGGACAAATGATGGGGCTCGTCCATTACAAAGGCCAGGTCGAAATAATAGGCATGCTTCTGTAAACTTTCCACATGCTTAGCATTAAGAACCGTCCCTTTTCTTAATAAAAGATTCCCCGATAAAGAGTAAATATCATTAATCAAGATTTTACCTATATGATTGGAGGAAATTTTCATAGGGTTCTACCTCACCTAATCCGTATAATACCTTTATTATAAGGGATTTCAAGCTTTTAAAACAGGATTAATTAAACTTTTCAAAATTTTTAGCATAATATTTTCGCAGTATAATGTTTGAAATACGTAGAGAGATTAACTAGGATAGGGGATATACAAAATAATCTACATATAAGAAGGTGAATTCACTTGGTAAAATGTATAGCCATAGATATGGATGGAACGTTATTGAACAACAACCATGTAGTAAGTGAAGAGAATGCGGACGCGGTAAAACTCGCCCAAAAAAATGGAGTGGAAGTGGTAATCGCCACTGGAAGAGCCTATTCAGAGGCCAAGGATGTTCTGGCGGAAGCGGGAATACATACCCCGATAATTTGCGTAAATGGAGCGGAAGCGCGCACGCCGGAAGGGGAAGTTGTCGCGACCAATCCTATTGGAATTATTCTTGGAAGAGAGCTTGCGCGAATTTTGGACAAGCATGATGTCTACTTTGAAATCTATACCCAAAACGGGACATTCTCGAAAGATTATGATAAGGCGATAGCAACCATTATGGATGTTTTCATGTCAGCGAGTGATGAAAACGACTATGACAAAGTTTTAAAGGCTGCACAAGAAAGAATGGAAGATGGGAATGTAAAAATGGTTGATAGCTTTGAACCTATTTTGCAAGATGAGGGGAAAGTTATCTATAAACTCCTTGCCTTCTCCATGAATAAAGAAAATCTGGAAGCGGCACGTTCTGAACTGCTGGAATTAGGCACGGTTGCCGTTAGTTCATCTGGTAAGGATAACTTGGAAATTACAAGTGTGGACGCTCAGAAAGGGATTGCTCTGACTACTTTCACCTCAGAGCGAGGAATTTCGATGGAAGACACGATGGCCATCGGGGACAACTACAACGACGTGTCTATGTTTGAGCGTGTCGGTAGAGCGGTTGCGATGGAAAATGCACCAGATGGGGTTAAGGAAAAAGCGCATATGATTACGGATACGAATGTCAATAGCGGTGTTGCCAAAGCGATTATTGATGCGATGGCGAAGAGTGAAGTTGGTTGACGGAGGTTTGGATGTTGGGCTTTTGGCTTTTGACCGGGCGGCTTGTGGGCTGCCTGGTTTGTTTTTGTTTTAATTGGGAATGGGGCAAGGTAATTTAGGGGTGATTTTCCCCCAACTTGAGAGGAAGGGCAGTGCTAGCTGAAATATATCAGTAAATTTCGAGATATATCATGAAAATCCGGAATTTATCAGGAAATTTTGGGATATATCAGGAATTCTCAAGATATATCAAGAAATCCAGAGATATATCAAGAAATCGACATGAAACCCCACCATTCGACCCTCCGGTTTCCCCCCCACTCCTCCCCTGATTCTCCTACCAAAACATCCCAAAAATTCACCATTGAGACCACCCCATCTATCCCTTATAATGGGTTAGTTGCAACAAAAGAATTTCGGCTAACAAAAGAAACATTTTACATATACAAGGGGGTCCTGCTGCCATGAAGTTTCGTACTTCTGCTGTGCAATATCCATTGCATACGATTTCAAGCTTTGACGAGTTTGCAAATCAAATCATTCATTATGTGAAAACTGCCGCTGAGTTTGATGCGGATTTTGTCCTGTTCCCTGAGTTTTTGACGACCCAACTGATCTCTTTTCCTGTGAATGGGAGAGAGCAGACCATCTATGACCTGCCAAAGTACACGGAACACTATCACCAGCTGTTCAGTGGAATTGCCATCCAGACCGGCATGCATATCATCGGCGGCACACACATTATTGAAAAAGAAGGCAAGCTTTACAACGCAGCCCACCTGTTCTACCCGGATGGACGTATTGCCACACAGGCCAAGCTGCATCTTACACCGACAGAAGTGTATGAATGGGGTCTGACCCCTGGTGAGGACCTGCAGATCTTCCATACGGATTTCGGTCCCATCTCCTTGCTTACGTGTTATGACATCGAGTTCCCGGAAGCTGTCAGACTCGTGAAGGCGATGGGGGCGGATGTGGTATTCTGTCCATCTTGCACAGATGACCGCCACGGCTTCCACCGAGTAAGATATTCCTGCCATGCGCGGACAATTGAAAACCAGATCTATGTCGTGACAACAGGAACAATCGGTTCCTTGCCGACTGTCGATTTCATGCGTGGAAACTTCGGACAAGCTGCAATCATTTCACCAAACGATGTGCCATTCCCTCCGCGCGGTATTGTAGCGGAAGGGGAGCTTAACACCGACATGATCATTACAGGCGACCTGGATCTGACACTCCTGCACAAAGTAAGGGAGAGCGGATCTGTTACAACCTGGCGAGACCGACGCAACGACCTCTACCCAGACTGGGAAAAGCTTGTCAAAGGCACACTCACATATTGATTGACAAGGCTGTTTTCTCAAAGATTGTTGCTACTCGCTAGTAAAAAGTCGGCATTTGGACTTTTTACCGTTTATCTACTCTATAAAAGCCATGCAGTCTATCCTGTAAAGCAAGGAAAAGAGCACGACAGCAACGATTATAACGGTCGTTATAAGAATACGAATAGGCAATAAAGTATGCGAAAAGATCCATTGACAAACAGAGCGATCTGTCTTACCTTATAAACATAATAATATAAACACACACATAGGATTGTGACTGGTAATGCAGGCAAGACCTAATACGCTTACTTCTACAAAGGAGAAGCGTATTGGGTCTTTTTCTATTTCTGCACAATTCAGAAAATTGGGAGGAAAATCATATGTCATTTTTCAAAAAGCTTTTCGGAAGCAAAGAAGAAGTGAAAACAGAAGAGGTCTTAATAGCCCCGATTACAGGGAAGATTGTTCCGCTTGAAGAAGTGCCAGACCCAGTATTCGCTCAAAAAATGATGGGAGACGGCATCGCAATTGAGCCGACTGAAGGAACGGTTGTATCCCCGGTAAACGGAGAAATCGTGCAATTCTTCCCAACAAAACACGCGATCGGAATTAAATCCGAGACAGGTGTGGAAGTTCTGATTCACGTAGGACTTGAAACGGTAGGCATGAAAGGCGAGGGCTTTGAAGGTCTTGTGGAAGTTGGCGACAAAGTAAAAGTCGGTACTCCATTATTAACATTTGATATTGAGCTGATTAAAGAAAAAGCGAAAAGCATTGTAACGCCTGTTATCCTGACAAACGGGGATATCATTGATACAGTGACAAAACATGCTGTCAAAACGGCAACAAAAGGCGAAACAGCATTGGTGGATTGGAATATCAAAGCTTAATTTTCCCGAGGACGCCCTGTTTTCTTTTACCCACTACGTTACTGCTTTGTATAGCCAACTGGATTGGTTATAATAAGAGGTAAATAGGACGGTAAATTGGGGAGAGACGAGATTGAAAATAAGTAAAGTGTTAAACAATAATTCGGTCGTCGTGAAAGAGGACGACCAGGAAAAGATTGTGATGGGTCTTGGTGTCGGCTTCCAAAAACGAAAGAACGACCTAGTGGACCGGAGCAAAATCGAGAAGATCTTTGTGATGAAAGAGGAGAATGACAAGTTTCAAGAACTGCTTTCCACCCTTCCTGTCGAGCATATAGATGTGGCAGAGGAGATTATCAGCTATGCAGAAGGTAAGCTGATGGTACCTTTGAGCAACCATATCCATATCTCCTTGACGGATCACCTCTCTTTTGCGATTGAACGTTTGGAAAAAGGCTACATCATTCAAAACAAATTGCTGAACGAAATTCGGGTCCTCTACAAGCCCGAATTTGTAATCGGCCAATGGGCACAGCAATTGATTAAAGAAAGGCTTGGCGTGGATATTCCGGATGATGAAGTGGGACATATCGCCCTGCATCTTCACACCGCCAAAATGGGATCGAAAAGTATGGAAAACACCATGCAGCTGGCCACCATCATCCGCGATGCGATAGAAATCATTGAGAAAGAGTTTGGCATGACGATTGAAGAGACTTCCATCAACTATCAACGTCTGCTCACACATCTTAGATTTGCAATCAACAGAGTCGAAGAAGGGGAACCTTTTCACGCGATGGACCCTGAAATGTTGGAATTATTGCAGATGAAGTTTGGGAGAGCATTCGGGACTGCGCAAAAGATTGCCGATTTTCTCTTTGCTGAATATGACATTCACTTTCCGCTATCGGAAGTTGGATACATCACGCTCCACATCCAACGGTTGACGGATAAGTAAAGAGCCTAATTTTATCGAACGGGTGAAAATGTAACCGTATTCGCTGACATCTATATACAGGATTGTGACTGGTAATGCAGGCAAGACCTAAAACTGCCAAGGACACGTAGGGACCACTCTACCTACCTTGCAGGTTTTGGGTCTTTTATTTTGAAAAATATTTGGAAAAAGAGGTGCTCAATATCATGAATTATAAAAAGATAGCCAAAGACCTTATCCCCCTGCTTGGAGGGGAAGACAATGTCATCAGTGCCACACACTGTGCCACTCGCTTGCGACTTGTCTTGAAAGATGACGAGAAGGCCACAGCAAATCGTGACAAAATAGAAGAACTTGAAGAAGTAAAAGGAGCGTTTGCTAGCTCCGGACAGTTCCAAGTCATTTTCGGTACAGGAATCGTCAATAAAGTATATGCAGAATTTGCAGAAGAAGTGGGCCTGAAGGAAAAAGACACACAAGATCACGCAGAAGCGGCGAAAAAGAAAATGAACCCGTTCGCCCGTTTCGCAAGAACATTGTCCAACATTTTTGTACCAATCATCCCCGCCATCGTGGCAAGCGGTCTTTTGATGGGACTGCTTGGGATGGTGACAACATTCGGATGGGTGGACGACGACAGTTCATTTGTGCAAATGCTGAACATGTTCTCCAGTGCAGCTTTCATCATCTTACCGATCCTGCTCGGTTATAGTGCCGCAAAAGAATTCGGAGGGAATCCGTTCCTTGGCGCTGTGATCGGGGGAATCATGACCCACCCTGACTTGCTGAATCCATGGGGGCTTGCAGAAGCGCAGCCGGAATATATGGATTTCATGGGACTTGATGTAGCATTGATAGGCTACCAGGGAACCGTCGTACCTGTTCTACTTGCAGTGTTCGTGATGAGCATGATCGAAAAAAATCTCCGAAAAATCGTGCCAAGTGCAATTGATTTACTTGTAACACCATTTGTGACCGTCATCCTGACAGGATTTTTCACACTTCTTGCCATCGGACCATTGGGAAATGCTATCGGTTCAGGTATCACGTTGGTTCTAAACTTTGTCTATGACTATGGAAGTGTGTTTGCCGGCCTTATTTTCGGTGGATTATACTCGCTGATCGTGATTACAGGGGTTCACCACAGCTTTCACGCAATTGAAGCAGGCCTGCTTGCGGACATTGGAATCAACTACCTCTTGCCGATATGGTCCATGGCTAACGTAGCACAAGGTGGAGCCGGGCTAGCCGTTTACTTCCTAGCAAAACGCGCGAAAACGAAAGAGCTTGCCTTACCTGCTGCCCTTTCTGCGTTCTTGGGGATTACCGAACCAGTTATTTTTGGAGTAAACTTAAGATATCGTAAACCATTTATCGGTGCAGCCATTGGTGGTGCACTAGGTGGAGGCTATGTCGTTCTGACTAACGTTGTCGCTAATGCCTATGGGCTAACAGGAATCCCGATGATCGCCATCCTTGTCGAGTTCGGAACGGTCAATGTCGTCAACTATCTCATAGGTTTCGCTATCGCCGTAGTCGGTGCCTTTGTAGCCACTTGGATTATGGGCATTAAAGAAGAGGATGTAAAATAATCACCTATCCCCCCTGTTGACTGAAGTGCAGGGAGTGAGACTCCAGCGGGAGGTAGCGGTAGCTTGAGACCCCACAGCGCAGCGAGGAGGCTCAAGCAGACGCCCCGCGGAAAGCGAACTCCCGGAACGAAAGGAAATAGGGAGTGAACCGGATATCCATCAGATTTAAATGAATAGGAGGAACCAACCCATGAAAAAAGGAATCATCTCACTAGGAGAAGCATTAATCGACTTCATCCCGCTTGACCCCGACAACATTACCTATCAAAAAAGCCCAGGAGGAGCCCCTGCCAATGTAGCAGTCGGTGTCGCACGCCTTCAAGTAGATTCCACCTTTATCGGCAAAGTCGGAAATGATGTGCTGGGAAGATTCCTACAGAAAACACTTTCAAGCTACGGTGTAAACACGGACTCGATGGTGCTGACAGACGACATTCGTACAGGTGTCGTGTTCGTCACTTTAGAAGACGGGGAGCGCAGCTTTGACTTCTACATCAATCCAAGTGCCGACCGTTTCTTAACAGAAAAAGAAATAGATGAGAAATTGTTCGACCAAAACAAGATCCTGCACTTCGGCTCCATCTCCCTCATTAGCGAGCCATCCAGAAGCGCCACGATTAAAGCAGTGAAGTTTGCCAAAGAAAGAGGCTTAATCGTTTCCTATGACCCGAATCTCCGCCTTGGCCTTTGGGACAGCAAGGAAGCGGCTAAAGAGCAGATTATATCCATGTTACCCTATGCAGATATTTTAAAAATTTCAGAAGAAGAACTGGAGTTTATTACTGGCGAGAAGGACATTGAAAAAGGGGCGGCAAAGCTCGAAAAGTACGAGATTCCACTTTTGCTAGTGACACTTGGATCAGAAGGAAGCTATGCATTTACAAAAGATGGACATCAGCACGTACCTGCCCGCAAGGTTGAAACAGTGGATACAACGGGAGCGGGAGATGCATTTGTCTCGGGAATTCTCTATATGGCAAATGAATGGGAAGGAGATGTTCGCTCCATCACACTCGAAAGTGCAGTGGAAATGGCGACCTTCGCAAGTGTCTCTGGCTCCCTTGCCGCTTCGGAAAAGGGTGCCATGACCGCGCTCCCGACGTTAGATCAAGTTCAATCCATACTAGCAAAATAAAGGAGTTTTTCTTTTATGACGGAAAGAGAGCAAGAGCTTATCAGACTTGCAGAGGAAGAAGTGGAGAGAAGTAGAGAGATGGTCGAGCGTGACCCATACCGTTTGCGTTACCATCTGATGCCACCAGTCGGATTGTTGAACGACCCGAACGGATTTATCCAATGGAACGGGAAATATCATCTCTTTTATCAATGGATGCCATTCAAGACGGGGCATGGGGCAAAATTCTGGGGGCACTATTCTTCAGACGATCTTGTCACTTGGAAGCATGAACCGATTGCCTTGGCACCGAGTGAGTGGTATGAGAAGAACGGCTGTTACTCCGGAAGTGCTGTGGAGCATGACGGGAAAATGGTCCTCTTTTACACCGGTAATGTGAAGGATGAAGAAGGAAACCGCGAAACCTATCAATGTATGGCCGTTTCTGATGATGGAGTGACGTTTGATAAAAATGGTCCGGTTGTCGAGCTGCCGGAAGGGTACACCCCCCATTTCCGAGATCCCAAGGTGTGGAAAAATGGCTCTCACTGGTATATGGTCGTCGGTGCGCAAAGTGAGGACCTGACTGGCAAAGTGGCTCTCTTGAAATCTGCTGATTTAAAAGAATGGGAGCATGTTGGTGCCATTGCAGGATCTGGCATGAACAGCTTAGATGACTTCGGATACATGTGGGAGTGCCCCGACCTGTTTGAGCTCAGGGGTGTGGACGTACTCATTACATCTCCCCAAGGCCTTAAGCCTGATGGAATGAAGTATCATAACGTCTACCAGGCAGGCTATTTTGTTGGAAAGCTTGATTACGAGCAGGCAAAATTTGAACATGGTGAATTTGTAGAGCTTGATCGAGGATTCGAATTCTATGCCCCTCAGACCACCTTGGATGATAAGGGGCGTCGCTTGATGGTCGGCTGGATGGGCGTGCCGGAGCAGGATGAGGACAAGCATCCGACAATTGAACATAAGTGGGTTCATGCATTAACACTGCCGCGTGAACTGAAATGGAGCGAAGGGCGGTTGCTGCAGCTACCTGTAGAAGAATTGTCGCAAATGCGCGTGGGCGAACCGTTAATCAATCGTGATTTGAAGTTGTCGGCTGAAAAGGTGGAACTGTGTACGGAGGCTCCAGGTAGTTCTATGGAGATAGAATTCAAATTCGGACCATTGGAAAAAGCGGTGACTTCGTTCGAATTGAATCTATTAGAAACATCAAAGGTAACTTTTGACTCAGAGGCCGGCGTCTTTTCCCTTCACCGCAAAAGCTTCGTTACAGGTGAATGGGAGACACGCAGCTGTGCATTAAGTGCTCTGTCGAGTGTACGTCTTTTCCTCGATACCTCCTCCATTGAGCTATTTATCAATGAAGGGGAAGAAGTCTTTACCGCGCGAATCTTCCCGGCTGAAGATGCACAAAGAACAGTGCGGGTATCTGGAGCAGGTCTCATTTCCGAAATGAAGAAATGGAGGTTGAAATAGAACTGCAATCAATAAAGCAACCCCTTCGCTTCGAATAAATCAATACTTTTGAGAAATGCTAAAGAGAAGCAGAAACAATGGCTTCTCTTTTTCCTATCCATCAAGTAATGACCGTGTCTTACCATCCCAAAAAATTTAACAAGGAGGAAAACCCCAAATGGAAATAGTCATCTACCTGATCCTGACCTGGTTCATAGCGGTATATTTCCTGTTTCAGAAAAAGAGCCTGCTTCTGATAGAAAACCTTCTGCTATTCCTCTTTTTTCTTTTCATAAACAAATGTGTCCTGACGTTGATAAGCATGAATCTAAGCTTAATCATGTACAGTAAGGAGCCACATCTATTCATCTGCTTTTGGCTGCAGCGGAATATCATTTTCCCTCTAATTCTGTTGATTTTTGTTAACGGCGTTTTCCAGAGATCCACACGCACAAAAGTGGTAGCAGGAGTGTTTACTTTGATTATCGTTCTATTAAGTGAGGCGCTGGCAATCCATTTTTCCATCATACATTATCATATGTGGTCATTTTTCATCTCATTTGTGGTGGCTGCACTTTATCTTTTGGCTGCATTGGGAATCTCTTCATACTATCGCCGTCTATTAATAAAAGAGGGGATGGTGAGCACCTGAAATGGAACCAACTCCAACGATCAACTATGATTATTATTTCAACTCAAATGAATGGTTTATTATCGTTTCCCTGCTAGCAGGCTATGCACTCATTTTCTTTTTACCGAAAAGGTTCCCGTTATCGCTGACTCTTCTTTTTCTCGTTATCGGAATCAACAGTGGCATTGTATTTGATCACACCATCAGCATCCCGCCTTTCGATTTTTACGATGTCAATGACAGCTCCTATTTCGAACTGTTCGATTTTCTGTCCTATATCCAGTACGGACCGTTTGGATATCTTTTTTTCTATCTTCATAGCTACCTCAAAATAAAGGGCTATTTCAACATGCTCTATATTGTTATGTGGTCGATCATTGCCATGTTCACCGAGGGAATTGCTGCATACCTGGGAGTTTTCCATTACAAGGGAGGCTATGTATTCTACTACTCGTTCCCTTTTTATTTTTACATCCAGAGCATTACATTGGTGCTCTATCTTTACATCATGAGGGTCACAAAGATTCCACAAAAATACCCTCCACACCAGTGATTGCGTGTAGAGGGTATAAAAGGCTTAAGGTCGTACCCGGCACGTGCCCGGTCTTTTAAAGTAGGATCTTGGACTTTTTACGGCTTATCGACTCTAAAAGAGCCTTAAAGTAACAAAAATGCCAGAGAAATGATGGCGCCACTTACAAATAGTACAATGACACAGAAGCCCATGATGTCCTTTGCTTTCAAACCGGCTATGGCCAAAGCAGGCAAGGCCCAGAATGGTTGGATGAGGTTCGTCCACGCATCGCCCCATGAAACAGCAAGGGCAGTTTTGGCAATAGAAACATTCATCGTTTGTGCGGCCTCTAACATGACTGGAGCTTGAACAGACCATTGTCCTCCACCTGAAGGGACGAAGAAGTTCACAATTCCGGCACTAAGGAAAGCGAAGAAATGGAATGTGTGCTCATTGGAAATGTTGACGAACGCTTCAGACATGACAGCAGCAAGTCCTGACGCGGTCATCATACCCATGATCCCTGCATAGAAAGGGAACTGGATAATGATTCCGCTTGCCCCTTTCACCGCATTTGTGACAGACTCAAGGAAGTTCCTCGGCCGCCAGTGGAAGAGGATTCCCAGGAACAAGAATAGGAAATTGACAATATCAAGATTTAGTTTAAAACCGTTGTCTGCAAAATAGTAAAATAGGAATAGAAGACCCATAACAGATACCACTAATGATAGAACCCAGCTGTTCTCAAGACGCTCGGCAGGTGTCATGGTTGATTTTTCAATGGTTGCCGCCTGCAGACTTGATGCATCATCCAACACGGCAGGATCGACTGTGATGGTTTCTTCCTTTGATGGCATCATGAAACGGTTCAATATTGGCAGTGTCACAAAGAGTGCTGCTAAGATAATCAAGTTGAAAGGGGAGAAAATGGTCTGATCTGTTGAGATAACCCCGATCAACCCCTCTGAAAAATGTCCCTCTGTTGCGATGGTGAGCGGAATGGAGCCGGAAAACCCTCCGTGCCATACGATGAATCCACTGTAAGCGCTTGCAATTAAGAGTCGGTAATCCACATTTTGTACTCGTTTCGCGAGCTCCTTTGCAAATAAGGCACCGATAACAAGACCGAAGCCCCAGTTGATCCAGCTAGCAATAATAGACACAATAGTTACGATAATAATCGCGCTGCCCGGAGATTTAGCTGTGGAAGCCAAGGCGCCAAGGAACCTTTTGAAAATGGCGCTGCTTGCTAGTACGTATCCTGTAACAAGAACAAGTACCATCTGCATAGAAAATGTGAGCAGAGCCCAGAAGCCGCCGCCCCAATGTTGTACCATTTCAGTAGGACCGCTATCGGTAAATAGGAGTCCAAGGCCGAAAACCACAAGTGTCAGGATGATTACAAACAAGAATGGATCTGGTAGATAACGCTGCATAATACGATTAAAAAATGAAATGATTCCCTTCACAATTACTCCCCCCAATATAGTTTTTTGTCGAAATTTATCCCTTCCCTCCTTTACATTTCTATACTAATAGATATATTCCTGCTTTTTAGGGGCAGTCCACAATACACAAAAAAATACACCCTCCGATAAAAGAGGGTGCAATCATCACAATTTTTTACTTCTTTTCAACCCCGGTTCTTGCCTTAATGATTTAAAGAGGGAGTAACAGATTCCTACTAAAATGACGGTAAACGGCAGTGCCGAAACAAGAGAGGCTGTCTGCAAGCCTTCGAGCCCACTTGCCAATAATAGCACTGCGGCAATCGCCGCCATCAAGGTTCCCCAAATGACACGCAATAATAGGGGAGGATTCAAGCTTCCACCAGATGTCATCGTCCCCAGAATATAGGTAGCGGAATCTGCAGAAGTAATCAAAAACGTAAAGATAAGTAAAATCGACAACAATGATAAAATAAACGTGAACGGGAGCTGGGCAAAAGTTGCAAACAGGGCGGAGGTGATATCATTATCCACCGCCTGGGCAATCTCCGTACCGCCAAACAGATCAAAGTGTAAAGCCGTTCCTCCAAATACCGCTATCCAGAACAAGGCAATAACAGGAGGGACGATCAGCACACCAAACACAAACTCCCTGATGGTTCGACCTCTAGAAACCCTGGCAATGAAAGCCCCGACAAATGGAGACCAGGCGATGGCCCATGCCCAATAGAAAATCGTCCAATCACGTACCCACGTACCTCCCTGATAAGGGGTTAAACGCAAGCTCGTGTTGAAGAAGCTGGATATGTAATCACCAATCCCTAACGTGAAGGTATTCAATATAAAAACGGTCGGACCTGTGAAAAACACGAAGACCATCAACAACAGAGCCAGTGACAGATTCAAATTACTCAAGTACTTTATCCCGCGCTCAATCCCGGTAGTAGTGGAAGTGAGGTAGAGAACCAGCAGCACCGCAATGATGATAAGCTGCATCATCCCATTATTGGGAATGCCAAACACCACATTCAAGCCACCGTTGATCTGTAAAATTCCAAGTCCAAGTGAAGTGGCAACCCCCATCACTGTGGCAATAACCGCCAAGATATCAATCGGTTTACGTATGTATGCACGTTTCTTCTCTCCGATAATCGGTTTCAATGTCGTAGAGATAAGCCCGTCCTCTTTTTTTCTAAACTGAAAATATCCGATTGCCAAGCCCACAATAGTAAAGACGGACCACTGGCTTACTCCCCAATGGAAAAATGAATACTGCATCGCAACCCTTGCAGCATCTTCACCTAACGCCTCCACCGTTTCCCGAGGTGGAGTAAAAAAATGGCTCATCGGCTCGGCAATTCCCCAGAACACCAGTCCTACACCGAATCCTGCACTGAACAGCATCCCTATCCATGTGAAAAAAGAATATTCAGGTCGGTCCTCGTCATTGCCAAGTCGCACCTTTCCATACTTCGTGAGTGCAATCACAAAGCAAAATAAAACAAAAAATAATACCGCCAATAAATAGAACCAGCCGAATGCATAGGTAGTAAAATTAAAAATTTCTGTTGCAACTGTTGCAAAGGCCTTAGGTGCAACTGCACCTATGATTACCAATAATGCCACCACAATGGCGGAAAACCAAAATACAATGTCTAGCTTTTTCACCGTTAAATCTCTCCAATCTCTCTCTAAAGAAGTTCAATATTTTATATTTCCCTATCTTTAGAGATTTACACTTTCTATTGACAAGGCTCTTTTCTCAAGGCTCTTTTCTCAAAGATTGTTGCTATTTTATAGTAAAAAGTCGGCAATTGGACTTTTTATCGCGCATCTACTCCAAATTAAGCATGCAGTCTATCCCGTATAGCCAGGAAAAGAACACGATAGCAAGGAATATAACGGTTGATTTATAAATACGAAAAAGCAACAAAGTTTACGAAAACAACCTTTCTCAAAGATGGTTGCTATTCCCTTGTAAAAAGTCGGTATTTGGGACTTTTTACTGCTTATCTACTATAAAATTGGCATGCAAGTTATCCTGTACCGCCAGGAAAAGAGCACGACAGAAAGGAATATAACGGTTGGTTTATTAATGCGTAAAAGCAACAAAGTTTACGAAAATAGCCATTGACATAGAGTCTGTCCTTCCCGTATGATTTAATAAAAAGTGAGTAATCACTCATTTTAAAAGGTAAGAAAGTATATAATTCTGTTGATTTCCATTCCAGGCGCTTCGCTTTCCAGTGGGCGGTCCGGGAGCCTCCTCAGGCCTCCTGCGGGGTCTCCCCTGTCCCTTCCACTCCAATCAACAAGGTAATTTCATTCATCGAAAGGCTAACTAAAAAACTATCTTAAAGAGATAACTGGTTTCTAGCTGTGTATTGGAGCAAATGGCGAAGACTCCCACGGGGGAGTAGCGACAATCTTGAGACCCCGCAACGGAGTGAGGAGGCTCAAGGTCGCCCCGTGGAAAGCGAAGCCATTTGCGGAAAGGAACAGCGCCGATTAACCAATCAACTAAAATTTTTTAGCTTTAAAAGGACCGGGCGGTTTTTCTCGGTTTTTCTTAAAAGAGAGGAGTAAACTAATGTCCAACCAAGTCTGCACTGTATCCCAATTATCTATTTCGTTTGGAAAAACAGAAGTATTGAAAAATATCAGCTTAACTATAGAAAAAGGAGAGATCTTCGGCTTTTTAGGACCATCAGGAGCGGGAAAGACAACACTTGTAAAAGCAATCGCCGGTCTTCAAGTCATCAATAAAGGAACAGTGGAGGTGCTGAATGTTAAAATGCCCACCCTGTCACTCTCGGAAAGAATCGGGTATATGGCGCAATCAGATGCTCTGTATCAGGATCTGACAGCCCAGGAGAACCTCCAGTTTTTTGCATCCCTTTATAAAATGAAAGCAACAGAAAGGAAAAAAAGAATCCAGGAAGTGATGGAACTGGTCAACCTGCAGGAGCACCTCCATAAACCTGTTCAGCAATTCTCGGGCGGGATGAAGCGCAGACTGTCCCTTGCGATATCTCTTCTTCACAACCCCGAAATCCTCATCCTGGATGAACCTACTGTAGGAATTGATCCTCTATTGAGGAAGTCCATCTGGCAGGAGCTGAAAGAACTCACTAGTAAAGGCACTACTGTACTGGTCACCACGCATGTCATGGATGAAGCGCAAAAGTGCGACCGACTTGCTATGATCAGAGAGGGAGAGTTGCTTGCCGTGGGAAGTACAGAAGAACTGGAAAGGGTTACTGGTACGACTAATATGGAAGACGCATTTCTGAAGCTTGGAGGTGCAACAGTATGAGAGTTACTGCTGTAATCATCCGTATTTTACGCCAGTTTGTTCGGGATAAAAGAACGCTGGGCTTAATGATTGTTGCGCCTATGCTTATCTTGGCCCTGATGAATGTGGTATTTGCAGATCAGGAGCCAAAGATTGAAGTTGGATTGGTTGGTGAGGCTCAGCTTCTGGAATCCCGTTTTCAGGATGACAATATTCGAATAATTTTAATAGATAATGAAGAACAAGGATGGGAGAGAATATCAGAGTCGAAAATCGATGCCTTTCTGACAAAGGAAAAACTAGTACTTGAAGGCAGTGATCCGTCCGTCAACCGGGCTATCTTACTTAAAATGCAAGGGATGAGTCAACCTTCTGATGATAGAAGAACATCGTTTGAAGTGCAGTATGCATACGGTTCGGAAGGAATGGAGATGTTTGATAACATCGGTCCCTTTCTTATTGTCTTCTTCGTTTTCTTTTTCGTCTTTTTGATTGCAGGGGTTTCTTTTCTCAGGGAACGTACAAGTGGGACGCTCGAACGCCTGATGGCTACACCGATCAAGAGGTGGGAGCTTGTGACCGGGTATGTGGCTGGCTTCGGAATATTTACCCTCATCCAGTCTAGCATCATCGTCCTGTTTACCATATACGTTCTGGACATTCAGATGGCAGGAAGTATACTCTCCATCCTATTTGTCACATTCACTGTGGCGATTACAGCGTTGACACTTGGAACCTTATTATCTGCATTTGCCCGTAACGAGCTGCAGATGATCCAATTCATTCCGCTAGTTGTCGTGCCGCAAGTCTTCTTTTCCGGCCTGTTTTCCATTGAGGCCATGCCGGATTGGCTCCAGAAAATCAGCTTGGTCATGCCTTTGACCTATGCAGGGGAAGCGATGAAGGATATTATGATTAGAGGGAAGGGACTTGAAGAAATAGTCGGAAACGTTCTACTGCTGTTTGGATTCTCCCTTCTGTTTATCCTACTAAATATAAGAGCATTAAAAAAATACCGTCCGACATAGGTTCATAGTGCGGAAAGGGGCAGGCATGAACAATCAAGATGAAAAGAAAATGAGTGAAAAGCATCGAAAAATACTGGAGGCGGCCATCGAAACATTCGCCGAGAAGGGGTATGCCGCCACCTCTACGAATGAAATTGCCAAAAAGGCGGGGGTAGCGGAGGGCACCATTTTCAGGCATTACAAAACGAAAAAAGAATTGCTTCTGTCCATCGTATCCCCGACAGTAGCCAAGTTTGTCGCACCACATTTCGCCAAATCGTTCTCCAAAGAAGTGCTCGAGGGGGAGTATGACAGCTATGAAGCATTCCTAAGAAAACTGGCATACAACCGCTATGAATTTATAAAACAGAACTTCCCAATCCTAAAAATATTCATCCAGGAAGTGGCGTTCCATGAAGAGTTTCAAAAGCCATATTTCACCCTCTTCAAGGAAGTCATCCTTCCCAACTTTACAAAAGTGGTGATACACTTCCAGGAAAAAGGGGAGCTGAAAAATCTCCCACCCGAAACAATCATCCGGTTTACAGTATCCACCATTGCGGGAACGATCTTCACGCAACGCTTTCTTGATCAAAAACAGAATTTTGATCAAGAGCTAGAAACGGCCATTTCCTTTTTGATGGATGGATTAAAGCCTCGGGATAAATAGTGCGAGCGGTTAAAGTGGAAAAGTGATTCCTCTCCTGTGTACAATGGAAAAAAGACTACTGGAGGGGAATTACCATGAATCCGACTATCGAAACCATTCTTTCGCACCGATCCGTTCGAAAATTTGAAAACAAAGCTTTAAGCGATGAACAAATAAAAACAATTGTTAAAAGTGCACAGGCAGCTTCAACGTCAAGCTTTGTACAAGCCTATTCCATTATTGGAGTAAAAGATAAGGTGAAGAAAAAAAGGTTGGCTGAGCTTGCAGGAAACCAGCCATATGTAGAAGAAAATGGCCACTTCCTTGTTTTCTGCGCGGATTTCCGTAGGCACGCATTAATTGGTGAAATGGAAGAGACAGACGTCACAGCCTCCATCGAAAGCACGGAAAAGTTCATGGTAGCCGTCATCGACGCGTCACTCGCTGCACAGAACGCTTCTGTTGCTGCAGAAAGCATGGGCCTTGGTATCTGCTATATCGGTGGGATCCGCACCAATATTGAAGAGGTTGCTGAGCTATTGAAAATGCCAGCCAACACCATACCTTTGTTCGGACTTGCTATCGGCTATCCGGCACAGGATACCGGCGTTAAGCCGCGCTTGCCTTTAGAGAACATCTACCATGAAGAGATGTACCAACAGGATGAAACGTTGTACAAAGAGCAATTGGAGGACTATAACAAAGAGATTTCAGCCTATTATCATGGACGCACTCAGGGGAAACGTTCAGATACATGGACAAGCCAGATGGCGGGCATGCTGAGGGAACCAAAAAGAATGCATATGAAAGATTTTATGGAAAAACAGGGATTTGCAAAGAAGTAGAGTTTTGGAAGTAATATAGGCAAGAAGTTGGACAGTCCATCTGAGGCTGTCTTTTTTCATGCTTTTGTAGGAGAAAGAATCGTTTCATTTGTCTCTATGAACCGTCAGGCACTACTAGTATCGTTCTAAACAGGAGTTTTTTTAATTTTAAAATTATTGAAAACTCACTGCACATGAACATGACGAAGGAGCTGGAGAGATGAACTGGAACTGGAGAAAGCCGTTTTTTGCTTTCTTATCTGTTTGGATGCTTCTATCTGTGGCAATCCCAATGCAGGGGACTCAGGCAGAAAGCATCATTCAAACAGTAGCAGAAGAAGAGATATCGACAAGTATTTCCACCGTTTCCATGACGGAAAAAAGACAGATGGAAGTACAAATTGATTTTGGAGAAAGGATCCCGCTTGAAAAGCTAGAATGGACCTTTGGTGACAAGCCATTGGAAGAGTGGAAAACTTACAACTCAGAGGATAACGATTATACGGGAGAACCGTTCATTACATTCGCAGAGCCACCTGCATATGTAGGGGAAACCACTACCATTAAGGCAGTCCTCGACTTTGACCTCTTATTTGGAACAGATAATCTGGCCCCAAGAAATATAAGAGTCCTATATCCGGAGTTTATCGCTACATACGATTTGACAGTAACAAATAAAGATACTGGCGAAAAGTTAAGTAAAGAAATTACATACAATGTTTATGACGAATATTTGAAATTTGAGCAATTAAAGCCGGAACTTAATGAAATTACAGAAGCTGCTCAAACGAAAAATGAAAGATTCATAGAATACAAGTCACTTGGACAATCCTATGAAGGACGGGACATTCATTTTATTACACTGGCAAAGGACCAGGCTGCAGTAGAAAAATACTTGAATGAAACCCTACCTGTAGCCTTGGAAAATCCGGCAGAGCTTTTGCGGAAAATAGAGGATGGAACCATTGGAGATTATCAGGTTCCAATCTGGTTCAATAATATCCACCCAGATGAAGTGGAAGGTGTGGACGCACAGGTTGAACTGTTCCGAAAACTTGCACAGGATGAGGAAATCACTTTTAAAACGGTAGATGAGAGTGGCGCTGAAAAGGAGATCACGCTGAATGTAGAAGAGGCGTTGGAACATGTGATTTTTCTTTTTAATTTTACCCATAATCCTGATGGACGAGTTCATAATACACGTGCGAATATCAACGGATTTGACTTAAATCGGGATAACGCTTTTCAAACGCAACAAGAGTCCGTTTATGTAACAGAAGAGATTGCCAAATGGTCTCCGTTGTCCTTCTTGGATATGCATGGATATGTGAATGATTTTTTAATAGAACCATGCACGCCACCGCATAATCCGAACTTCGAATATGACCTGTTGCTCGATAACATGCTTGAACAGGCACATGCAATGGGACAGGCAGGAGTGGCAAACTCTGACTATGAATCTTACGCTATTCCTTATGAGGACTATGAAAATGGCTGGGATGACATGACGCCAGCATACACGGCCATCTATTCCATGTTACATGGTTCACTTGGGCATACGATTGAGGTGCCGGGATTAAATCAGCAATCCCTTTATGCCATGGTACACACTGGATTAGGGGCAACAAATTTCGTATTGGAAAATAAAGATGACCTTTTCAAACAACAACTAGAATTATTTAAACGCGGTGTAGAAGGCGAAGATAACCAGGCGGTCGATCAGCACCTAGTTAATCAAGAAGGTGAAGTAATCGGTCGTGACCGCGGTGAAAATGAGAACTTCTTCCCGGAATATTATGTACTTCCCATGCACGACCTTCAAAAGAATAAATGGGAAGCGGCAGAAATGGTAGAGTACCTATTGAGAAATGGAATAAAAGTAGAAAAAACAACTGCTACGGTAGAAATAGACGGAATCAACTATCCGGAAGGTACGTATGTTGTACCGATGAAGCAGGCGAAGCGTGGATATGCGAATGCTGTCCTTTATCAAGGGGATGACATTTCAGACTGGAACGCCATGTATGATGCCATCGTCGTAAACTTCCCGGATCTGCGTGGATTTACAATCGAAGAAGTACGTATAGAAGATGCTTTTGAAGGAGTAGCGGAAGCAGTGTCAGAAGCTGAATATCCTACAACAGCAGTGGAAAAGAACAAAGGGCACTATGTTGTTAAAAATGTGAACAACGAAGCGGTCAAAGCAGTTAACGAACTGTTAAGCACAGGAAAATCAGTAAGCGTAGCTACTGCTGATGGCAATGGCTACAGCAAAGGCGACTATGTCATTCACCGAAAGGATTTAATGGCGATTAAAGACAGCTACTACTTGGAAGTGGTTCCATTAGACAATAAATCGAAGGTGGAAAAACTGGAAGGAACGCCTAAAGTAGCCGTAATTGGCAGTGGTGCAAGCCGGTTTGTTTTAAAGCAGTTAGGTTTTGAGATTACTAGTGTAGAAGAAGCGGATGTTATCGTCGACCCGACAGGACAGGTGGATAATGAGGCTATCGCTGCAGGAACATCTTACATTGGCATTGGCGGCAGAGTCCTTCAGGCAGTAAAACATAGCGGAATTCTGGAAGGCTTTGATTTTACCCACACAAAATTCACGCATGAAGGACTCCTTAAAACGTTTGTAAACACAGACTCCTTCCTTACTTCAGGTTATGGGACGGAGGAAATCTTATACGGTACATCTGGGTCATGGATTACAAGTGTACCAGACGGAGCCGAAACATTGATCCAAGTGCAAGATACGGAGGATTATTTCGTTGCCGGCTGGTGGCCTGGAAAAGAAAAAGTAAAGGGGCAGACATGGGCATTTACAACCACAGTTGAAAGCGGTGCAAATATAACCTTATTTGCAAACGACCTGTTGTTCCGAGCCCACACAGAAAACAGTTACCGTCTGCTTGCAAACGCAATACTACTAGATGATGTACAAGAGAAGAAGAAAGGAAAAGGAAAGAAGCATAGGTAACAAAAAAAATACGGAGGAGAGCTTAAAGTGGCTCTCCTCCTAAGTGTGTAGTTAATTAATTGGAAATGCAGAAATCCAGTTGATCGTAGTGGAAGGCGCGCAACGGTTTATAGCCTATTTTAAAGGTTACCTAACTATAATCACCTTTTGGAACCAAGGATACAGCCCGTATCCGATATAAAATCCAAATACATTCAGAATCAAATCATCTATATCAAGGCTCCCTCTGCGTGTCAGGTATTGGGTGATTTCAATCGCGCTTACCAACAGAAACGGGAGGATGGTAAGAATCAGTTTGTTAACTGTACGCTGTCTCAAAAGGATCCCAAACGGAATAAACAAGCCAATGTTAGCCGCCAAGTTATAGAAGGCAATAACCCAGTGGACTTTACCAGAGAGATAGAAAATGATGGTATCAAAGGGCATTAGGTTAAAGTACTCCATGCTTTGTTCATTAGGACGTATGAATAGGAGAATGAGCAGGGCGATCGTGTAAAGGAAAAAGCAGCCATAAAATACCCTTCGTGGGATAGTGAGCGAGAGGTTCATCACAAATAAATAAACGGATACGGTTGCTGCCAAAATACAAATAAACACTACAAAGAGAACAATGGGATGAAGATTGTCTGTCAGGTGTGCGAAGATAGGACTCAGGAATAGGAATATTCCACATGTAATAATAGTCGGGACAAGAAATTTTCTCATGGTCATGTTAGGCTACCTCTTATTAAAAATCCGGGCAGATGACACTGCCCGGTTATTTCTCTTCTTTTTCCGTTTCAACTTCATCTGCTGTACCTTCAATCAGACGCTTCAGTTGGTTAAGATGATCCCCATCTTCTTTTTTCAGGATTTTTCGGATGATTGGCTTGGTCAACTTCATAATGATCCCTGATGTATGAATATCCCCTTGGAAATGCACCTTCGTGCCACCTTCAACAGTAGGCTTAAAATCATAATAGTAGATGACCTTCAACCCGTTGGTTTCGCTTTTTACTGCATAACGCTCATTTGGAATGTATTCCGTGAACTCAATAATGGATGAGGCTTTGCGCCCACGGATCTCGCGCGTCTCTTTAAACTTGCTTCCCACATTTAAGGGACCATCTGTCAGCTTTTCGATAGCGACCACATTTTCCATGACCTGTGTGGAGTTGTCCAAATTGGAGGCGAAGGAAAATACCTCTTCCACTGGCTTGGAAATAATAACGGAATCTTGAATATCTGGCAATGTGATTGCTCCTCTCATTAAACGTGTTTTGCAATCATATAATTAGTTTAATAATAGCACAGAAAAAGGAAATCTTTTACGAGTATTTCTATTGGAAGTTTAAAAAGTTCTACCAACGGAAATATACACTGTAACAAGTAAAACAATATAAAAGTAAGAGGAGGAAAACATTATGTTAGGATTATTAATTACCCTTTTAATAGCAATTGTAATCGGTATGATCGGAAGTGCCATCGCACCAGGAGGAATGCCAGGAGGAATCTTGGGAGCTATGCTTGCAGGTCTTGTCGGAGCGTGGATTGGTCGCGCATTATTCGGATCTTGGGGCCCTGTCATTGCTGACTTTGCAATCGTCCCAGCCATCATCGGTGCAGCAATCTTCGTATTCTTGCTGACATTGATTTCAAGAGGAATGAGAAGCGCAACATAATAGCAGGATAAAGAAAAAGAGGTAGCCGTTTTAATCCGGCTACCTCTTTTATATGCAAATAATTATTTCGCTTCTAAACGGCGAATACGCTCATTTAAATCAGGGTGTGTAGAGAAAAGGGAACTCTTTCTCTTACCATTAATTTTAAGGGATGCAATAGCAGTGTCCTTCTCTTCGGATACACGGCCAGTGTAAGCCTGAAGGGAACGCAATGCATGAACCATCTTGTCTTTTCCAGCTAGGTCTGCGCCTCCACGGTCTGCGTGGAACTCACGGTAACGAGAGTAGGCGAATACCACAAGACTTCCAAGAATCGAGAATGCGATCTGGAACACGATGATGGCAATAAAATGCACGATTGGTGCCATTTCTTCCTTAACAAAACGGGAAACGGCAAATGCTGCGATACGTGCAAGGAATACTACAAATGTATTCACAACACCTTGCAATAGAGTCATTGTTACCATATCACCATTGGCGATGTGGGCAACCTCATGGGCGATAACACCTTCAATGGCAGCATCATCCATTTCTTGTAATAGACCAGAGGAAACAGCAACTAACGAACGGTTCTTGGAAGGACCCGTTGCAAATGCGTTTACTTCTGGAGAATGGTAGATTCCGACTTCCGGCATTTTCGTAATGCCAGCAGCGCGAGACATACGGTGAACCATTTCAACAATTTGACGCTCTTTTCCACTCATCGGACCATCTGGATCGATGACCTTCACGTTCATCATTTTCTTGGCCATCCAGCGGGACATCAACAAGGAAATGAAAGCACCAGTGAAACCGATAATGGCACTGAAGATCAATAGTGCGCCATAGTCAATTCCGCCGTCTTGAATATAGTTTCCTGCACCAGTCACCATAAAGATGATGGAAATCGTTGTTAACACAAGTACGTTCGTTAAAATAAAAAAGAATATACGCTTTGCCATGTTTCTCCTCCTGATTGTTTTGAGGTCTTATGAACCTCTATCTCTCTTGCTTTTATTATAGATTGAAACGTTTAATATTTCAATTAAAGTGTCTGACATAATTTGACGAAAACGGTTTACCATTTTACTATTAATGCAAGAATGACGGACGAAGAGGGTGTGTTTGGCCATGGGGAAAGAGTGGACCAGAATGGAGATGGCGGAGTTTTTGGTGAAGTTGGAACATGGAGTGCGTTCTGTTGAAAATAGACAGGACATGCCGAAAAGTTTCCAAAATCTTTTGCTGAAAAAAGGGAAAGAGGAGGTCGGCTTGACGATGTCCAATATCGTCTGGCTCGGCAATCAACTCGAAAGCACGGACTATACGGAACACGCTCTGAAGAATTGGGTAAAACGCGAGATAAAAGAGTATATAGGTGCCCCTCAGGTCGGGCGCAAGTATTCTATCGACCAGGTGGCGCTCCTTTTTATAGTTAAAGATCTGAAAGTGCTGCTTGATTTTGAAGCGATACGGAAGGTGTTAGGCTCTATTTTCAATAACCCGGTAGAGCGGGAAGATGATATCATCAGTCCGGTTCAGTTTTACAGAGCGTACGGAGGCATGTACGAAAATCTGATAAACCAGACCGAATTATTATCAGAAGATAACATTAAAAAAGAAATCCAACATTTTTTACAAAAACATGACGCCTTCTCAACAGAGGATAAAGGCAAAATCTCCGATGCCATGATGGTGGCGACTCTTGCCGTGCGAACTAATTTTTTGAAAGCATGGGCAAAGCGGTATGTGATGGAAGAGAACGGAAAAGAATAAGGAAATAATAATTTCAACCCGTGTAAACGCTTCACTCTCCGAACATAGGTTATAATAGGTATAAAGCTTGATTCGACGTGGCTTTGTATGGTATTTTCAATTCGGACTATCGCGAAACAAATTACCTTGAAGAAGGGAAGTTTTTATAATATGGCAAAGCAGCAAATCGGTGTTATCGGTTTAGCGGTAATGGGTAAGAACCTTGCAATGAACATTGAAAGCAGAGGCTATTCCGTTTCCGTATTCAACCGTTCGCCGGAAAAAACAGAAGAATTCCTGCAAGAAACAGAAGGAAGAAATTTCAAAGGTACATACAACATTGAAGAATTTGTACAATCATTGGAATCCCCTCGCAAAATTTTACTGATGGTGAAAGCGGGCGGACCGACGGATGCAACAATTGAATCGTTGAAACCGCATCTTGATAAGGGCGACATCCTGATCGATGGCGGGAACACTCTTTACACGGACACAATCCGTCGTAACAAGGAGCTTGGCGAGCTTGGCTTGAACTTCATCGGTACAGGCGTATCCGGTGGAGAAGAGGGAGCGTTAAAAGGTCCTTCTATCATGCCTGGTGGTCAGAAAGAAGCATACGATTTAGTGAAGGACATCCTGAAGAGCATTTCCGCAAAAGTGGAAGGTGACGCTTGCTGCACTTACATCGGTCCGGACGGTGCCGGCCACTATGTGAAAATGGTGCATAATGGTATCGAATACGGCGACATGCAGCTGATTAGTGAAGCGTACTTCTTATTGAAGAATGTGCTAGGACTATCTGCACAAGAGCTTCACGAAGTCTTCGCAGAATGGAACAAAGGCGAGCTCGACAGCTATCTGATCGAAATCACTGCAGACATCTTCACTAAAGTGGACGACGAAACAGGCAAGCCACTAGTGGATGTCATCCTTGATACAGCAGGTCAAAAGGGAACTGGTAAATGGACAAGTAAGAGTGCATTGGACTTGGGTGTTCCACTTCCAATCATCACAGAATCCGTTTTCGCACGCTTCATCTCCGCGATGAAAGAAGAGCGCGTGAAGGCGAGCGGCATCCTTCGCGGACCAGAAACTGTTGGGTTCACAGGAGACAAAGATGCATTTATCGAGAGCGTGCGCAAAGCGTTGTATATGAGCAAAATATGCTCCTACGCTCAAGGCTTCGCTCAGTTACGTGCAGCATCCGAAGAGTACGGATGGGATCTGAAATACGGCGAGATCGCAATGATCTTCCGCGGCGGTTGCATCATTCGTGCGCAATTCCTGCAAAAAATCAAGGAAGCATATGATCGTGAAGCGGGACTTGCTAACCTGTTGCTTGACCCTTATTTCAAAGAGATCGTGGAGAGCTACCAAGGTGGACTTCGTGAGATCCTTGGCGTTGCCATCCAGCACGGCGTACCTGTACCATCCTTCTCAAGCGCGCTGGCATACTATGACAGCTACCGTTCCGAGACGTTGCCTGCGAACCTGATCCAGGCGCAACGTGACTACTTCGGTGCTCACACGTATCAACGTGTGGATAAGGAAGGTATTTTCCATACGGAGTGGATGAAATAATTGATTAATTGAATGATGGAAATTGGACCAATTCATGGTTGCTGCTTGTGAGCAGGGGCTGTGGATTGGTTTTTTTGTGTGGTGAGGGATTTGGAGATTGGTTGATAAGTGAAGGGAGTTGGTTGATATAGTTGAAAGTTGGTTTATAAATGGGCGACTTGGTTGATAAAATGAAAACTTGGTTGATATCCGAGGGCCCGGCCCATCAAGCTTGTGTGGAACCTCCTAATATCATCCAGTAATTATTGATATATGCGTTTTTTTGTTGATATCCACCCGAGTTTTCTTGATAAATCTCAAAATTTATTGATATATCCCGAGTTTTCTTGATATATTTCCAGAATTATTGATATCATCCGAAACCCCAGCTACCACAAACGACTTTATGCCCCAAAACAAACTCAAAATAAACAAAAAACCACCCCACCCCCAAATTCCGCGGGGCAGAGTGGTCAAAAATCTCACCAAACTTACTTCATATCCATCAAGACAATACGAGCTGGCGAAGCATCCACGCCGCTCAGTTTCAATGGCGCAGCACACATGATGTACTCGCCCTCTGCGATATCCTTCAGGCGCAAGCCTTCAATGATGATCACGTTACCCGCGAAAAGTGTCTTGTGTGTCGGGTGGCCCTCTTGGCTACGCTCGATGCCAAGTGCATCCACACCAACGCCGCTCACGCCGATTTCAGCCAAGTACGCTGCAGCGTCCTCCGCGACAAACACAAAGTCAAAATTGAATTCTTCATCAAAGGAGTTTTTCGTTTTAAATAACAGGAAATCGTCCTTCTCAATATTTAGCCCTTCAATATCCTTCACCGTAATCCGGTCCTCAACAGATGTCAGGTCGAACACTTTGCATGGACCAACGAGCTTGTCCAACGGTAACGTTTCGATCGTTTCCCCATCTACCACCATATGAAGAGGTGCGTCCACATGTGTACCGGTGTGAACATCCAGCTCAAGGCGGGTTTCGGTTACATAACCGTTCGTGTTAGTCGTTTGTTTCGGCTGTTTTTCAGGTTTGTTTTTATAAACAGGCATTCCCGTGAAAATCGGGGAAGATACGTCATATACTTTCATGTGTAAAAAACTCCTTTCGAATTTGGCTCGTGCAAGTGCAACCGCAACCGCAATCGCTCAAAAGTCAAGCGGGTCGATACGCCGACAGCCTATAGTGGCCACCAGTGGAAGCCATCTTTATGAAGCAATTCATCCGCCTGCTTCGGTCCCATAGAACCGGATTCGTAGTTCGGGAAGTCGAATGATCTGGTGTTTTCCCAGGCTTTGGAGATCTCATCGATAAAGCTCCAAGATAGGGCCACTTCATCCCAGTGCGTAAAGTTCGTCATGTCACCGCGCATCGCATCATAGATGAGGCGCTCGTAAGCTTCCGGTGTGTTGAACCCGTCGATGCAGTTGTTTGTATAATCCAGTTTGATTGGGGTCGTTGTAATATCCTTACCCGATTTTTTGGCATTTAAATGTAGGGTGATGCCCTCTTCCGGCTGGATGTTGATAACAAGGAGGTTAGGATCCACCTTTTCCCCGCGATTGTAGTAAAGGTTCATCGGAATATCCTTGAATTGAACGACCACTTTCGTGGACTTTTCACTCATTCTTTTTCCGGTACGGATGTAGATTGGTACCCCTGCCCAGCGGAAGTTATCAATTAGAAGCTTCCCGGCAACATACGTCTCCGTGTTGGAATTGGTATCGACAGAGTTCCCGTCACGGTAGCTCTGAACCTGATCTCCATCCACGATTCCGGCTCCATACTGACCGCGTACAAAATAATCCTCCACATCATCCGGACCGATTTTACGCATCGCACGAAGCACCTTGACCTTCTCGCTGCGGATCTCTTCCGGATTCAGCTTAATCGGGGGTTCCATGGCAAGCAAGGCCACCATTTGAAGCATATGGTTCTGCACCATATCCCTTAAAGCTCCGGAGCTCTCGTAATACCGACCTCGGTCCTCGACTCCCAGCACTTCACTCGAAGTGATCTGGATATTGGAGATGTAACGGTTGTTCCAAAGCGGTTCGAAAAGGGCATTAGCAAAACGGATTACCTCGATATTCTGGACCATCTCTTTCCCAAGGTAATGGTCGATACGGTATATCTCCGACTCATCAAAAGCTTCACGGATTTCGGCGTTCAGGTCTTTTGCGGAAGGAAGGTTGTGACCGAATGGTTTTTCGATGACAAGACGCTTCCAGCCGTCCGTTTCCGTCAACCCTTCCGATTTCAGATTGGAAGCGATTGTACCGAAGAATTCTGGTGCCATCGCTAGATAGAAGATGCGATTACCGTTTGTAGCGTAGTCGGAATCCAGATCGCCCAAAAGCCCCTTAAGCTGCTGGTAGGACTCACTGCTTGTTACATCAAATGGATGATAGTAGAAGTGGGAGCTGAACTCCTCGACATTACTGTCACCGTTTGCCACACTGTTAACGGAGGCAGATACGTTCGATCGGAACTCCTCATTGGAAAGTGGACGTCTTGCCACGCCGACTACAGCAAAGTTTTTGGAGATGCTTCCATTCTTATAAAGACGATAGATGGAAGGATATAGCTTACGTTTCGCTAAATCACCGGTTGCACCAAAGATGACGATCAAGGAAGTCGGATTTTCTTTTTTACTCACAGTTAGAACCTCGCTTTATGTACTAGTCTCAAAAGAATGTTTAGCACAATCGCTTGATTATGATAAACAATTATGTAAAAAGTAACAAATTCACTGAAATAGTATGAAACATTATGAAAAAGAACTACCCAAATATTTTATATGGAAGTAGATAGGAATTCAATACATTAATGAAGCTCTTAACCTTTACGTTCCACTATAACATATCCAGACTTCAATTCCTGAATGATAGGCTCGTCGTTAGTATGAAAAAATACAAGCAAAACCATGCATCCACAAAACTTCCCAGACCCAAAATGAATTCCAATATGATAAAGTAGGAATGACAGAAAGGGACGGAGGGGCATGCAAGTGGAAAATCTCAGTGGTGCATGGAAGTCATTGGTGGAAAAAGAATCATGCAAGGACTATTACATAAGGTTGATGGACTTTCTCGACCATGAATATGCCTCTAGAAGTGTCTACCCGCATAAAGAGGCCATTTTTTCTGCGTTTCAGGCGACAGGCTATGAGGACGTGAAGGTCGTCATTATTGGACAGGACCCCTACCATGGCAAAGATCAGGCCCATGGTATGAGCTTTTCCGTCCAGAAGGGGATCCGGGTGCCTCCATCTCTGAAAAATGTCTATCAGGAATTACAAGAAGACATGGGAATAGAGCCTGTCCCTCATGGTTTTTTAATGGAGTGGGCTGCTCAAGGTGTGTTATTATTAAATACGGTTTTAACAGTCAGGGAACGGGAACCGAACTCCCATAAAGGGAAGGGCTGGGAACGTTTTACCGATGAAGTGATACAGGTGTTGAATGATAGGGAGAAACCGGTGATTTTCATCCTTTGGGGCAAGCATGCCGAACAGAAGGAACCCATGATCACAAACAGCCACCACTACATCATCAAAAGCCCTCATCCAAGTCCATTTTCTGCACGAAAAGGATTTTTTGGAAGTAGGCCCTTTTCAAGAGTGAATGGCATACTGACTAAAATCGGCGAGGAAGAAATCGATTGGCGATTGACGCCATAGAAATAAACAAGAATATCTAGAGGAAGTGCACGAATGCAAACTTGGAAAACACCGATACAACATATAGTCGGACATCGCTATTTTACAAATGCGGTAATGTTCGTCATCCTATTGAACGCGATATTGATAGGTGTAGAAACCTACCCGTTGTTGAGAGCGGAATACTACGACATCATTCATGGATTTGAAGTTTTCTTTTTATGGTTCTTTACAATAGAGATTATTTTGAGAATATTGGCGGAGAAAAAGATCCACCACTTCTTCCGCAGCAGGTGGAATCTCTTTGACTTTTTCATTGTGGCAGGGGTACTTTTCTTCAGTGGAACGTACTTCATTTCCGCTATCCGGATCCTGAGGGTATTCCGGGTCCTGCGTGCCGTTACCGTTGTCCCGTCCTTGCAAAGGCTTGTGACGGCATTCCTGAAGACAATCCCGTCCTTGGGGACCATCATGATGCTATTATCGTTAGTATTTTATATTTTTGCTGTTTTGGGCGTCATGTTTTTTGGGGAAATCTCACCGGAATACTTCGGATCGCTGCACCTCGCCCTTGTGACACTATTCCAAGTCATCACACTCGAGTCCTGGGCAAGCGGAATCTTCCGTCCGATTTTTGCTGAAAGTCCTTTATCCTGGGTCTACTTTGTCGCCTTCATTCTTGTTGGGACCTTCATTGTCCTGAACCTGATCGTCGGGGAAATCCTAAATAACATCCAGGAAGCAAAGGAAGAAGAAACGAAGGAAGAGAAACTTGAGATCAGTAAAAAAGAATTGGCAAAGATCACCGACGAAATTGCAGAGTTGAAGCAATTATTGATCAATAAAGAAAAAAATAACGGATCATAATTTTCAAAGAACACGCAGGGAATGAAACAGTCCTGCGTGTTCTTTTTTTTGCAATCGGAAGAAATATTTATTAATCATATTAAAGACCCAGGCGCATTTTGCCGAAATAATAAGTAAAGAGAGAAAACGACAATATCAATTTGTGCAAACGGTTTCATGTGTAGATGACAGTTTTACTAGGGGGAAGAAGAATGGGGAGCATGAGGAAAAGACTAATAGTATTGATCTGTTTGATTGGGGGAATAGGACTCGCTGCATCGCTTGTTATCTGGATGAATAGCATGCAGGTGCAAAAAGGGGTCAAGGAGTTGGATGAGATCACGAAGCTGAATGAAAGCTATTTTGAATTAGTTCAATCCTATCAGAGCACTTTGGCAGATATGTATTTTGTCGTATCCAATGGGTATTCCAAAGCGCATATTGAAAAAATAGAAGAAAATTTAGGGCAAACAGAAGAAAAGCTACAGGAATTCGAGCCTTATTTTACGGAATTTGAAGAATTAGGACAATGGAAGCAGTATTTTGTTGTTTCACATGGAACATTGTCCAAACAATTCGACACCATCAGCGACGTTTCCAACGCAGCCAACATGGACCGACTGCGGATTACGACATCAGAAGATTTGGCTAAGGCCAGGAACCAGGTGGAGCGGGCAAATGTAGGGGGAATGGAGTTCCTGCAAGCATACAACGATGAAAATAGACAGGTCATCCAGGCTAAAGTGTCGTCTACTGAACGATGGACATTATTGACGCTTGCCATCCTTGTGTTTGTGCCCATTCTTGCACTGTTATCGTTCAGACATGCTTTCAACAAAGGTGTAAATCAAGTGCTTGGACGAGTGAATGCATATCAGGATGGAAATTTTCTGTATGAAGCGGATCAATCTGTCAGAAGAGACGAGTTTGGGCAGATAGAAACATCACTCGCGACGATGGGTCAGAATATCGAACAGCTCATGAATGGAAGTCTTGGGGCTAACCAACGTCTTCAAGTTGTCATGAAGGAGCTTCTGGTTGTAGCTGAAAATAATTTGGAGGAATCGGCTGGGATCAAGCAGCGTTCGGCACAGGTGACCGAAAAAGTTTCGATGCAGTATGAGGGAACAGCCGCAATATCTGCCGTAACCGAGCAGGCCTCTGCCAGTACGCAAGAGATATACAGTATTGTGGATGAAATGAAACGCAACCTAGAAGGGATGGAGAGCCTTTCCAAAAGAGGTGCGGAATCATTGAAAGAGATGGTTGCTGTCATGCACCAATCTTCAAAAGAGACCGAAACGATAGTAGATAGATTTTCGAAAATAAAAGTGAATATCGATGAGGCGAACAGCTTCCTGAAAGGGATAACAGAAATTACGACCCAGACAAACCTACTTGCCCTCAATGCATCGATTGAAGCGGCACGTGCAGGAGAGGCTGGAAAAGGATTTGCTGTTGTGGCAGAAGAGATTCGCAAGCTCTCCGGACAGACCGATCTCTTTTCCAAGCAGATCAACAGCATCACCGGCCGCATTCAGGAAGATACCAATGAAGTGCTGAAAGAATTCCAATTGTTCAAGGAAACGATTGAGGAAACGAACGAAAAAAATGAAGCATCAGCCAACCTGTTCCAAGAAATCGCCACAAGTAGTGGAACGTTGCTGGCACAGGGAACCCACATTACCGTCACGATGGAAGAGATCAGTATGGGTGTCAATGAAATCGTCCATTCCGTAAATGACCTTGTCGCATCCTCATCTGAATTGACGGAGGAAATGGGAGAGGTTGTAAAAGCTGCCGATCATCAGGTGGACCTTTCCCACAATATGAGGCGAACCGTTGATACGGTGAAAGAGACTGTAGAGGATTTGGCTGCAAGCATCGCCTCCATAAATATGAATAAATCTTGAACAAGAAACCTGTGGGGTGGATTCTCCGCAGGTTTAATATTTTATGCGGAGATGGAAGATGGTAGAATGAAGGATGGACAAAGCATGGTTGCGAAAGGGAGGGAAGAAGGGTGGCTAGTCGAATAAACTGCTTGAAATGCAAGCATTATTATGTGACATGGGATGCCAAGTTTCCGAAAGGCTGCAGGGCATTCGGGTTTAAAACGAACCAAGTTCCTTCCGTTGCCGTCCTCCGATCTTCTGGAAGCCCGTGCTTAAAGTTCGCCCCGAAAGATTCACCAATAAAACCCGGCCAGAACGGGTACTATGTGTAAAAGGAGTTTCCTTATGAAAAAAATAAATTATTTGCCATGGATTATCGGTATCTCTATCGCGGTCAATGCGTTAGTGGTGGTATTGTTTTTCCTGCCCCAATATGAAGGGCTTGCTCACGTGGACTTGACCTTTCTGCCGATGATGAATGCGATATTCAACAGTTTCACCTTTGTCTTTTTGGTGTGTGCCCTTATTGCGATCAAGAAGAAAAATATTACCGTGCACCGCCGATTTATTTTGGCGGCATTTACATCCACCACACTGTTTTTGGTTACATATGTGACGTATCATTCGCTTACTGAATCAACTCCATTCGGCGGGGAAGGAATCATCCGTTCCATCTACTTCTTCATTCTGCTGACTCATATCGTGTTGGCGGTAGTGATTGTACCGTTGGCGTTGTATTCATTGGCTACAGGCCTTAGCATGCACAAAGAACGCCACCGCAAAATAGCGCGCTGGACGATGCCGTTGTGGTTATATGTCAGCTTGACCGGAGTTATTGTGTATTTGATGATATCGCCGTACTACTAAGAATGACATTGTAAGATTTAGAATAAGGAGGGATGAATGATGAGCATTACACTCGATAAGGTCCTTGCACGCCTAGAGTCGGAGCTTGAGCGGGCGATGGACACGGGAAATGTACAAAAAAAGCGCGAGCATCTTGCCGCAATGAAATCGTTGTGTGAGTTGGCGCTGGAAACAGATGCGGATGTTGCAGATCGCGTAAGTGCTTCGGAGGCTGTGCATGCTCCTACTTCCCGTACGCCTCACTACCCTCAAGCGTCCTATCAACAAACAGCACCAAACTACACACCACCAACCCAAGCACCACCAATAGCAAACGTCCCATCCAAACCAATCAAAGAAGACGACGCAAATGGGGATTCGTTGTTTGATTTTTAAAAAAGAATAAAAGGGGTCAGACCCCTTTTATCTCTCTAACGAACTAAAGTGAACTTCCCACCACAACTTACCATACTAAAAACGGCAATGTAACCTAAACTATAAACACCCCAGTAAGTAATGGAGGTGTTTTACATGCCTGGTGGTACAGAGGGAACGATGTTGGGTTTGGCAGCGTACGTGAACAGCAATTTTGATTCATCGACAAAGCTTTCCCACGATCGTTACGAAGTTTATGTAAATGGTGACTTTGTTGGGCAGAAGAACTTGCTCTCCACTAGAGAAGATGTCACAAGTGTCAATGAATTCTTGCAATCACATGGATATAATGACTTTTTGTCTAACATAGATGGTGATCATTATCATATACAAACGAAAAAAAGAGAACGCGAGCTAAAGCAGGCTCTCCAGATTTATCTTCATTCAAGATAAGTTTAAGTTTAATGCCCTATCCACTAATTAATATGTGTGGAGGGGTTTTTTGTTTTGTTTGGAGAGGGGGGAAGTGAACATTGTGTGTACTTCCAAGTTCTTTAACAGGACAAGCTTAGGTGTACGGCTTGGTCCAGGGAAGCTAATACTATATAATTCATTATATTGAAGAAGTATTTCTTATCATATCAGTCCTTAACTTAAGAAAGGTGGAAAACAACCGTGAATTTATTCATCATCTTAGCAGCAATAAACGGGTTTTTGGCAGTCGCGCTGGGTGCATTCGGTGCCCACGGCCTTGAAGGAAAAGTGTCGGAAAGAATGATTGAAATCTGGAAAACCGGTGTTACCTACCAGATGTTCCATGCGGGTGGCCTCTTCGTTGTTGCCCTACTGATGGAACGATTCAGCAGCACCGGCCTATTAAACGCAGCTGGCTGGTCCTTCCTGATCGGAATTATCCTTTTCTCAGGGAGCCTATATGTGCTAACCCTTTCCGGAGTCAAAGTACTCGGAGCCATCACACCACTCGGAGGAGTCGCATTCCTCATCGGCTGGGTACTCATCATCGTCGCAGCTGTGAAAGCATAATAGTTGTTAGTTGATTTATTGCGTTTTTTACCGCGTTGAAGTTTTAAAGCGGTAAAAGGGGTCTGACCCGCTGTGCGTTAATGCGTTAACACAGCATCGTCAGCCCCCTTTTATTTATCGTTATCTTGGTTGGTATTGGCTTAAGCCTTGGCCGCCGCTGTTGAATGGGTATTCGTAGTCCAGTTCTTCGTCGAAAGTGATGTAGTCTAGGTAGACCATCAGGAGCAGATAGCGTTTTCCAGTTTGCGGATCACTAAGGATGATGTGATCACGTCCTGCCGCTTCGATAATTCCTTTGAATATTTTGGCGTTCCACTCGCGGTTATTTTCGAATGTCATGTACACGGTTGCTAGCTTTCCGCGATTTAAACGGAGAATATTTTCGATATAGGATTGTTCGAGTGGAAGCATACCTGGCACATCAGGACCACCTTGCTGGCCTCCAGATTGAAATTGAGTAGGATAAGATGGTATGCCTGTTTGCTGACCTGCAACTTGCTGTTGTGGTTGTGGTTGCATCTGTTGCATCGGAAAACCTCCACCTCCACCGCCGCCATACCATTGCTGTCCATAGTTTCTTAAATAGGATGAGTAAGGATCTGCTCCGTACCCCGCTGAAAAAGGGGCACCTGCTACCTGTGAAAACTGTTGATTCATCTGTCATTCCCTCCTCAAAACTTTTATCTGCTTCATCGTGAGAAATAACTCCCATTTCCACGCCTCAAACCCTTTATAATGGCACATAGACCTATTGTTCACATAGCGGTTGGGCTAAGACGGGTGTTAAGATTCAAGTAATTAAACTACACTACTTGATTGTATGAAAATTGGAGGAGGAATATGACAGGGGTGGAAGAGGTAAGGGTGTTGTAACCCAAAAGCCTAAATCAAAAAAACGCCAAGCCACCAAACTGGAAATCCAGTCAGTAGACTTGACGTCATCAAAAAATTCGTTATTTTACACATGCAAGAAAGAGTACACGCTGTCCTCTTCCAAAAGGTTACCTACGTAGAACGCTCCGAACTCACCGAAACGTGCGCTCACTTCGTCAAAGCGCATTTCATAAACAAGTTTCTTGAATTGAAGTGCTTCGTCAGCAAATAAGGTAACACCCCACTCGTAATCGTCGAAACCTACAGACCCAGTGATAACTTGCTTCACTTTTCCAGCATACTGACGGCCGATCATACCGTGGCTACGCATCATGCGACGGCGATCTTCCATCGGCAACATGTACCAGTTGTCTTCCCCGTTGCGGCGCTTGTCCATCGGGTAAAAGCAGACATGCTTCGCTTTTGGCAATTCTGGGTATAGTCTAGCGAGGATTTGCGGGTTCTCGTAAGGGTTCTCGCCTTCCGGTAAATAATTGCTAAGCTCCACAATCGACACATACGAGTGCACAGGGATTGTGTATTGAGCCAAAGTAGTTTTATTGAATTCATTTTCAATGGCATTCAATTCTTCCAAAGTAGGTCGAAGAATCATCATCATGAAGTCCGCTTTTTGTCCCACAATCGAGTACAAAGCGTGGCTTCCGTTTTTCTCTAACTGGACATTGTTCCATTTTTCTACAAGTCCTAGAAATTCATTAATAGCCGATTGGCGTTCTTCGCTCGAAAGCGTCTTCCAAAGGCCCCAATCTACTGTACGAAAATCATGCAGGCAATACCAGCCATCTAATGTTTGAGCTGCTTCACTCATTACAATCACTCCTTGAAAAGATTGTCTATGTATCATGTATCCTTTCTTACTATATCACAGTTTTGCCATGACTTCTTGTTTGTAAAACTAAAGCTCTTTTCCATATTTACCGTTTGAGCATGAACCTGTAAAAAAATCGGGTGTTGGATTTTTTTATGTAAAGTCTAATTGTTTGCTTAAACGTTATTTTAAAAGTCGTTATAGGAAAAGAGCCCGACAGCATCTAGTTACAGGTGATAAATGTAGCTCGAAATCTTTACAATTGTGTGAAGGGTCTCAAACCGGATAAATGTGAAACCTTCATGAATAGGATGAGGCAGCTCAGATACAATAGTAGGGCATAGGTGGAGCAGTTTTTTTAGAAAATAAAGACTTTTTTCTGTAAGCGATAACAATAGAAGGTATCGGTTGCTTTTCCATGTTGAAGGAGTATCCTAAACAATAGAAGCGAAAATAAAGCGGATTAGGAGTGACCTTTGTGAGTGACTTATTTCAAACATTAAAAGACAAGGTAGCAGGCAAAGATATAAAGATTGTATTCCCGGAAGGTAACGACGAGCGTGTGTTGACTGCAGTAGCACGTCTTGCTGCGGAAAATATGGTTCAGCCGATCGTGGTTGGAGATCTGGATGAGATCAACGGACTTGCATCCGAATTGAAACTGACATTAGATGGCGTGGAAATCTACGACCCGAAATCGTACGAGCATTTAGACGAGCTTGTGGCATCATTCGTGGAGCGCCGTAAAGGAAAAGCAACGGAAGAGGATGCACGCAAAATATTAATGAACCCGAACTACTTCGGAACGATGCTTGTACACGTGGACCGTGCACAGGGACTTGTAAGTGGAGCGGCACATTCGACAGCTGACACAGTGCGTCCGGCCCTTCAGATCATCAAAACAAAAGAAGGCGTCCGCAAAACTTCCGGCGTGTTCATCATGGTCCGTAATGACGAGAAGTATGTATTCGCAGACTGCGCGATTAACATCTCCCCTGACAGCAACGACCTTGCGGAAATCGCTGTGGAAAGTGCGGCAACAGCGAAAATGTTCGGTATCGATCCGAAAGTCGCGATGCTAAGCTTCTCCACAAAAGGATCAGCAAAATCCCCTGAAACTGAGCGTGTGGTGGAAGCGGCTCGTATTGCTTCCGAACGTGCACCAGAGCTTGTTGTGGATGGAGAGTTCCAATTTGACGCGGCATTCGTACCATCTGTTGCGGAAAAGAAAGCACCAGGTTCTAAAATTCAAGGTGACGCCAACGTATTTGTATTCCCGAGCCTTGAAGCAGGAAACATCGGCTACAAAATCGCCCAGCGCCTAGGAAACTTCGAAGCGGTAGGCCCGATCCTTCAAGGTCTGAACAAACCGGTAAACGACCTATCCCGCGGCTGCAGCGTAGAAGACGTGTACAAGCTTGCGCTGATCACGGCAGGACAAACGGTTAACTAAGATTGGATGTTAGTGAGATCTTCAATTTGATTCTAAAAAGAAAGAGGTATGCGCCGGAATATGCGCATACCTCTTTTTAGTATTCGACGGAGAGATAGAAAATCCTTTGGGGGTCTGACCCCCAAAGCCACTTTCTTTCCACAAAAGCATGTATTATAATGCTAAGGAACCTAAAAGTACGAGATTTGTAGAGGAGCAATAAGGATTATGACAGAACCATCTTTCCAGCCAGCCATGCAGCTGTTGCAACAGCCGAGCTGGCGAATTATCGACCAAACTTCATTAGGGGCATCTTTTCATGCACTGCAATCTTTTGCGATGGACGACACGTTATGTACGTCTGTTGGAAAAGGTGATAGCGGAGCGGTATGCCGGACGTGGGTGCACCATAATACCATCGTGCTCGGTATTCAGGACACAAGGCTCCCGTACCTTCAAGCAGGAATCGACTACTTGAACAGCTGTGGCTATGAAGTGATTGTCAGAAACTCTGGAGGCCTGGCAGTAGTTCTTGATAAGGGGGTCCTGAACATTTCCCTCGTTTTTCCGGAAGGCGAGAAGTCCATTGATATAAATAGAGGATACGACGCAATGTGGGAACTTACAAAGCACATGTTCCGCGACATCCCTCACATCATCGAAGCAAAAGAAATTGTTGGCTCCTATTGCCCTGGCAGCTACGACCTCAGCATTGAAAACAGAAAATTCGCAGGCATCTCCCAGCGCCGAATTCGCGGAGGGGTCGCTGTGCAAATTTATTTGTGCATAGATGGAAGCGGCTCCGAACGGGCTGCTATGATCGGAGAATTTTACAGACGTTCCCTTCAAGGAGAACAAACCAAATTTGCTTTTCCGACAATAATCCCGAACGTGATGGCATCACTAACAGAACTGACTGGCCAAAATCTGAACGTGCAAGATGTGATGCTGCGATTGCTGACTTCACTTAAAGAAATAAGCGGGACCATTTTCTCCAACACCCTGCATGGCCAGGAAATGGACTGGTACGAACAATACTTTGCCAGAATCATGGAACGGAACGAAAAAATACTAGGCAAACAATAAAAAGACAAAGGTGCCTGACCCCTCTTTAACACTTTAACTCAAGTGGGGTCAGGCACCTTCTATTTCTATTCCGCCAGTTTCTCCAAATTACCGTTGCGGTCCATCATGAACTTGGATGGCACGTGGTCTTCTTCGTCAAACAAGACAAGTTTGCGGGCGCGGTTCATGATTTTCATGAGTGTTTCGTAGTCTTCCTGAACCGTCACCTGCTCGTCTTGAAGTTTTTGAACACGCTTTTCCAGTTCGTTGTTCGCACGGGAAAGTTCGGCATTCTCTTTTACTAATCTCTCATTTTCCTGTTGTAGAGCGCTAGTATGGACGTTTGAGTGTTTCATGGTTTGTAAGAAACCAATCACCTGCTCCATCGATAGAGTGGCTCCATTTCCGTTGCCACTGCCATACGTAGCAAACGATGGCTGCGACTTCAGTTCTGCGGCTCTTCTTTCCACTCTCGTTTGAGGGGCGGTAACAGGCAGCTGCGGTTGCTGTTGAGACGAAAATGCTTCAAACGCCTCAAACGCTTCCGACAGCGGCTTTTCTTCCATCTGCTCCAACACATAAGGTAGTTCCTCATTCACAACAACTTCAGGCGGCGTGTACAACAGCTTCTTCGTAGGCTGTCCAAGGGCACGTTGACGTTGCTTTCGCTGTTTCTTTGCAAGCTGCAACGCTTTTTCATAGTCATGGCGGACAACCGCGTTCCAGCGGAAACCACAAGCAGCGGACGTACGGTTCAACTTGTCGCCAACCTCCTCAAACGCATTCAGCTGCGTGCTCCCTTCACGGACATGGCGCAGTACGGTTTCTGCAAGCAATAAATCATTCTCTTCGGACCAAGCATCTTGACGATCTTTCATATATTATCCAACTCCCTTATTCAATCATCGTTCTGTCTATATTTTTGACGGAGAAAAAAATATTTATACATATTCATAGAAAAAATTACTAGATTGTTATCTGTCGCGATTTCGCCTCAAATCTCCTAGAAACGAACTTGCATTGTCACATGATTCCCTGTAAAATACCTTTTAGTTAACGAACGATAAAGTGATTCGCATCACTTTTTGAATAGAAAGGGCTGTGTAGAACCATGGCAAATGAGTTTCGCATTTGTGATGACTGCGATGCAACCAACGTGAAAACCCTGATTCCGAAACTAAAAAAAGTTGACGACGGGGCATGTGTGGAAGTGGGCTGTCAATCCTATTGCGGGCCGGGAAGAAAGAAGTCGTTTGCATTCGTAAACAACCGTCCCGTATCCGCACCAACGGAAGATGAACTGATAGATAAAATTATGAAAAAGCTAAAAAAATAAAATCGCCTCTGTATTCGTACAAAGGTGATTTTTTATTCGCCTTTTATAGAAAATGCAAGACTAACCAGCAACCAAGTAGGGTAAAGCTTAGAGGTAGTTTCCCTGTTTGTCGCAGTGCAGGGTGTTCGACTCCAGCGGGAGGTAGCGGTAGACTTGAGACCCCGCAGGGCGCAGCAGCCCGAGGAGGCTCAAGATTGTCGCCCCGCGGAAAGCGAAGCTATTTGCGGAAATCAACAGCGGTGTTTACCCAAGAACTAAAATTCAGTACTTTTTCAGTGGCCTCGGCAAAGCCGAGGAGGCTCAAGCACCGCCCATTGGATAAGCGAACACCCGGAACGAAGACTAACAGGAGTTAACCTAAATACTCATAATTCGAAAAATGACTAAAACCATCTTACCCGTAAATCCAAACAATCCATCCTTTTCTTGTAAAATATTTACGATATAATAGAGTTATCAAGAAAACAGTAGATAAATATTATGCCGAAAATAATGAGGTCAATTACATGAGTTATGCTACGGAAAAACTGAGTGAAGAAAAGGTGTTTAAAGATCCTGTGCACAGATATATCCATGTGCGCGACAGGGTTGTTTGGGATTTAATCGGTACAAGGGAGTTTCAACGTCTGCGTCGTATCCGCCAGCTAGGTACTACCTATTTGACGTTCCACGGAGCTGAGCACAGTCGCCTTAACCATTCGTTAGGGGTGTATGAGATTGTGCGCCGCATCATTGATGATGGGTTTGAAGGAAGGCAGGACTGGAATCCGGATGACCGCCTATTATGC
The DNA here is from genome assembly GCF_001037965.1 of Bacillus sp. LL01. Taxonomy (NCBI): domain Bacteria; kingdom Bacillati; phylum Bacillota; class Bacilli; order Caryophanales; family Bacillaceae; genus Bacillus; species Bacillus sp. LL01. The sequence goes on along the minus strand of NZ_LFEL01000002.1, from coordinate 588,611 downwards.
TTGTGCGCTGCCTTATTGCACGACCTGGGCCATGGTCCTTTCTCGCATTCCTTTGAAAAAGTTTTCCACCTCGATCATGAGGATTTCACCCAGGCCATCGTGTTGGGGGATACGGAAGTGAATGCGGTGCTCCGCAAGGTCCATAGGGATTTTCCGAAGGATGTGGCCGAGGTCATTGCCAAAACGTATAAAAATAAATTGGTAGTCAGCATGATTTCTAGTCAGATTGACGCTGACAGGATGGACTATCTGCAGCGTGACGCCTATTTTACAGGTGTTAGCTACGGGCATTTCGATATGGAACGTATTCTGCGCGTGATGCGTCCGAGGGAAGACCAGGTCGTAATCAAGTCGAGCGGAATGCATGCGGTGGAAGACTATATCATGAGTCGCTACCAGATGTATTGGCAAGTATATTTCCATCCGGTAACAAGAAGTGCGGAAGTTATTTTGACGAAAATCCTGCACCGTGCCAAACAATTACACCAAGAAAATTACACATTCAAATATAATCCTGTTCATTTTTACTCCCTTTTTGAGGAGGAAATATCAGTGGAGGACTACATAAAGCTTGATGAAGCGGTAATTATGTATTACTTCCAATGCTGGCAGGAAGAAGAAGATTCGATATTAAGTGACTTATGTCGACGATTTATGAACAGGAATTTGTTTAAATACGTCGAATTTAATCCTAATAAGCAAATGATGGACTTGATGGAACTCACAAGTCTCTTTAAAAAGGCAGGTATCGACCCTGCATACTATTTGGTGGTGGATTCCTCCTCCGATCTGCCGTATGACTTCTATCGTCCGGGAGAAGAAGAGGAACGCCTTCCGATTCACCTGCTTATGCCAAACGGGGATGTTCGTGAGCTTTCTAGGGAATCCGAAATTGTGGATGCCATATCCGGCAAAAGAAGAACCGATCACAAGCTTTATTTTCCACAAGACATGCTAGAAGATCTATCATCCAAAAAGACGGCAAAGAAAAAAATTAAAGAGATACTAGGAATATAGGCAACGGCTAAGGTTAGGAGATGAAAGGGTTTGTTGACAGATCACGCAAAATTAATGAAGGTGTTTGCATCGGCAGGAGAAGTCATCGGGAGAAAGAAATTACAGAAAATGGTGTACATAGCAAAAAAGCTGAACTACCCATTCTATGAAAAGTACAATTTCCATTTTTACGGACCATACTCAGAAGAGGTGACGTTGCGAGTAGAAGAACTTTGCAATCTCGGGTTCCTAAGCGAGCTGAAAGAGAACAAAGGGGGCTACTCCCAATACCGCTACGCCCTGACGGAAAATGGGGAGGAGTTCTTGACCCACTACGATCTTGAAATGCCAAACCTGAACGAATGCATGACCCAGATGAACGAACAGAGCTCCCGCTTTCTGGAGCTCGTATCCACCGTACTATTTTTCGAGAACCTGCCTCCTGATGAGGTAAAGGAAAAAGTCTTCACCTTGAAAAGCAAGCAGCGCTACACGGCGGAAGAAGTGGACGAAGCATACGAATATATCGAAAATCTGCGTGCTTGTATAAAGCAATGATAGATGGACTGGAGCTCTCCTGATTTTGAGAACAGCCGGTCGCATAAAGCTCAAAAGGATGGTTGGATCCTTTTGGGTTTTTTATTTTGGGGGGCAAGGTAGCAATCTGGGGATATGCCTGTTGGTCAAATTGTACCATCGTTACAATAACGGCTGAAAAAGTTACAATTCATCCACGAAAAGTTACAATTACCCTCAAAAAAGTTACAATACCCAATCGAAAAGTCACAATAACTAAAAAAGTACCCGTAATTCACCTGATTTTCTGCTGCGTAATGTCTGCTCCAATCCAAAAAAGCTTAACCCCACCCAAAAAAGGGAATGCTACTTACACAAAGCCCATAAAAAGAGGAGCAATATACATATGGAAAAGTGGACCCTAAGAGCAAGGAAGGAAATCTGGTTTGTACCGAGTTTGTACGCACTGGCAAGTATCATTCTTACGGCAATTGTTATTTCAATTGATACCGTGTTTGCGGATTCTGTTCAAGAATATCTTCCGAAAATCTTTTTCACCAACGTGGATCTCAGTACGACCATTCTAAGCTCGATTGCAACGGCCATCCTCACGATGACCACAATCTCTTTTTCCACCATCATGGTCGTTCTGACAACCTATTCGAGTCAGTTTTCGCCTCGGACGCTACAAGACTTCATGACACAAAAGACTACTTTGCGTGTGCTTGGTGTGTTTGTCGGGTCTTTCATCTATTCCGTCCTGTCGCTGCTATTCATGAAGGATTGGCTGGATGAGCAACGGGTCCTGGCCTCAGGAGTGAGTGTGATCTTGGCCGTCATCTGTGTCGGCTACTTCGTATTCTTCATCCACCATGTGGCGAGGTCCATCCAGGTCAGCAAGCTTATCGAACGGCTCATGAAAGAGGGGCTGATTTCCGTCCAGAAGAGGAAACTTCTCTACAAGGCGGAGAAAATTACATTTGGGACGATGGAAACTCCGACAACCTACGCAGATAAAATAGAGCTCCGTCCGAAAGCGACAGGCTATGTCCAAGTGATTGATATGGAAGGGCTGGCATCCAAAGCGAAAGAGCACAAATTTTATATCATTTTTTCAAAAAGGATCGGGGACTTTGTGACTGAACGCACCATGTTTGCCGAGGTTTATTATACGGAGAAAAAGCCAAAGGATCTGGACCTGACTTCCTATATTGAGGTCGGGGAGGAGCGAACGCCGCTTCAGGACGGGGAGTTTGCTTTGCAAAAGCTTGCCGAAGTCGCGCTGCGTGCAATTTCACCAGGGATCAATGACCCCAACACCGCCAACAACTGTATCCGATATATGAGCAGGCTGCTGATTGAGTTCGGAGAGGTGGATTCGGAGGCTATTTCGTTTCTTGATGATAATAAGGAGAAGCGTGTCACTATACCGCAGAGGACATTCGAAAAAATCTTATATACGGCGTTCTATCAGATCCGGATTTACGGGGAAAGGGATATATCTGTTGTTTTGACGATGCTCGAATGCCTGATACTTACTGCGGAGGGAAGTAAAAAGGAAGTCAGGAATAAAATCAGAAATATGTGGGGATTCCTGGTGGACAGTATCAAAGAGGAGTTATTTGAGCCGCTCGATTTAAAAATGATAGAAGAGAAGAAACAAAAGTTAAACAGATTGTTGAACTAGAAAGGGATTCGGAAGTATGTCCGAATCCCCTTAACTGCATCTTATTGGTCGCTTAAACGCTTGCCGCCCACAGCATAGTGGCCCTTTGTCATTTCTTCAATAAAGACGACAATCTTTTCTTCAGGTGCTCCGGTCGTTTCACTGACAGCTGTTGTCACTTTCTCCACCAACGCTTTTTTCTGTTCCTCGCTACGGCCTTCTAGCATCTTCACGGTTACGTATGGCATAACGTGCACGCTCCTTTATACTTCTATTGTTTTTCCATCTCTCATAAATTATTGTATAATTAAAAGAAAAGCGCAAGCGGCACGAACGGAGTAGCCACTGCAGCGCAGCTACATAAATGGTAAGGGGGCAAGAATGATGGATCAGGAAAAGAAAAAGAAACCAATCGGCTTTAATATCATAAAAAACGACCCGACAGATGGGCACGGTGGATTCGGAATCGGGGCGTTGAGTCTGGATAATGTGTCACCTGTGTTTGTAGATGTCGAGGGTGGAGATGCTTTTGTGGACATCGGGGCAATGCATGCGCGCAGCACGGTGGAGCGCGGCATTAAATTTCTGCCGAACAAAGAGGACGTTCCGAATGGAAAACCATTTTGGCTTGTGTGGGTAACAATTGACCGGAGGCTTGAGGGACCGTATTATGCCGGGGTGACCGCATGTGAAATGACAGTGGACCGTGAAATCAGAAGAGGCTACAAATCCCTTCCAGAGCATGTCAACAAGATGGATAAATCCATGAAGCGCCATATCATGGTGGCCCACATGGATGACCGCTCCAAAGCTATCCTGCAAAACTATCTAGAGTCACATGATAGTGGAATGTGGGAACGGTCTTCCGAAGATTTGAAAAAAGGATTAGCTACTAACTAATTTGTCAAGGGCTTACCGAAAATAAAGTTGTGACATTTTTTTGAATGTTCGACTCTACCCACTTGAGTTATTTCGACAAAAAAAGTAAACTTAATCTACATGTGTAGAACACATGGAAAGCTAGGACACCTAAAACCCCCGGGAGACATCCTGGGGGTTTTAACTTTCTTAGGATACTATTTTAATTATCTCACTTAACTCCCTCATGATTTTCGTTCCCAGGTGTTCGAAATTTCCTAGGGGCGGTGCTTGAGCCTCCTCACAACGCTTCAGGGGTCTCAAGCTACCGCTATCTCCCTCAGGAGTCTCACACCTTGCACTACAATCATAAGGGGAAATTTGTTATAACATTACATCCAAGGTACAAATCGCTTCCACCATTTTTTATTTTCTTCTTTTGGCTGTTCCTCAGAGGTTGCTTCTTCCTTTTTAACATCTTCTAAATGAGCCATGCAATACTCCGTCGGCTCGGTCCCTTTTACATAATAGCTCAATCGGGAAACGGGACAGTCGCTTGTGGCAAGGAGCCCGCTTTGAGGATTGACCTGCACCCCGACAACGCCTTCTGTCGGAGCGAACGCCACGACAGATTTATTGTCCAGGGCTCGTTCCATGAATCCCGCCCACAGATTTTTCGCATAATGTTTTTCCGCCGAAAGCGTAACCGCTTGGTCGCGGTCATAGCCTGTCCAGACGGCACTGACGAGCTGTGGGGTGTAGCCGATCATCCAGCTGTCGGTTTCCGTGGAACCTGACTTTCCGGCGTAGGGTCTTGTCAGCTGGTCCCGTATCGTATTGCCGGTTACAGCCATGTATCCGTTTAAGGCCGGATCGAACATTCCTGTCATCATATGGTTCAGTACGAATGTCACATCAGGGTCCAACAGCTGCTTCGTTTCTTTTTCCCGCTCAAAAAGCACCTCTCCACGGTAATTCACCACTTTTTCAATGAACACAGGCTTGACCGATTTCCCCCCATTGGCAAATACACTGTACGCATTCGCCATATCAAGAACCCGGACGGGGGAGGTACCAAGCGCAAGTGATGGAACGTCCTTGATCTGCGAGCGGATTCCAAGCTCTTTTGCCTGCTTAGTCAGCTCTTTTTCACCAAGCAGCAGATGTGTTTTGACGGCAAATACATTATCGGATAAAGGCAAGGCCTGCATCATAGTCAGCGTATCATTTGCATAGTAGTTGTTGAAATTATGAGGCGTGTACGTCGATCGTCCGTCGTCCACCTGGAAGGTCGTCACCTCACTCCGGAAACCGGTGGACGGGGTGAATCCTTGCTCAAGTGCTCGGTAATACAATAGCGGTTTGAATGTCGACCCTGGCTGTCTTTCGGCTTGCGTTACCCGGTTGTACGGACTCTCTTCATAATCTCTTCCACCCACAAGCGCAAGCACCCTGCCTGTTTTCGGATCCATGGAGACAAATCCGACCTGCATAGCGGACTCCGGATCGAACGTTTTCTCCACTTCTTCCTCGGCAATGGCTTGGAGCGTTGGATCCAAGGTGGTATAGATGTGAAGACCGCCCATCTCAAGCTCCTTCTGCAAGTTCAACTCATTTCTGATTACGGACCGAACAGCATCCTGAAAATAAGGTGCCATAAATTCCTTTGGCAGATGTTCACGGTTTCCATAAGTCAGCGGCATTGCTAGTGCATCCTCAGCGACTTCCTTCGTAAGAGAGCCGTTTTCCACCATGGAACTCAAGACAATCTTTTGCCTTTGGAGCGCACGCTCGCTGTCCACATAAGGGGAGAATACCCCAGGACCTTTCGGAATTCCCGCAAGCATACTCGCTTCTGCTAGCGTTAGTTCTTTTGCCGGCTTGTTAAAATAATAATAGGACGCCGATTCGATTCCATAAGCGCCATGACCATAGTAGATCGTATTCAAATAGCCTTCAAGAATCTCTTCCTTCGAATAGTTAGCTTCAATTCTAATAGTATAAAGCGCCTCTTCCATTTTCCGCTTCCACGTCTTATCGTGAACGAGAAAAAGATTACGTGCATACTGCTGGGAGATCGTGCTTGCACCTTGCACCTTCGCGCGCGCCTTGATATCGGCAAGAATCGCTCCACCAATCCGCTTCGGATCAAAGCCGTGATGGCTAAAAAAGCGTCGGTCCTCCACCGCAATCGTGGCATCAATCAAATAAGGGGAAACATCCTCTAACGCAACCCAATAACGTTTCTCGCCACTATGAGCCTCCCCAATAATCGAACCGTCCTTGCTGTAGATAATTGAGGACTGGGTCACAGAAAGGGGAGGGGCACCCTTGGACTTCGCATAGATCCACACACCGCCAACCAGCAGGAAGAAAGAGATTGATAGGATAATTCCCACAAAAAACAAGGCACGAACATATTTTATAACCTGCTGAAACCGGTCATTTGTGATTAATTCCATTTTTCTCAACCCCCTTTAAATGTGGCATCTATTTATTTAAATTCTCCATAAACATAAAAACAGTTTTTATTTCCTAGTATGAAATTCTTAGAACCTTTTTAAACATTTATAGAAAAATAAAATTTTTACTTGAATTTTTGCTAGATTCATCTATACTTTTTTCTTGGTGATGAGAAAAGTGGAGGCGGTTGTTTTATGGACTGCCGAAGCACGAAATCCCGATTAATCAATGTTTCATTTTTCATCGATAGGGAACGATAAAGACGAGCATTTAACGATAGAAAATTTCGATTATGGCCGCAAGATAGATAGATCATTTTATTTTGGAAGGGAATGTTGTACAAAATGGAATTATGGTACACAGAATATCAAACGAAAAACTTCGGTATCACAGCGAAAATTAAACGCACTTTACATACAGAGCAGACGGAATTCCAAAAGCTTGATATGGTAGAAACAGAAGAGTTCGGCAACATGCTGATATTGGATGGCATGGTCATGACAACGCAAAAGGACGAGTTCGTCTACCACGAAATGGTGGCACACGTGCCTTTATTCACACACCCAAACCCTAAGAACGTGTTGGTTGTTGGTGGAGGAGACGGCGGAGTGATCCGTGAAGTGCTGAAGCACCCTAGCGTGAAAAAAGCAACTTTAGTGGAAATCGACGGAAAAGTAATCGAGTACTCCAAAAAATACCTTCCGGAAATTGCAGGAGAGCTTGAAAATGAGCGCGTTGAAGTGAAGGTTGGCGACGGCTTCATGCATATCGCAGAAAGCGAAAGCGAATATGACGTAATCATGGTAGACTCCACGGAGCCGGTTGGACCAGCTGTAAACCTATTCACAAAAGGTTTCTACGCAGGAATTTCCAAAGCGCTAAAAGAAGACGGTGTATTTGTAGCACAAACGGACAACCCATGGTTCACACCTGAACTGATCACAAATGTACAACGCGACGTACGTGAGATCTTCCCGATTACACGCCTTTACATCGCAAACATCCCAACATACCCAAGCGGAATGTGGACATTCACAATCGGATCCAAAAAACACGACCCACTGGAAGTAAGCGAAGACCGCTTCCACGAAATCGAAACCAAATACTACACCAAAGACCTGCACAAAGCAGCATTCGCCCTACCAAAATTCGTTGCTGATTTAATCAAGTAATGCGGTAGAGGGCTAAAAGGGGTCTGACCCTCAACGCTTTAAAGCGCTGAGGGTCAGACCCCTTAAATGAAAAAATCAACTATGAGGGTTAAAAATGAGTTACGTCATGATTTGATCTGTTTCCCCTGGTGAATGAAGTGCAGGGTGTGAGACTCATACGGGAGGTAGAGGTAGACTTGAGACCCCGCAGGCAAAGCCGAGGAGGCTCAAGCACCGCCCCGTGGAAAGCGAACACCCGCAACGGAAATCAACAGGGTGTTGACCAGTTCACATCATTTTCATGGAAGCCTACCCTCACTCAAAGGAGGAACCCACACATGCGTTTTGATGAAGCTTATTCAGGTAACGTGTTTATAAAAAGCCACCCAAGCTTTGAAGATAGCCAAGCAGTAATATACGGAATGCCGATGGACTGGACGGTCAGCTACCGCCCAGGTTCCCGTTTCGGCCCGTCCCGCATTCGCGAAGTGTCAATTGGACTTGAAGAGTACAGCGCATATTTGGACCGCGAGCTGGAAGAAGTGAAATACTTTGATGCCGGGGACATTCCATTGCCTTTCGGAAACCCGCAAAAAAGCATCGACATGATTGAAGAGTACATTGATGGACTTTTAGCCAAAGACAAGTTCCCACTTGGAATGGGTGGGGAGCACCTTGTATCCTGGCCGGTTATCAAGGCGATGTACAAAAAGTATCCCGATCTTGCCATCATCCACATGGACGCTCACACAGATCTTCGTGACGACTATGAAGGCGAGCCGCTTTCCCACTCCACACCAATCAAGAAAGCAGCAAACCTGATCGGCCCGAAGAATGTGTACTCATTCGGAATCCGTTCTGGCATGAAGGAAGAGTTCCAGTGGGCGAAGGAAGTCGGCATGCACATCTCCAAATTCGAAGTGCTCGAGCCGTTGAAAGAAATCCTTCCAACTCTAGCAGGCCGTCCTGTTTACGTTACGATCGACATCGATGTACTTGACCCAGCACATGCACCTGGTACTGGAACGGTGGATTGCGGCGGAATCACATCCCGTGAGTTGCTTGCATCCATCCATGCAATCGCAGGCTCAGATGTGAACGTAGTTGGAGCAGATCTAGTGGAAGTGGCGCCGATCTATGACGCTTCTGAGCAGACAGCCAACACAGCGAGCAAGCTGATCCGTGAAATGATTTTAGGTTGGGTAAAATAAGAGAATAGAGTTAGGGCCCTGTTTTCCGAGCGCGAAGGTGCAAGGGGACGGGGCTGATTTTTGTGGTTAGACAAACGGAAAAAATCCCTTCATAACTCCACATAATCCCTTCACAAGCACTCATAATTCCGTCACAACTCGATTTGTCCGCAAAAGAATCACTAAATTCACCCTCCCTAGCCACCTTACAGCCGACCGGGGAAACATTTCTTCTCTCAAAATCCATCAACTTTCCCTCCCCAATCAACATCCTCTATTGAACTCCCACCACAACTTGTTTTATACTATGAAGGTTATAGAAAAAATAGCGCAAACCAAATAGCGTAAATATAAAAGAGATATAAGGATGTGGGGCCAGATGGCAGACAATCAAAATCACTTAAAAATGCCGATAAAGGTGACGTTCCAGTCGGAAATAATTCATGCGGATAATGACAGGGAATTTGTTGTGTTTGGAGCAGATGGTCAATACTACATAAAAGGTGAATCAGAATACATCGTCTTCTCGGAAGAGCTCGAAGGGAAGGAGAAGGTCGATTGTTTTTATAAAATAACAGACAAGGAAGTGCGTCTGAAACGTTCGGGTGACATTAAGATGCTGCAATCCTTCCGTGCTGGAGAAACGACAGAAGGTAGCTACCAGGGGGCCGGCGCAGGTTTCCAATTTGAAACCGAGACCGAAAAAGTGGTCATGATGAAGGATCCAAAGAACAACCGAGGCTGTTTGCAGCTGAACTATAAATTGAAGGTTCAAGACGAAATAACCGGTCAATACTTGATAACAATTAACTACGAGGAGGAACAGGCAAGATGAATATAGTAGAACAAGTACAAGAGCGCCTGAAAGCGGAAATTAAAGCGTCCGTTCTAAAAGCAGGCTTGGCAACAGAGGAGCAGATTCCAAACGTTGTTCTTGAAACACCAAAAGATAAAGCAAACGGGGACTATTCCACAAACATGGCGATGCAGCTTGCACGCGTTGCAAAAAAAGCTCCGCGCATGATTGCGGAAGAAATCGTGAAAAATTTTGACCAGTCCAAAGCCTCCATTGAAAAAATTGATATCGCAGGTCCTGGTTTTATCAACTTCTACATGGACAATGCCTACCTTACGGAACTGATCCCGACAATCCTGAATGAGGGGTCCAATTATGGTAGTTCCAATGTCGGTAACGGCGAGAAAATCAATGTCGAGTTCGTTTCGGCAAACCCTACAGGAGACCTTCACCTTGGACATGCCCGCGGCGCGGCAGTAGGGGATTCCCTATGTAACGTACTGGACAAGGCAGGCTACGAAGTAACACGCGAATACTACATCAATGACGCAGGTAACCAGATCAACAATCTTGCGCTATCTGTAGAGGCACGCTATTTCCAGGCGCTTGGCCATGAATCGGAAATGCCGGAGGACGGCTATCACGGAAAAGACATCATCGGGATCGGCCAGGCAATTGCTGATGAGTTCGGCGACCGTTTCGTCAACGAATCAGAAGAGGACCGCCGCAGCTTTTTCCGTGAATATGGCTTGAAATACGAGATGAAAAAACTGCAACAGGACCTAGAAGAGTTCCGTGTCCGTTTTGACGTTTGGTACTCAGAGACTTCCTTATATAACAACGGAAAAATTGATGAGGCATTGACTACTCTTAACGAACAGGGTCACATCTACGAAGAAGAGGGAGCAACTTGGTTCCGCTCAACTGAATTCGGTGATGACAAAAATCGTGTACTAATCAAAAATGACGGGTCCTACACGTATTTGACGCCGGATATCGCGTACCACCAAGATAAACTGAAGCGCGGCCATGACAAGCTGATCAATATTTGGGGAGCGGACCACCACGGCTATATCCCGCGTATGAAGGCAGCAATTGAAGCATTAGGCTACGGAAAAGATGCATTGGAAGTGGAAATCATCCAGCTTGTCCACCTTTTCCAAAACGGTGAAAAAATGAAAATGAGCAAGCGTACTGGTAAAGCGGTAACGATGCGCGACCTGATGGAAGAAGTGGGCTTGGATGCCGTACGTTACTTCTTCGCAATGCGTTCAGGTGACACGCATTTGGACTTCGACATGGATCTGGCAGTTTCCCAGTCCAACGAAAACCCGGTATTCTACGCTCAATACGCACATGCCCGTATTTGCAGCATGCTTCGCCAAGGCGAAGAGCAAGGACTGAGCCTAGAAGGAGATTTCGCGCTTAAGCACATCTCCTCTGAAAAAGAGATCGACTTGCTGAAAAAACTTGGGGAATACCCACTTGCGGTAGCAGAAGCGGCAGAAAAACGCATCCCACACCGTATCACGAACTACACATTTGAACTGGCATCCGCCTTGCACAGTTTCTACAACGCTGAAAAAGTGCTGGATGCAGACAATATGGAAAAATCCAAAGCACGTCTTGGCCTGATGAAAGCCGTTCAGATCACCTTGCAGGACGCAATGAGGTTGATTGGGGTTTCTGCGCCAGAGAAGATGTAACAATATAGGAACATAGAAAGCTCTCTACTGGAATTTAGAGTAGAGAGCTTTCTTTTGGTCAAAATAAACAACATAAGACAAAAACAACAAGGGAGTTTTTCAACAATGAAAGAAAGCTTACTAGCACTAGCAACCGGAATGGTCGTAGGATTCCTATTCGCCCTATTCCGCCTGCCAATCCCAGCACCACCCGTATTCTCCGGCATCGTAGGAATCGTCGGCATCTACCTCGGCTACCGCCTCTTCACCTGGATAGCCCCAATCTTTCAAACAAGCAACTAACATACAAAAGTGATTGCAAAACAAAAAAAGGGGTCTGACCCTCACCGCTTTAAAGCGCTGAGGGTCAGACCCCTTTTATCTCTTCACCGCATCACCACTCAACCGCACCACCGCTAATCCTCTTTACCCCACGGATTTTCGCGATGTCTTCGCACAGCTGCAAAGCGGCTTCGTCCTTCCTTTTCGCTTCCACCATAAAATCAACATCCTGCCCAAGCTCAACGACCACTTTCAAAAACTCCATCAAAAATTGCACATCCACATAGTCGGCATGGTGCCGCAACTTCTTCTCCGAGATAGGGGAGGAGATATGTATCTTAGGAATGATGCCGATATCCTTCCACGTCGCAAACACCCGCGGCAGCAACTCCTCCCACGACACAGAACTAGGATTGGCATATTCATGGTGATAATCGAACGCCAGCGGAATCCCAAGCTCCTCGCACAACACCATCGTCTCCTCCGTTGTATAGGTCTTGTCATCATTCTCCAGTGTCATCCTCGCTCTAACTTCATCCGGAAGCTTCTTAATATTCTCCCGAAACCGCTCGACAGCAAGTTCCTTGTTCCCATAAGCCCCACCGACGTGGATATTGATAGTCCCTTCACCCTCTAGCCCCATCGCCTTCAGCATTTCATAATGATAGACCATATCAATCACGGCATTCTCTGTAATGTGCGGTTTATCACTCGTAAACAAAGTAAATTGGTTGGGATGAAAGCTCGAACGCATCTCATATCGCTTCACGAGATCCCCAATCTCCCTGAACTCATCGGCAAAAGGCGTGACAAAATCCCACTTCACCTCAGGATGAGTGGCAAGCGGGACAATGGAGGAGGAGAATCGGAACACCTGAATTTCATGCGCGATACAGAAATAGATGGTCCTAAGCGTGCTCTTCAAATTTTCTCGCGTTACAGCCAAAAGCTTCTCTTTTCCCTCATCAGCAGACATCTGTTTATATCGGGTATAGGTCAACGTCCTGGCAGGGGAGGCCTCCCAGAGCGTCCAGGACTGAGATACAAACCCAAATCGAATCCTCATGGAACCGGCTCCTTTCAAAAGCTTACATCACATCAACGGGGCAAGAATCTTGGAAAGTTGTTCCTTACTCTTGTCTAAAAACGAACGATTATGAATAAACTCTAACGTCAACTTTTCCGAATTGTGGATGTCCTTATGAATCTCTTGTACGGTCATATGGACGAATTCCTTATCAAAAATCAAACAATTTATTTCATTGTTCAAAAACAAACTCCGTTTATCAAAATTTGCCGTCCCGATATCACACGTATGATCATCAATTACCATGACCTTTGCATGATAAAAGCCAAGGTAAAAACGGTACACTTCCGCACCCGCTTCAATAATGGTCCTAAAGTAGGGAAAGGCCGCATCCATGACCAATGCATGATCAGCCCTGGCCGGAACAAGAACGGTGACCTTCACACCACGTTTCAGCGCAACAAGCAGTTCATCCAACAACGGCTCACTCGGAATAAAATAAGGAGTACAAATAATAATGGAGTTCTTAGCTTTTTGAAGAAGTTTTAAAAACGTTTCGCTCAGGTGCCCGCCATTTGTCGGAACAAGCTCATGTGTAATCGGGCCGCTCTCCAACACAGGGTAATACGTATCCCCCCACTCGCGCGAAGGAAAATCGCCTGCCTGCTCCCAGTTTTGGATGAACTGCGCTTGAAGATCCTGTACACCTTCACCTTCAAGCTTCAAATGATAGTCGCGCCAAACGCCAAATTCCGGATCCTGTCCCAGATACTCTTTTCCAATATTAAATCCCCCTACATAACCGATCTTCCCGTCAACCACCGTGATTTTCCGGTGATTACGCTGATTGATGCTGAAGAAGAAGAAAGGGAAAGCGGGCTTATGATAAACCTCCACTTCAATCCCGTGCTGCTTCAGCTCCTTGATTGTCTCTTTTTTTACATCAAATGACCCAAAATAATCAAGAAGGAGCCGAACCTCCAGGCCTTGATCTGCTTTATCTTTTAAAATCGATAAAAACTCTTTGCTGGCATGATCGTCCCGTACCATGTAAAAAAGGGTATGGATATGGTTTGTCGCTTTACGCATATCATGGAACAAATCCTTATATAGCAAGTTTCCATCGGAATATAGAAGAATGTCGCCTTGGCGTTTAGGGAATTTCAACCTTTTAACCTCTTTTAAATGTTTCTTTCTGCCCAGATACAAATCTAGTGCCAACCATCCGAAAATCAAGCCGACAACCAATATGAAATACAATACTACTACCATGTTCTTCCCTCCCGCTAACACGTCCATTTAGTTTTTACGTAACTGGGCCTTCTTATCCTATATCTAATTACCTATACCCCCGTTCAACAAAAAATAAAGCCATCTTTTCAAACTAAATGTGTTGACTGAATGCTCATTCAGTTATAAGATAAGGGTAAATTACTAAAGTTCTGAAAATTATATTCTTTCCAAACATTAGGGCTCTTTCGTTGCAAATAACACGTAAATTGCCGACATTAAAAGGGGACACGAAAGGAGTGGAGAGATGTGAGTAACGGTTTGTTAATTGCCAATTGGATTTTAACGATAATTGTAACCGCTTACGCATTATCGCTGTTTGTTTATTTAATCAGAACAAGGATTCAATTCATCAAGCTAGGGAAAAAAGTTGAATTCGATAACAAAGTGAAAGAACGATTGGATAAAGTATGGGTCAATGTATTTGGCCAAAAGAAATTATTGAAGGATAAGAAAAGTGGAATCATTCACGTCATGTTCTTCTACGGATTCCTGATGGTGCAACTTGGGGCACTAGATCTTATCATCAAGGGGCTTGTACCTGGGGCACGCTTGCCGCTAGGACCGCTGTATCCGGCATTCACCTTCTTCCAGGAACTTGTGACACTTATGATTCTTGTAGCGGTTGTGTGGGCATTCTACCGTCGCTATATTGAAAAACTTGTCCGCCTAAAAAGGGGCTTCAAATCAGGACTTGTTCTACTGTTCATCGGTGGTTTAATGCTTTCCGTCCTATTTTCAAACGGTATGGGAATCATCTGGCATGATCACGGTCTGACTTGGAGTGAGCCGGTTGCATCCGTCTTCGCCTTCTTATTCGGCTGGATTAATGAAACGGCTGCCATTGCACTGTTTTACGTAGGCTGGTGGATCCACCTATTATTCCTATTAACATTCCTTGTCTATGTGCCGCAATCCAAACATGCGCATTTAATTGCAGGACCAGCGAATGTGTTTTTCCACCGTACTACTAACGCGGGGAAATTGGAAAAAATCGATTTTGAAGACGAAACACAAGAAACATTCGGTGTCGGGAAAGTGGAAGACTTCACCCAATACCAATTGATTGATATGTACGCATGTGTCGAGTGTGGCCGCTGTACCAACATGTGTCCGGCTACAGGCACAGGAAAAATGCTTTCACCAATGGATTTAATCATTAAAATCCGTGACCATTTAACTGACAAGGGAGCGGCCATCACGTCCAAATCCCCTTGGGTACCAACATATGCCTTCAACAACACGCAAGGAAATCAACTTGCCATGGCTGCTGCCGGCAAAGGGGCACAGGAAAGTGCGGCAACAATCGAATACAGCCCGAGCCTGATTGGTGACGTCATCACAGAAGAAGAGATCTGGGCATGTACGACCTGTCGTAACTGTGAGGACCAATGTCCGGTAATGAACGAGCATGTCGATAAAATCATCGACCTTCGCCGTTACCTGGTTCTTACAGAAGGAAAAATGGACCCAGACGCGCAGCGTGCGATGACCAACATCGAGCGCCAAGGAAATCCATGGGGCCTAAACCGCAAAGAGCGCGAAAACTGGCGCGATGCAGCACCGGAAGTAAGCATTCCGACCGTAAAAGAAATGAAGAAATCAGGAGAAGAGTTCGAGTACCTCTTCTGGGTAGGGTCCATGGGATCTTTCGACAACCGTTCCCAGAAGATCGCCATCTCTTTTGCAAAATTACTAAATGAAGCTGGCGTAAAATTCGCGATTCTCGGCAACAAGGAGAAAAACTCCGGAGATACACCGCGCCGCTTAGGAAACGAATTCCTATTCCAGGAGCTTGCAACAAGCAATATTGCGGAATTCGAGAAAAACGAAGTAAAGAAAATCGTCACGATCGACCCGCATGCCTACAACATTTTTAAAAACGAGTACCCGGATTTCGGCCTCGAAGCTGAAGTCTACCACCACACAGAAGTGCTGGCGGAGCTTGTAAAAGAAGGAAAGCTGACACCTGTACACGAGGTAAAAGAGACCATCACGTACCACGATTCCTGCTACCTCGGAAGGTACAACGAAGTCTACGAGCCACCACGTGACATCCTGAAAGCCATCCCAGGCGTAAAAGTGGTCGAAATGAACCGCAGCCGCGAAACGGGCATGTGCTGTGGAGCCGGCGGAGGACTCATGTGGATGGAAGAGGACACAGGCACACGTGTCAACGTCGCCCGTACCGAACAAGCACTTGAAGTCGCACCAAGCGTCATCAGCTCCGGCTGTCCATATTGCCTGACGATGCTTTCCGACGGCACCAAAGCCAAGGAAGTAGAAGAAAATGTCGGCACCTACGACGTAGCAGAATTACTTGAGCGTTCCGTATTCGGTGAAAAACAGGAATTAGTATCATAATAGAAAAATAGATTCACGGCTCAAGGTGTACGTAGTTCTCTACGTGCACCATATGCTTTTCACCAAAACTGAGCGACCGTTCAGTTTTTGGATAGAAATATTGTAAGCGTTAACAAATGTTGTTTACAAATTCCCCCCAGTTGATTGAAGTGCAAGGTGTGAGACTCCTGAGGGAGATAGCGGTTGCTTGAGACCCCGCAACGAAGTGAGGAGGCTCAAGCACCGCCCCTAGGAAAGCGAACACCTGGAACGGAAATCAACTGGGAGTTAACCCGAAACCCTAAATTTTTTTTCGAATAAAGAGGAGGAACCACCAATGGGAAAAACAGTAATCGTAAGTGGAGTCCGCACACCAATCGGCCGTTTCGCAGGAGGCCTTAGCACCCTAACCGCATCAGACCTAGGAGCAACAGCCATCAAAGAAGCACTTGCAAGAGCAAACGTCTCAGGCGACCAAGTCGGAGAAGTCATCATGGGCACCGTCCTTCAAGGCGGTCAAGGACAGCTTCCATCAAGGCAAGCATCACAAAAAGCAGGCCTGCCATGGGAAGTCCGAACAGAAACCATCAACAAAGTATGTGCATCCGGCATGCGTAGCGTCACACTCGGCGACATCCTAATTCGCTCCGGCGAAGAGGAAGTCATCGTGGCAGGAGGAATGGAATCCATGAGCAATGCACCATACATGCTACCAAAAGCAAGATGGGGTCTGCGGATGGGCGACAGTACCGTGCAGGACTTGATGGTACATGACGGTCTTACTTGCACGTTCACCGGTGTTCACATGGGCACGTACGGAAACAGTGTCGCCAAGGAAATGACCATCACAAGGGAAGACCAGGATGCGTGGGCTTACAGAAGTCATCAGCGTGCAATTGAAGCAAGCGAGAATGGCATATTTGACGCAGAAATCGTTCCTGTCTCCGTGCCGCAGCGTAAAGGGGATCCAATCGTTGTGAGCAAGGATGAATCGCCTAGAAAAGATACTTCCGTGGAAAAACTGTCATCCTTAAGACCAGCTTTCGATCATGACGGAACGATCACAGCAGGAAACGCACCTGGCGTAAATGACGGCGCAAGTGCACTTGTTCTAATGGGTGAGGACCGTGCGGCGAAGGAAGGGAAAGAAGTATTGGCAACCATCCTTGGTCACACCTCTATTGCAGTGGAAGCAAAGGATTTCCCAAAAACGCCAGGACTTGTCATCACAGAACTTTTAAAGAAAACAGGAACGAAGCTTGAGGATATAGATCTTTTTGAAATAAATGAAGCATTTGCAGCAGTAGCTTTGGCATCAGCAAACCTTGCCGGACTTGATTTGGAAAAAGTGAATGTAAATGGTGGAGCCGTTGCTCTTGGACATCCAATTGGAGCAAGTGGAGCTCGCATTATCGTTACTCTGATTCATGAGCTGAAGCGCCGTGGTGGTGGACTTGGGATTGCGTCCATCTGCTCAGGTGGCGGACAGGGCGATGCGATATTGATCAAAGTATAAGCGACAAACTTTTAGGAGGAACCAGGACATGACAATTCAAAAAGTAATGGTAATCGGCGCAGGACAGATGGGCTCAGGCATTGCGCAAGTGTGTGCAATGGCCGGCTATGACGTATATATGAACGACCTGAAGCAGGAATTCCTCGACCGCGGACTTGCGGGCATCACAAAAAACTTAAGCAGATCCGTGGACAAAGGTCGCATGACAGAAGACGAGAAGGCGGCAGTCCTTGGCAAGCTGCAAACAACCACCACGCTTGAAGATGCGAAACATGTCGACATCGTCATTGAAGCGGCTATTGAAAACATGGACATCAAAAAGAAGATTTTCGCAGAGTTGGATCAGCACGCACCGGCTCACACAATTTTAGCAACCAACACATCTTCCCTTCCAATTACGGAGATTGCTGCAGCTACAGGCAGACCGGAAAAAGTGATCGGCATGCACTTCATGAACCCAGTACCTGTTATGAAGCTCGTGGAAATCATCCGCGGCCTACAGACGGTAGACGAAGTGTACGGTTCGATCGAGGATATGACGAAAAAGCTATCCAAGGTTCCGGTTGAAGTGAACGATTTCCCTGGCTTTGTTTCTAACCGCGTGTTGATGCCGATGATCAATGAAGCGATTTTTACGGTCTATGAGGGGGTAGCAACTCCGGAAGCGATTGATGAAGTGATGAAGCTTGGCATGAACCATCCGATGGGACCGTTGACACTTGCTGATTTTATCGGACTCGACACATGCCTATACATCATGGAAACGTTGCATGAAGGCTTTGGCGATGACAAATATCGACCATGTCCACTACTTAGAAAATATGTCAAAGCCGGCTGGCTGGGACGCAAGACTGGACGCGGATTTTACACGTACGAGACATAATGGTCTGATAGTCAACATAGGGAGATTTTTAAGACATCAGGAGAGGGGTCAAATAGCATGAATTTACGTTTTACAGAAGAGCAGGATATGGTCCGGAAAATGGTGCGTGATTTTGCGGAAACCGAGATTGCGCCATTCGTTGAAAAGATGGAAGAGGGCGAATTCCCTCGGGAGATCCTAAAGAAGATGGCGGACCTTGGCCTGATGGGGATGACGATTCCGGAAGAGTACGGCGGAGCGGGGATGGACTTTCCTTCCTACATCATCGCGATCAATGAACTTTCCCGCGTGAGTGCGACACTCGGGGTCATCCTTTCCGTTCACACATCGGTCGGGACGAATCCAATTCTTTATTTTGGCACAGAAGAGCAGAAGCAGAAATACGTGACAAAGCTTGCTTCCGGTGAATACCTTGGGGCGTTCTGCCTGACCGAACCAAGTGCAGGATCAGATGCGGGGAGCCTGAAAACACGTGCGGTGAAGCAGGGTGACCACTATGTGCTGAATGGTGCAAAGGTGTTCATCACAAACGGCGGTGAAGCGGACACCTACATCGTTTTCGCATCAACTAACTCGGAACTGGGGTCCAAAGGAGTTTCGGCCTTTATCGTGGAAAAGGATACTCCGGGATTTGTAATCGGAAAAAATGAGCACAAAATGGGTCTGAACGGTTCGAAAACAGTGCAGCTGACATTTGAAGATGCGAAAGTTCCTGTGGAAAACCTTCTTGGTGCAGAAGGAGAAGGCTTCAAAATTGCGATGGCAAACCTCGATGTCGGCCGAATCGGAATCGCGGCGCAGTCACTTGGTATCGCGGAAGCGGCATTGCAGGCGGCAACAAACTACGCAAAAGAGCGCGTCCAGTTCGGCAAGTCGATCGCAGCACAGCAGGGTGTCTCTTTTAAACTAGCAGACATGGCAACTGCGGTGGAAAGTGCAAGGTTGC
This sequence comes from Bacillus sp. LL01, assembly GCF_001037965.1. Lineage (NCBI taxonomy): Bacteria > Bacillati > Bacillota > Bacilli > Caryophanales > Bacillaceae > Bacillus > Bacillus sp. LL01. The sequence continues at coordinate 569,003 of NZ_LFEL01000002.1, read as the reverse complement.
TGACATACCGTGCTGCCAACCTGCGAGCGTTAGGAAAGCCTTGCGGAAAAGAAGCCTCCATGGCAAAACTTTTCGCCTCCCAAACGGCAATGAACGTGGCAATCGAAGCGGTCCAGGTTTTTGGCGGCTACGGCTATACGAAAGACTATCCGGTCGAGCGCTACTTCCGTGACGCGAAGGTTTGCGAGATCTATGAGGGAACAAGTGAGATTCAGAGAATGGTGATTGGGAAGCATCTGATAAACTAGTTGAGGCGGATCGGCGGGGCGGTGGACTTTCCTTACTGCTTTTGGTGGGAAATGTGGTGCCTTCGATAGGAATGTCCGAAGTTTTGTGTAAGTTGACCGAAGTTTTTCAATTCTTGACCGAAGATTTCGCAAAGTTGACCGAAGATTTCCCTAGATTGACCGAACCAATTTTTCAAATGTCCGAACACACCAACAGAGTTGTCCGAACAAGCTCAAAGATTGACCGAACCACCGGTAAAAGAGCATAACAAGTGTCCGAAAGACCTTTTCAAATGACCGAACGGTTTTCAAGTACACTTAAAATAGCAAAAAACGATAAAAAGTCGTAAAATCGACCACCAAACCAAACCGCTCAGCCCGGCCCCGCGACAAACGAAGCCTAAACCTGGTCCGTGGTGCGGAAATCAACAGAGGCCTCTAATAGAACATTAATACTCTTAAGTCAAGGCTGTTTTCGTAAACTTTGTTGCTTTTTCTTATTTATTAACCAACCGTTATATTCCTTGCTGTCGTGCTCTTTTCTCGGGTATCCAGAGTAAACTACATGCCTATTTTTGAGTAGATAAGCCGTAAAAAGTCCAATAGCCGACTTTTTACTAGTGAATAGCAACAATCTTCGAGAAAAGAGCCTAATTCAAATACAAATAAAATCATCGGGGGATGAAAAATATGAACTTTCAACTATCAGAAGAACACGAAATGATTCGCAAAATGGTACGCGACTTTGCCAAGAACGAGGTCGAACCAACAGCAGCTGAGCGTGACGAGGAAGAGCGTTTTGACATGGATATTTTCAAAAAGATGGCGGACCTTGGCCTCACTGGGATCCCGTTTCCGGAAGAGTACGGCGGAATTGGCAGTGACTACCTGGCGTATTGCATCGCGGTTGAAGAATTATCACGTGTATGTGCATCCACAGGTGTAACACTTTCCGCGCACACGTCACTTGCTAGCTGGCCGATCTACAAGTACGGAACAGAAGAGCAAAAGCAGAAATACCTAGTACCACTTGCACAAGGAACCAGCATCGGCGGTTATGGCCTTACAGAACCGGGGTCAGGCTCTGATGCGGGCGGAATGCGTACAACGGCGAAACTTGATGGCGACCATTACGTCCTGAACGGCTCCAAAATTTTCATCACTAACGGCGGAATTGCAGATATCTATGTGGTGTTTGCCGTAACAGATGCAACTAGCAAGCATAAAGGCACAAGCGCATTCATCGTCGAGGCGGACTTCCCAGGCTTCAGCGTCGGGAAAAAAGAGAAAAAATTAGGTATCCGTTCTTCACCAACAACAGAAATCATTTTTGAAGACTGCCGTGTACCGGTTGAGAACATGCTTGGAGCAGAGGGTGAAGGCTTCAAAGTGGCGATGACAACGCTTGATGGCGGCCGTAACGGGATTGCTGCACAGGCTGTCGGAATCGCGCAAGGTGCGCTGGACGCTGCCGTTGCCTATGCAAAAGAGCGTGTTCAGTTCGGGAAGCCGATCGCAGCACAGCAGGGTGTTTCTTTTAAACTGGCAGATATGGCGACAACGGTGGAAGCTTCGAGATTATTAACTTACCAGGCGGCGTGGAGAGAGTCCGAGGGCTTGAGCTATGGCTTGGAGTCAGCTATGTCCAAATTATTCGCAGGCGATACGGCGATGAAGGTGACAACAGAAGCGGTTCAAGTTTTCGGAGGCTACGGCTATACGAAGGACTATCCAGTGGAGCGTTATATGAGAGATGCGAAAATCACGCAAATCTATGAAGGAACTCAAGAAATCCAACGACTCGTCATTTCCAGAATGCTTACTAAGTAAGTAGGGGGCGGACAGGATGATGAAAAAACGTCAAGTACATGCATCCGTAAAAGACGAGCGGCTGATTGAGAAGCGCCGCGACCAGATGATCAAGGGGGCGGTGAGCCTTTTCAAAGAGAAGGGCTTCCACCGCACGACAACAAGGGAAATTGCTAAAGAGGCCGGCTTCAGCATCGGCACGCTCTATGAATATATCAGGACAAAGGAAGATGTGCTGTATCTCGTCTGTGACAGGATTTATGACCAGGTGAGCGAGCGCCTTCAGATGGAACTCGATATGAAGCGAGGCAACCTGGACAGCCTGAAATCCGCCATGCGCTACTATTTTCGCGTCATGGATGAAATGCAGGATGAAGTGCTTGTCATGTACCAGGAAGCGAAATCCTTATCCAAAGATGCGCTTCCCTACGTGCTGAACAAGGAGCTTGCGATGGTGGCCATGTTCGAGCAGGTCATAAGAAACTGCATCACAGCAGAAGGTATCGACATGAAAGAACAGCAGATTCAATTGATTGCACATAACATTTTTGTACAGGGACAAATGTGGGGCTTCCGGCGTTGGGTGCTGCACAGGCACTTTGAGCTTGAAGCCTATATCGAAGGCCAAATTGAACTATTATTGCACGGACTTACAAAGGGGGAGAATGTGAACCATGGAAGTATATCGTCCAACTAACCATATTCGTTTTGTGACAGCTTCAAGTCTTTTTGACGGGCATGACGCCTCCATCAACATTATGCGTCGCATCATCCAGGCGAGCGGTGCCGAGGTCATCCATCTTGGCCACAACCGCTCCGTCGAGGAGATTGTAAACGCGGCGATCCAGGAGGATGTACAGGGAATTGCGATTTCCTCCTACCAAGGCGGCCACGTCGAATATTTCAAATACATGTATGACCTATTAAAAGAAAAAGGCGCCTCTCACATTCGCATTTACGGGGGTGGCGGTGGTGTAATCATTCCTAGTGAAATCAAGGAACTCCACGCATACGGAATTGCCCGTATCTTTTCACCTGAGGACGGCAGGGAGCATGGGCTACAAGGAATGATCAACTCGATGCTGAAGGAATGTGACTTTGTGACAGTCAAGTCCCTTGGAGATGAAGTAGAGCGCCTTCGCGCCGATGACCACCAGGCAATTGCGAAACTGATCACCTTGTCTGAACTTCAAGTAACTTCTGATGAAGAGGTGGCGGCAACAGCCCAGGCGGCACTTGCCAAGGTAAAAGAAAAGCAGAAAACGGTTCCGGTCCTCGGAATCACCGGTACAGGTGGAGCGGGGAAAAGCTCGCTTACCGATGAACTGATCCGGAGATTCATAAATGAAGTACCAGATAAGAAGGTTGCGATTCTTTCCATCGACCCGACGAAACAGAAGACAGGTGGAGCGTTACTTGGTGACCGTATCCGCATGAACGCCATTTTCAATCCGCGTGTGTATATGCGTTCGCTCGCGACCCGTGGTTCTCGTTCCGAGCTATCCTTGGCGATCCAAGATGCAATTGCTGTCACGAAGGCGGCCGGCTTTGACTTGATCATTGTTGAGACGAGCGGGATCGGGCAGGGAGATGCCGGTATCACCGAGATCTGTGACATCTCCATGTATGTGATGACAAGTGAGTTCGGGGCACCTTCCCAATTGGAAAAAATCGATATGATTGATTACGCTGATTTAATCGTTATTAATAAGTATGAGCGAAAAGGATCCGAGGACGCGAAGCGCCAGGTACAGAAGCAGTATCAACGCAGTCGTCTTTTATGGGATAAAGAGCTTGACGAAATGCCGGTGTACGGAACGATTGCAAGCCAGTTCAATGACTTGGGGACGAATACCCTTTTTACAGCGTTAATAGAGTTGATGAATGAGAAGACCGGTTCTTCGTATGCTAGCACCCTTCCGACTTCCAAGGATGTAGAAAAGCAGAACGTCATTATTCCGAATGACCGCCGCTACTATCTGCGTGAGATCAGTGAGACAGTCCGCAATTATCATAAGATGGCGGCTGAGCAGGTGGAAATCGCTCGTAAATTGTTCCAGTTGGATGGAGCGATGGAGGCTGCTGGCGGAAACGAGGAGCTTGTGGCGGCACTTGCCGGACTTCGCCGTGAATATGAGGAAAAATTGACAAGCGAATCTAGCAAAATTCTAGCAGGCTGGGAAGAGAAGAAGGAGAAATATTCCGGAGACCAGTTTGTGACAATCATCCGCGACAAAGAAATTATCACAAAACTTACAACGAAAAGCTTGTCTGGCTTGAAAATCCCGAAAGTGGTCCTGCCGAAATATGTGGACTACGGAGAGATCCTCAAGTGGGTGTATCGTGAAAATGTACCTGGCGAGTTCCCTTATACAGCGGGAGTATTCCCGTTCAAACGTGAAGGAGAAGATCCGAAGCGTCAGTTCGCAGGGGAAGGAACGCCAGAGCGAACCAACCGCCGTTTCCACTATTTGAGTAAGGATGACGACGCGAAACGCTTAAGCACAGCATTCGACTCGGTGACTTTATACGGAGAAGATCCGGCTGAGCGCCCAGACATCTACGGAAAAGTCGGAAACAGTGGCGTCAGCATCTGTACCCTTGATGACATGAAAAAGCTGTACGCAGGCTTTGACCTGTGTGCACCAAGCACGTCTGTTTCCATGACAATCAACGGTCCTGCGCCGGTTATCCTGGCGATGTTCATGAATACGGCAATTGACCAGCAGGTGCAAAAGCGTGAAGAGGAGCTTGGCCGCATCTTGACGGTGGAAGAGTACGCGGAAGTCCGTGCGGTAACGATGCAGACGGTGCGCGGAACGGTCCAGGCAGACATTTTAAAAGAGGATCAGGGCCAGAATACCTGCATCTTCTCCACGGAATTCGCGCTTCGTGTGATGGGCGATATCCAACAGTATTTTATTGATAAAAAAGTACGCAATTATTACTCCGTTTCGATTTCCGGTTACCATATTGCCGAGGCAGGCGCCAACCCGATTACGCAATTGGCGTTTACCCTTGCAAACGGCTTCACTTATGTCGAGTACTACTTGAGCCGCGGCATGAAGATCGATGACTTCGCACCTAACCTGTCGTTCTTCTTCAGTAACGGACTGGATGCGGAGTACACGGTAATCGGCCGTGTGGCCCGTCGCATCTGGTCGACGGTGATGAAAAATAAATATGGTGCCAATGAGCGCAGTCAGAAGCTGAAGTACCATATCCAAACTTCCGGTCGTTCCTTGCATGCACAGGAAATCGACTTCAATGATATCCGTACGACGCTGCAGGCACTGATGGCGCTGCAGGACAACTGTAACTCGCTGCATACCAATGCATACGATGAGGCGATTACGACGCCGACAGAAGAGTCTGTGCGCCGTGCGATGGCAATCCAGATGATCATTACGAAAGAGCATGGCTTGGCGAAAAACGAGAATCCGTTGCAGGGATCCTTTGTGGTGGAAGAGCTGACAGACCTTGTAGAGGAAATGGTGCTGCAAGAGTTTGAACGCCTGAACGACCGCGGCGGCGTCCTTGGGGCGATGGAAACCCAGTATCAGCGCGGGAAAATCCAGGATGAGTCCATGTACTATGAAATGAAAAAGCACACTGGGGAACTGCCAATCATCGGTGTGAACACGTACAAAAATCCGAACCCGCCATCAGAGGATGACTTGAACGACATCGAGCTTGCCCGCTCCACAGAAGAGGAGAAGCAAACGCAGATCCAAAACCTAGCAGCATTCCAGAAGCGTAATGCAGTGGAAGTGGAAGAGGCGCTACTAAGACTGAAGCAGGTAGCCATCAGCGGCGGCAACATCTTCGAAGAACTGATGGAAACCGTCCGGGTGGCAAGCCTCGGCCAAATCACCACAGCCCTCTACGAAGTCGGCGGCCAATTCAGACGAAACATGTAACAAACGGAAATACAAAATAAAAAGGCGGGGAATCATGGTCTCCTCATGGTTTCCCTGCCAACTTTATAGAGTTCGACACGGAGAGAGAAATACCTTTGGGGGTCTGACCCCCATTTGTTGTTTTTTTCTCTTTTTTAGTCGGTTTTTAATTTTTTGAGGGAAAGATTTATTTTATGCTGGATTAAACATTGGTATTTTGTTTATAATGAGTGGTATGGATTTTTCTAGGAATTGCTATGAATATTGTCTTTTTACATATATAGAAAGGATGTGCAGACATTGGCATTAAAGCATTTAACGGCAGAAGAAGTTAAAGAGATGTCATTGATCGAAATCGCTACTGCTTTATTCGATGAACAGAAGCAGTCTGTGACTTTTGGTGAGTTAGTTAAGGAGATCAAGAAAATCACAGGTTTTAAGGATGCAGACCTTAAGGGTAAGATATCCCAGTTCTATACTGACCTGAATATTGACGGCCGTTTCATTTGTATTGGAGAAAACCAATGGGGACTTCGTGCATGGTATCCTTATGATCAAATAGAAGAAGAAACAACTCCTCAGGTTAAGACGAAGACAAAAACGAAGAAGAAGAAAAAGGCTGCGGATGAGGACGATATTGATGCAGTCGGATTCGATGAGTTGGATGAAGAAGAACTCGAATTTGATGATTTGGATGATTATGAAGAGGATGAAGTTGAAGAAGAAGACTTTGACGAAGCCGAAGATGATGCTGAAGACGAAGATGACGACGATGAAGAGTTTGAAGAAGACTTGATCGAAGACGACGAGTACGAACTCGAAGACGATGAAGAAGACGAAGAATCGGAAGAGGACGAGGAAGAAAAACTCTAATCTTCGCTTATGAACACTCCCTAGGACGTATGTGGGAGTGTTTTTTGATGGGCAAAAGAGTGAAAATTCGTAAGTTGATATCAGTCCTTGACTTTTCATCCCCAACTAGGTAGAATCTTTTTTGGGCTCCTTAAAAAAGGACACGTATAATTTGTTGAACATATACACGCTCCCCTTGCTGCAAATGCTGGCAAGTGGGGCGTTTTTTATTTTATTAGTGAATGAACATCCATATGCTGTACCTGAGAAATTGGGGGCAGCTTCATTTTTTAGTAAATGAATTTCGTGTTTTTGACTAATGATAAAAATGTTAAATGCCTCTTAAGAAGCATGTTCGTTACTTATTATTATTTTTAAATAAAATTAATTCGAGGGGGAGACAGCATGACAAAGTATATTTTCGTAACAGGTGGCGTTGTGTCATCTCTAGGTAAAGGGATTACTGCTGCATCTTTAGGCAGATTGTTGAAAAATCGCGGGTTGGATGTGACAATCCAGAAGTTTGATCCATATATCAATGTGGACCCGGGCACGATGAGTCCTTATCAGCATGGTGAGGTATTCGTAACGGGTGACGGAGCAGAAACGGATTTGGACTTAGGTCACTATGAGCGTTTCATCGACATCAATCTGAACAAATATTCCAACGTGACAACAGGGAAAATCTACTCCACTGTTCTGAAAAAAGAGCGCCGCGGCGACTATTTGGGTGGAACAGTGCAGGTTATTCCGCACATCACGAACGAAATCAAAGAGCGCGTTTTCCGTGCCGGTCGTGAAACGAATGCAGACGTGGTTATTACGGAAATCGGTGGAACGGTAGGGGACATCGAGTCACTTCCATATCTTGAGGCGATCCGCCAAATCAAGAGTGACATCGGTCGCGACAACGTGATGTACATTCATTGTACACTTGTACCTTACATCCGCGTGGCGGGCGAGCTGAAAACAAAGCCGACCCAGCACAGTGTAAAAGAACTTCGCGGACTCGGAATCCAGCCGAACATCATCGTATTGCGTTCTGAAATGCCGATCTCCCAGGATATGAAGGACAAGATTGCGTTGTTCTGTGATATCGATGAGAAGGCGGTTATCGAATCCATCGATGCTGACACACTTTACGAAGTGCCACTTGCTTACCAAGCGCAAAACATGGACAACATTGTGGTGGATCACCTGAAGCTTGAGACAACTGGCCAGGCGGACATGACCGAATGGACGGCACTTGTGAACAAGGTGAAAAACCTTTCCAAGAAGACAACGATCGCCCTTGTCGGAAAATATGTGGAGTTACAAGATGCGTACCTGTCTGTTGCGGAAGCGCTGCGTCATGCTGGTTACGAGTACGATGCAGATGTGAAAATCAACTGGGTCAACTCTGAAGAAGTGACTGCTGAGAACGTGGACGAGCTGTTGAACGGTGCGGACGGAATCCTTGTTCCTGGTGGGTTCGGCGACCGTGGAGTCGAAGGGAAAATCGAAGCAATCCGCTATGCGCGTGAGAACAAGGTACCATTCTTCGGAATCTGCCTTGGCATGCAGCTAGCTTCTGTCGAGTTTGCCCGTAACGTCCTTGGATTTGAAGGCGCACACTCTGCTGAGCTTAACCCGGAAACGCCATATCCGATTATCGACCTGTTACCGGAACAAAAAGACATCGAGGACCTTGGCGGAACATTGCGCCTCGGATTATACCCTTGTAAGCTGAACGACGATTCCTTGGCTCAAAAAGCATACGCAGACGAAGTGGTCTATGAGCGCCACCGTCACCGCTACGAGTTCAACAATCAATATCGTCAGCAAATGGAAGAGCACGGATTCATCTTCTCCGGCACAAGCCCTGATGGCCGCCTGGTAGAAGTGATTGAGATCAAAGACCACCCATGGTTCCTTGCATCCCAATTCCACCCAGAATTCGCTTCCAGACCAAACCGCCCACAACCGCTATTCCGCGACTTTGTGGCAGCATCCTTGAAAAATGCTGAAGTAATGGCGTAATTTTTATATGAAAAAGGAAAAGGGAAGGCCTCGTTGATGAGGGCTTTCCCTTTTTGTTGTTTCGTTTCTAGCTGTTCTACTCCTGCTCCTCTAGCATCTCTTTCAATGTAAAAGCAAGCCCATGATACACGTATAAAGCCGTCATGCTGGACGGAAAGCCGAATCGTTCCCCGTCATCCCCGGGAATTAAAGGCTTTTTCAGTTTCATGTCTATATGTACGTCAGATAAGGTTTCAAGGGTTTCGTAACCGGCGGATTCTTGCTGCTCTGTCACTGTGGAGATTCCGACAATCTTAATTCCAAGCTCCTTCAGTGCCTTTGCCGTACTCACCGCTTCCTCATCCGTTGAAAAACGGGAAACAATCAACGCACGGTCGGTATCAGTCAGGTCATGATAGCTGTCAAGATCAGACAACAGCGTAGCCCTCACCAGCGGCTCCGCTCCTTCCGTCGCCTCCGCCTCGATTGCTTTCATCTCCTTCACCCCATGCACATAGATGCGTCCATCCCCGACAGCCGCCTGTGCCAAAAGCCTGGCTGCATCCTCAAATCCAAACTCCTCACTCGAACTAATCCTATTAAACACACCCTGCAACTGAGTAGTAAAAATCTTCAACACCCCAAATCACACTCCCATAAACAAATTATTAGCATATTCCCATACCCTCATTCCACCAAAATTCAAGTATAATAAAGGCGGTACGACATAAAGGGCGAAAATCCTTGAGGGGTCTGACTTTTCGTTCGCTTTTTTCCTACATATTCCGACAGTAGCCAAGGCGGCCGGAGCCTTCTACGTCAAGGCGGAAAGTCCTGCCGGGGTCTGACCCCTTTTTCGAAATTTTCTCTACAAAAAAATTTCCCGGTCGAAAAAGGAGGAAATAAGACTATTATAGTAGAATTAGGTGGGTGGATGGAAACGGATTGATTATTTTTAGAGATGGGGTGTAATGGTGGGTCAAAAATTACTGATTGTGGATGACCAGTATGGGATACGGATCTTGTTGAATGAAGTATTCCAGAAAGAGGGCTATCAGACGTTTCAGGCAGCAAATGGGTACCAGGCATTAGATATCGTAGAAAAGCATTCACCGGACTTGGTATTGTTGGACATGAAGATCCCCGGTATGGACGGAATTGAAATTTTAAAAAGACTAAAAGCGATCAATTCTGATATCCAAGTTATTATTATGACAGCTTATGGAGAATTGGATATGATTCAGGAATCCAAAGATCTTGGAGCGATCACGCACTTTGCCAAACCATTCGATATTGACGAAATTAGAGATGCGGTACGTAAAAATATGCCGCGCCAATCGGTTTGAGAACCCGATTTACTAACTGAATATTAAAACATTTCATGTGTTATCGCTTACATTGAAAAACGGCATGCTACAACAGTTGCCGTTTTTCTGCATAGTTGATATGCTAAGTGTTGGATAAAAAACATCCGTCAAGTTTTGCACTTTGTTGCCCCGTTATACATAACTGGTTTTCCAAATGGTCAAGCTAGTTTTGATATGGGCGAAACTTTTACAAACAGGTACACATAGAAGTGCGATCTCCCCATTATGCCAAAAGGGGAATCGATCTCATTGTTTACCGACTTGTAAGAACGGGAAAAACTTTTCGGAGTGAATATATTACAAAGGAGGATGTTATTATGCCTTTAGTTTCCATGACAGAAATGCTGAAAAAAGCAAATGTAGAAGGCTATGCAGTAGGTCAGTTCAACTTGAACAACCTAGAGTTCACACAAGCGATTCTACAAGCGGCACAGGAAGAGAATTCACCAGTTATCCTTGGTGTTTCTGAAGGTGCGGCTCGTTATATGGGTGGCTTCAAAACAATCGTAGCATTAGTAAAAGCGTTAATGGAAGAGTACGGTGTAACTGTACCTGTAGCGATTCACTTAGACCACGGTTCAAGCTATGAGTCTTGTGCAAAAGCGATCCATGCTGGATTTACATCTGTAATGATCGATGCTTCTCACCATCCATTTGAGGAGAACATCGAAACAACTTCCAAAGTTGTAGAATTAGCACACTTCCACGGAGTTTCTGTTGAGGCAGAGCTTGGTGTAGTAGGTGGACAAGAAGATGACGTAATCGCTGATGGCGTTATCTATGCAGACCCACAAGAGTGTGAAGAACTTGTAAAACGCACAGGAATTGACTGCCTAGCTCCAGCTTTAGGTTCCGTACACGGTCCTTACAAAGGCGAACCGAACCTTGGCTTCAAAGAGATGGAAGACATCAACAACCGTGCTGGCGTTCCTCTAGTATTACACGGCGGAACTGGAATTCCTACGCATGACATCCAAAAAGCAATCTCTTTTGGAACAGCGAAGATCAACGTTAACACAGAAAACCAAATTGCATCTGCAAAAGCAGTTCGTGAAACACTTGCTGCCAAAACAGAAGAGTACGATCCTCGTAAATACCTAGGACCTGCTCGTGACGCAATCAAAGATACAGTAAAAGGCAAAATGCGCGAATTTGGATCTTCCAACAAAGCGTAATAGTAGTTTCCCCTGTAGATTGAAGTGTAAGGTGTGAGACTCCAGCGGGAAGTAGCGGTAGACTTGAGACCCCACAGGCGAAGCCGAGGAGGCTCAAGCACCGCCCCGCGGAAAGCGAACACCTAAAACGTAAATCAACAGGGAGTACAACTGATACATTTCAAAACAAGACAACAACACCATTCAACCAACAACAAGGCAACGATATGCAGAACCGCCACACCAGGCGGTTTTGTTCTATTTATCAATGAAAGCGCCAACAACATTAGCACAAAGGAGAGACTTACATGAAATTTTTTATAGACACAGCTAACCTCGATGAAATCAAGGAAGCACACGCACTAGGATTACTTGCAGGGGTAACGACCAACCCAAGTCTTGTAGCAAAAGAAAACATCACTTTCGAAGACCGTCTTCGTGAAATTACTGAATTCGTAGAAGGATCTGTCAGCGCAGAGGTTATCGCGCTTGATGCAGAAGGGATGATTGAAGAGGGGAAAACACTTGCAGCAATCGCGCCGAACATCACAGTGAAAGTTCCGATGACTCCAGATGGCTTGAAGGCGGTAAAAGCATTCAGCGACCTGAACATCAAAACGAATGTAACTCTTATTTTCAACGCCAACCAAGCATTGATGGCAGCGAGAGCGGGAGCTACATATGTGTCCCCATTCCTTGGCCGTCTCGATGACATCGGACAAAACGGAATGGACTTAGTTGCAACCATTGCGGACATTTTTATGATTCATGATATCCCGACGGAAATCATCGCAGCATCCATCCGTCATCCGATGCACATTACAGATGCTGCCCTTAATGGTGCACACATCGCGACAGTTCCTTACAAAGTATTGATGCAGCTTTTCGGACACCCGTTAACGGATCAGGGAATCGAGAAGTTCCTAGCTGATTGGAATAACCGTCAACAATAAATTTAATAGAAAATTTACCCCTGCTGGAAAACGGCGGGGGTATTTTGTGTAAATTCACGATAAATTTCGACAAAAAGTATATGTCGAATATAGGCGGATGGTATCAAATATTACGATTTGATAAAGAATCATGCTTTTTCATATATGAAAAGAAAGTTTTCGTGTAAACTAATACTTAACGTAAAATTTTACGATTGGTAATAATTGTGTATAATAGACAATAGCACTTTTGGTAACCAACCTCGCCTTGAAGGGAGAAATATATGGAAAAGTTAAAAATTCTTGGTGGTAATAAGTTAAATGGAACAGTACGCGTAAGTGGCGCGAAAAATAGTGCAGTGGCCTTGATCCCTGCAACAATTCTAGCGGACTCACCCGTAACGATTGAAGGATTACCGAAGATATCGGATGTTGAAATTCTAAGCAGCCTATTGGAGGAAATCGGCGGAACTGTATCTTTGGATGGGGAAGACCTGACTGTGGATCCTTCCAAAATGATCGCGATGCCGCTTCCGAGTGGAAAAGTGAAAAAGCTTCGTGCATCCTATTATTTAATGGGAGCAATGCTTGGCCGTTTCAAAAAAGCGGTAGTCGGATTGCCTGGAGGTTGTCATTTGGGCCCAAGACCCATTGATCAGCACATCAAAGGCTTCGAAGCACTTGGAGCAGAGGTAACAAACGAACAAGGTGCCATCTATCTGCGCGCAGATGAGTTGAGAGGCGCGCGTATTTATCTTGACGTGGTAAGTGTCGGCGCAACGATCAACATCATGCTTGCAGCAGTAAAGGCAAAAGGCAGAACCATTATCGAAAATGCCGCAAAAGAGCCGGAAATCATTGATGTTGCGACGCTTCTAAGCAGCATGGGTGCAAAAATTAAAGGTGCGGGTACAGATGTAATCCGTATCGATGGCGTGGAAAATCTTCACGGATGCAAGCACACCATCATCCCTGACCGTATCGAAGCAGGTACATACATGATTATGGCTGCTGCAACCGGCGGTGAAATGATTATCGATAATGTCATCCCTACTCATTTGGAGCCACTGATTGCAAAGCTCCGTGAAATGGATGTACGTATAGATATCAACAATGACCAGGATCAGGTGCTAGTCGTTCCGCCGGAAAAACTGAAGTCGGTCGACGTAAAAACACTTGTACATCCAGGATTCCCAACCGACCTTCAGCAGCCGATGACTACTCTGCTGACAAAGGCGCAAGGAACAAGCATCGTGACCGACACGATCTATTCCGCCCGCTTCAAGCACGTGGATGAACTGCGTCGCATGAATGCCCAGATCAAAGTGGAAGGCCGCTCAGCCATCATCAACGGTCCTGTCCAGTTGCAAGGCGCAAAGGTGAAAGCGAGTGACCTTCGTGCAGGTGCAGCGCTTGTCATTGCCGGACTGCTCGCAGACGGAATGACGGAAGTGACGGGCCTGGAGCATATCGACCGTGGCTACAGCCATCTGGAAGAGAAGCTTGAAGGACTTGGTGCCACCATCTGGCGTGAAAAGCTGTCAGAAGAAGAAATCGATCAAATGCAGAATTCATAAATGGTAAAAAAAGAAGGAATCCGCTGTAATTAGTGCGGGTTCCTTTTTTGTTTAAGATTAAGAAAGTATATAATTCTGTTGATTTCCGTTCCAGGTGCTTCGCTTTCCTGCGGGCGGTCCGAAAGCCTCCTCACTCCGTTGGAGGCCACTGAAAAACTAAAAAATTATAGATTTTGATGATTTCTAGCTGTTGCTTGGAGCAAAAGACGTAGACTCCAGCGGGGGAGTAGCGACAATCTTGAGACCCCGCAGGGCATAGCCCGAGGAGGCTCAAGGTCGCCCCGCGGAAAGCGAAGTCTTTTGCGGAAAGCAACAGCGGTGTTTAACTAAAACCTAGAATTAAGTACTTTTTCAGTGGCCTTCTCCGTTGCGGGGTCTTACCTGTCCCTTCCTCCCGCGGGAGTCTGCGCGCCTTCCACTGCAATCAACTGGGCTTTCATTAAGATTTCCGATATTTACTAGACATTAGAAGAGAGCGGATATTTCGATTTTTAATGAAAAAATAAATCCTATAATCGTTAAGAGGCTACCCCTGTGAACTGTAGTGCAAGGTGGAAGACTCCGGCGGGAGATAGCGGTAGACTTAAGACCCCTGAAGCGTTGTGAGGAGGCTCAAGCACCTCCCCGCGGAAAGCGTACACCTGGAACGGAAGGGAACAGGGAGTTAACCCAACCACCCCATTCCTCTATTTAGTTTTTTCACGTTTCCACTTTCAAATTCCGACGAATGTGATATACTATTAACGAAAAGTATAGCACAATGCCTATAGTTGCACAGACAACCTATGGGCCTACCATAAAAAAATGACTAGTTTCTTAGAATGCAAAGGGAGTGGAAAGAATGGAAAGAAGTTTATCCATGGAATTGATTCGAGTAACAGAAGCGGCGGCATTATCTTCTGCACGCTGGATGGGACGCGGAGATAAAGAAAGTGCAGATGGTGCGGCAACTTCCGCTATGCGCGATGTGTTCGATACAGTACCGATGAAAGGCACAGTCGTTATCGGAGAAGGGGAAATGGACGAAGCTCCTATGCTCTATATCGGCGAAAAGCTTGGAACAGGCTACGGACCTCGCGTAGACGTTGCGGTAGATCCGCTTGAAGGGACAAGCATCGTGGCGTCTGGCGGCTGGAACGCGCTGGCAGTACTTGCGATTGCCGATCACGGAAATCTGCTTCATGCACCGGATATGTACATGGATAAAATAGCTGTTGGACCTGCAGCTGTCGGGAAAATAGACATCAACGCATCCGTCATAGACAATCTTAGAGCGGTAGCAGAAGCGAAAAATAAGGATGTTGAAGACGTAGTGGCGGTTATTTTGAACAGACCACGCCATGAAAAAATCATTGCGGAACTAAGAGAAGCTGGAGCACGTATCAAGCTGATAGACGATGGAGATGTGGCTGCTGCTATTAACACGGCGTTCGACCATACAGGCGTAGACATTCTGTTCGGTTCAGGTGGCGCACCAGAAGGCGTTATCGCAGCCGTCGCATTGAAATGTCTTGGGGGAGAAATCCAAGGAAAATTACTTCCGCAAAACGAAGAAGAATTGATCCGTTGCCGCAAAATGGGAATTGAAGATATAGATGCGGTACTAAGAATGGAAGACCTAGTGCGCGGAGATGATGCCATCTTTGCTGCAACAGGTGTAACGGACGGAGAACTTCTCCGCGGAGTCCAGTTCAAAGGAACCAATGCTACAACACACTCCGTCGTCATGCGCGCAAAATCAGGAACAGTCCGCTTCATCGACGGCCAACATAACATCAAGAAAAAGCCTAATCTCGTGTTTAAACCTTAAGGGTTTATAAATAAATGTTTGGGTAAGTTTTGAAAGCTTAAAAACTTTCCCCTGTTGATTGAAATGCAAGGTGTGAGACTCCTGCGGAAGGAAGGGACAGGGGAGACCCCACAGCGAAGCGAGGAGGCTCCCGGACCGCCCGCGGAAAGCGAACACCTGGAACGGAAATCAACAGGGAGTTAACGAGAATACGCACTTGTAGCATAAATGTAAATGACCGTAAATGGAACATCCCATTTACGGTTTTTTCATATGACTACGTCAAAAAACCTTCACATTACTCGAATAATGTAATGGACAACTAACCATTTTCGACAGATTTAGGGGAAATACAAGAATATTCCCCAGAAAATAAACGCAATACACAAAGCTTGTCTACAGAAAATAGTTGCTTAAAAGTGCAATTTGTGGGTAAAATAAACAATACTACGAGTATTTTGCGAAATCTACCTTATATCTTCCTAGCGATTCTTCTACAATTTCTTCATAAGGAGAGTTTATCCCACAAACACAAGGGAATACGTCCTCACTTCCATTTCATTTTCTTAAAAGTGTGGTGACTACAATTAAATTCCCGATCCTTCGAACTTAATTTCAGCTTGAATCAGTGTTGGAAGACAAACCATTATCCTTGGATTATGAACATAACAACTAATAAAACGAATAGAGTGGTGTTTTCTTTTTATGGATTTAACTATTTCTCACTTAGAAACTTTAAAACTGAAAGAACTATACGAGTTTGCCCGTCAACACAAGGTTTCGTACTACAGTAAACTGACGAAAAAAGAACTTATTTTTGCTATTTTGAAAGCGCAGGCAGAAAAGGACGGCCTATTGTTCATGGAGGGGGTGTTGGAAGTCATCCAGTCGGAAGGCTTCGGTTTCTTGCGTCCGATCAACTACTCTCCAAGCTCGGAGGACATTTACATTTCTGCATCCCAAATCCGCCGTTTTGATCTAAGAAACGGGGACAAGGTATCAGGAAAAGTACGTCCTCCAAAAGAGAATGAGCGCTATTACGGCTTGCTCCATGTAGAAGCGGTGAACGGGGATGACCCGGAATCTGCAAAGGAGCGTGTGCATTTCCCAGCGTTAACTCCTTTATATCCTGATCGCCAAATCGTGCTTGAAACGACTTCCAATAGTCTTTCCACACGCATCATGGATCTGATTGCACCGGTAGGTTTCGGTCAGCGTGGCCTGGTCGTTGCTCCCCCTAAAGCGGGTAAAACGATGCTAATCAAGGAAATTGCGAACAGTATCACAACAAACCATCCGGAAGCGGAACTGATTGTGCTTCTAATTGATGAGCGTCCTGAAGAAGTAACCGATATCGAACGTTCTGTTGCAGGAGACGTTGTAAGCTCCACATTTGATGAAGTTCCTGAGAATCACATCAAGGTGGCAGAGCTTGTATTGGAACGCGCTCTGCGTCTTGTTGAGCACAAGCGTGACGTAATCATCCTGATGGACAGTATCACCCGTCTGGCGCGTGCCTACAACCTTGTCATTCCACCAAGTGGACGTACACTATCGGGTGGTATCGACCCGGCTGCGTTCCACCGTCCGAAGCGCTTCTTCGGAGCTGCACGTAACATCGAAGAAGGCGGAAGCTTAACGATTCTTGCGACTGCACTTGTTGAGACAGGATCCCGTATGGATGACGTCATCTATGAGGAGTTCAAGGGTACAGGGAACATGGAACTGCATCTTGACCGTCAACTTGCAGAACGACGCATCTTCCCGGCAATCGATATCCGTCGCTCCGGAACGCGTAAAGAAGAGCTCCTTATCCCGAAAGATCATCTGGATAAGTTGTGGGCGATCCGCAAAACGATGTCCGACTCTCCAGATTTTGCAGAAAAACTATTACGCAGACTCCGTCAATCCAAGTCGAACAAGGAATTCTTCGACATGCTCGAAGAAGAACAGAAAGCTGGAACGGCAAAACGATATTAATATGACACTTATGCGCACCTTGCTTACGCAGGGTGCGTTTTGATTGGGGAAATATTTGGGGTTGAATAAGTCCAAAAGTAATGTTGCAAAACATGTCATTAGTTGATATAATTTCATCAGTGTGTTTTTAAGATAAATGATGGCGACTCACGTGGTTGGTATCATTTGAATGATAACTCTGTTTCGAAAGACTCAGGGCGAAAAGGAGATGACAAGAATGAAAGCTGGAATTCATCCGGATTACCGTAAAGTTGTATTCATGGACATCAACACTAGTTTCAAATTCATCACTGGTTCTACGATGAAAACAAACGAAACTGTTGAATGGGAAGATGGTACTACTTACCCTCTAATCAAAGTTGAGATCTCTTCTGATTCTCACCCATTCTACACTGGACGTCAGAAGCATGCTGCTGCTGATGGACGTGTTGAGCGTTTCAACAAAAAATACGGCCTTAAGTAATAAAGTGAAACAGGCAGGTTATCCTATATCTTGCCTGTTTTTTTACTTTTATTTTTACATAATTCGGTGCTTGGTTCAGGTCGCTAAGCACTTTTTATACGTAAAATTTTCAAAAAGGAGGGGCCGTATATGTATGTAATGAAGCAAACAGGTTGGGTGGAAGTGATTTGTGGCAGTATGTTTTCCGGTAAGTCGGAAGAGTTGATCCGTCGCATGAGACGATCCCAATTTGCCAAACAAAAAATTCAGGTATTCAAGCCTGCTATCGATAATCGCTATAGTGATGAAGCAGTTGTTTCTCACAATGGTACTTCAATCATTGCCATGCCGGTTCCGACTTCTCAATCGATTTTGGACCAGGTGGAAACACAGACTGACGTTGTCGGCATTGATGAAGTGCAGTTCTTTGATGATCAGATCGTGGAAGTGGTTCAGGAATTGGCTAACAGAGGCTACTGTGTCATTGTAGCAGGTCTTGACCAAGACTTTCGTGGCGAGCCGTTCGGAAAGATGCCGGAGCTGTTGGCAATTGCTGAATTGGTAACTAAACTGCAAGCGGTATGTGCCGTCTGTGGATCCCCTGCAAGCCGTACACAACGCTTGATCAATGGAGAACCGGCTGGTTACGATGACCCAATTATTTTAGTAGGCGCTTCGGAATCATACGAACCTCGCTGTCGTCATCATCATGAAGTTCCTCACAAAGTGTCCGTGCTGCAAGAAATGAAAAAATAAATATTCCTGATGAAAGAGGATACGCTAAGAAACAGGAGGTGTTTGCATGAAACATGCAGTCCTGTTACTGGTGGTATGCTCTTTTTTTATTGCCGGATGCACTGGTGAACAGCGCTTCGGTTCTGACGAGGATTTCAACGGAGAACGATTGATTGGTGTGAAAAATGATGAAAAAGATGGCTTCTATGATCGTGACTTAGACACAGAAGACTACAACACCAACCAGAATCCCAATTTCCTTGATCTCTCGGAAAACCGTCCTGACTATGGTGACGACGAGGATAAAATTGTTGAAGTGATCGAAATGAACAGCGACCTTGAACCCGGATCCGTCTACATAACCGGAGACACGGCAAGAGTCACTGCCTATGCGCCGAGCGGGATTTCCAAAAAAGAGAAGAAGCGCCTGAAAAAAGAGCTGAAAGAGAAATTTATGGAGGTCACGCCTCGCTACCACGTCAAACTGACAATAAAAGAAAGATAAGGGGAACTCGTTCTGATTTTTCGGGACGGGTTTTTCTTTTAGACTCTTTTCTCAAAGAATGTTGCTATTCACTAGAAAAAAGTCGGGCATTAGACTTTTTACAAGAAAAATCGGCCTTTGGATTTTTTACAAGAAAAATCGGCCTTTGGATTTTTCACAGCTTATCTATTCTAAAATAGGCATGTAGTTTACTCTGTACACCCAGGAAAAGAGCACGACAGTAAGAAATATGACGGTTAGTTGATAAATACGAAAGAGCAACAAAGTTTAAGAAAACAGCCTTCTTTTATTGGTTTCGGAGTAGGAAGAAGTGAAAATCTATGAAACTCTTTAAGTTTCTTTTTCGTCGATAAAGGGAAATGTATAAAAACTCTAAATTTTTATTGGAATTTTATTAAAGTACTTCCTAATAATAGAAATTCATTTCAAGATTGAGCAATGTATTATTAATAACATTAATTTTAGAGGCAATTGGAGGAATTACGTTGATAAGTGATAACCGTGTAACCATCTTAATCCCGGCCTATAATCCTGATAATAAGCTAATGGAACTGGTGAAAAACATAGTGAAAGAAGGGTTTCAACAGATATTGGTTGTGAACGATGGAAGCAAAAAAGAGTGTGAATCGATATTCAACAAGCTGAAAAACGTAAAGCAGTGTACTGTTTTGGAGCATGAGGTGAATAAAGGGAAAGGTCAAGCTTTAAAAACTGCATTTTCCTATTTTCTAGATAGGTTTCCTGAAGATGTTGGATTGATTACAGTAGATGCTGATGGTCAGCACGCAGTAGAAGATGTGAAAAAAGTAGCGAAACGGCTTTTTGAATGTCCGAAGAGTCTCGTGTTGGGTGTAAGAGATTTTCAGGTGAGGATATCCCTCTTAGAAGCAGGTTTGGGAATGTCATAACTAAAGGAGTGGCACGTTTTGCATGTGGAATTAAAATATCTGATACACAAACCGGATTACGTGGCATACCTTCCCAATTTGTAAAAAAACTGATTAATGTTGCCGGTCAACGGTACGAATTCGAAATGAATATGCTTGTAGAGTGTAAACCGAACAATGTAGAGATAGAGGAAGTGAGTATTCAAACGATATATATTGAAGAGAATGAATCTTCCCATTTCAATCCCATTAAGGATTCAATCAGAATCTATGCGGTATTCTTGAAATTCGCTTTTTCTTCTGCCCTATCGTTTATATTGGATATTGTCTTATTTGCCCTATTTGTGATGATACTGAATGGAGTCTTCGTAGAGTCCTACATAATTATAGCAACCGTCATAGCAAGGGTCCTGTCCGCATTATTTAACTACGTGGTAAATAGGAGAGTTGTTTTCAAGTCAACAAGTTCCCATACTCTGGTAAAATACTTTGTCCTAGCAGTAGCTCAGATGCTTGTCTCCGCAGGTGGAGTATTTTTGATTTATGAAGCAATCGGATTTGGTGAAGTGGGAATTAAGGTTGTAGTGGATGGAATTCTATTCCTGATCAGTTACATCATCCAAAGAGATTGGGTATTCAAGAGAAAATATGAATTAGGTGCCGGTTGATGGGAAGCTCTCTATTTTATTTTGCCATTCTATTCTTATCGTTTATCGGATGGGGAGTCCTTTCCGCACATAAATTGAAACTTCATCAGGCTATTATTCCTTTGTTTGTCTTTTCCGCAATAACGACCATCTTGTTTGTAGCCGGCCTGTTGAATGTGATGCCGCAGATGGTACTTATTCTATTTGTTTGTGGATCTGGTTTAAGCCTTTACTATTTATACCTGTTCATTAAGAAAAAAGGAAAAGTGCCACTGCACCTTACACCCTCGACTATTATTTTTTTTCTGGCGGTAATGTTCATCATAATTTTATTAAGAGGGGTTATTCATACCCACTACGATGATTTCAGTCACTGGGGACTTATTATTAAAGAAATGCTCCATGTTAATGGACTTCCGGATGGCCGTTCCATAATCAGTTTCACAAATTACCCTCCAGGGAGTGCTACATTTATTTATTATGTATTGTCCATAATAGGTTATTCCGAGAGCTACACCTTCATGGCCCAAGGCTTTTTGATTACTGCCTGCCTAACCACCTTGTTCATCTTTTCTAGCTGGAAACGTCCTGGGAGTGTCATTACTGCTTTTGCTGCCGCATTGGCATTGTTCAGTATAAACAGAACCTATATTTATACTCTTTTAGTGGACAGTCTGTTAGGAATGGTGGCATTGGCCGTTTTAATCATCGCCTACTATTATCGAAATGATTGGACAAAAGGGGTGTTGGCCAATACCCCTATCATGATTCTGCTTCTTCTCATAAAAGACAGCGGGAAGGTCTTCTTTTTATTCAATCTGGTCATTATTCTTTGTTTTGTGTATTCGTATTATTTAAAAGGGAGTATCCTGAAAAGGAACAATGTCCGTATTGTACTTTGGGTAACGGTGTTCACGTTGGTGTTGCCACTTTCGATGAATTTCCTTTGGGGACAATATGTGGACAAGGCCGATCAAAAAGACCATTATAATAAATTTGCCGTCAACAGAGGAAAACTTCTGGATAACAATAAGACGGAAGAATTTAGGGAGAATCTCGGCCCGATGGTTTTTCAGGCCGCAACAGATATTAATAACAGCGGAATTAAGAGCATGTTAATTTTGAATGGCCTTGCTTTGGCAACGATTTTGATCTATATAATGCTACATAGACAACTTGCAGTTCGGCTTGTTGCAATCACCTTTTTTGTCAATATCGCCTATATAATTTATATCTTCACTCTGTACTTGATGTATTTGTTCCTAATGCCGGAAAATGAGGCTATAAGACTTGCAGGCTTCAGTCGGTACTTGGCAACAATTGTGGTATATTGTGCAGGAATATTGATGATTTCCCTATATAAGGAATGGTTTACGGCGCCTCGGGAACGTAGCCACGGCGGTCTCCGTGTGGCAATGGCAGCTGTACTTATTATTGCCTTCATGTATCCGCAATGGGAGAATATGAAAGCGATAACCCAAAATAAACCCGACACCTCAGACTCCATCCGATGGGGAATCAAAGATCAGTATCAACGCATATTAAATGATGGACTGCCAGGCCCTCAAGTGTTTTACTATAGTCCAGAAAGCTTTGAGGATAGAGGCTACCTCGACTATGTTCTCCGGTTTGAGCAGACGAACCATAAATTTACGGTATTAAGAAGTCTCGAAACAGCCGAGGAGGAAACTTCTTTCATAAATAGAATCAAAGCCTCGCAATACTTTGTGCTGGTAGGTGAAGATGAGCGTTCCCAAGTACTGCTCAAGGATCTGTTCACAGAGAAAAGTCCATCCGGTGTATATCGTGTCAACCTGAAAGATGATGAGGTGGAACTGGAACCAATCCGTTAGAACCGGGTTTATTGAATTTAACACATGACAGATAAAAATGGATCTTTCCTGTTATTCCTTATCCCTAGTGAATGGGGGAGTGTGTTTACCGTATTCCCGGCAATGTTGATTTTGACGGACCACCTAACCTATACTATAATTAAAATGTTATAGATATAAAAATAATTGCAGATTTTTCTGTACACATTTATAGAGGTGAATGCACGTGTTTGATCGTTTGCAGGCAGTAGAAATGCGTTACGAGAAATTGACGGAGCTTTTGAGTGATCCGGAAATCATCAGCGATACGAAGAAACTGCGCGAGTACTCAAAGGAGCAGTCCGATATCCATGAGACGGTGGAAGCGTACCGTGAATACAAGGCTGTCAAAGAGCAGCTTGATGAAGCGAAAGTGATGCTTGAAGATAAAATGGATGCCGACATGCGCGAGATGGTGAAAGAGGAGATTTCTGAACTTGAGGAGCAACAGGAGAACTTGGCAGAGCGCCTACATATACTTCTTTTGCCAAAAGACCCGAACGATGATAAAAACGTAATCATGGAGATCCGCGGAGCAGCTGGTGGTGATGAGGCGGCACTGTTTGCAGGCGATCTATACCGCATGTACAGCCGATATGCCGAAGCTCATGGCTGGAAAACGGAAGTGATGGAAGCCGCGTCCACTGGTGTTGGAGGTTACAAAGAAATCATTTTCATGATCACAGGTAAGGGTGCATATTCCAAACTGAAATTCGAAAATGGTGCACACCGCGTGCAACGTGTTCCGGAGACGGAATCCGGCGGACGGATCCATACGTCAACTGCAACGGTTGCCGTATTGCCTGAGGCGGAAGAGGTCGAGATTGAAATCCATGACAAGGATATCCGTGTGGATACATTCGCGTCTAGTGGACCAGGTGGACAATCCGTTAATACGACGATGTCCGCAGTCCGTCTGACGCATATCCCGACAAATACGGTGGTATCCTGTCAGGACGAAAAATCCCAGATTAAGAATAAGGAAAAAGCGATGAAAGTCCTTCGTGCCCGCGTATATGACAAGTTCCAACGTGAAGTACAAGCTGAATATGATGCGAACCGTAAGCAGGCGGTAGGAACCGGTGACCGCTCCGAGCGAATTCGTACGTACAACTTCCCGCAAAACCGTGTAACAGACCATCGTATCGGCCTGACCATTCAAAAGCTTGATCAGATCCTTCAAGGAAAGCTTCAAGAAGTCGTTGATGCGCTGATCATGGAAGACCAAGCGCTAAGAATGGAACAGATGGAGAAATGATGAAGGCCATGAAGGTGTACGAAGCCCTAAACTGGGCTTCTTCTTTTTTAAAAAAGAACGATCGCGACGAAAATGCGGGAGAATTGTTGTTGCGACACCATATGAAACTGGATCGGGCCCAGCTTTTTAGTAGAATGCAAGAAATGATGCAGATGGATACCCAAAGCTCCTTCATTTTTAACGTGCACAAGCATGTAGCCGGCATCCCAGTGCAATACTTGATGGGAAAAGAGGAATTCTACGGACGCAGCTTTTTTGTGAGCGAAGAAGTTCTGATTCCAAGGCCGGAGACGGAAGAGCTGGTGGTTGGAGTCCTGGATCGTGTGAAGAAGCATTTTAGTACTACGGATACTGATGGTGAAAAGTTGAGCGTCGTGGATGTCGGGACAGGCAGTGGCGCGATTGCGATTACATTGGCGCTGGAAAATAGCCGTCTTGCGGTGAAGGCGACTGATATCGCCGGTGAATCCTTGGAGGTTGCCATTGATAACGCGGAAGCGCTTGAAGCCGAAGTGGAATTTTTGCAAGGCGATCTGTTGCTTCCATTCATTGAGCAGGATATCAAAGTGGACGTGGTCGTTTCGAACCCGCCGTATATTCCGCAAAAGGATTATGATGGCTTATCAACGGTCGTGAAGGATTTTGAACCATATCGAGCATTGGTTGGCGGTGTGTCAGGATTAGAATTCTATGAGCGTTTCATGGACGAACTGCCGAAAGTGTTGAAGGAGCGTGCGATTGTGGCGTTTGAGGTCGGTATGGGACAAGGTGAAGTCGTGAAAGCGTTGCTTGAACAGACTTTTCCTCAAGCGATTGTAGAGGTTGTATTGGACATCAACGGAAAAGATCGGATGGTATTTGCAGAGATAGGGTAATTTTTTGTGCTGGAGGCAGGTTGCCTGAATGTTTTAAGAGGAATAGAAGAAGGGAGCTGCACCTTGCTGCGGTTGGTTTGGGCAAGGCGATGGTTTATCGGGCGGCGGAAGTGTTTGGGCTTTAACTCCACCGGGCTGGCTGCTATGCTTCCATCATAGTTCCCTCTTCCTGTTGAGGTCTGGCAATTGTCAGGCCTCTATTTGTTTTTTCTTCTACATGCTTAACAAAAGCCTGGCGGATTTCTTCCTTCTTTTCCGCGGTGCAGAAGTTAATTAGTTGGGATAAGTTCGAATCATAGGAGATGGTGCGATGGTAGTGATGGTAAAACACTTGACCGGTCATCCATCTGCCGCCTACTAGAATTTCGAAAACGATAGGTATGCTGATGTGATTGAACGCACCCTTCATTTCCCCAATGCGAAATGACTCAATGTTGCAAGTAAACGATCTCATAAAGCTATTCTTCCTTTCCAAAAATATAAAAATCTAAAGTAACACGTCCTTTTTATATACCCGCTTCCATGCCCCTTGAAACCTCCAAACTAGCAAACTACCAAAACAAAAGAAACTTGCTGGGGGGTTCGACGTGGAGGGCAAAAATCCTTGAGGGGTCTGACCCCATATTTTTCGACATCAACAATCCTGGCCCCCCTCTGGATTCCGCGTTCGACATGAGCGAGGGAATTCCTGCTGGGGTCTGACCCCTTTTTTAACTTTTTTTAAAAAGTTCTCCTCTACTTTTTTGCATTTTAGTAGTTTAGGATTTTTGTTTTTTGCCTAGACTGTTTGCTAGAGGGGAGCTGGGGGAAATGTTGAAGAAAAATAAAATTACTTTATATATAGTATTACTTTTTGTAGGGGCTTATCTTTCGCTTTTGGGGGAGCAGGCGACAGCTGGAGCAGACGTAAAGAATGGCGCGATGGTGATTCCAGACGAGGCAATCAGACTTCGCATTCTCGCGAACAGTGATAGCGAGCAGGACCAGGAGTTGAAGAGGAAGATCCGTGATCGCGTGAACGAGGAGATTACGGTTTGGGTGGAAGGATTGACTTCCATGGAGAATGCTCGTGAAGTGATCACTGGAAATATGGATGAAATCGAACAGATTGTGGAAGAGGTCATGGCAGAAGAAGGCATAGTTCAGTCCTACAATGTGGATTTTGGAAGAGTGGACTTTCCGACTAAAATGTATGGAAAATTCATCTATCCAGCAGGAGATTATGAGGCGATTCTAATAACGCTCGGAAAGGGTACCGGAGCGAACTGGTGGTGTGTATTATTTCCTCCATTATGTTTCTTGGACTTTTCAAACGGGGAAGCAACGGCAACTCCTTTTGAAGAAGAGGAAACAGCAGACGTGGCCACTGTGACAGCTTATGCTGACACATCAACATCGGAAACACAGGATTTTGTAGTAGACGAGGAGCCGGAGGAAGTGGAAGTGCAATTCTTTCTAGTAGAACTTCTATCATCTCTATGGAATAAAATTGCCGCTTAAGGTTCTACTTTTTCACTCATCTCAATAGAGTAGTAATAGAAAAATTACTAGATGAGGTGAAAAAGGATGAAAGTATTGCGGTCTGCAACACAGGATGACCTTTGGGCATTGCAGGTGTTTTTACGAAGAGCAAACATCAATGTAGTTGGACTTGAAGATAAAATAGAGGATTTCATCATCCTGGAAGAAGAGAACGAAGGCATTTGTGGAACGATAGGGATAGAAACGTATGGAGATGCAGGGTTATTGCGGTCGCTCGTGATCGGGCCATCTGTTAAACAGTTTCAGTTATTGCAGATGTTCGAGCACACCCAGCAGCATGCACGCAAAAAGGGGCTTGCACAGCTCTACCTAGTTACCAACAAGAATAACTTCATACAATTTTTCGAACTGCTCAGCTTTTATCCACAACCTATACACACAGCACCACAAACCATGCTCGCATCCGACTTCTTCCACGAAATTACCCAACAAGACGGTTGCACCTTGATGGTATGCGAACTCTAAGGGAATGTGGAGAAAGGGGTCTGACCCCTTGTCAGTAAGGTAACGCATTAACGCGCAGCGGGTCAGACCCCTTGACCCTTTTTATCCCTTAATTTCACAATACCCACAAAGTTATCCACGGAAAGGCATAGTCTTATCCACAGTTTGTGGATAAGACTTGTGTTATTTGGGGGAGTTCTTTATACTTTCAGAAGAAAACCTTACATATTCACATGTTAATAGATTGTAGAATGAGGGATTAGTTATGAATACGAAATTTTGGACTGTGGATAAAGAAGAGCCCTTAAAACACAGTTATCCACAGATTGAAGAGGCTGCCGAGTTTTTAAAGCAAAATGAAGTGGTGGCATTTCCGACAGAAACGGTATATGGTCTAGGTGCCAATGCGCTGTCAGATCAAGCGGTATTAAAGATTTTTGAAGCAAAGGGACGTCCAAGCGACAACCCTTTAATTGTGCATATAACGAAAATGGAACAACTCACAGAGCTTGTGGATAACCTGACAGAAACGGCTCATAAACTTATGGATGCTTTCTGGCCTGGGCCGTTAACGTTAGTTCTCCCCAAGAAGGAAGGGGTCTCTCGATATGTGACTGCAGGCCTTGATACGCTTGCTGTCCGTATGCCTGATCACCCGGTGGCACGAGCGTTAATGGAGGTTTCCGGCCTTCCGCTAGCGGCACCGAGCGCCAATTTGTCCGGTAAGCCGAGTCCCACAACCGCTAAGCATGTGGAGGAGGATCTAATCCACAGAATATCCGGAATTGTGGATGGTGGGGCCACTGGTGTCGGTCTGGAATCCACTGTCGTCGATTGTACAAACGAAATCCCGGTAATTTTACGTCCAGGCGGAGTGACGAAGGAGCAGTTGGAGGAAGTTGTGGGAAAAATGGATGTGGATCCCGCACTTCTCACTAATGAGGAACAGCATAAACCAAAATCGCCAGGTATGAAATACACTCACTATGCCCCTGTGGCGCCTGTTTATTTAGTGGAGGGAAGCATCGAGTTCCTGCAAACTACAATGGCGGCTGCGCAAACAGCAGGACGAAGAGTCGGCCTGCTTGCAACAGAGGAAACCATTTCCCGAACTGACACAGAGGGGATTACCGCAATCGCCTGTGGGACACAAACAGACCTTGCAACCGTGGCAACCCAGTTGTACGATGCTCTCCGGGCGTTCAACGCGACGGATGTGGATGTCATTTACAGCGAAACGTTCCCTAAGCAGGGAGTGGGAGTCGCCATCATGAACAGACTCGAAAAAGCGGCCGGGCACAAAATCATAAAAGAATAACCGTAAGGACCTCACCTATCGAGGTCCTTTTTTTGAATCCCCAAACCAACTTGTACCATTTCCCTTCTATTCCCGAAAGCTTGTGCATATCTTGAAGTAGACAAGTCCAGGGGGGGCAGCGCATGACGATCATGGTTGGGGAATTTATGACACTTTTATTGATGGCAATAGCACTAGGGATGGACGCATTTTCGGTTGGACTTGGGATGGGTATGATTAAGCTGAGATTGCGGCAGATCTTTTACATAGGAATAACGATTGGTGTGTTTCATATAGTCATGCCGCTTTGCGGGATGGCGATTGGCAAGATGCTTTCGCAGGAATTCGGTTCCATTGCGACGCTCATAGGCGGGTTGTTGCTGGTAATGCTCGGGTTGCAGATGATGCTTTCCTCGTTCAAGAAAGAAGAAGGGCCGATGATATCTCCTGTTGGGGCAGGGCTGTTCATTTTTGCTTTGAGTGTCAGTCTGGACAGCTTTTCGGTGGGTCTGAGCCTTGGGATTTATGGGGCAAGGACTTTGTTGACCATTCTATTGTTCGGTGCGGTAAGCATGCTGTTGACATGGATGGGCCTTATTTTCGGAAGAAAGCTGCAGGGGTGGCTTGGTTCCTATAGCGAAGCGCTAGGCGGTAGTATTCTGCTCGGGTTCGGCATTAAGCTATTATTCTTCATCTAGCTCTGAGATTTTTTTGCGCAGGACTTTTTTACTAGAAGGAATATTTATACTTCATGTAGAAAATAATGTATAGAAAAAGAAAGGCGGGTGATCTCTTGGTCAATAATTGGAGGGAGGCTTATGCGAAGAGGATTAAGCCGGTTTTTTTCATTCAGGTAATGGGGAGCGCGTTGATCCTCAGTCTGTTGGCAATGAACTTTATGGTGGAATTTAATTTGGTGCAATTCAAAATAGTATTTTGGTTGCTGGCTGTGATTAGTTTCGCATTGGCGCTGGAGGATATGCAGTTGAAGAGGCAGAGATCGGTCTATATTTTTAAGTTTTCGACGACACTCGTTTATCTTGTCTTTCCTTTTTTATTATTTGGTACGTAAGAGGACCTGAAGTAGGTCTTTTTTTTCGTTTTATCCTTTAAGATTTCCGACTTCATGCCGACATAAGAAGGGAGAGTGTCTTTATGACTATTTCTTCTTCTTTCTTTTTGTCTATAATAAGGAAAAAAGGAGGAGTCAGAATATGAATGTATTATTTGTGTGCACA
Source organism: Bacillus sp. LL01 (assembly GCF_001037965.1). Lineage (NCBI taxonomy): Bacteria > Bacillati > Bacillota > Bacilli > Caryophanales > Bacillaceae > Bacillus > Bacillus sp. LL01. The sequence continues at coordinate 539,678 of NZ_LFEL01000002.1, read as the reverse complement.
GGCAATACGTGCCGTAGTCCGATGGCTGCCGCTATTTTAGCAGGTCGTGATTTACAGGGTGTTGAGGTGAGGTCGGCAGGTGTATTTGCCATGCCGGGCAGTCAGGCTTCAAGTCAGGCAAGAGAAGTGTTGATGGAAAAAGGCTTGCCGGTGGAGCATCGTTCCTCCCAGGTAACGGATGAGCTGGTGGAGTGGGCGGAATATATTTTCACCATGACGGCCCAGCATAAAATGCTACTGGAGAACAGTTACCCGCAAAGTGTGGGAAAAACGTATACGCTGAAAGGTTTTGTGGAGCAGTCGGGTGAAGTTTCGGACCCGTTCGGTGGTTCTGTTGCCACATATCGCGAGACATTCGAAGAGCTTCAAGAGGTAATAGGATCTATTGTAGAAAAATTAAAATAAGACTCATGCAGGACGGCTTTATAGAGAGAACCGCCCATGCATGGAGGGGGAAGCATGATGGGGGAAAAAGGGAAATTTAAGTTTGGATTGCGCTATAAATTGGTGTTGTTCACCACGATTTTAGCTGTCATCACCTATACGGTAAGTGGAATTTTCATTTATGTTGTGGCTGATTATGTAGACTTTATGGGAGCAAGTGTCTTTACCATCCTGACATTGATTCTTGGTATCGCATGGTCAGGGATTCTGGCATTCTTTGCGGCAAAATATATCACAAAGCCATTGCAACAGCTGGAGGCGGTTGCTCAGAAAGCGGCAAATGGAGATCTATCAGAGGATGTGCCTGTCTCCGATTCGCGAGATGAGATCAGTGCGGTCGGGACTGCGTTCAATTTGATGTTACATAACTTGCGTGACATGGTAAAAACCATCAATCATACATTTGAGAAAACGAATGAAAAAGTGGAAGAAATAAGTGAGGTGTCCATGCGGGCTTCCGAGCAGGCAGAAAGCATCTCCCTTACCATAGAAGAGATCGCCAAAGGTGCCGAAAGCTCTGCCTCCTCCATCCAGGATACGGCGGAATCGGTGGAAGAAGTTATCAAGATTGCCGACGCAGTCCATGAAAAAGCGACCTCGTCCCAACAGCTTTCAGAAGAGATGGTCAAAGATCTCGACGAAAGCAAAGAAGTCATCCATTCCCTTGTGTCCGGCATCCAGAAGTTGGCCGGGGAAAACCAGACGTCCTTAAAGACGGTCGAACGACTTGAAAAGAATGCAAAAGAAGTGGAAAACATCATCTCGCTTGTTGGGGATATTGCTGGCCAGACGAATCTTTTAGCTTTGAACGCCTCCATAGAAGCGGCACGTGCCGGCGAACATGGACGCGGGTTTGCTGTGGTTGCCGAGGAGGTTCGCTCGCTAGCGGATGAGAGTGCCAAAGCGGTTAAGGGAATTTCCGAGCTGATTAAAAACATCCAAGAAGAAGTGAAAAATGTCGTAACGCAAATCACTGGCCAGGTAAAGGCTGCAAATGTCGAAGCTGAAAAAGGAACGGCAACCAACGAAGTGATCGCAGAAATGACCAATTCCGTAATGGAAGTGGCTGCTTCCGTCAAGCAGATCGCAAGCCTTGTAGACCGCCAGATGGACAGCATCCAAACGACAGCGCGCCAATCACAAGAGGTAGCAGCGATTGCAGAAGAAACCTCCGCCGGAGCAGAAGAAGTCACCGCGACAACCCAAGAACAGGCAAGCATGATAGCAGATGTAGAGAAAATCTCCCAAGAGCTTGCAGGACAGGCAAACAACCTCAAGCGCATGATTGCGAAGTTCAGGGTGTAGTTGAGAAATTTTTAAAAATATAGGGAAAGCCTGGGCGCGATTGGTGCCTGGGCTTTTATGTGTTTTGGAGAGATAAACAGAACAATGGATTTTTTCCCTCCCGGGGGGTAAGATGTACATATAACAGATCTTTCGGACAGGGGATGAAAACATGAGAGTGGCAATCGCCTCAGACCACGGTGGAATTAAAATCCGTGAAGAAATTAAAGGACTACTAAAAGAATTGAACATAGAGTTTGAAGACTTCGGATGTGAATGTGAAACGTCCGTAGATTACCCGGATTACGCCCAGCCGGTTGCGATGAAAGTCGCTGAAGGTGAGTTTGATCGCGGAATCCTTATATGCGGAACAGGTATCGGAATGTCCATCGCGGCAAACAAAGTCAAGGGTATCCGTTGTGCGCTCGTGCACGATATGTTCAGTGCCAAAGCGACACGTGAGCACAATGACAGCAATGTCTTGGCGATGGGTGAACGCGTTATCGGCCCAGGACTTGCACGTGAAATCGCAAAAATCTGGCTGACAACGGAATTCGAAGGCGGACGCCATGAGAACCGTGTGAACAAGATTCATCAGTTGGAAAAATAGGTCATAAGTGATGTCGACTGTTTTGGTATGTTGGGTATCAATAGCTTAGTTGAAAAATAACAAAAAGCCTGTGGATATGGGAGGTGCTATCATACTCTATGTTCATGGGCGTTTTTTTAAAGCTCTTTGCTCGAAGAATGTTGCTATCTATTAGTGAAAAATCGGCACTTGGACTTTTCACCGCTTAACTACTCTAAAGTAGGGATGCAATTTATCCTGTACAATTAGGAAAAGAGCACGACAGCAAGGAGTATATCGGTTGGTATAAAAATACGAATAAGCTACAAAATTTACGAAAATAGCCTTTTTGAAAGGGGCAGTGAAATAATGCGTGACGAGTGGAGAGAGCAATTGCAACAGGTGTTGGCCGACTTGCAGGATCAAGCCCAACTGAAGAAGGGCCAAATCCTGGTGGTTGGATGCAGTACAAGTGAAGTGATTGGGGAAAAAATTGGGACAGCTGGAACGGACGAAGTAGCAGAAACACTCTTTGAGGTCTTAGGTGAATTTCGCAAGCGGACAGGTGTTGAGCTAGCATTCCAATGTTGCGAGCACTTGAACCGTGCACTTGTGGTGGAGCGGGAAACAGCGGATAGACGAGGGCTTGATGAGGTGACAGTTGTGCCGGTTCGACATGCGGGTGGTGCCATGGCATCATATGCCTACCATCAGTTTGACGATGCAGTCATGGTGGAGCATATCAAAGCGGACGCAGGAATCGACATTGGGGACACCTTGATCGGTATGCACATCAAACACGTGGCAGTCCCCGTACGAAGCACCGTCAAATCCGTCGGCAATGCCCACATCACCATCGCCCGCACCCGCCCCAAACTCATCGGTGGCGCCAGAGCAACTTATTAGGGGACGGTTCTCTTGCTTCCTTCGAACCTCGAAGGAAGCGAGAGAACCGTCCCTCTTTTCACTTTTCACGAAAGTTTTTAATAGTAAGCGCTATCAATCTTCCTTTTCTGTTTCTATCTTTTTGGTTGCGTGATAAAATGGAGGAGATAAAGGTTGAAAAGCCGAATGTAGTTGTTTTTTTAACAGTTAGCTCTGATAATGGGTTTGATTAATTTTACAGAGCCGACATTCCAAATTTGATGTTCATACTTAAAGGGGGATTCCGAAAGTGAAATTAGCACAACAGGATCAACAAGTGTTTCAATCAATCCAGGATGAATTGGGAAGACAACGCTCGAAAATTGAGTTGATTGCTTCTGAGAACTTCGTGAGCGAAGCCGTTATGGAAGCTCAAGGATCTGTTTTAACGAATAAGTACGCAGAAGGATATCCAGGCCGTCGTTATTACGGTGGTTGTGAACACGTAGATGTAGCAGAAAACATTGCCCGTGACCGTGCGAAGGAAATTTTCGGAGCCGAACATGCAAATGTTCAGCCTCACTCTGGTGCCCAAGCGAACATGGCGGTTTATTTTACCATTCTAGAACAGGGCGACACCGTTCTTGGGATGAACCTTTCCCATGGTGGCCATTTGACACACGGCAGCCCGGTAAACTTTAGTGGTATTCAATATAATTTTGTGGAATATGGAGTGGACAAGGACTCCCATACCATTAACTATGAAGATGTAGCGGAAAAAGCAAGATTGCACAAGCCGAAGTTGATCGTTGCAGGTGCAAGTGCGTACCCTCGTCAAATCGATTTCGCGAAATTCCGTGAGATTGCCGATGAAGTGGGAGCATACCTGATGGTAGACATGGCTCATATCGCAGGTCTCGTTGCGGCTGGTCTGCATCAGAATCCGGTACCTTACGCTGATTTCGTGACAACGACAACGCACAAAACATTGCGCGGACCTCGTGGCGGAATGATCCTTTGTAAGGAAGAATGGGCGAAGAAAATTGACAAGTCCATTTTCCCTGGCCTTCAAGGTGGCCCTTTAATGCATGTAATCGCGGCAAAAGCTGTTGCGTTTGGCGAAGCATTGCAACCATCCTTCAAGGACTATGCACAAAAAATCATCGACAATGCCAAACGTTTGGCAGAAGCATTGAAAAGTGAAGGCATTTCTCTTGTTTCTGACGGAACGGACAACCACCTATTGTTAGTGGATGTACGCTCTTTATCCATCACTGGAAAAATTGCTGAAAAAGTGTTGGACGAAGTTGGTATCACTGTGAACAAAAATACGATTCCATTCGATCCGGAAAGCCCGTTTGTTACAAGTGGAGTCCGTATCGGTACGGCTGCAGTAACTAGCCGTGGGTTCACGTTGGAAGATATGGATGAGATTGCATCCATCATTGCTTTCACGTTGAACAACCATGAAGACGAAGCGAAACTAGACGAAGCAAAGGCTCGCGTAGAAGCAGTTTCTGGTAAATATGAACTGTATCCTTCTTTAGGATAAAGGTGTGTGAGGGAGAGGTCTGAGGTTAGACCTCTCTTTTTTGTGGAAAATAACTTGAATCAAGTTAGACTTTTCTGTAGAATCAATGGAAGTGTGATTTGAGAGTCCGGTCCCGTAGAGAGAAGACCGGCTACTATCTGACATGAAGGCTCTTTTCATAAAGGTTTGTTACCTGTCCATAGTAAAAAGTTGGTAGTTTGACTTTTTACAAGTGGTTAGTACGGTATATTGCAGCCTATTTAAAAGTATCTGCAAGAAAAGAGCACGACGGCAACGTTTAATACGTCAGAATTCATAATACGCATAGGCGAAAAATATGCGATTGCAACCCATGATAAAAAGGAGAGATTTCGAATGGCAAAAGTGTTCGTATTTGATCACCCGTTAATTCAGCACAAACTTACATATATCCGCGATGTAAATACAGGTACAAAAGAATTCCGCGAACTAGTGGATGAAGTGGCAAGCTTAATGGCATTCGAGATTACCCGTGACCTTCCACTGCAAGAAGTGGATGTGGAAACACCGGTTTCTGTTTCAAAATCAAATGTGTTAGCAGGGAAAAAGTTAGGAATCGTTCCAATTCTTCGTGCCGGCCTTGGGATGGTTGAAGGAATGTTGAAGCTGATCCCGGCTGCCAAAGTTGGACATGTCGGCTTATACCGCGATCCGGAAACTCTTCAACCTGTTGAATATTACGTGAAATTACCTTCCGACGTGGAAGAAAGAGACTTCATCGTTGTTGACCCAATGCTTGCAACAGGCGGATCTGCAGTAGAAGCAATCCAATCCCTGAAAAAGCGCGGCGCGAAAAGCATCAAGTTCATGTGCCTAATCGCTGCTCCAGAAGGTGTCGAAGTCATTAAAGAAGCGCATCCTGACGTAGATATCTACATCGCTGCCCTTGACGAAAAGCTGAACGAAAAAGGCTACATCGTCCCAGGACTAGGCGACGCTGGAGACAGACTGTACGGAACGAAATAATCATTACACAAATAATTCTTTTAGCAAATTAATCTTTTAATAAAGCTGTCCAAAGGTCGAAGTGTATTTTGACCTCTGGGCAGCTTTTTTGTATTTTCAAAAAAGGACTAAATACTCAGGGGGATATATGGATTGTCGACAATTTCAGATGATTTATTGAATAATTAAGCCGCTTTATTGAATAATTGTCCCCGTTTATTGATCAAACCACCTAATTCATTAAATAATTCCAAAGCCTCACATCAACCATTCACCTTCTTCCCTCATTCCATGCATAATCCCTTCCCAATAACAAATGCTAATTATTAGAGGTGAAGGACGTGAAAATCAGAAAGGTTTTTTTATGCGTGGGGGCTGCTGGATTGTTGCTCACCACTCAACTTCAGCCGTTAAACACAACAGCTTCGGCATCTATATCACCATCTTCAACAGTCAATGCACCTACAAACGACTTTTTACATACAACCAACACAACAAAATACCCGAAAAGGCCGCCGCTTCCGGTAAACAGAACAGGCAATGAACAGGAGGAGCAGACGGTTATTTTAATCGTGAAGGACAATAGCCAGGACGCGATCCAAAATATAATCCAACAAAAATACCCGAACTTAACAATAAAACGCACCTATACAGCTGTGTTCAAAGGGTTTGCCATTCATGGCCCCCTGAAAGATCTGGAGCAGTTACAAAAAGAACCAGGCATCCTTGAAGTTTCCCCTGTCACCAATTACACCCCGACCATCGATGAGAGTGTACCTTTCATTGGGGGAGAGAAGATGCAACGACTATACGACAAAGAGGGAAACCGACTCACCGGCAGAGGAGTGAAGGTCGGCATCATTGATACAGGCATTGACTACACCCATCCGGATTTAAGAAATAACTATGGCGGTGGCTATGACTTTGTCGACGAGGACGAGGATCCGATGGAAACGAAGCGTTCCCAAGGGATGCCAACACTACATGGTACACATGTAGCAGGGATAATCGGTGCAAATGGACATCTCCATGGTGTTGCGCCGGAAGCGGAACTTATCGCCTACAGAGTGCTTGGGCCAGGTGGGCAAGGGTCCAGTGAACATGTCATCGCGGCGATCGAGATGGCCATTCATGACAAGGTCGATGTTCTCAATCTCTCACTTGGAAACACGATTAATGGCCCGGATTGGCCGACAAGTCTTGCGTTGAACAAAGCGGTGGAAAAAGGGGTCGTTGCTGTCACATCCAGCGGCAATTCCGGCCCGAACCTTTGGACGGTTGGTTCGCCGGGGACGTCTTCTGAAGCTATATCGGTAGGTGCTTCTACGCCGCCACTTCATATTCCACATTTGACCCCAATTTTCTCCAGAAGAGAGATAGAAATGCTGCCTTTACAAGGCTCGCTCCCTTGGGACTTTTCCAAAAAGCCCATGGGTATGGTGTATGCGGGACTTGGGGAGGAAGATGACTGGAAGGATTTGAAGGTGGAAGGGAAGATTGTGCTGCTCGAACGAGGTAAGATTCCTTTTTCGGAAAAAGCCCATAATGCCAAAATGCGTGGAGCGGCCGGGCTGGTCATCTATAACAATCTAGAGGGTAATTTTACAGGGACCTTGGAAGTTGAAATGGATATCCCGGTCGTTTCGATTTCAAGGGAGGATGGGGAGTATTTACAAAAACATCTGAAACGAAGCTTTTCGATGGTGAAGACGACCTTCAAATGGCATAAGGACGATATCGCAAGCTTCAGTTCCCGGGGGCCGGTGACGCATACTTGGGAGATCAAGCCTGATGTGGTTGCGCCTGGTGTGGCGATTGACAGCACGATTCCAAACGGATATCTGGCACTCCAAGGTACAAGCATGGCTGCGCCACATGTGGCTGGTGCAAGTGCACTCATCAAGCAGGCACATCCCGACTGGACGCCGGCTAAAGTGAAAGCAGCCCTGATGAATACGACCAAGCCTCTTATAAAAGAAGACGGCAAAGACTATTCCGTCCTTGAACAAGGAACGGGTCGCATCCAGCTCGATGAAGCCATCAGGACAAACAGCCTCGTCTACCCTGGATCGCTCAACTTCGGAATGCTGCAAAAGAAGGAAACCAGAAAGCAAAAGGAAATTCCGATAACCATTGAGAACGTATCAGATAAAGAAGTCACATACTCAATTGAACCTCCGAAACAACAAAAAGGCATCCAGTGGAAAACGCCGATTACGTTTACCTTGCAGCCAAAAGAAAAACGCGAAACCAAGATCACACTTGATATCACCCCCAACCAGCAAACCACGGGGATGCACGAGGGAGAGGTTGTTGTAAATGCTAACAGCCAGAAAATCCGTCTGCCTTTCCTCTATATAATAGAAGAACCGGATTATCCGCGGATTATGGGATTCCAGTTCGGCTATGGAGACAAGGAAGGTGAGTACCAGTATGAGGTGTACCTGCCAGAAGGTGCAGAGGAACTCGGAATAGCTCTCTATGAAGTGGATACGCTCCATTTCATTGACTACCTTGACTGGGAGCGGGATCTACCGCGCGGGCTGTATAAAAACCAGATTCCTGCAGATCGGGTGAAAGTGAAGGGGCTTGTGAAAGCGGTCGTGTTTGCCAAAAAGCTGGACAAGGAAGACACGGTGGAAGCTGACCTTTATTTTGAATGAGTGGGTTGCGTGAACAGGCGTGCCTGACACCCTTGGGGAGCGAAAGAACCGTCCCTTGGACATTTTTGTCGAAATGTGTCAAGCAACACATCCTGAAACGGCGTAATAGTCACATAATGTTCACAATCGACAAACTTAATCACTACGACATATATGATAAAATAATGTTATACAACAGCCGAATGAGGAAGAGCGTTCATCATTTGGCTGTTTTTTTCTGGGGAATTACATGGCCAGAAAATGCCGTTATCAAGCGTCAAAAAGAGAGAAATCTTACCATCGAAAAGATTGTCGATTTTTCCCTATAACACATTGACATTGATAAAGTGCTATTGTATGCTTACAAAGGGTATAAAATGACAGGGTTTTCATAAGCCATTTACAGACATTTTATTACATATTTAGCATCGATTTATAAGCAAGACCTCATGATTTTTACCGCATGTAAAACGGGGTGTTTTCTATGGAAGATAAACGCCGCCCATTCCAAGCAATGGCTTTGATGTCCGGAATCCTTTCCTACTTAGTTGGTCCCACCTTAGTCGGATTATTTGCAGGGAGATGGCTGGATGGCAAGATTGGTACAGAACCATTGTTCCTTATTATTGGACTTCTTTTAGGACTAGTAGCCGGTGTATTAGGAGTATTATACCTGGTCCAAAAATTCTTCTCAGGAGAGTCATAAATATGCCTGAATCAACTGAAAGTTTTATAAGGCATATGAAGTATTTCTTATTTTTTCTTGCCTTTTTTGTAGTAGGGTGGGGATTCACTTCCCATCAGGAATGGTTCGCAGGATTGATCCTGGGGACAGTGATAAGTGTTTACAACCATTGGCTGTTGCATCGGAAAGTGAAGAAGTTCACGGAAGCGGTTGCCGAGGGTGGGAAAGCTGTCACATTAGGTTCTCTTTCCAGAATGGCCGCAGCAGTTCTCGGTGTGGTCATCGCCATGAGATATCCAGAAACTCTGAATCTCTACGGCGTCATCATAGGGATTATGACATCCTATATTGTCATTATCATAGATTCATTTGTAACACTCTTTAAAGCAGTGGGGAAGAGAGGTGAGTAGTGTTGGGTCACAGTGCTCCTATACGGACGGTTGACTTGTTTGGTTACGACCTGCATTTCAACTTGTCAAATATTATGATGACTATAATAACAGCCTTAATCGTGTTTCTTATTGCCTACTTGTGCACAAGAACACTGGCATTGAAACCTACCGGAGCGCAGAACTTCATTGAATGGTTGGTTGACTTTGCAAAAGGTATCATTAACAGTACCATGGATTGGCAAACAGGAGGTAGATTCCTTGCATTAGCTCTGACAATTATGATGTATGTATTTGTCGCGAATATGCTCGGGTTGCCATTTGCGATCATACTTGGTGACGACCACACTTTATGGTGGAAATCGCCGACAGCAGATCCTGTTATTACGCTTAGTCTCGCGGCAATGGTAGTAGCATTGACGCATTATTATGGGATTAAGATGAAAGGCTTTAAGCAATACGGGAAGGACTTCTTCAAACCGATGGCGTTCTTATTCCCACTTAAGATTATTGAAGAATTTGCTAACACATTAACGCTTGGTCTACGTCTTTACGGTAACATCTTCGCAGGTGAAATTCTGCTAGGGTTGTTAGCTGGACTGGCAGTTAACGGTTATCAAATGGGCTTCATGTCCGGAATTATTGGAACAGTTGTTGCAATCATTCCTATGTTGGTATGGCAAGCATTCAGTCTTTTCATTGGAACCATCCAAGCATTTATCTTCACCATGTTAACAATGGTTTATATGGCACACAAAGTGAGTCATGACCATTAATTTATAAATTTTTAATAACCAAAAAAACTTTTTTTAATCATAAGGAGGAAATTATCAATGGGTCTTATAGCAGCAGCAGTTGCAATTGGTTTAGCAGCACTTGGAGCAGGTATTGGTAACGGATTAATCGTAAGTCGTACAGTAGAAGGGATCGCTCGTCAACCTGAGCTTAAATCCACTCTTCAAACTACAATGTTCATCGGGGTAGCACTAGTTGAGGCGATTCCTATCATCGCTGTAGTTATCGCGTTCATGGTTATCGGTGGTTAATAAACTGCTCGAATATTTCTTAAGTTTCAATAATGGCGAAGTACGTCTCACCTGAGAACCTTCGCCTTTCCTTTAGTATGAACAATTTCCAGCTGATTATTGGAGCACAGGGCGAAGACTCCTTCGGGAGGTAGCGCTTGGTTGAGACCCCGCAACGAAGTGAGGAGGCTCAAGCAGCGCCCCGAGGAAAGCGAAGCCCAGTGCGGAAATCATCAGCGACGTTTAACGCAACATAAAAATACTTGGGTCTCCAAGTATTTCGCCTTGTAAGTAAACAAAATGTCTAGCCAAGGTGCCCTTTAGGTGCTTGTGCTTTTCTTATGTATTCCTCGAAGGGAGTGAAAGCATTGTATAGCTTAGATCACTTAGTGCTTGGTGCAGGATCCCTAACTTTAGGAGATGCACTATTCCAGTTAATTACGTTTTTAATCTTACTATATTTCCTTAGAAAAGTTGCTTGGGATAAGCTAGTTGGGATGATGAAGCAACGTGAAGACCACATTGCAAACGAAATTACAGCGGCAGAACGAAGCAATGAAGAAGCAAGAGTTCTTGTAGATGAGCAAAAAGCTCTTTTAAAAGAAGCTCGCACTGAAGCTCAGGCTTTGGTGGAAAGCGCGAAAAAGATAGCAGAAGATCAAAAAGCAGATATCGTAAGAGCTGCTCAAGAGGAATCTGCACGTTTGAAAGAAGCGGCAAGAAAAGAGATCGTTCAGGAAAAAGAGCAAGCAGTTGTTGCTTTGCGTGAACAGGTTGCTTCCTTGTCCGTATTGATCGCTTCTAAAGTGATTGAAAAAGAACTAAACGAAAAAGATCAGCAGAAGCTTATCGATGATTACGTGAAACAGGTAGGCGAAGTGCGATGAGCAAAAGCGGAGTAGCAAAGCGTTATGCATTGGCTCTTTTCGAACTGGCTAAGGAAAACAATCTTTACGCCCAGTTTGACGCAGAGCTTGCAGAAGTGAAAAAGGTGTTCATGGACAACAAAGAACTTGATGTTGTGCTGAGCAACCCGAAAGTACGCAAAGACTCTAAAAAGCAAATCGTTCGCGAGGCATTTGCTTCTGCATCACCATTTATCGTAAACACTTTACAGCTTTTAATAGACCGTCACCGTCAAGGTATCGTTATCGATATGATTGACGAGTACAAAGAGCTTTCCAACGAAGCGCTTAATGTGGCAGACGCGAAGGTTTACTCTGTTCGTGCATTATCTGATGCAGAGCAGGCGACACTTTCTTCTGTATTCGCAGCAAAAGTTGGAAAAGGTTCCTTGAACATTAGCAATATCGTAGATCCATCCTTAATCGGCGGTGTGAAGATTCGCATCGGCAACCGTATTTTTGATGGAAGTGTCAGTGGAAAATTAGAACGTCTAGGACGTCAACTTACAACGAATAGATAGTAGATAGGGGTGAAATTCATGAGCATCAAAGCTGAAGAAATTAGTGCGCTGATAAAAAAGCAAATCGAAAATTATCAGTCGGAAATCGAAGTTAGCGATGTTGGTACTGTTATCCAAGTTGGGGATGGTATCGCTCGTGCTCATGGTCTCGACAACGTCATGGCTGGAGAGCTAGTTGAATTTTCTAACGGAGTAATGGGTCTTGCCCAAAACTTGGAGGAAAACAACGTCGGTATAATAATCTTAGGACCTTATACTGGAATCCGCGAAGGCGATGCAGTTCGTCGTACAGGCCGTATCATGGAGGTACCGGTAGGTGAAGCACTTATCGGCCGTGTAGTAAACGCATTAGGCCAACCAGTAGATGGTTTAGGTCCAATCGAAACAAACAGAACTCGTCCAATCGAAGGGCAAGCTCCTGGTGTTATGGATCGTAAATCCGTTCATGAGCCACTTCAAACAGGTATCAAAGCGATCGATGCGCTTGTACCAATCGGACGTGGACAACGTGAGTTAATTATCGGAGACCGTCAAACAGGTAAAACATCTGTTGCGATCGATACGATTCTTAACCAAAAAGACCAAGACATGGTGTGTATCTATGTTGCAATCGGTCAAAAAGAATCTACTGTTCGTGGAGTAGTAGAAACGTTACGTAAGCACGGTGCACTTGATTACACAATCGTTGTAACTGCATCTGCTTCTTCACCAGCTCCAATGCTATTCCTAGCACCTTACACTGGAGTAACAATGGGTGAAGAATTCATGTACAACGGCAAGCACGTTCTTGTTATCTATGATGACTTAACGAAGCAAGCTGCTGCATACCGTGAGCTTTCCCTACTATTGAAACGTCCTCCAGGTCGTGAAGCATACCCTGGTGATGTATTCTACCTTCACTCCCGCTTGTTAGAGCGTGCAGCGAAGCTAAGTGATGCAAAAGGCGCTGGATCTTTGACAGCTTTACCGTTCATCGAAACGCAAGCTGGTGACGTATCCGCCTACATCCCGACAAACGTTATCTCCATCACTGATGGACAAATTTTCTTACAATCAGACCTATTCTTCTCCGGTGTTCGTCCTGCGATCAACGCTGGTCTTTCCGTATCACGTGTTGGAGGATCCGCTCAAATCAAAGCGATGAAAAAGGTATCAGGTACATTACGTCTTGACCTTGCATCCTACCGTGAGCTAGAAGCGTTCGCGCAATTCGGTTCTGACTTAGATAAAGCGACTCAAGCAAAACTTAACCGTGGAGCTCGTACAGTTGAAGTACTTAAGCAAGGCTTGAACAAGCCACTTAAGGTAGAAAAACAAGTTTCCATTCTTTACGCTCTTACAAAAGGCTTCATCGATGATGTTCCTGTACAAGATGTAACTCGTTTCGAAGACGAAATGCTTACATGGTTAGAGCACAACCGTAAAGAACTATTAGAAGAAATCCGTACTACTAAAGGATTACCAAGCGACGAAGCAATGGCTGAAGCAATCACTGCATTCAAAAAGACTTTCGTAGCTACTGAAAAGTAATAAATCTAGATCGACATTGTGAGTTACACACCATGCGATGGAGGAAGCCGAACCAATCTTCGATTCCTCCTTTCCATGTGTCTAACCGCTCTGAATAGGGTTAAAAAGGTGGTGAGATCCTTTGGCATCATTACGCGACATTAAAACGAGAATTACCTCGACGAAGAAGACTAGTCAAATCACAAAAGCAATGCAAATGGTTTCCGCATCGAAACTGAATCGTGCAGAAACAAATGCAAAAGCTTTCAATCCTTACATGAATAAAATCCAAGAGGTTGTGGCAAGTATCGCACTAGGAAGTACAGATGTATCGCATCCAATGCTAGAAAGCCGTCCGGTAAAACGTACAGGCTACATCGTAATCTCCTCTGACCGTGGTCTTGCAGGTGCCTATAACAGTAACATCTTACGTACGGTTTATCAGACGATTCAAAAACGTCACAAGTCTCAAGATGAATACGCAGTAATTGCCATCGGACGAATCGGCCGCGACTTTTTCAGAAAGCGTAATGTTCCTGTATTCTCAGAAATTACTGGTCTAGGCGACCAAGTATCCTTCTCAGACATCAAGGATATTGCGAATCGTGCAGTTAGCATGTACGCGGATGGGACGTTTGATGAGTTATACGTGTATTACAACCACTTTGTAAGTGCAATCTCCCAAGAAGTAACAGAGAAGAAGCTTCTTCCTCTTACTGACATTGCACCTACATCCAGCAAGATTACATCCTATGAGTTCGAGCCTTCCCAAGAAGGTATCTTGGAAGTATTGCTACCGCAATATGCGGAAAGCCTGATCTACGGCGCATTGTTAGATGCAAAAGCAAGTGAGCACGCTGCTCGTATGACAGCGATGCAAAGTGCAACAGATAACGCGAAAGAGCTTATCCAAGGCCTTACACTTTCTTACAACCGTGCCCGTCAAGCAGCAATCACACAAGAGATTACCGAGATTACGGCTGGTGCTTCGGCTCAACAGTAATATAGAACGTTTGAATCAAAATTTTGCAAAAGTAAGTTAGGAGGGAATACGATGAAAGGTCGCGTTACTCAAATCATGGGTCCAGTTGTTGACGTTAAGTTCGACAGCGGACATCTTCCTGAAATATACAACGCTCTTCATATTAATCACAAAGCGCGTAGCGGAAACGAAGTAGATATTACTTTAACGCTTGAGGTTGCACTTCACTTAGGTGACAACACAGTGCGTACAATCGCTATGGCTTCTACAGACGGTGTCGTTCGTGGCATGGAAGTAGAAGATGCTGGTCACCCTATCTCTGTACCAGTAGGTGACGTAACACTTGGTCGTGTTTTCAACGTACTAGGAGAAAACATTGACTTAGATGCTCCAATCCCTGCAGGTTCTCGTCGTGATCCAATTCACAGACTAGCTCCTACATTCGAACAGTTATCTACGGATGTGGAAATCCTTGAAACTGGTATCAAAGTAGTAGACTTACTAGCTCCTTACATCAAAGGTGGTAAGATCGGTCTATTCGGTGGTGCCGGTGTAGGTAAAACGGTACTTATCCAAGAATTGATCAACAACATCGCACAAGAGCACGGTGGTATTTCCGTATTCGCAGGTGTTGGTGAGCGTACTCGTGAAGGAAATGACCTTTACCACGAGATGACTGACTCTGGCGTTATCAAGAAAACTGCCATGGTATTCGGACAAATGAACGAGCCGCCTGGAGCACGTATGCGTGTTGCACTAACAGGTCTTACAATGGCTGAGTTCTTCCGTGATGACCAAGGTCAAGACGTACTATTCTTCATGGACAACATTTTCCGTTTCACACAAGCAGGTTCTGAGGTATCCGCCCTTCTAGGCCGTATGCCATCTGCCGTTGGTTACCAACCAACACTTGCTACTGAAATGGGTCAATTACAAGAGCGTATCACGTCTACATCTGTAGGTTCTGTAACGTCTATCCAAGCGATCTACGTTCCAGCCGATGACTACACGGATCCGGCTCCAGCAACAACTTTCGCTCACTTGGATGCAACAACTAACCTTGAGCGTAAGCTTTCCGAGATGGGTATCTACCCAGCGGTTGATCCTCTAGCATCCACTTCCCGTGCATTGGCACCAGAAGTAGTTGGAGACGACCACTATGCAGTAGCTCGTGAAGTACAGGTTACTTTACAACGTTACAAAGAATTGCAAGATATCATTGCTATCTTAGGTATGGATGAGTTAACGGACGAAGATAAACTAACCGTTCACCGTGCTCGTCGTATCCAGTTCTTCTTATCTCAAAACTTCCACGTTGCCGAGCAGTTCACTGGACAAACTGGTTCTTACGTTCCTGTTCAAGAAACTGTTAAAGGTTTCAGAGAAATCCTTGACGGCAAATACGACCACCTTCCAGAGGATGCATTCCGTCTAGTTGGACGCATCGAAGAAGTAGTCGAAAAAGCGAAGCAAATGGGTGTAGAAGTTTAATTAAAGGGACCTAGGAGGGAATGAAATGAAGACGTTAAAAGTCAGTGTAGTTACTCCCGATGGCCCGGTTTATGAATCAGACGTAGAAATGGTAGTAGCCCGCGCTCAAAGCGGTGAGCTGGGAGTTCTACCAGGACATATCCCTATGGTTGCTCCACTTCAGATCGGTGGCGTCCGTATGAAAAAAGACGGCAAAACCGAACAAGTGGCAGTAAACGGAGGCTTCCTAGAAGTGCGTCCTGATAAAGTAACGATCCTTGCCCAAACTGCAGAAGCAGCAGAGCAAATCGATCTTACACGTGCAGAAGAATCAAGAAAACGCGCCGAGCAACGTCTACAGTCCAAACAGGACGACATCGACTACCGCCGCGCCGAACTTGCCCTTCAACGCGCAATCAACCGCATCAACGTAGCCAAAAGAGGGTAACATTACCCTGTGCATATAAGAATGTTAAAACCCCCTCTCACCAGAGCAGACGTGCTTTGGTGGGAGGGGTTTTTGTGATTTAAAGAACTAAAGGGGGTCTGACCCGCTGTGCGGTGAAGTGTTAAAGGGAAGGGGCTGCACGCATGATGGACAGCTCATGACGGGGGATTAGAGATGTCGACTTTGCTCGAGGTGTGTCGATTTCCTGATATAATCGAAGTTTTCTTGATAAACACCCGAGTTTTCAGGATATATCTTAATTTTTCCTGATATATCGTGAGTTTTCTTGATATATCCTGACTTTTCCTGATATCCGAAAAGCCAATTACCTCCTTTCAACTAAAACCCCTCAGATAACCCAATTTCATCAGCTCAAACACGCAACCAAGCTGACTTTTTTTAAAACAAGCCAATTTTCTTTTGAATTTTGAGTGAAGTTGCCCTCAAAATGATCCGCAATATACGAAAACTTGGACAAAAACTTCAATTTGCTAGTTTTAGAAAATCCCATGTTATCCGTTTCTCCACCCGGTCCTCCCAAAAAACAAGAAATTCACCAGCCAGCAAAAATAAGTCTCTTCGCCCCCCTAAAAACAATAGCCATTATAAGGATATCTCCTGTCGACACAGATATTGGTATTTGATATAATTGTTATCGGTTACATTTTTAAATATTATGAGCAGTCTGAAAATGAATGAGAGACTTCGGAGGGGGCGGGCATGAATCTACTAAACTTATATCAAAATAACTATTTGATAGTGGTTGTATTCTTGGCTCTAGGGGTATTGCTTCCGGTCGTGGCGCTTGCTATTGGACGGGTTTTACGCCCGCATAAGCCGAGTGTTGCCAAGCAAACGACCTATGAAAGTGGAATTGATCCCTTTCATGATTCACGTGTTCAGTTTAATGTTCGTTATTACATATTTGCCCTATTATTTGTCATTTTCGACGTGGAAACGGTGTTCCTATATCCATGGGCGGTGGCATATGAGAAGTTGGGGATATTTGCACTAATTGAAATGCTTATTTTCGTAGTATTACTACTTATTGGATTAATTTACGCATGGAAGAAGAAGGTGTTGAAATGGATCTAAATCTAGAGAGTATTTCACCAGAGGAGATGGAAGAGCTGAAACAGACGATCTTCCTGACAACATTGGAGGAGCTGAAAGCTTGGGCCCGCAGTAATTCCATGTGGCCGATGACTTTCGGTCTTGCTTGCTGTGCAATCGAGATGATGGGTGTAGGATCCTCACATTACGACCTCGACCGTTTTGGTTCCTTTTTCCGTACATCTCCTCGTCAATCCGACTGTATGATCGTATCTGGTACCGTGACGAAAAAAATGGCACCAGTGTTGAAGCGCTTGTATGATCAGATGCCTGAGCCGAAATGGGTCATTGCGATGGGATCCTGTGCAACTGCGGGTGGTCCGTATATCAAATCCTATGCCGTAGTCAAAGGAGTGGACCAGATTGTACCTGTAGATGTCTACATACCGGGATGTCCACCGAATCCAGCGGCTCTTATTTATGGAATCAACAAGCTCCGTGAAAAAATCCGCTACGAAGCCAAGACAGGGAAGCAGGTGATCTAGCAGTGAGCGACGAGAAAAGCCTGGAAGAAAAAAAGAAAGAGGCCGCAGCCAAAGCGAAAGCTGCCGCACTTGCAAAGTTAGAAGCGAAAAAGAAGATGGAAGCAGCACAGGCTTCTCAAGATGATAATGAAGGCACATCCGATACACCGGAAGCATTAACCAATGACGAAACACGCCCGGAAAACAACACAGATGACGCTAAAGAATTGGCGAAAAAGAAAGCCGCAGCAGCAGCCAAAGCAAAGGCCGCCGCACTGGCAAAACAGAAAGCAAAAGAACAAGTTGCATCTGACGCGGAATCACCTGATGCAACCGACGACGCCAAAGAGCTAGCCAAGAAAAAAGCCGCAGCAGCAGCCAAAGCGAAAGCTGCTGCACTCGCAAAACAAAAAGCAAAAGCCGCATCCGAAGAAACAGCAGGGGACACGAGCACTGACTCCTCCGCAACCGACGATGCCAAAGAACTAGCGAAAAAGAAAGCCGCAGCAGCCGCAAAAGCAAAGGCCGCCGCACTGGCCAAACAAAAACGAGAAGCAGGCGACACGTCATCCGATTCAACTGCATCCGATGGAGACGATGCCAAAGCAAAAGCCATCGCCGCAGCAAAAGCAAAAGCTGCAGCAGCCGCTAAGGCCAAAGCAGCAGCACTAGCCAAACAACAACGTGACGGAGGTTCGCCAGCAACATCAGATTCCACCGACACCGGCACAGATGACCTGCAAGACGAAAAAGCGAAAGCCATCGCTGCCGCCAAAGCAAAGGCAAAGGCCGCAGCAGCCGCAAAAGCGAAAGCAGCCGCCGCTGCCAAAGCAAAAGGAGCTGCATCCGGCACAGCAGCCGACGGAACAGGAACAGAAACACCGGCACAACCATCACCAAACCAGAAATATCTAGATAAATACGTAAAAGTGATCAACGATAATCTTGGTGAAAACACCCTGGAAGACGCGTACATCAACACGCTCTCCAAAGATGTTCCGACACTTGTCGCGAAACCCGAGACCTATTTTAAAGTGGCATCATTCCTGCGCTACAACGAACAACTGACGTTTGAATATTTGTCGGAGATGCACGGATCGGACTTTGAGACACATATGGAGATCTACAACCATTTTTACTCCTATAAGAACAAGCAGTCCGTGGCATTGAAGGTGAAAATAGATCGGGAGAATCCTGTCATCCCATCCCTGCAGCCATTGTGGGAAGGGGCGAACTGGCCGGAGCGTGAGACGTACGATCTGCTCGGCATCCAGTTCACAGGACATCCCAATTTGACGCGAATCATGATGCCGGATGATTGGGTAGGTTATCCGTTGCGCAAAGATTATGAGCCGTACGATGTGGAGGTGTAGCAGATGATTCGCACAGAGGAGATGCTACTGAATGTCGGACCACAACATCCAAGTACCCACGGGGTGTTCCGACTCGTTATTAAAATCGATGGGGAAATCATTAAGGAAGCGACACCGGTCATCGGATACCTTCACCGCGGAACCGAAAAACTCGCGGAGAACCTCCAGTACACACAAATCATTCCGTACACAGACCGGATGGACTACTTATCAGCAATGACGAACAACTATGTGCTTGTTCACGCGGTAGAAACGATGATGGGGCTGGAAATTCCGGACCGCGCCGAATACCTCCGTGTCCTTGCAATGGAACTCGGACGTGTAGCCAGTCACCTTGTTTGGTATGGTACATATTTGCTCGATATCGGGGCGGTCAGTCCGTTCCTATACGCGTTCCGTGAGCGCGAAATGATCATCAACCTTCTAAACGAGCTATCAGGTGCCCGCCTGACCTTCAACTATATGCGTGTTGGAGGCGTGAAATGGGATGCGCCTGAAGGCTGGATTGAAAAAGTGGAAGAGTTTATTCCATATATGAGGGAGCAGCTGAAAGGCTACCACGACCTTGTAACAGGCAATGAGATTTTCATGAGCCGTGTGAAGGGGGTTGGCCGTTACACGAAGGAGGATGCCTTTGCGTACTCCCTGAGTGGAGCCAACCTCAGATGTACAGGCGTGAAATGGGATCTTCGTAAAGATGAGCCATATTCCATCTACGACCGCTTCGATTTCGACATTCCGACCCGTGAAGGCGGAGATGCATGGGCACGTTACCACTGCCGCATGGAGGAAATCGAAGAATCGCTGAAAATCATTGAACAAGCAGTCGCTCAATTCCCGAAAGAAGGCGAGATCATGGCAAAAGTTCCAAGGATCATCAAAGCGCCAAAGGGAGAGGCATATGTACGCATCGAATCCCCGCGTGGCGAGATCGGCTGTTACATTGCCAGCGACGGAAAAAAAGAGCCTTACCGTCTGAAATTCCGCCGTCCGTCCTTTTACAACCTGCAGATACTGCCGAAGCTTCTAGAAGGCGAAAACATGGCGAACCTGATTGCCATTTTAGGGGCAATTGACATTGTCCTCGGGGAGGTGGATGGCTAATGATGGAAGGATTATTGCATTCATCACCATCCTGGACGAATTTTTTCATATTCTTCGGATTGGCTACCGCACTGCTGCTTGCCGTCCTGGGCTTCGTAACGTACGGAATACTTGCCGAGCGTAAGGTAATGGGCTTCATGCAAGGACGTATCGGACCGAACCAGGTCGGGGGCTCCTGGGGATTGCTCCAGACAGTTGCCGACGTATTAAAGCTTCTTATAAAAGAGGACACGATCCCGAAACTCGCGGATCGACCATTATACATCATCGCACCAGTAATCGCCTTCACACCGGCGTTCATGGTGCTTGCCACCATTCCATTCACCGACCGCTTCCAGTTTGCGGACATCGGGGTGGGCTTGCTCTACTACATCGCCATTTCCGGTATTACAACGATCGGCGTCGTTGCGGCAGGATGGGCATCGAACAACAAGTACTCGCTACTCGGGGGTATGCGTGCAGCGGCCCAAATGATTTCCTATGAAGTGCCGCTTGTCATGTCAGTAATTGGGGTTGTCCTGCTAGCAGGTAGCCTTAACCTAAACGAAATTGTCGCCGCTCAAGGCGAAACATTCTGGTTCATCATCCTGCAGCCGGTCGGATTTCTCATTTTCGTAATCGCATCCGTGGCAGAGTTGAACCGTACACCATTCGACCTGCCGGAAGCCGAATCAGAGCTTGTGTCAGGTTACCATGTCGAGTACTCCGGCTTCCGCTGGGCATTCTTCATGCTTGCAGAATATGTCTACCTATTCGCGATGGCATCCTTGACCACCGTCCTATTCTTAGGCGGATGGCTGCCACCATTCGAGTTCCTCGGATTCATTCCTGGCGCCGTCTGGTTCGCACTAAAATTCAGCGTCGTCGTATTCGTGCTCATCTGGATCCGAGTCACCTTCCCGCGTCTGCGCGCAGACCAACTCATGGAATTCGGCTGGAAAGTACTCTTACCAGTAGCACTAGCAAACATCTTCTTCTCAGCGATTATGAAGGAATTGTTCTTTAAATAACTCGGAAGTAAGAGAGATCCATAGCTGGTGATTGGAGCACAGGGCGTAGACTCCTACGGGAGGTAGCGCTTAGAGGAGACCCCGCAGGCAAAGCCGAGGAGGCTCCGCAAGCGCCCCGTGGAAAGCGAAGCCCGGTGCGGAAATCAACAGCGGTGTTTAAGCAATAACAAAAACTCACTTTCATTACTAAAGGGGTAACGGAAGAATAGGGGTGAAACGAAATGCGCGGTCTTGCAAAAGGTTTAAAATATACCCTACAAAACTTGACGAAGAAAAAAGTGACCTATGACTACCCGAACGAGCCGCTCCCACTACCGGACCGGTTCCGCGGCATCCAGAAGTTCTACCCGGAAAAATGCATCGTCTGCAACCAGTGCGCCAACATCTGCCCGACAGACTGCATCCAGCTTACCGGGAAAAAACATCCGGATCCGACGAAAAAAGGGAAAATCATCGACACATACGATATCAACTTTGAAATCTGTATTCTGTGCGATCTCTGCACAGAGGTCTGCCCGACCGAAGCCATCATTATGACCAATAATTTTGAGCTTGCCGAATACAGCCGAGATCGACTTTTCAAAGACCTGCAATGGCTCGATGAAAACGATACGAACATCCGAAGGGAGAACAAGGCATGACCATTTCCGGTGAATTTATCGCATTTCTATTCCTAGCAATCGCTGCGATCGCCGGTGGAGTCCTCATGCTCAACCTGACGAAAGTCGTCCACATGGTCGTTTCCCTTGTGTTCACCTTCATCAGCATCGCCGGCATCTATGTCATGCTCTCTGCTGAATTCGTAGCGGCTGTCCAGATTCTCATCTATTCCGGAGCCATCACCATCATCATGCTATTCGGAATCATGCTAACCCGTCACAACGACGAATCCGAAACATCAGGACTTGGCCGTAAAATACTCGTCGGAGCAGGAGTCCTCGGCTTTGCTGCAGTCATGTACTTTGGACTCTACAGCCTTGACCTGGGATCACAAGAATCAGCCGACCTGCATGTAAACAACACCGAACAAATCGGGGTGGCCATCTATGCCAAATACGTCATTCCATTCGAACTGACCTCGGTTATACTGCTCGTGGCCCTTGTCGGAGCGATCATCCTGGCAAGACGAGATGACGAAGACGCAGAAGTTGTTAAAGAGGAGGCGACCAAGGAATGAATGGAGTTCCATTATCAGCCTACCTAGTACTAGCACTAATATTATTCTGTATCGGACTTTACGGGGCACTAACCAAACGCAACACCGTCATCGTCCTGATCTGTATCGAACTCATGCTGAACGCCGTCAATATCAACCTTGTCGCATTCAGCAAATTCGGCATCGCGCCGTCCATCACAGGGCAAGTATTCTCCCTGTTCACCATCACCGTCGCAGCAGCAGAAGCCGCAGTCGGCCTGGCTATCCTCATAGCCCTCTACCGAAACCGACGCACCGTCAATATCGACGAAATGAATACGTTGAAAAACTAGCGAAACAACCAAGCTGTTGATCGAAGCTTCTTGCGCAAATCAACAGCCGCGTATAAAGTAATTTTCAGTTGAGTTTTAGAAAAAGGTGAAGCCAGAAATGCACACCAGTTTCCCCAGATGGTTGGAGTGTAGGGTATGAGACTCCTATGGGAGATAGCGGTAGCTTGAGACCCCGCAACGAAGTGAGGAGGCTCAAGCACCGCCCCATGGAAAGCGAATACCCGAAACGCAAATCATCTGGGAGGTCACCAAACAACAAAGCTTTTTGGTTGCCTTACAAAAATAAACTCTACCTCCGCAAGCACCAACTCAGCTTGCACAAAAACGCAGCCAACAAACACAAACCTGCGTAAAAGAAGGGGACTTGATACGATGATGGAAAATGCCTGGATCATCCCGCTTTTTCCGCTGATCTCCTTTATCCTACTACTGCTTGTCGGCAAAAGAATGAAAGAATCGAGCGCACTACTTGGATCCGCACTAATCGGTCTGTCGCTCATCTTTTCCCTCATGGCACTTTGGGAGCGGTTTTCAGCACCAACCTTTAAAGCCACATTCGACTGGCTCCAAATAGGAAACGTCGTCCTGACGGCGGGATATGAAATCAATCAATTAAACGCCCTGATGCTTGTCGTAGTATCACTTGTCAGCTTACTCGTACATATCTATTCCAAAGGTTACATGAACGGAGACGACCGTTTCCACGTGTTCTACGCCTACCTAGGCCTGTTTACCTTTGCCATGCTGGCACTAGTGATGTCACCGAACCTGCTTCAGCTCTACATCTTCTGGGAGCTTGTTGGAGTAGGATCGTTCTTGCTCATCGGGTTCTATTTTTATAAAAATGAAGCAAAAGCCGCTGCCAAAAAAGCGTTCATCATGACGCGTATCGGGGATGTCGGGTTATTCATCGGGATTATCCTATTATTCTGGCAGGTCGGCAGCTTCGAATACGATGTGATTTTTGCCGCAGTCGAAGCAGGCGCAATATCCGCCGGCATGCTGACCCTCATTGCCATCCTTATTTTCATAGGGGCGATGGGGAAATCGGGTCAATTCCCATTACACTCCTGGTTACCGGATGCGATGGAAGGTCCGACACCGGTATCCGCCCTTATCCACGCCGCGACAATGGTTGCAGCAGGGGTGTATCTAGTGGCAAGCCTGTTCCCGCTATTCAATGCCAGTGAAACAGCGCTTATGACCGTCGCCATCGTTGGTGCGTTCACCGCGATTTTCGCGGCGTCAATCGGCCTTGTGCAAAAGGATATTAAAAGAGTACTAGCCTACTCCACCGTCAGTCAGCTTGGCTTCATGATGCTGGCACTCGGCTCGGCAGGCTATGTGGCAGGGGTTTTCCACCTCACCACACACGCATTCTTCAAAGCATTGCTGTTCCTTGCAGCAGGTAGCGTCATCCATGCCGTTCATACGCAAAATATCGACGAAATGGGCGGACTTTGGAAAAAGATGCGCACAACAGGAATCCTGTTTCTAATCGGAACCCTTGCCATCACAGGAGTTCCGCTGTTCTCCGGGTTCTTCAGCAAAGAGGAGATCCTCATTGCCGCCTGGGTGAACGGTAATCCATTCCTATTTTTACTGGCACTAATCGCCGCTTTTTTCACGGCATTCTATATGTTCCGCCTGTTCTTCCTTGTCTTCACGGGCGAGGCACGCGGGGACCAGAGCCATGCCCATGAGTCACCGTCCGTCATGACCATTCCGTTGATTGTGCTTGGCGTGTTGGCCGTGGTGGCCGGGTACATGAACACACCTTGGTTCGGCCATTTCCTTGGTGACTGGCTGACAGAAGGGACCACCATGTACGGACCGTCCCATATTGAAGGCCCGCTCTGGATCATGGTCGCCGCCATTCTCGTCTCGGCTGCCGGAATCGGAATCGCCTACCTGGTTTACTATCGCCGTTCGATTCAACGCGAAACGTTCAGCCAGGGAGCACCACATCTTTACGGGATTCTACGCAATAAGTACTTTGTCGATGAATTCTATAAGATGACGTTCGTCTATGGATCACGCGTCATCAGCCTTTTTCTGAAATACATCGACGAGTTCCTTGTCCACGGAACGATGAAGGGAATCGCCGCGGCGTCCCAACAAATCGGTAGACTCGGAGCCAAAGTCCAGAACGGCCAAACCCAGACCTACGGAGCCGTAGCGTTTGTCGGTCTCGCCATTCTCATCATCATTTTCGTCTTTACAGGGGGGTACATCGGATGAATAGCTTATTCTTGACAGCCTTGATCTTCGCCCCTCTTTTAGGTATCTTAGTACTTCTTTTTACACCAAAAACAAATGTGGAATCCATCAAAATTGTCGGTTTCCTCGCAACCCTGCCATCGTTGGTGCTAGCGCTCATCGCGTTCTGGCAATACAAGGCGGGAGCAGGACTCGAGCAGTTCGCAGTAAAACACGAATGGATCACGTTCGGCAACCAAGGACTGACAAAGCAAATCTACGGTTCCCAGGTGTACCAACCGATTTCCTACGAGCTTGGAATCGACGGCTTCTCGCTTGTCATGATCCTGTTGACGGCAGTCCTTTCCACGCTTGCAGCAATCGCATCTGTCCATATCAAAAAAGAATGGAAAGGCTACTTCATCCTCTTCCTTCTTTTACAAATCGGGATGCTAGGTGTCTTTGCAGCGGAAAATCTGCTCTTATTCTTCTTTTTCTTTGAACTCACCCTGATCCCGATGTTCTTCCTAATCGGGAAGTGGGGCTATTTTGAAAAAGAAAGCGCGGCCTACCGTTTCCTAATCTATAACGGACTGGGTTCAGCCATCCTGCTAATCGTGTTTGTCGTCCTTTTTGCAAAAACAGGAACGATGAACATAGCAGAAATCACGGCCATGTTCACAGGCAACAGTGACGCCATGTTCCTTGGCGAGGTTTCAGATGACCTACGCATGGGGCTACTCATTGCATTGCTCGTGGCATTCGGAGTCAAGCTGCCGATCGTGCCACTGCACAGCTGGATGCTGAAAGTGCACGTTCAAGCACCGCCATCCATCGTGATGCTGCATGCCGGCGTCCTTTTGAAAATAGGGGCATTCGGTCTCATCCGTTTCGGTGTCGGAATCTTCCCGGAACAATTCGACCAGCTCGCATTCATTCTAGCAATCTTGGGTGTCGTGAATCTCCTTTACGGAGCGTTCCTCGCACTCATCCAAACAGATTTCAAAATGGTGCTGGCATATTCCAGTATCTCGCATATGGGAATCGTCCTGATCGGCCTTGCAGCGCTAAACGAAGCGGGAATCCAAGGCGCGATCTTCCAGGTTGTCTCCCACGGCTTCATCGCGGCACTCCTGTTCTTTTTAATCGGAGTCATGTACGAACGCACCGGAACAACCGACATCGGAAAACTTGGCGGCCTTGCCAAAGCGATGCCGTTGACTGCAGGATTCTTCCTGGTCGGAGCCATGGCATCACTCGGTCTCCCGGGGATGTCGGGATTCGTCAGCGAATTTCTTGCCTTCATGGGGCTTTTCCGTGAAATGCCAGTCGTTGCGGCAGTCGGAACACTTGGTATTATTTTGACAGCGGCGTACCTGCTGCGAGCTGTGCTTGGAATGACATTCGGGACCAAAGCGGCAGGCTATGGCGAAAAAGTCGTCGACCTCCGCGGAGTCGAATACATTCCCGTGTTTGCCATGCTATTCTTCATCGTCCTGATCGGAGTCTACCCGAGCATTCTCGCACAACCTCTGCAAGACACCATCAACGCCATCATTTTAGGGATAGGAGGGTGATAGGAGATGGATTTAGAAACCTTACTCAGCTTTGATTGGAGTGTCATGGCACCAGAATTCATCATCCTTGGTGTAGCAACCCTTCTCTCACTATTGGACTTATTTTTACCGAAAAAAATAGATCGGAGACTGCTCGGATGGCTCGGATTCGCCAGCATCCTAACAGCCCTCGGATTTTTGGTGGGCATGTACGACAAGGGGCCGACGGAAGTCACCACGATTTTATATGAAACATACCGACTCGACAGCTTTGCGATGGCATTCAAAACGCTGATCCTAGTAGGAGCCGCGTTCGTCATGCTTATGGCCATCAGCTACGAGCCGAAAGAAGGATTGAAGGAGTACAGAGGGGAGTTCTTCTACCTCTTGCTGCTCGGCGTACTCGGAGCCATGATCATGTCTTCAAGCGGCGATTTGATCACACTTTTCATCGGACTTGAGCTGTTGTCTTTGGCTTCATATGTATTGGCTGGCCTTCGCAAAAAGAATATGCAATCCAACGAAGCGGCCATGAAATACGTCATCAATGGCGGAATTGCCACCGCCATCACCCTGTTCGGGATGAGCTACGTGTACGGTCTGACCGGCACGACCAACCTGCAGGAAATGTGGATGACACTTGCCCAAATCAACGCACGCGACATGCAGTTCCTGCTGGTCATCGCCTTCATGATGATGTTCGTCGGCTTGTCTTTCAAGCTTGCAACAGCACCATTCCACATGTGGGCACCGGACGTCTACCAAGGCGCGCCAACACCGGTAACAGCATTCCTTGCAGTCGTATCCAAAACAGCAGGCTTCATCATCGTCCTGCGTCTGTTTGTTACATTGTTCTTCCCAACGAAGGCAGCAGAAGGCTCGTCCATGTTGTTCTCCATGGGTGAATTCATCGCCGTGCTGGCCGTTGCTTCCATGATCATCGGAAATTTCGTCGCA
The DNA here is from genome assembly GCF_001037965.1 of Bacillus sp. LL01. Taxonomy (NCBI): domain Bacteria; kingdom Bacillati; phylum Bacillota; class Bacilli; order Caryophanales; family Bacillaceae; genus Bacillus; species Bacillus sp. LL01. The sequence goes on along the minus strand of NZ_LFEL01000002.1, from coordinate 512,163 downwards.
CTGCGTCAACGCAACGTCAAGCGCATGTTCGCCTACTCGGGAGTGGCGCACGCCGGCTATCTATTAGTACCTTTGGCAACCATCAATTTCATCTTCATTTTCGAAGCCATGTGGTTCTATTTAGTAGCTTATTTGTTCATGAACATTGGGGCGTTAGCGGTATTGCAAGTCGTGACAGCGCGTGATGACTCCGAGGATATAAGCCGGTTTGCCGGTCTATACCAACGGTCACCGTTGCTTGCTGTGTTGATGTCGGTATTCCTGCTGTCTTTGGCCGGAATCCCAGGTACAGCCGGATTCATTGGAAAACTATCAATTTTCGTCGGTGCCATATCAGAACCGAACAACGCATACGTACTTGCATCGGTCTTAATCCTAACTACCGTCGTCTCATACTTTTACTATTTCGGTATCATGACCCAAATGTTCTTCCGCCCGGCAGCAAGCCAAGAAAAAATCCACGTTCCCATTGGAATCTGGATCACAGTGCTGGTGTGCGCGGTTGGAACATTGGTGCTAGGTATCCTTCCAGGCCTTGCCATGGACATGTTTGGGAACAATTTTGACATTCTGTTGGATATCTTTGAAACCGACAAGAACCACTGATTCTGAGGTTTGTCACATATAAGGGGTATATGATTTAATAGAAAAGAAGGAGTTGGGGAGCTCCTTCTTTTTCGTGTATTATTATAGGAAGAAACTATTGAAATAAGGTATATGGAGCTGGTGATTGGAGCGAAAGGCGGAGACTCCTGTGGGGGAGTAACGGTTGGTTGAGACCCCTGAAGCGTTGTGAGGAGGCTCAAGCACCGTCCCGCGGAAAGCGAAGCCTAGCGCGGAAATCACCAGCGGCGTACACCCAGACTTTTAATTAAAAATATAGAGGAGGCAGCAATTCGCCATGATCGATATCGGAGTACAAGCACTCGTCAGCATCATCTCACACCTACTATTCATCAGTATCACCTGGTGGGCACTCCAAGCCGTACAATACGAAAAATGGATGAAACCGAAAAAAGTCGTCCAGGTCAGACTTCTGCTTATTTTGGTCACCGTTGCCATCGGCTCTTCAGTAAGTAATTTCTTTTTAGACTATTTGTTCCTGTCACAGAGGTTGCCGATGATTTGGTAGGGGAGGAGTTAAAGGGCTGGTTTAGAAAGATTGGAAAACAGGGGGGCTGGTTCTTTGCTCACTTGCAACACCTAACTCACTCACGGCGAGAAGCCGCCCGTTCTGGTGTCCGCTGAATCATTAGACGTTTTCGCTGGAATAAATGAAAAAACGCTGAATTATCTACATTTTCGCTGAATTATTTAAATTAACGCTGAAAAAATAGAAAATTCGCTGGAATATCAAAATATTCGCCGAATCGCCTCTCCACCAGCCAACCTGCATAAATCAATCTCGTAAAATACCCACTTTCCTATGGGTATTTTCTTTTTTCTGGCCTCTAAAGCACCAAAAACCACTCGAATTCCTTCTCCAAAAACCAAAAAAACAAAAACAAAACCCAATTACCAACTTCTAATAAAACCAAAAGCCTCAAAATATTTAAACCTAGCTTTTTCGACATCCATCGCAAAACTCCTGCGAGGGTCTGACCCCCTTTTTTTTCTTTTTTCCTCCTCGGCGACCAGTTTCGACATCCACCCAGAGACTCCTGCCGGGGTCTGACCCCTTTTCACAAAAAAATTGACGAACAAACCTATGTATCTCTCACTCCCAACCTGGCCACACTGGTTACTAACAAGCAAAGGGGCGTGGGGGATATGCGTGTGAAGGATAATAATACAAAGGGCGTAATAACTAATACTAAATATGCAGAAAAGAAGTGGGCTTTTGTTATTAATAGATTGCTAGGACTATTTTTTATTTTATTAATATGTTTTACAGGGGTAATTCTTGGGAATGAAAGAAGCAGAGCTCAATTACCAAACGATATCAGTACTGAGATACTCGAAATCGCAAAAGTTTTTCAAAAGGAGAAAATAAATGTTCAGGAATGGAAACTTTATGGGCGGATGAACGTCTATAAAATTAGGGATTTAGTCACTTTTCAAAAAGAGATAAATCGGTTAAAACAGAATATGGGCCATCTTAGTTGGAATGTGATGGAAGAAGAGGATCAATGGAAGGCAGTTGGGACTTATTATAATGATTTACTTAAACAAGAAGAGACCCTTCAGCTCATCACCACCCACACAAAGACATCCCCAAGCTCGTATCTATTATATGAGGTCACAGGGTTTGGCTGGCAAGATGACTCAGCAACAGAGATAATAAACAATTTCCATTCGAATGTTACCAGTATTTCTCAGGGAGACTTTGAAATATTTAGTTGTATGATCGGCGATTTCAGTGCTAAAATGGAAGGTGGTTTGCAAAATACGACAAATATTTTGCTAGACTCATTTTCAGCACAAATAGTTGAAGAGATTCAGGAAGATACCTTTGTTTCCGTTTCAGCATATACTGAAGCATGGAATAATGTTCTTCCGACACAACAGGGAAAGATGAACTTACAAATCGGGCTACGAACTCAAGGAATGGGCGATAAGACTACCGTGATTGTAGGCACGCCAATTATTACTGTTGAATATTAATATATAGAATATAAGACGCGGAGGGGAACGTTTTGGAAAAAATCATCGTCCGCGGCGGACAAAGGTTAAAGGGTACTGTGAAAGTAGAAGGTGCAAAAAATGCAGTACTACCTGTCATCGCCGCAACTTTATTAGCTAGCAAAGGCAAATGCGAAATCTTAGATGTACCTGAGCTCTCCGACGTTTATACGATTAACGAGGTTTTGCGTTATTTAAATGCCGATGTTGATTTTGAAAATAATCGTATAATTGTCGATGCAACAAGAGAGCTTCACACAGAAGCACCGTTTGAATATGTACGAAAAATGCGTGCATCCGTATTGGTAATGGGATCATTGCTTGCACGTAACGGAAAAGCGCAAATTGCTTTACCTGGAGGCTGTGCAATTGGTTCAAGACCAATCGATCAGCATTTAAAAGGATTCGAAGCGATGGGTGCGAAAGTAAAAGTTGGAAATGGTTATATCGATGCCGAAGTAGACGGAAGATTACGAGGCGCGAAAATATATCTTGATTTCCCAAGTGTGGGAGCAACGGAAAACATCATGATGGCTGCGACTCTTGCTGAAGGTACAACAATCATGGAAAACGTTGCAAAAGAACCGGAAATCGTAGACTTGGCGAACTTCTTGAACTCCATGGGAGCGAAAGTTCGTGGAGCAGGTACTGGAACAATCAGAATTGAAGGGGTTTCCGAATTACACGGTTGCCAACATAACATCATCCCTGACCGCATTGAAGCAGGCACATTCATGGTAGCAGCTGCAATCACAGGTGGAGACGTTATCGTTGAAGGCGCAGTGCCGGAACATTCCAGCTCTTTAATCGCCAAAATGGAAGAGATGGGCGTTAAGTTTGAAGAAGTTGAAAACGGATTACGCGTTATCGGACCGGAGAAGCTGAAGTCGATTGACATCAAAACGATGCCTCACCCAGGATTCCCGACTGATATGCAATCCCAAATGATGTCCTTATTATTAGCGGCAGAAGGCACTAGCATGATCACCGAAACAGTGTTCGAAAATCGCTTCATGCATGTTGAAGAGTTCCGTCGTATGAACGGCGACATTAAAATCGAAGGACGTTCCGTTGTCATCAATGGCCCATCGAGCTTACAAGGCGCAGAAGTGGCGGCAACAGACCTACGTGCAGCAGCAGCATTAACCTTGGCGGGATTAATTGCAGACGGATACACTCGAGTAACCGAACTGAAACACTTAGATCGTGGCTATGTCAACTTCCACAACAAGCTGGCAGCACTAGGTGCAGACATCGAACGAGTAAGCTCAATGGATCAAGAACAAACAGTTATCCTAGAGCAAATCAAAGAAGCCTAAACACACCAAAATAGCCAATCATATATTTATATTCTACATCAAGGGTCAGACTCCTTTAGGGGTCTGACCCTTTTTTGAAGTTTTTTTGGAACCTTCGGAGACTTCGACATAAGTGCGGAAATTCCTGCGGGGGTCTGACCCCAGCAGGGAACTTTTTTTCTAACTACTTACTAATATTCCAACTATTTTTCTATCAGACCAATTTTTTCGGTGGTAAAGGTGAATTTTCAGAAAGTGATAGCTTATGTATATATAATATAGAAATTTGTAGGCATTTTGCTCCTTATATCTTCGTTCATCACTCGGTATGAAACTCGCAAAACCTGCCCATTTTTTAGTCATAATTGCTTGTCCACTCCCATAAGAATGAAAGAGTAAAGGTATCCAGTATCCAACCCTCAACAACCTACTACTTTTTGTTATCGGAGGCTCAGCGCTATGAGAAACTTGAAACCAATTATCGTACTCACATCTGTCCTATTTGTCATGGTATTAATGGTACCCACATTGTTAGTTATGCCGTTTGTTGATAAGGAAAGCGGCCAACTGGCAGAAGAACTCCAATCGAAGCAAGAAGTCCAAACACAAGTGGAAATAGCTGAATCCCCCATTGATGTGGCAGTGTATCGCAACAAGCAAGAGATGATCGAGAATATTCCATTGGAAGATTATATTGTCGGAGTGGTTGCTTCCGAAATGCCTGCCGACTTCGAGCTTGAGGCATTAAAAGCCCAGGCACTGGCAGCGCGTACGTATATACTAAGGCAACTTCTAGCTGAAGAGAAGCTCGGAACACCCGATGGTGCGGATGTGACTGATACCGATCAACACCAGGTGTATAAAAGTCCAGAAGAACTCAAAGCAATTTGGGATGCAGATGATTTCGACTGGAAAATAGAAAAAATAAAACAGGCAGTGGCCGAAACGGCCGGAACTGTCCTTACCTATAATAATGCACCGATCGATGCAAGCTATTTCTCCACCAGCAACGGCTACACCGAAAACTCTGAGGAATACTGGCCAAATGAAATCCCATACTTACGCAGCGTAGCAAGCCCATGGGATGTAGATTCGGAAAAATACTTGAGCCAAGTAACACTGACCATTCAAGAGTTTCAATCCAAGCTTGGTGTGACGCTCGGAAATGACGGTGCGGTAGGGAAAATCATCTCCCGCACGACAGGGAACCGAGTAAGCACCGTCGATATCAACGGTAAGCAACTCTCAGGCAGGGAAGTGCGCGATACCCTTAAGCTGCGCTCCAGCGACTTCACCTGGGAACGCAAAGGAGATAACATCGTCATCACCACCAAGGGCTTCGGCCACGGCGTAGGCATGAGCCAATACGGTGCCAATGGCATGGCCCTAGAAGGCAAAAGCTACACCCAAATCATCACCCACTACTACAAAGACGTGGAGATCGCCAGCGCCGACCAATACCTCAACAAAGTGACTGCGAAGCAATAGCGGCAATAGCAATAGAAAAAGAGAAAAAAACCTTTTGGGGGTCAGACCCCCAAAGGATTTTCTTCTTTCATGTCGAATATAGGTTCACCCGTCAGACCCCGGCTCCTGCCGGGGTCTGACCCCTTTCCAAAACTTTTTTCAAAGCCCATGCATAAAACACGCCTCAGTGAAGGAAAATAAGCATTTCAAAAAAATTTTCAGCACGGATGTATATTATTCTGTGAATCTGTTCAGAATGATTGCTGAGGTGATGATACAATGAGAGAGGAAGAAAAGAAACGGACTTCTCAAAATTCAAATTGGCAACGCTTAATGAAAAAGCGTTGGGTGTTCCCAGCAATCTATCTTGGGTGCGCAGCAATCATTTTGACAGCGGTTTTAATGTTCCAAGCAGGTAGTGAAACAGATGTTAATCCAGGGAATAATACTGAAGGGCAAGGACCTTCTACTTCTTACGGCGATCAAGATTCCGTGGAAGTTAACAGCCCGGTAGAAAACTTTGTAATGCCGGTAACAGATGTGAACTCATCTGTCATCCAAAAACCTTTCTGGGATGAAAATGGATCCAAGGAAGAGCAAGAGGCTGCTTTCGTTGAGTATAATGGAAGATACCAACCAAACACAGGTATCGATATCGCAATGAGGGACGGCGAAACATTCGAAGTAGTAGCATCCTTAAGTGGAACAGTAACGCATGTTGAAAATGACCCATTACTAGGAAATGTCGTAGAAATCGAGCATTTTGACGGTGTGAAAACAATCTACCAATCACTGACTGACGTACAAGTTAAAGTCAACGATTTCGTAGAACAAGGCGAAACAATCGCAAAAGCGGGTACAAACCAATTGAACAAAGACGCAGTACATGTTCATTTCGAAATCCGCAAGGACAATGTAGCAGTGAATCCAATTAGCTTTTTTAACAAACCGGTAACTTCCCTACTAGAGGAAGAAGGACAAGCTTCTGAAGAAGGAAGCGAGCCAGCTGGTGAAGGACAAGAACAAGAAGAAGCTCCAGCAGAAGGCGAAGACAAGCCTGAAGACGGAGAAGACAAAGACGGCGACGAAGGATCCTCTGACGAAGAAGAGAACTCCGTTAGCTATCTAACATAATATTAAGTCTTGTTGATAAAATAAAATGCTAGAACGATAAACTCTATTGACCCAAAGAGCAGCTTACAAACGGGGAAAACAAATCCCGGAAAGCTGCTCTTTTTCTTTGCATTTTTTGTGCTTCTAACCCCTCCAACCAGGAATAAAACCAAGCTTAACCGGGTATAATAACACTACCGATACACAAAACAACACAACGCGCAAAAAAACGAGAATGTCTCAACCGCCAAACGCAGGTACCGTTTGGCGGTATTTTTATGTCTTTTAAAAAAACTTTTTTTAAAAAGGGGTCAGACCCCAGCAAAAAAACTTTTTTTAAAAAGGGGTCAGACCCCAGCAGGAATTTCCCCCTCCATCTCGAATACAACCAAAGTAAGGATCTGTGTCGGAATTTGGCGGACGAAAAGGGGTCTGACCCTCAAAGGATTTTCACCCTCACCGTCGAACCACCTCACCCCTCAGCACTACACATCCCACCACCAAACCTCCCACACACAACCAAAATCCAAAATCCCACCCCCGAAAGGAGCACCACCCGCCATGCCACGAAACCCAAGAATCTGGTTCCCCGGAGCCAAGTATCACATCACAACAAGAGGAAACCGCCGCATCATCTTCTTCGAGCCAAAGGACTACCAAACCTATAAGCGCATTCTCCTCGAAATCAAATACAAATACCCATTCAAACTGCACGCTTACTGCCTCATGACCAATCACACCCACCTGCTCATCGAAACCGAAACCACCCACATCAGCCTTATCATGCAAAAGATCAACACTAAATACGCCCAGTATATCAACAGCAAATACCGCCTTACCGGTCACCTCCTAGAAGGAAGGTTCAAATCAAGCCTCATCCACGACATCGACTACCAGATTGACGTTAGCAAATACATCCACCTAAACCCCGTCGCCGCCCAAATGGTTCACAACCCCGAAGACTACCCATTCAGCAGCTATAAGCATTACCTCTACAACAACAAACACGACCCACTCGTCACCACAACCGACATCCTGAAATACTTTTCCACCACACACCACCAAGATTCCTACCCACACTACGTCAACACCCCAAACACCAGAATCCATTTCACCCCCAACAACAAAGCCAAATTTCTTATTTTGAAAAAATAAAGAATATTAAGTATAATAGAGATTAATTCGCATAACGAAATAATAGGGGGAACAACAAAAATGACACTCAATCTAGACTATCTCAACAATCCATATCCATCCCAGCGCAACACCGTCTTCGCCAAAAACGGAATGGTTGCCACATCCCAGCCGCTTGCCGCACAAGCCGGCCTCGACATCATGAAAAAAGGAGGCAACGCCATTGATGCTGCCATCGCTACCGCAGCCTGCCTGACTGTCGTGGAACCAACCTCAAACGGAATCGGCGGCGACGCATTCGCACTCGTCTGGACCAAAGGGGAGCTTCACGGCCTAAACGCAAGCGGCCCAGCACCACAATCCATCTCCCTCGACGCGGTAAAAGAAAGAGGCCACGACACGATGCCCAAAATGGGTCTCATTCCAGTAACCGTCCCTGGCGCACCATCTGCATGGGCAGAGCTTTCCAAAAAATTCGGCAAACTGCCACTCTCTGAAGTCCTGCAGCCTGCCATCGACTACGCGCAAAACGGCTACCCAGTCTCGCCAACACTCGGCAAGTACTGGAAGGGCGCCTACAACGCTTATAAAAAATTTTGCACGACTGAAGAGTTCACCCACTGGTTCGAAACCTTCGCACCAGACGGACGTGCACCAGAGATCGGCGAAACCTGGTCCTCCAAAGGTCACGCTGACACTCTGAGACAGATCGGCGAAACAAACGGAGAAGCCTTCTACCGTGGAGAAATTGCCCACAAAATTGCCGACTTCTCCAAACAGCACAACGGCTTCCTTACATACGAAGACTTGGCAGCATACCAACCGGAATGGGTGCAACCGATCAAGGTCAACTACCGAGGCTACGACGTCTGGGAGATCCCGCCAAACGGTCAGGGAATCGTCGCACTTATGGCACTCAACATGCTGAAGGAGGACACCTTCAACGAACGCGACAGTCTCGAAACCTATCATAAACAGATTGAAGCCATGAAGCTGGCGTTCATCGACGCAAAAAAATACGTATCAGATTCAACCACCATGACCCATACGGCAGAAGAATTGCTCTCTAATTCCTTTGCAAAAGAAAGAAGAGATCTCATCACCGACACGGCACTCACACCTGAGCCGGGAACTCCGCCAAAAGGGGGAACCGTCTATTTGGCCACTGCCGATGGGGAAGGGAATATGGTATCCTTTATCCAGAGCAACTACATGGGCTTCGGATCCGGCGTTGTCGTACCAGGAACAGGAATCGGCTTGCAAAACAGGGGCCATGATTTCTCGCTCGATCCTGAACACGAAAACGCTCTGGCACCAGGGAAGAAGACATTCCACACCATCATCCCTGGCTTCCTGACAAAAGACAACGAAGCAGTCGGGCCGTTCGGCGTCATGGGAGGCTACATGCAGCCACAAGGACACATGCAGGTCGTCATGAACACCGTCGACTTCCACCTTAACCCACAAGCTGCCCTAGACGCACCAAGATGGCAATGGATGGAGGACAAAACGGTTCACGTCGAGCACCACTTCCCGCAACACCTGGCCCAAGCCCTCCAACGCAAAGGCCACAACATCCAAATCAGCCTAGACGGAGGCAGCTTCGGCCGCGGCCAAATCATCTGGCGCGACCCAAAAACCGGCATCCTCTCAGGCGGCACCGAACCAAGAACCGACGGCTCCATCGCAGCCTACTAAAGGGGTAAAGAGGTAAAGGAGTAAAAGGGGTCTGACCCTCACTCTATTAAAGCATTAATCAACTAAAAAGGGTCTGACCCTCATCAAAGGAGGAAATCACACACCATGAAGCAATGGAACCTATTCATCGCATTCTTCCGTGTCGGGATGCTCGGCTACGGCGGAGGTCCGTCCAGCATCCCGCTTGTACATAAAGAGGTAGTGGGCAAGTACAAATGGCTATCAGACGACGATTTCTCGGACATTCTTGCACTCGCCAATACACTCCCTGGCCCGATCAACACCAAAATGGCCGGCTACATTGGCTACCGCGTCGGCGGCTACACAGGCATGATGAACGCAGTTATTGCCTGCACCATCCCGACCATCATACTCATGATCGTCCTGCTCACCACCCTCACAAGCTTCAAAGACCAAGCGTGGGTGCAAGGCATGACTAAGGCAGTTCTGCCCGTCGTAGGCGTCCTGCTCGCTGTCCTGACCTGGGACTTTCTATCAAAATCACAAAAAGGACTAGGCTGGACCGCGGCAATCCTGCTAATCCTAACAAGTTTCCTATTCATCGAGATTCTCGGAATCCATCCAGGAATCGTGATTGCCCTGCTACTCGCAGCGGCTGTCCTGAAAAAAGACAAACCAAAACCTGAAAAAGGAGGGACCCAAACATGATTTACTGGGAGATTTTCCTCGCCTTTTTCATACCGGGCATACTCGGGTACGGGGGAGGCCCCGCATCCATTCCGCTTGTAGAGAACGAAGTCGTCCACCGCTACGGCTGGCTGACCGTCTCCGAATTCAGTGAGGTCCTCGCCCTCGGAAACGCTTTGCCAGGACCGATTGCAACCAAAATGGCCGGCTACATCGGCTACGAGCAAGCAGGAATACTCGGAGCAGCCGTCGGCGTATTCGCCACCGTCGCACCATCACTTATCCTGATGATCGCGCTCATGAGCCTTCTATACAAATTCAAGGACTCACCAAAAGTAAAACGAATGTCCAACTACGTGCGGCCAACCATCGCACTCCTACTAGGAGTCATGGCCTACCGCTTCTTCGCCGAATCCTACGAAGCAAGCGGCACCATCCAAACAGTGTTTCTAATTATTGTAAGCTACCTTCTTCTTGAAAAATGGAAAGTGCACCCGGCATACGTAATTGTGGGAGCATTAGTTTACGGAGCAATATTACTTTGAATAAGCAGGGGGGACAGTTCACCTGCTTCCTTCGAACATCGAATGAGGCGCCAAAATCGTCCCTCCGCTTCCAAAATAAAAGGAGGTCTTCCATCATGACCAAAACCCTACTTTTAACTAGTTTTGAACCGTTTTTGAATTATAAAATCAATCCAACAGAGGAGATTGTCAGGGAGCTGGACCAACAGGTAATTGGTCGTTATAAGGTCGTGAGCCGAGTGCTGCCTGTTGATTTCACCGAATCGGAAAAGTTGTTATTGGAGTATATGGAGGAGCTACAACCAGATGCCTTGGTTTCCCTTGGGCTTGCTGCGGGTCGGGCGCACATAACACCGGAGCGAATTGCCATTAACTGTAAGGATGCTGGTGGTGCGCCTGATAATAATGGAGTCGTGCTTCAGGATGCACCAATCAACCCAGATGGCCCCGACGGCTACTTTTCCACTTTGCCGATCCGCTCGATGGTAAACCATTTAAACGAAAATAACTTTCCTGCAAAAGTATCCAATACAGCAGGGACCTACCTATGTAATAACGTCATGTATGCCGCCCTGCACAAGCTTGCGCATCAAAACGCGAATAGCGCGGCTAACCTTGCTGATAATGGCGAATCGAACTCAGCCCAAATCCCGGCAGGCTTCATCCACATTCCAGCCTCACACCAGCTTGCAACCCAGCTAAACAACACACCAAGCTGGTCCCAGGCTGACCTGACTGCTGCTATCAAACTGACCATTGAAACGATGTGAGTGCAAACATCAACTCTGCAATCAAAAACAAAGGGGAACTAAGTAAAATGTAAGTGATTTACTTTACCCCTTTGTATATGGAGGAAGAGAAGGATGCTAGAGAAAACCCAAATAGAAATTTTTTTATAATTCAATGATATTCTCCCCCAATTTCTTTAGCGCTTCATCATGTGTGACCATAATGACCGTTTTTCCTGATTGGTGTAGTTCTTTGATATGTTCCATGACCATTCCGGCGTTGTGGCTGTCAAGGCTGCCGGTTGGTTCGTCGGCTAGAATGATTGTGCATTTTTTCATAAATAGGCGGGCAATGGCCACTCGTTGTTGCTCCCCGCCGGACAAGGTGAAAACCTTTCTTTTTTCATACCCACCTAAACCGACCTTCTTCAACACTTCGTCCACGATGACATCATTTCGATATTTTTCATCGATCATCAGGATATTTTCTTCCACCGTCTTATTGTCTACCAAGGCGAAATTCTGAAAAAGGAAGCCTATTTTTTCGCGATATAATTTTATAATATCCTTGTTATTAGATAGACTCAGGTCATCCACCATGATCCTGCCAGAGTCCCACTGCTCAATTCCGCCAATCATATTTAAGAGGGTCGTTTTTCCGCTTCCACTTTTCCCGCTAAAAACCACAAACTCCCCCTGCTTAATGGAACAACTGAATTCTTCAAAAAGAATTCGCTCCCCGAAATGCTTCGAAACCTTATCAATTTTTATCATCTAAATACCGCCTTTTAAGATACGTGGGATGCTAATACTTTCATATTTTCTAATAAACAAGGAAAGAATCACACTAGTATTGATGAACACCAAGTTGCTTGCAAAAAAAACATAGAATAAAGAAAAATTCTGGAACAGCCATTTACCTGCAATAGCAGTGGCTACACCGACAACAAAAGCACCAATCAATAATCGGAACAAGGCCTTATATCGTTTCATGAGTGTTTTTCCAAAGATTTTATCAACTGCAATTTCAACAGATCGTGAATCGAAATCCATCTTTAAAAAAGCAGTTAAAGAAATAGTAAATAATATCATAATCATGATACTCAAAATAATATTGATGATGAGAACCAAGACTTTTTCCGCCTTTTTCTTCGAATACAAATCTTGAATATTATTTTGATAATAAACTTCATTTTCATAACCTATTGCGTTGATGAAGCTGTGAAAATCATTATTCTTATCAAATTTCACTAGTGAGTTAAAAACAAACCCACTTAATCTTTCATCCGGCAAAACACTATGGGTATCCACAAGGATAATCGGATTTTCTTTGTAATTATCAGCGAGGTTGTCGATGTTAATATCATGTACTAAAAATACATACGAATCAGCAATGGTGATGAACTCGAAGTTTCCCTCGTTCTTATTAAGAACAAAACTTATTTCATCCGTTTCCGTCCCATCATAGATCCCCAGTTGTTTTAACTCGTCCTCAGTATAGCGAGAAATAATATAATAAGTATCTGCCTTGAATTCCTCTGGTTCAAGCCCTAAATGTTTAACCTCAACTTTTGCATGTTTGTTTAAGTAAACAATAGGCTCATCCGTATCCACAATAGTGGACGAGATCCCACCATTATAAGAAAAATCGAAGGAAAGGTGCATGTTATATTTATCAATATTCTCATTATAAAACCTAACCGCATGGGCTTCATCGGTTTCCACGCATCGTGTATCGTCTTAAACGTGAACGATAAAATTAGAATGGAAGTGATGGATATAACCGATAACACAAGGAAAGCCAGCATCTTGTAACCAATTGTATAATAGCTCCGTACAAACGTCTTTTTTACATTTAAATTAAATAGAAGAAGAAAGAAGCTATTGGAGAATAGTAATAGCACGATCACTGCAACAATTGTTATGTAAGCGAATTTATAGGATTCTGTAATGAGCAAGGCAAGGAACAATCCGATAATCGCTGCGAAAATGATCGTAACAGTATTTGTGATAACCAATGGCTGTACGACATTCTTGATATTCGTACCATTTAAATATTTAAACAATGCTTCTTTTTTATAATTATTTACTTCAAAAAAGCTGTAAATTAATATAATAGAAAAAATAAAAATCCATGCTGCAGACAAGATGAATGGAGCATCATTTGCATAGTTATTGTCTTCGGGCTTACTCATCCCATATTTATCATTAGTTGCGGAGCGTAATTTCTCCACATTATCTTTTGTACCAAACACATAATAATTTTTTTCATTGATTTGGGTGATGTCTTGAAAAGGCTTGAAAAGAATCTCTCTTTCCCCGCTAATTAGCGAATGAAAGGAGGGGTTGTCCTGGTTAGACAAAATACGGTTCTTAAAAAATTCTTTGTCTTCATCTGATGAATAGATGGTATAGGTAGCCGAATTTTTGGAAGTGACATCAGATGTAACAACAAATATTTTCAGGTCAAACTCTTCACTATACCTTCCTAAGTCCTGAACATATTCTTGCTTTAACTCTCTGTCCTTAATATCCGTTTCATACCTAAAATCACTCTCAAACACTTTGCCATCCAAAAAATAAATATATGAGTCTCCAACAATCGTAAAAATAATGAAAAAAAGGAATGAAAAAAAAGCAAGCTTCTTCTTATTTATCATGACCACAGCTACTCCCAGAAAAATAAAAGATGAAATATTCTGACACAACACTAATTTTAATACACGCTCATTACTTTGTAAACTTATTCCAATAAGCAGGATGGGGTAAGGGGAAGACACCATCACTTCCATTCTGCTTGTCGAGAACGTAGTGGTCCACGGCTGTTGCCTGCTTCCCATATTCCAATTCAACGAAGTCCTAAGCAAACAACCATATTTTCCCCACAACTGTAATAAGACAAATCAACCCCGAAATATGGTAAGAGGTAGAACTCATCAAACAAGGAGGCAACACAACTGTGAAAAGACAACTTTGTCTGTTTACCCTTATATTTATCATGCTGCTGTCAGCCTGCTCAAACACCGATCCGGTGAAAGATGACCTCATAAACTATGTAAATACCGAACTGCCAAGCGTAGCCGACTTGGAATGGGAGGCGATCGACTCATACAGCAGTGTCTCGGGCCAAAACTATACAGACGACTGGACCATGCACGAAACCCTCGACACCATTACCTTACCTGCCTATGAAGAATTCATCACTAAACTCGAAAACATTCGCCCGAAATCAGAAGAAGTCAGAGAAATCCATGAAATTTACATCGAAGGCAGCAACGCCCAGCTTCAAGGCTTCAAAAAGATCCGCGTTGCCCTCGAACTCCAAGACCACGACAAAATATTCGAAGCAAACGAACACCTGGACCATGGCCGCGCCAAGCTTCGCGAATTCCAAACCAAACTAGAAGACCTCATGGAAGAGCACGGCGTAGAGTACGAAGACGAAACACTATAAAACCCGTTCGTTATTTTTATGAAACGGCATCCTTCATTAATCTAGAATTCATCTGCTCGCTCAAGAGCGCCGGTAACAACGACCCATACCACAACATCATAGCCAACACCAGTTCTGTGAAAAAAACACTAAAAAACCTGTATTCCTCTGGATAGTGGAATACAGGCCATTTCAGGTTCCTTTTTCAATCTTTCACAAGAATCAATTTATACAGTTGAATCAGTACCAACGGCATAAGTGCCAGAGCATAGACATAACCGAACTGGGCAGAAGTTAGTGTGGCAACTTCAAAAATCCCTTTTAAAGGATCAACCAGCAGAACAAGCTGCAGTAGCGCGATGCCTATGAGGACTGCCCCTATCAAGTAGAGGTTCGAAAACAATCCAACTTTGAATATCGACTGTCTGGAACGTGCGTTGAAGCCATGAAACAGTCGGGCAAGACATAGTGTGGAAAAAGCCATGGTACTGGCTGTCAGAGGGTCGTCCATAGTTAATCCGATATGAAACGCAATCAAGGTAGCTACGGCAATTAGGAATCCTTCACTAAGGAGCCGGGCTGCAAACACTTTATTGAGAAGCGGGGTTTCCACATCCCTCGGCTTTTCATCCATCACTTTTTTATTATGAGGCTCAAGTCCAATTGCAATCGCCGGCAGGCTATCTGTCAGCAGATTAATGAACAGCAGATGCACTGGCGCAAATGGAACAGGCAATCCGCCTATAGCAGCATAAAGAACAGATACAATTCCCGCGGTGTTACCGGCAAGCAGGAACCTGATGGAATTTTTGATGTTGGCATAGATGCTTCTTCCATTGGCAATCGCCTTAACGATGGTGGAAAAGTTGTCATCTGTCAAGACCATGGACGAGGCATCCTTGGCCACTTCCGTTCCTGTGATTCCCATGGCGATTCCAATGTTCGCCTGTTTCAATGCAGGACCATCGTTGACTCCGTCGCCGGTCATTGCAACGATATTCCCTTTGTCCTGCCAGGCTCGGACAATTCGTATTTTATGCTCTGGAGATACTCGTGCATAGACGGAAATGTCCTCCACCATGCTTTTTAACTCCTCGTCACTTATCTTTTCGAGCTCATATCCTTCAACTGCTCTATCGCCATCTCTGAAAATCCCGATTTCCTTTGCTATCGCAGAGGCGGTTATTTTATGGTCGCCTGTGATCATTACTGGTTTGATGCCTGCTGAAATGCATCGTTCGACCGCTTCCTTAGACTCCGCACGGGGTGGATCCATCATGGCAGTCAATCCGACAAATATTAAGTCATGTTCATCCTTTGACGAGATATTCTCATAATTCTCCACCTCTTTATAAGCAAAGGCAAGCACACGCAGTCCGCTTTCCGAAAAGGTATGATTCACTTCCTCGATTTTCTTCCTGTCCTCTTCTGAAAAATTGGTTATGCCATCTGAAGTTTCTATTTTCACTACCCTATCCATTAAAACATCAACGGCACCCTTAGTGATCAGTACCTGTTTGGAATCTAGGGTATGGACAGTACTCATCAGCTTTCTGTCAGAATCAAATGGGACTTCCTTCAGTCTAGGGTAGGATTTTCTTGTTTCCATTTCGTCCAATTCATAGATTTCTTCCCCATAATCAACCAAGGCAATCTCTGTAGGATCTCCAATCTCCTTATCCTTGGTGGTCTCTGCATCGTTACACAAAAGCTGCATAAGAAGGAAGTTTTTATGCAGTGTCTGGTCCAGTCTCAATTTGTCATGCTCATGGATTTCTGAATCCAGAAACACTTTCTGCACGGTCATTTTATTTTGTGTCAGGGTACCGGTCTTATCTGAACAAATGACAGAGATGCTTCCGAGACTTTCTACTGCGTGAAGTTTTCGAATAATGGCATTTTCCTTTGCCATCTTTTGTGTGCCAAACGCAAGCACGATTGTTACGATGGAACTTAATGCTTCCGGTATGGCCGCGACTGCCAGGGCAACGGCAAACATGAATGAGTCAATCAATGTCCGTCCCCGAATGATATCAATCGCAAAAATCAGAACAGCAATAATGATAATAGCAATGGCAAGCTTCTTTCCGAAATTATCAAGATTCATCTGAAGTGGCGTTTTCTTCTCTTTGGCACTTTCCATCAAGTTGGCGATTTTACCGATTTCCGTTTTCTGTCCGATTTCTGTTACCACAATTACAGCTCTTCCATATGTAACAAAGCTTCCGGAGAATACCATATTCGTCTTATCGCCAATGGAAACATCGTCCTCATTAATCGGATCAAGAGTTTTAAGTACACTGATGGATTCACCGGTCAAGGAGCTTTCATTTACCTGAAGGCTATGACTTTCGATAATTCTGCCATCCGCACTTATGTAATCCCCTGCATCCAGGTAGAGTATATCTCCAACCACAACTTCCTTGGATGGTATTTCAATCTTATTTCCATTTCTTAAAACTTTGGCAGTGGGCGAGGACAGGCTTTTCAGGCTCTTTAGCGATTGCTCCGCTTTTACATGCTGGACGGTTCCAAGAATGGCATTGATGATAACCACGACCACGATTACGATAGTGCTCTCGAATTTCCCTAAAAAGGCAGATAGTAAAGCTGCTACTATCAGAATAATGACAAGAAAATCCTTGAACTGTTCCATAAAGACCTGAAAGGTGCTTTTTCGCTGTTCTTCTCCAAGTTCATTAAATCCATACTGCTCCTGTCTTTTTTTTACTTCCGAATCAGAAAGGCCATCTTTTGTAACCTCAATAGTCTTCATCACTTCTTCAAAGGGTAACTTATAAAATTTATCCATATATAGCTCCTTTCTTTACATATTTATACTGTCTATACCCGAACTTTACCCACTACATACTATTCCTAAAAAAAATACTGTTATACACGTTTTTATAGGGACGGTTCTCATGCTTCCTTCGCACCCCGAAGGAAGCGCAAGAACCGTCCCCCTCCCAAACCTCATTTGTACTAATACACACAAAAAAACAACCCTCGAAAAATGTAGATTACCCTTCAGTAATTTATAGTTGACTTCAAACATCCCTTATACCATAATCTAATTATTAGAATTGTTATAAAATTCTGTTTTAATACAGAATACCCATCAAGACAAAAGGAGGATAGATTCGACAAGAAAATAAAAGCGCTTACAATCGAAAGAGGTGCACATTCAAAATGCTTCTATTCTGGGCTTTCCTAATCATCACTGTAACCTGCATCTTCCTAGCAATCAAAAAACAAAAACCAATCTTACTATCAGTCCCAATAGCAACCCTAATCACCTACGCCGTCGTGGAAATCGCCATAGTTCCGGCACCCTTCCTCGACACCGTCAAATTCATCTTCAGCCTAAAATAAAAAAGAAAAAGGAAAATAAAAAAATTTAAAAGAAAAGGGGTCAGACCCCGGCAGGAAAATCTACGCCAACGTCGAAACCCCAGGCACCGCAGAACCACCCCAAAAAAAACGACCAAATCAAGAGGAGGCTAACCCTTGAAAAAAATCGAAAAATCCGTTGCTGATGCCTATTTCCGCGAAAAGAACAAATTCATCCTAATCTACCTAGCAATCTGGCTTGGCGTATCATTCGGCATCGTCCTGTTCGCCGAATCCCTGCAATTCACCATATTCGGAGGCTTCCCATTCCACTACTACATGGGCGCACAAGGCTCCGTCATCACCTTCATCATCCTGTTGTTCGTCAACGCCAAAGTAAGCGACAAAATCGACGCAAAATACGGCATCGACGACAAAGCCAACGAGGTCCTTAGCGCAGGCAAAACACTCGACCACTAATCAGACAAACCACACACCAAGACTCTCACACACGTACACCTAAAATCCAAAACAATAAAACTACCAATCACAAAAACCAACAAAAACCAAAGGGGGCCCCACGATTGGATAACCAGTTTCTCGTCTCACTAACACTAATCCTAATCACATTCGGACTCTACATCGGAATCGCCATCTATAACAAAGCACGCCAAACCTCCGACTTCTACGTAGCAGGGCGCGGCGTACCACCAATTTTCAACGGAATGGCCATCGGAGCTGACTGGATGAGTGCAGCTTCATTCATCGGAATGGCCGGAACCATCATGCTTCTCGGCTACGACGGACTTGCATACATAATGGGTTGGACAGGCGGTTACCTGCTCCTGACCTTCCTCCTTGCACCACAACTAAGAAAATACGGCCGCTACACCGTACCAGAATTCATCGGCGACCGTTTCAACAGTCACACAGCCCGCGTCATCGCGGCCATCTGTACCATCATCATCAGTTTCACCTACTCCATTGGCCAGCTTTCCGGTTCAGGAGTGGTAATCGGCCGTCTACTTGAAGTGGACGCACGAATCGGAACCATGATCGGGGTCGTCTTGATCGCATTCTACGCCGCATTCGGTGGAATGAAAGGGATCACCTGGACACAGGTGGCACAGTACATCATCCTGATCATCGCCTACCTGATCCCAGTAATTTTCATGTCCCTGCAACTAACCAGCAACCCGTTACCATGGCTCTCCTACGGTCAAATTGTCCAAACAATGGGCGAACTCGACCGAGAACTCGGCGTGTCCGAATACTTTGCACCGTTCACCAACGGGACCAAATGGCAGTTCATGGCCCTCATGTTCACACTCATGGCCGGAACAGCAGGACTTCCGCACGTTATCGTCCGTTTCTACACCGTATCAACCATGAAAGCAGCTCGCTGGTCAGGCGCATGGGCCCTACTTTTCATCGGCCTACTCTACCTATCCGCACCGGCATACGCAGCATTCTCCCGTTTCATCCTGATGAGACGTGTAGCGGGACAACCTATCGACCAGCTCCCAGCATGGACGGAATCCTGGGTCAACACAGGCAAACTACAAGTCGCAGACACGAACGGTGACGGCATCCTCCAATGGAACGAGCTCATGATCGCCAATGATATCGTCGTAATGGCAACACCGGAAATCGCCAACCTAGGCGTATTCATCATCGGACTTGTAGCAGCAGGGGCAATGGCAGCAGCACTTTCCACAGCAGGTGGACTGATGATCGCCATCTCGTCCTCATTCGCACACGATATCTATTACCGTGTCCTAAGACCTGACGCAACCGATAAAAATCGTCTCATGGTCGGCCGAGTCACCATCGTGGCAGCAACAATCCTTGCGGGTCTTGTAGCACTTAACCCACCAGGGGCCATCACACAAATCGTCGCATGGGCCTTTGCGCTAGCATCCGGAACCTTCTTCCCATCGCTCCTCCTTGGAGTTTGGTGGAAACGTGCCAATGCACAAGGCGTCATCGCCGGAATGCTTGTAGGACTTGGCGTTACCCTATCCTACATCTTTGCGGCAAAATACGGCGGCTTCACCATCCTTGGTATCATCGACACAGGAGCCGGTGTCTTCGGGGCGGCGGCAGCCATGATTACCATCGTTGTCGTATCCTTAAGAACGAAAGCACCATCACAAAAAATCCAGGACGAAGTAGTCGACCTTCGCTACCCGGAACAAATGTCTTACAAAGACGGAGACGTCTGGATCGACAAATAAACCATAAAGCAGGGAGGAGCAGCGTAACACCACGTTGCTCCTCTTCCATGCAAAAAAGGAGGCACCAACATGAAGCATCTCCTAATCCAAAACCTAACCGAAAACCAAGCAACCAATCTACTCAGCCAATGCCAAACCTTCCATTACAACCAAGATGACATCATCCTCCAAGCCAACAAAAGTCGCGAAGGCGTCTTTCTCGTGCTCTCCGGCATGGCCGAAGTCTATATCCCATCCCAAACTCCATCCAATTCCAAAGGCGAAGTCCTCGAAATCATCAAACCAAACGAACTCATCGGCCTGTCCAACATCCATCACTTCCTCACCACTCCACTCCCACAAAACCAACACCAAGAAGCAAAAACACCACTCTACCCAGACCAACTTCATACCCATCACCCGCAGCACCACCAGACCCTACTACAAGTCCGCGCCATCGACGACACACAAGCGCTATACATTCCATACCATATCCTAAAAGAACGATGGTCCGAGCCTGCCCTACGCGACTACATTCTAGACCAGGTGAGCTCTCGCCTCCATGACGTCTACCACTCGCTCGCCGAACAGATCACCATGAGCAAATCTCTCGGCCAATCAACCGACCCGACCATTCTGCGAGTCCAAGACATCATGCAAGCAACACCAACCATCATCACAGGCAAAACAACCGACACTATCCAATCCGTCGCAGAAAAATTGTCCGAAAACAGCACCACGACTGCAGCCATCATTCTGGGCAACGAGAAAATCCAAGGCATCGTCACAATGCACGACTTCGTCAATCGCGTCATCACCAACGCCAAAAACACCCAAGACCAAATCCAAACCATCATGACACCAAACCCGACCACCATCCAAAGGACCGACTACTACTACGAAGCACTCACCACCATGCTTCTGGGCGGCTTCAAACACCTGCCAGTCACCAACGAAAATAACCAGCTTGCAGGCATCGTCACTCTGACCGATCTCCTGCAAGCCAAGCAACCGACAGGAATGCTCCAAAACAAGGAACAACTGAAAAACGCCACCAAAGAATCACTGCCAAAAATCAAACAACGACTATATGGAACACTCGACACTATGCTACAACAACAGGTCCCAATCCTGACCACACTCAAAGTCATGAACACCCTATACGACCAGCTCATCGAACGGGCAATCGAACTTTCCATAAAAGAAATGCCAACCGCACCACCGGCAAAATTCTGTTTCTACCTCATGGGAAGCGGCGCCAGAAAAGAACAGTTCCTCCTCACCGACCAGGACCACTTCCTTGTCTATGAGGACCTTCCAGACCTAGATCAGCAATCAACCGACACAACCCATATCGACCATATCGCCACCCGATACTTCGCAGATCTCACAGAAAAAATCGTCACCAACCTGGAACTCGCCGGCTATCAAAGATGCAAAGGGGACATGATGGCCTCCAACCCGAAATGGCGCGGCACCCTAGAACAATGGGAATCCCTCCTCAAGGAATGGACACTAAACGCAACCAACGATCGCCTGCTCCTAGCTCAGAACTTTTTCTCATATCGCCATATATACGGCGACGATACACTACACCAGCAATTCCAGCGAAAAATAACCAACTCACTAGACCGAGCTAAAATATTTCTATATCGCATATCCCAGCTCGAACGGGAAAACCCGATACCAACCTTAGAACAGCCAATCAGATCCATGTTCCGCCGTAACAAAAAGCAGATCGACCTAAAAAAAGAAGTGCTGTTCCCGTACCATCACAGCCTGCAAATACTCTCACTCATGCACGGCATCACTTATGGAACACCAATCGAAAAAATCGACCAGCTGTACGAAAAAAAGATCCTTTCAGAAAACTTCCAAAAGGATCTCAAAGCGTCCGTCGCCACCATACTCAATTATTACGTCAGAAACCGGCACCAGCAGCACCAAAACGGTGAAGAGCTCACATCAACCCTGAACCTGACAACCCTGACCACCCGTGAAAAAGAAGAACTCATGCTCAGCATCCGTCTCATCAAGGAGCTCCAAAGCCACATGCTTTCCTACTACTAAATAGGAGCTCCCAGCATCCGACAACCCATTCAAACTTCAAAGGAGGCGACATATAAAATATGTTCCCATTCGCAAAAAAACATTATTTCCCGAGCAATTTAGCAGAAAATATACCGCTTTCCACACCTGTCGACAAACTCGAATTCACTGTATTTGATACCGAAACGACCGGTTTTAACGTGTCAAAAGACGACCGACTCATAGAACTAGGAGCCATCAAAATAAAGAACCTCCAGGTTATCGAGGATACCGCCTACCAAACCTATATCAACCCAAATCGACAAATTCCTCGGGAAATTACCGAGCTTACCGGCATCACACAAGAACAAACAGAAGAAGCACCAACAGCCCTGATGGCAATCGAAGACCTAAGGGACCTCGCAGCCGGCAAGTCCGCCTGCTATGTCGGCCACTACGTAGCGTTCGATATGCTCGCCATCAACTCAGAACTAAAACGCCATAACCTGACCTGGAAATCACCCAAAGCCATCGACACTCTCAACCTAATTGGCTATATCGCCCCAAACTACGACATGCGTGATCTTGAAAAATACGCCAGGGACTTCGGCACAAGAATTTACCAACGTCATTCCGCAATCGGGGACGCACTTACCACTGCATACCTTTTCATAGAACTTCTCCAGCTATCCCAAGAGCGTAATTTGAAAACATGGGGGGACTTGCTTAATATCGGGATGAACTAAATTCGGGATGTAAGTATAAAAACAAAAGAAGAAAAATAAACGCCTAGCCCATTAAAAATGGTTACTCTAGGCAAGTCTAAGAATTATAATTATCAATTTTCTCTATCAAGCTATTAAAATAGTTAGTGAAAGTAGTATCTCGGTGTATTTTTGTGTGGAGTGTGGGAGGGATTTTCACAAAACGATGAGTAAGAATGTTATAAAGCTTGTCTTGATCTGGTGCTTCTAATAGAGGTAAAAGTATAAAATCTTTAATATTGCCGGTAACCATTATAAAGTCGTGTTGCCAACTTGTGCATAATATTCTTGCGTCAGGAATACTAGGATACTTTAACTTTTCTAACCCCGTGGCAACCATTAATTCTTCTCGAAATTCAGCAGTTACATATGCGGAGAATTCAATGATGAGCTCTTCAATTTCTGGTGTTGTAATATTATCAATAATTGTACTAAAACGGATAATATCTGCGATGTTTATCAGCTCTGGAGAATTCCTGAATTTAATAAAAGAGAAAGATTGATTAGTTAACTCTCTAATTACTTCGCGAGGAACAAAAACATTAGCAATTCCGTTTTCCACGTCGACTATAGTACTTCTCCAAAAACGCCGAGCAGGTTTAATGTTTTCCATTTTATTAATTCTATATCTAATTGAATTAGTGTCTACCATATACTGTTTAACGTCAATAATTCCCCCATATTTTATTGAATATCATCATCACCTACGATATCTAACATCTTCTGACTAAGCTTAAGCGAGTTGTCTTTAATTTTTGCGCGTTTTTGGATGAACTTATGCCAATTACTATGTTCCATGAACTGTTTGGAACTAATTAGCCATTTACCACTGTTTTTAAATCTTTGTGTAGATTGGAGTTTTCCTTCCGCACAATACCTACGAACCATTTGTTGAGAAACATCAAGTATTTCCGCGACTTCATGAACGGTTAGATGTTCAGGAATACTATACTGTTGCTGAAAAGATTTAAAGGTTTCATCCCTTTCATTTTGATTTAGCTCAAGGTAGATACGTGTTTTTTCTACCTCGGCAAGTTCAATTAGTTTGGAAAGCTGTTTAAAATACTTAGCTTTGTCACTAGCATTTATCGATGCCCCTAGTTCTGCAAGCTCTTTCTCTACCTCTTCTAGTAGTGCTGTCATATTATTCACCTCACTCTACCTCCATTATAAATTAAATATTCAAAAAATAAAAGTTTTAGCGAAACAAACGAAACTTTTTACAAGTATATACCCTGGAAAGAAAAAAGATACAATTGAATGAAAAATTTTAAATCATCGTACTAAGCTAACTATTAAATAACAATAAAAAGGTGAATAAATAACCTACTATCAATCCTCACAACATCGTGCTATAATGTTCTTAATAAAGAACAAGTGTACACACAACCTCAACTCAAAAGGAGCCACAAATTCCATGACAAAACCCAAAACCCAACAACTCCACCTAATCCAACTGCTGCGTGCAGTCGCCATCCTGTTCGTCATGCTCGGCCATCTCAACGGACTCCTCTATAAAAGATATGCCCAGGACTGGTTCGGGATGGGTGAGTGGGGGAGAACAGGCGGGGTGGACATGTTCTTTGTCATTAGTGGATTCATGATAGCTTATTTATACAAGCACAAAATAGGAGAGTCAGGACAAGCAGGAATCTTTCTTCAAAAACGCATCACAAGGATTATCCCGTATTATTGGCTTACAACTTTTGGCGTACTATCGATACTGCTCATCTTTCCATACTTCGGCGAACAATTCAGTCTGACATATGTTATTCAATCGATGTTCCTCTTATCAGATGATCCCATTCTGACAGTCGCATGGTCCCTGACACACATCTTTTTCTTCTATTTTATGTTCACCTTGCTATTGTTCAAACCAACTTTTGGCCGCCTCACAATCGCAGCCTACCTAACATGCATCGTCACGTTCTACTTCATCGACTTCTATCCGGAAAACATGCTGGCCGCTACACTGCTCAATGTCAGCAATCTGACCATTTGGCTCGGCGCTTTCGTGGCATTTGTCCTGACCACATCTCGTGTGAAAATCAACACCATCATTGGAGGAACACTGACAGCCATCGGAATCGCTGCATTCCTATTCATCTGGTCGAACAACACCTATCAATTTATCACTATAGAACAGGGAACCATCCGACCGCTCCTTTACGGAATCAGCTCCTGCTTCCTTGTGGCCGGATTAGCATCCATTGATCTCTACCAAAAAACTAAAATCAACAAACTACTCCACCACATCGGGAAAGCATCTTTCTCTATCTTCATGACTCATAGCTTGTTTCTCATGCTCTCTATTGTCATCTTTATTGAAAATCTAAAATTACAGCAGCTGCTCGGATGGGACATTACCATGCTGACCATCATCCTGTTGACCACCATTGGCGGACTGCTAGCCTATCAATTTGTAGAAAAACCATTGAACAAACGACTGAACACCTTACTAAACCGTAGAAAAACAAATCAATATCCACTACCGGCTAATAAGCTGCTCATAAAAGTGCGACGATAAAAGGACGGTCCAAAAGAACCGTCCCCACAACCAAATCACAACGACAATTTCTTCCCCTTCATAATCCTCCGCTATCCTTATCAACTCACCTTTTAAGACGAAACAGTTTTCAAACAACACTTAAAGAAAACAAAAAACGTCCTCACGACGGGTATCTTTCACCACTCCGTTCATTAGAAAGAAAACTGAATCGTAGGTCATTTTTTACAAGTGCTTAGGGCTCATGAAAATAAATTAATATAGTAATAGAATAACGAATGAAAATATTTACATAAAAGGGAGAAGATTTTGATGGTGAAAAGATTATTTGTAATGGCTTTAATAGTCACTCTGATGGTAAGTTCGATTCAGGGAGTGGCAAAAGCTGAAGAGTTAACAGCTAATCCTGAAACAGTCCAAGAAGGGACAGATCCTGACTTTGCATTGCTGGAAGAGGCATTGTTACTTGTGGAAAAAATACCTGAGGAATTATTAACTGAAGAAGCTACACTGGAAAGATTAGAATGGATGATCACAAATGCAGGGAATGTGGAATTAAAAGCTGCCCTTCAAAATGAATTGCAAAATATTGTAATGCCGGAACCGATGTTCAGGTCAGCTTCTGCTTGGGAGTGTGCAAAAGGCATTGGATATGCAATCGCACAAAACGCTGTTCCAATCACAAAGCTCCTTAAAGTCAAACAAGCAATAAAAGCCGCTGGCGGTGCGACTAAATTCGCAAATAAACTAGTAGAGAATTATGATAATTATAGAAGTATAAGAAAACCCGGGAGCAGAGTCTCCAAATATACAAAAACAGAGGCTATGAAATTAGCAATCAAGAAAACAGCTAACACCACTCCTGATGTTTTTGATGCCCTTTTTGCATTCTTAGGGGTAGATACGGTGAAGAAAAATTGCTTTGACTGATTATGATATGTAGATTGGACGGTGAACAATAATGCTTGCGAGTAAAAAAACCTATCAACTATTAATTGCGTTAGTTGGAATTCTTTTCTTTATCTACAATTTCACACTTAAAGCTAATGTAAGTTCGGATATTGATACATACATCATTTTCCCAGTTACATTAGTGTTGCTTGGATTCTTTGCATTTTTGTATGTGAAGGCTGATAAGGCGTCAAAATAATTCTAATTTAATATCATCCCTTAGAAAGCATGCGGAGTCTCTGGGTGCTTTCTTTTTTTCTCAATAAAAAACCCGTCCTCATGACGGGTTCGTACTATCACACATCAAACTCCAATCTATCCCTAACATCAGGCCAATCCGAATCAGCCAGCCACACGATCACTTTATGTCGCCCAGGCTGTAAATTCTTCAACGGAATATCAAAACTCAATTCCTGCCCGGCCGCCACCATGATCTCCTCATAAATCATCGTAAACATCTTTCCCTGTGAAAATTGCTCAATCCGCGCGCCATCCCTATACAAGATATAGTCATATCGCTGCCCGCTACGGAACGTAACCTTTTCACTTGAACCACCTGTGTTCTCTACGACAAAATGCAACATCACCGAATCTGGACCACTTTCCGAATACGTCAACTTCGCTTCCAAACCCATCCTTCAACACTCCATTCCAATCAAACTCTTTACTAAAGGCTGTTTTCGCATACTTTGTTGCTTTTTCTCATTTATAAACAAACCGTTATATTCCTTACTGTCGTGCTCTTTTCCTGACTATACAAAAAGAATTTCATGCTTTTTTAGAGTTTCTATGCTGTAAAAAGTCCAATTGCCGACTTTTTACTAGTGAGCAGCAATAATCTTTGAAAAAAGAGCTTTACTAAAATATTCGACAAAACCGGAGCTATACCTCTAATGATTTACTAAACGGAAAAAAGGGTATTAAATTCATAGCAGCGAATTTAATAATTAGGAAAAACGTAATATTAGATTTACCTTGCCTTTACAATCACTTGTTAGAATAAAGTTAAGTAAGAGAGAATCATTCATTCTTCACTGGGAGGTTTTATGATGATTTCGAACATAAAAAAAGAATGGCACAAGTTCTGGTACTTCAATTATAACTATCTGTTGGCAAGTGAAGAAAACGACCAACAATACAATAAATATTTATCCAAATCCAAATACCACGGTAGTAAACTAATGCAGCTCCTGTAGCTGCATTTTTTTTCCCTGCTAAAACCGTTCCGCAAGTACTTCATAATTCTCCGTTTAAGATCCCTCTGGATTAAAGAACGCACTAAGCTTAATAGAATGTTTTGCACTAGTCATCCTCCTCGCAGCCATTATAGAAAAATAAAAAATCCCCCATGCAAAATACATGGAGGATAACAGGAGATTACATCAATTTTAACTCCCTTAAGTGGAAGCGCAATAAGGTTTTTTCTCCTGGTAAAAATTCGAAATATAATTCGTACTCATCGTCAATAATATAGTAATAGATATATAATCCCTCTAGTTCGCTGAGCCCTTCTTGTTCCGGTTCACCAAATAGCTCTTTAATATCATCTGGTGTCAGCTTTTCAGGTCGAATGACAGTTAGTAATCCAACTGTCTTATCTCCCCCAGCTGTGCCATAGCCGGTATTGGAATAAATTCTGTAAAGAGCTTCATTTCGATTAATCTCTGCATCTGGTTCACCAAGCGCATGCATAATGGTCATTATCGATGTTCCTATGGCATAACCATCTGGAGTAAACCTACCTTCTTTTATGCTTTCTATAAAATGTTCATCTAGGACAAAGGTTTCCGGAGGGATAAATGAATGGTTAAAGTCGACCGTAAGCTCGGGATCGGCACAATTCTTAGACTCTTTCACTTGTATGCGTTCCACACCCATATGGAAAGTGAGCAAGCAACCATTAGCTTCTTTTTCGGAAATCGCGACTAATCCATCCTTCTGTGCGTATCCACTTATTCCCTTTATAGAGATTATAAGTTCTGAAGAAATTACAGACTTTGTAGGATTATTATTCGATACCTTTATATTAAAATAAAAGCCTTCATCTGTTTCATTAAATATAGATAAATTGCCAATAATAGATGAGTCGGCAGAAATAAACCAATCTCCTTGCCAATTTGCCGACTCAGGAACATCTTCCGCTGAAGTTGTTTCCTCTTCTTCTTCCATTACTTCTACTAATGCATCCTCAGCAGAAGTTGTTGTTTGAAAATCCGCTTCATTCTGACATCCCACAAGTAATGACAGTAAAAAGCATATAGATACAAATAATAACTTATTAATTGTAAGAACCCCCTAAATATTGGTTTTCGGACCAATTATAGCATTTAGAAAGTTAAAATGGGTCCATTTTTAAAAAAATCAAACAAAACCCTTGTCCCTCTTGACATTCTAGGCATAAACAACAACCCAAGCTAATAAACTGATACAAACCAAACATACAAAGAGAGTGTTTGAGGTGAGGGATCGTAGATTGTCTCGAAGAATAACAACAAACATCCTAATCGTTTTTATTATACAGCTGTAAACTTAGTGCACTTCGTTACATCGGAATAAGCGGATCTCATTTCACACTTCTCAACATCCACAATTTAGGGAGGGCGAGTGGTGTGCACGATTACATCAAAGAGAGAACTATCAAGATTGGAAAGTATATCGTGGAGACAAAGAAGACAGTTCGCGTGATAGCGAAAGAATTTGGCGTTTCCAAAAGTACTGTCCATAAGGACTTGACCGAAAGACTGCCGGAGATCAACCCAGACCTAGCCAATGAAGTCAAAACAATCCTTGATTACCATAAATCCATCAGGCATTTACGAGGCGGCGAAGCAACCAAGATGAAGTACAAGAAAGAAGAGGAAGCGGTAAAGTAAAAGAGATACCAGGGCAAAGCGCAACGCATCTTTGTTCTGGTATCTTTTATTGGTTGGAAAAAAGACCTTCGGTCAATAAAAACATTTAAGCGCCAAAGAAAAAGAAAGACCTTCCGGTTATTCGACAAAACCCTCAACAAATTGACATGAAACCACTGTTAAATATCACCTTTATTTAGTAAAATGTGATAGAATATACAATTAGGACTATAGATAGTGTTTAAAGGTAATTAATTGAATCTTTAAACATTCGGATAAAAGTCGCAAAGCATGATGCAAGGAGGAAAAAAGTAAGATGTTTGCAAGGGATATAGGAATTGATCTAGGTACAGCCAACGTGCTGATCCACGTAAAAGGCAAAGGCATCGTCTTGAACGAGCCATCCGTAGTAGCACTTGATACCAACACTGGAAAAGTTTTGGCGGTAGGAGAAGAGGCCCGCAAGATGGTGGGGCGGACTCCAGGAAACATTGTAGCGATGCGACCGCTAAAAGATGGAGTAATCGCAGATTTCGAAGTCACAGAAGCAATGCTGAAGCATTTCATAAAAAAATTGAACGTCAAAGGCTTCCTATCAAAGCCACGTATCCTCATCTGCTGCCCAACGAACATCACATCCGTTGAGCAAAAAGCGATCAGAGAAGCGGCCGAGAAAAGTGGAGGCAAGAAAATCTACCTTGAAGAAGAGCCGAAAGTGGCAGCAATCGGAGCCGGAATGGACATCTTCCAACCGAGCGGAAACATGGTTGTAGACATCGGTGGCGGAACGACGGACGTTGCCGTTCTCTCCATGGGCGACATCGTAACCGCATCTTCCATCAAAATGGCAGGCGACAAATTCGACGCCGAAATTCTTCAATACATCAAAAAGAAGTACAAGCTATTAATCGGGGAACGTACAGCCGAAAACATCAAGATTGAAATCGCGACCGTGTTCCCAGGCGGACGAAACGAATCTATCGACATCCGCGGACGTGACATGGTATCCGGTCTACCACAGACCATCACCGTAAAATCCGGTGAAATCGAAGAAGCGCTTCGTGAGTCTGTGCAAGTGATCGTCCAAGCGGCAAAAAGCGTCCTAGAACGCACACCGCCTGAACTATCAGCAGACATCATCGACCGCGGCGTCATCCTGACAGGCGGAGGAGCACTCCTGCACGGCATGGACCAACTCCTAGCAGAAGAACTCAAAGTCCCAGTCCTAGTAGCAGAACAACCAATGGACTGCGTAGCAATCGGCACTGGCATCATGCTCGACCACATCGACCGCCTACCAAGCAAAAACTTTGCCTAAATTAAAAAAACAAAAAACACATCTACAAAGGAGCACCCCACCGGTTGCTCCTTTTCTCTACCCCAAAACCCAAAATAAAGAGCAAAGGGGTCTGACCCCCAAAACAAACACCACCACGCACCTCAAAACTCCCTCGCGGGGGTCTGACCCCAAACCCCAAACTCACCCAAACCCACAAAAATCCCCATAAACCAAAAGCCTCAATAATCCCCTCCACCCACAAAAAGTTACAAAACCTCCACGAAGGGTATACACATAACACCAACACAAATTCGGAGGTGTCCCAACTTGATCCAAAACCTAATCATAAAGTGGCACACAATCAGAGCCAACTACCACGAGCTCATCATCGACGACTGTCTCGACGAAACCCTAAAACAATCCCTAACCCAAAAACTTAATTACCATAAACAACAACTCCAAAAACATTACCAAATAAGCGCCTAACAAGGCGCTTATTTGCATTCTCCCCAAACATTCACAAAATTACATATATCGACAATTCAAAATTTATACTATAATAGAAAATAGATAAATATGTACGTTACCAAAAACAAGAGGTGAACCAAATCATGTTACGTGGATTCCACACAGCAACAGCCGGAATGATCTCCCAGCAGCGCAGAATGGAAATGCTCTCAAACAACCTGTCCAACTCCAATACACCAGGCTACAAAGCGGATCAATCATCCCTAAGAGCCTTCCCTGAACTGCTTCTAAAAAAAATGGAGCAAGCAAATGTCCCAACAACCAAGCCACTCTCATTCACTCAGAACCAGACAATCGGACCATTACATACAGGTGTCTACATGCAGGAAACGGCACCAAAGCATACTCAAGGCGACATGCGCCCAACCGGAAACCAAACTGACCTTGCTATTCTCAACCAGACTCTCCCTGAAGGATCTTCCATCTTCTTCACGGTAGAAAACCAGGACGGCACCCTAAGATACACAAGAAACGGTAACTTCGCCATCGACCAACAAGGCTTCCTAACAACT
This sequence comes from Bacillus sp. LL01, assembly GCF_001037965.1. Classification (NCBI taxonomy): domain Bacteria; kingdom Bacillati; phylum Bacillota; class Bacilli; order Caryophanales; family Bacillaceae; genus Bacillus; species Bacillus sp. LL01. The sequence continues at coordinate 480,532 of NZ_LFEL01000002.1, read as the reverse complement.
AACAACGGCCTGTACGTACTTGACGAAAACAACACAAGAATTCAACTGCAAACCGACACTTTTGATCTACAACAGGATGGCACCATTCTAGAAAACGGCGTTATCAACAGTCGTATAGGTATCGCCCTTGCACCGAATGCCAATGATCTCACACGAGATAACAATGGTTTGTATCGGTTAGATAACGGTCAAGCCCTACCAAGCGCGCTAAATAATCCGGGTACAGTCTTCCAGGTTCTACAAGGCCACATAGAGCGCTCCAACGTTGATACCGCCCAAACGATGAGCGACATGACCGCAGCCTTCCGTGCTTTCGAAGCGAACCAGAAGGTCATCCAGGCATACGACTTGAGCATGCAAAAAGCTGCCAATGAGATCGGACGCATCAACTAACACATAAGAGAAGGGGGAAAGACCTAAATGAGCAGAATCATGCTGAACGCCACCAACACAATGAATCAGTTGCAAAAGCAGCTTGACACGATCGGACATAATATCGCCAATGTAGAAACAGTCGGTTACAAAAACCGTCAGACATCCTTCCAAGAGCTCTTGGTTCAACAAAACAATAACCAGACCCTGAATCAATACGAAAACGTCAGGAACACACCACTTGGAATTCGTATGTCCTCAGGAGCAGGTCTTGCCCAAACAAAGCTTAACCTGACACAAGGTGCTTTGAAATCCACGGATCGTATGCTAGACTTTGCTTTAGCGAAAGAAGACCAGTTCTTCACGGTTCAAGTGACAGAAAACGGACAGACGAGTACACAGTTCACAAGAAACGGTGTATTCTATTTGTCACCAATCAATAACACGGAAGTGATGCTCGTGACAGCAGAAGGACACCCGGTGCTCGACAACAATGAGCAGCCGATTCTCCTTCCGGAGAACATAAAAGAAATCAATCTTCAGCCAGGCGGCGTCCTGATGGCAGAGCTTAACGACGGTCAAGCGTTTGCCCGTGAGCTTGGTATGGCTCAGGTCATCCGTCCGCAGATGCTGCAAGCAAGACCTGGCTCTCTGTTTGCACTTCCACCGGCTGAAATGGCGAATCCACAAGATGTGGTGGGGTTCATCCAAGGAGCGGCACGTGATGACATCAGCATGAGACAAGGAATGCTCGAGCAATCCAATGTGGATCTGGCTTCCGAGATGACCGAAATGACCCTTATGCAGCGTTCGTATCAATTTAACGCACGTTCTGTCCAATTTGCAGACCAGATGATGGGACTTGTGAACGGACTGAAATCATAAACATAACTTTAGACCAAGAGGAGGTTGCGCAATGGAACAAAAACAACCAAAAAAGAGCTTAACAAGGGAAGAATTGCGCAAAGCTCAGAAAAATAAAGCAAGACAGCAAGAAGAAATTGCAACAACAGAAGAACAGGAACGACCGAAAAAACTCAAATGGCGCATCCGCCTCATTCCAATTTGGTTACGCATTGTGATCCTACTGGCAGCGATGGTTGTAGCGGTAATTGCGGGAGCCATGGTAGGTTACGGAGTTCTTGGTGGAGGAGATCCAATGGATGTCCTCAACAAGGAAACCTGGCAGCATATTTTAGACCTAGTTAACAAAGAATAAGGAAGACCCTTAAAAGACCTCTCCTTAGGTGCAACAAAGTCTTGGTTCCGTGCATCTAAGGAGGGAGTCCTACAAAGGACTTCCTATTTTTTATGCCTTCCTATATAATTGTAAGTAACTATTAGTAGGAGGTCACAAAATCATGCTTGATATTAATCAAATCAAAGAAATCATCCCACATAGATATCCTTTTCTTTTAATCGACCGAATCATTGAGGTCGAAGAGGGCCAACGCGCCATCGGAATCAAAAACGTAACAGCCAACGAAGAGTTCTTCAACGGACACTTTCCGGAGTTCCCGGTTATGCCTGGTGTCCTCATCGTAGAAGCGCTTGCTCAAGTCGGAGCAGTAGCGATGCTGAAAAAAGAAGAAAACAAAGGACGCCTTGCTTTCTTCACCGGAATCGACAAATGCCGTTTCAAAAAGCAAGTAGTACCTGGGGACCAGCTTCGTCTCGAAGTGGAAATGACTCGAGTGCGTGGCAGCATTGGAAAAGGTAAGGGAATTGCGACGGTTGACGGACAGCTTGTCTGTGAGTTGGAAATGATGTTCGCTCTAGGTCAAAAGCAATAAATTTAAAAAAATGCATTAAACATGCAAACTTTCTCGAATGTTGGGGAATATAAAAAGGGACCAAGCAAAATGAGTCAATCAGGTCTTGAAATTCCATATACGAAAGGAGAAGGTTTAAATGAACAGCAAATGGTTATTAAAATTATCTGGTACAGCTTTAGCGGCAATGTTGATTACAGGATGTGCAGCAAACAATCAGGATACTCCTCCGCCAGAAGAAGAGCAGCCACCAATGGAAGAACCTGCAGATCCTGAAATGGAAGAAGATCAGAACATGGAAGAAGATATGGAGCAAGATGAAGAGAACATGGAAGAGGAAGAAGACCAGCAGTAACTTCTTTCATAAAACGAGGGACAGTCTATGCTGTCCCTTTTAATATGGAAACAAACCCCTTGGGGGTTGTAAAGTATTCGCCTCTGAACTCAAGTGAATTAATCACTTCTTATAATCCCACAAAATCCGCCACTCCCCCTCCTCACGCACAACATAGACATACTGCACAAACAAAAAGTGACCATACTTCCCATGATAATCCTGCCTTACCTCAAACTCATAAACAGTACCAAATGTTTCTCCGTCCTTCAACGAAACTAGTTTTCCTGATCTCCATGATCATCTAAATCATTATAAAAACCAGATTCCATCAACTCTTTATGCGTCTCATCAATCAATTGATCAATACTGAATTTTGCTCCAGTACGCAACTTATACATCGTAATAAAATTAGGGACTCTTTTCCCATTTTCAAACCTTGTCAACGACTTCTGGCCAATATCTGCATCCTCCTCAATCTGCTCTTGACCAAAATCCAACAAATCCCTGTGACGCTTAGTCTCGATAGAATACGAGTTTGTGGGATGAGAAGACAAGTTATTCGCTCCATGCAGCTTCGCCGGTTTGAAAACAACTTCAAAAACTTCTTTGAAAATAAGCTTATTTTCCTTAAAATTAAAGGATTTTGTAAATATTTGATGAAGTTAAATGTATAAAATAGTAACGGAGGAAATAATTTGTTCAACGAAAGAGAAGCAATGAAATTGAGATTAGAGCAAATGCAGCAAATAGAACTTCAGATACTCCAAGAGTTCCAAAAAGAAAGAAACCAAATCCTAGATAGAATAAGAGAATTGGATGAGGGTATCGAACTCAAACTAAAAAGAGTTGAATTCCCAAAAGAAGCACCTAAAAAGAAGGGACCTAATCAAAATAAAAAGCATACACCTCTTACCACAGAAGCCATAAAGGTATTAAAAGATCACTCAGCTGCAATTAGCGGAAAAGAATTAACCACCACCGTTGAAAAGAACACAGGCATAGATGTAGGAAACATAACGCAATTCATGAACAAAGTCATGAAGATAGACACAAACGTGAAAAAGCCATATAGAGGTCAGTATATTTATGAGAAGCCAGGTCACAATGAGGACCCAAATGATACTAAAAACCCCGAAGTGGTGGAAACACGCGCTTAAGCATAAGGAAGCAGGGATCTACCTCTGCTTCCTTTCCATGTAGTGTCACGCACATCAGTTTGCTGGAGGTGAAAAATCATTCCTAAAATCGATAATACCCTTGCGATATTATGGATGCTTCGCTCGGGAGAAAAAATAACCGCAAAACAAATAGCGGAAAAACTAGAAATGAATATCAGAACTGTGTACCGTTACATCGACACACTTTCAACAAGCGGTGTTCCTATTATTTCCGATACCGGACATAACGGAGGCTACACATTATGGAAGCCATTTTATGAGGCACCTCTATTTTTTGATCTTGAAGAACAAACCTCATTGTTACATGCTGCAGTTTTTGCAGAGGAAGCGGGATACTATGGTGGGGAAGCATTGAATAGGTCTATTACAAAGTTAAACAACTATACAAATCAAGAACAGGAAACAAAAATAGCCCAACAGTTTAAAAGCCTTGAAATAATTAATCGCTCAAATTCCCTCTCTATTCAACCCTTTCTTAAACAATTGGAGCTTGCCGTGGTAAGTGAATACTCCGTCAAAATCCAATACAAGAAACGCAGTGGAGATCATTCTAATAGAACGATAGATCCATACAAAATTATATATTGGAATCATAATTGGTATGTGGGAGGCTTATGTCATTTAAGAAATGATATACGCAGTTTTAGAGTTGATCGAATAGAAACGCTAACACTAACGGAAAACCAGTTCAAACAGCCAGAGGATTTCCCAACACGTACATACTTTCTGAACAACCTCTTTCCCTCTCCTGAAAACCAAGCAAGATTAGTACTTACGGGGAGCAAGAGTTCACTAACAAACATCTGCCAACATTGGTTTTTTGAGAATTACTTACAAGAAAAAACGGAGGGGCAAGCAACATTCCTACTTGAAGAAGAATCTATGCATGCCTATGTCCCTACCTTACTCTTACCATTCGGTACTTCTATCAAAATAATGGAACCGGTAAGTCTTAAAGAGAAAATGATGGAACTCCTAACAGAATGGATACAATTTTATCAACAATAAAAACTTCCCTGACAGTGGTTGTCAGGGAAGTTTTATTATACTAGGTAATATCAATGATGATGGGAGCAATCGCAGATGAAAACTAATAAAGCCTATCTGTATGTATTTAATACTATGTCAGATTGGTGGCTATTTAATAGCTGAACTAAACACTGGGAGATACTTTAAAGAAGAAATCGCCCCTATAAACGTAGTAACAGTAGGAACTACCAAAGAAACGATTACCACAATGGGAGGACTCAAAATAACTCCAGACCTTTCCCTTGATCACTGTACCTTTAAGAAGTCAGATCTGCTCATTTTACCTGGAGGGGAAACCTGGGGAGAAACTGCCCAACACCCCATTTTACAAAAAATTGCTGAAGCATTGGAGACAGGAACCATAGTTGCCGCAATATGTGGCGCAACCTTGGGACTTGCAAATATGGGCTACCTCGATCATAGAAAACATACAAGTAATAACTTGGACTACTTAAAAATGGTATGTCCTCACTATAACGGAGAAAAGTTTCACGAGGAGGGACAGGTAGCAACAACCAGCGATAACCTAATCACCGCATCCGGCATCGCTCCCCTTGAATTTGCAAGGGAAGTACTCGTAAAACTAGAAGTATTATCACCCAACACATTACACTCATGGTATCAACTTAACAAAACCCAAAAACAAGAACACTTTTTTAGTTTAATAAATTCCGTCTGAGAGAGCAGTTGCTGGGAAGCACGGGGACAGATCATTGCTAATATAGGATAGTCTCTTGAAGATATAAATTAAGGGTGGGGGTAAGTTCCTCCACCCTTTAGAATTTTGGTGTTAAGTCTGTTTTGAAGATATTATGTTGAGAAGGAAGCGAAGAACCGTCACGCTGCTTCTCATAAAACTAAAAGAATCCATCTAGCTGCCTGTTCTTTACCCTGTTGAAATTACATTTCTGGTAAGACCCCCTCACTTCCAGCAAAAAACATTCACGCCATTTCCTACAGAGAAAACTTCGTTGGCATCTTTATCCTTGGACAATTAGAATCTTGTTGTCTCAATGAATGCCATCCCCCTTTCTTAAAGTAATTCTAAATAAGATTAATTCCTTATTTTTATATAAAAACATATTTTCAGAGCTGAATAGAGTAGAAAACCTGTTTCTTATCGTGTTTATTGGAAAATTCATATAATTTTGACTTATGTTATTATTCGTTCAGGGCCTAGTTTATAGGAGAGGAGGAATAATGATGAAAGAACTTAACTTGAAAGTTGAGGACTTCGAACTAGAGTTAGAAGTGTACGAAGTTTCTTCCGCAACTGTACTTGATACAATGGGAGCATCTCAAGGGCATAACTCTTGCTCAGTAGTTGTAACTCAAAGCTAATTTTGTTTTTATACTTTTCTACTGATTGCTCAGTTCAAATTTGAACTGAGCTTTCAACTTTCATTTCAAATTTTCGCTTGAAGGGAAGGTCCTAAAGAATGGCAGTAATGGACAACTATTTAGTAAGGAGGCCAGCGCTGAACGTAGATGTGCTGGATACAATATTTAATAATGATGAGGAGCTAGAAGCAGTATTAGCTGCTTATTTAAGTCAAGATCAAATCAAAGAAAGAATTCTTATTGCAAGCGCTAGTCTATACCAACAATTAGTAGATGGAAAGCTTACTGCTGGTGCAAGGTTATCACTTGTGAAGTACTTACTTCGTATGTCCTCAAGAACCATGCCTTTTGGACTGTTCTCTGGAATATCTAGTAGGGAATTTTCTGCAGCTGTAGTTGAGCAACATGCATCAGCTGAGAAAAAAGTTAGACTGTCTATTAAATGGTACAAAAAGCTAGTAGCTATCATAGAAGATGTACAAGGAATGGAATCTGAAATGAAGGTGTCATTAAATCCATTAGTAGTAGAAAGCAGTCAACATTATAACTTGGATATTATTCTTCAGAATAACTTTCAACAACTGAAAATTAAAAAAGGTCTTCTTATCAAAACCCTAGTAAACCATTCTATTTCCCCTATAAAGATAGTAGATTTATTAAATCGTATTGTTCCAGAAGATACGGATAAGAAGCTTCTGTGTTTGACAACGATAAAAAATCTGTTAAAAAATCAATTTCTTGTTAGTGAGTTACAGCCGTCTGTTTACTATGAAAAGGATGATGATCTACTAGAAAAGCTTTTAGCAAGTTCAGGATTTTTTGGTGATGAGCTATATTCCACAATCCGTTCTATCTCCACTATGATTGAGACCTATAAGGATCAAAAAGTGGGAGAGGGAATACCAACATATTTGGAAATTATCAGCACAATGAAAAGGCTAGTAGAAAGTGATAAATACCTTGTCATCGACTCTGTCTATCGAAAGCAAATGGATGAGCAAACAGAATTAGATAAAAACGAAATCGAGGCAATGGTAGAAAACCTTTCCCTTTTGGCAAATCTCAGTCAGCAGTTTACAGCAAATACTTGGGATCATTATTATTTACAGTTTGTTGATAAATATGGATTTTTTAATGAAGTGCCATTAATAGAGTTACTCGATAGTGATAAAGGTATCGGTTTGCCGTCCTTTCAAAATCAAAATCAAAACTCGGAGCAGGATGAGGAGTTTATTTCCTATATGCTGGATAAACTTTGGAGCAATCAATGTTCCAACCAGTACACGTTGGAGCTACATGAAGATGACATGAAGGCTATTTCCACCATTTATAAAAATAATCGTCAGCACAAATTAAAAGATGGATATGATATGAAATTTTCCACCGTGGAAGAAAACGGCCAGAAACTCTTTCACTTAGGAGTAAATTCTTTCGGAAACACAGCAACCTCCTTTTCAGGAAGGCTGGACTTAGAACAGCATCAGGAAACGGCCCCATATTATTCGGATGACCACTATATCAGTTGTGAGTTAAATGGAGTACCCATCAATTATCCTGATTTAGGTATTTCTTATAAAAAGCCAGATTATGTGATTGATATCACCTCTAGAAGTGAAAAGAAGGACAATGTCATCCAACTAGGCGACATCTATGTTGGAGCAGATTCAGGTGGGTTATATCTAAAAAGTCGAAAACACAATAAACGATTGTTACCGGTCTCTACTCATATGCTTTACTACAATAATTTTGTGGAGCAAAAGCCGCTTCTTTTTTTATCTCTGTTTGGCAAATACATTAGTGAAGTACCAACAAATATAAGCTTAGGAAGATTGAAAACGCTCAGGTATCTTCCAAGGATTCAGTATAAAAATATTATTCTCTCTCCACGAAGGTGGAATATTCCGTTGGAAGAACTAAAAGCGGAACCACGGCAGCGCTTAAAGCAATTGGTAGAAGAGAATTCCTTAGCTGAACACTATGTTTATCTCCTTGATGGAGATAAAACCTTACCGATTTTGCTACATACCACTATTGGTCAGGATTTAGTAATTGATGCCATTAAAAAGACTAGTAAATATAGTAACTATTTAACATTTATCGAAGCGCCAGAACTAAATGAAACCATTCAACATAAACGAAATTATGTGAAAGATTACATTGTTACATTACCCCCAATGCCCCGAAGCTCAGTTAGGAATGTCCCCGCAGAAGATGTGGGTACATATGAAAAACTGATCGAACATGAATGGGTGTACTATAAAATTTATTACCATCAAAATCAAAAGCAAGCGGTTCTAAGTTCCTGTTTAGATAGTCTATATAAAAGCAAATTTTCAGAGGTGTTCTATATAAACTATTTGGATTTTTCAGGACAGCCGCACCTAAGAATTCGATATAAAACAGTGAAAAGTCTTGATACGAAAAATTCGTTAATGGAAACCCTAGAAGATCTTCGAATGAATGAGCTAGTAAAGGATTATTCTACCCATTTATTTGAACCTGAGCATAGCAGATATGGAGGAAGCACTATCTCTAAAGGTGCTTACCAATACTTTTGCCAAGAAACAATGGTAGGTTTTCAACTGAATCTGCAAAAGAAGTGGCAAATGACAAAGGAAGCAGAACAAGGCATTATTTCGATGTTATTTACAGTATTCGATTTTCACGACAGCTATGAGAGCGCAGCATCCTATCTTGAGCAGCTGCATTTGCATGTTCAGGCAAATACCGATGAAGATTACTTGAAGAAGTTTAAGTCAAACAGGAATTTTTATACGGGGCTTGGAAATCAGGCGTTGGAACTATATAAAGAACATCAGCATGGACTTTTTAAGAGAAAAAAGGAAGCAGGACGGCGTTACTCGAGCATGGTAAATCAACAATTTTCACCAGAAAGAAGAGATTACATTTTTAACAGTATCATTCATATGACCTTAAATAGGGTGATTGGGATCAATAAGCAACTGGAAGGCGAAGTGAATTGCTTGGTCAAATATATTTTTCACAATTTGAAATATAGATTGCAGATTAAAGGAGAATACGATGAACTTTTATGAAATGAACATCTTCATGAATGAAGTGGACCATCACCCAATTTATTCATCCATCCGCGCTTTGTTGAAGGACGATACAAGGGTATCTCTCAAGAAGAGCTTTGAAAACGGCTTTCATCTATCGGTTTTTGGTTGGTTTACCCATACTCAAATAAGCCAGATTTCCGCTGAATTTGCCAGCTTGCTAATTGCTCACCCAACAGAGAGGTATGATGAGGCAGCTTTCAGAAACAGATATAAGAAGGTTGCAGAGATAGCCATGAAAGAGAAGGCGCTCGAGGTTATTCATCAAAACAAAGTTCTCATTGCAAAAAGGGAGGATTTATACGGCTTTCAGAATAAAAAGCAATTACAGATATACATAAAAATTAATCAAATTTTTGACAGGTGGTTTATTAATTGTTATTGGAACAAGGATAACAACATCCTCTCTATTACAAAGGATATAGTACCTTTTTGCGCGTATCTACCAGATACGGTACTCTCTAGGGAGCATGCACTCTATTCCAATGGTTTTGTTTCACATCTTTCTCATTACCTTGGTCTATTACACTCTTTAAATGAAAAAAATAAACAGGCTATCGTCGAGAGATTTGAACAAGCTGCTGAGAATGATAGGGAGAGCTTAATGGAAAATTTGGATAAGGATAATGCTCTAACACGAGAGTTAAAAGTGCTGTTTCAAGAGATGAAGGATGCTGTGAAACGTGACGTGCTGGACTTTCATTCGCCACATGACGATGCCCATATCGAGAAGAAGGTGGCAGCATCCTCAAACAGGCATAAGCTTGCGATGGGAACTCCCACGTTAAGTAAATTAATTTTAAAGGATTCGGTTTTAATCACCAACCGTTGGATATTAAATGTGTTATATGAAAAACTGGTGCTCCTAAACATCAAACCACTAGACAAATTTTATATGAATTATTTGCTATGCTCGATCAGGTTTAAGAAGGAGGAGGTACACGGATGAAGGTATTTCTTGACCCAACCATATATATCATCGATACAGAAAATGATTTTTATATTTGCACAAAAGAAAAAAATTTAAAGCTAGTGCTGAATGAAGCGTCAAGGAATAGAGTTTATCAAATTATTAAAACATTGAAAGCAGGGGAACCTGTTGCTTCTGATCACGCATTTGACGGGAAGATTTTGCAATTGCTGTTGGAAAAAGGAATGGCTACGACCTTAGAGAAAAAGAAGGAAGTTTCCTTTGATGACATCCACCGCATTTCTGGTCCTCCGCCGTTTATCGAGGTTTTAAAAAGAGAGTGTGGTCACAAAGTTGAAAGTGTAGATGGGGATTCCTTCCTTTTAATTAATGGTAGTATTGGCGAGTATGAACTGCACGTTACATTTTTGGAAAGCGAAATGTATATTTCCAATTACGCAATTGATACTAACAACTCAGAAGTTTGGAGCGATGATTACTTAGAATATGCTGCCCATGTTTTTTTAGAGCAACTGCAACAGAAAGCTATTCAACCATCACTTCTTAAAAGTGGAATAATGGTTATTGATCTATCCATATACGAAAACACATCAAGAATGATCGCGCAGAATCATATTAACTACAAAAATTTCAAATCCAGCATTTTCATGAATGAAAAATTAAACAAAGGGCCAGTAACCTTTGATTTTAAACACTATTTCCCTTTTGTTCGTTTGTCCTATCAATCAGACTGGCTGGAAAATGATCTTGTGAGTATAGGTTTTCAGGAAGAGGATGCAATCAATAATCTTCTCCAGCTGCTTGCACGGCATTTTCAAATGGAAGCTACCATTGATCTGCTACCTATTGATAAGGTCGAGACTGAAAAAGTCAAAACACTCCTAAAAAAGTTATGGTTCATTAAATTTCAGCAAGAATTGGAAATAGAAGAAACAAATGATTCTTTGTACCTTGCTATAAATAAACAAACGTATTCACACCCGAAGACCCCAACCATCAATCCGATAAGCTACCTATTAACCTTGCATCTCAATGGAATCACCGCTCCAGAGAAAACAGAGGAATTAGTACGATGATGGGCATCAAAGAGGTAAATGCTGTTTTCACCAAACACTTTCTATCAGGTGAATACGGCCACTACCACATATCCTTTGTCTCAGATGATGAAAGTATTACAATACAAAGGAAGAAAAAAGAAGAGCAGACACTGAATAATCCAATACTTTCAGGAGAGGTACCCACAAGCTCCTACTCATGTCCAGACATCGAAAGTGTTGAGAAAAGCATCTTGTTTTTCAAAATAAACGTGCAAAAATTTAAAGAATATAATCTGGATATCCCAAAACGGACCGTAACCTTCACCTACGGTTATGACCGGATAAAACAACCAATTAAGAACACAGCAAGCAGTAAGCGGTTGCCATCTCACTTGTCGCTTGAGGATCTGAAAAATGCGTTGTTTCATATACATGGCGGTTATGTTATCAGAGATACAGGATCTTCCATCGCAGTTGCAAACAGAAAATACTTCACGATACAAGGGTTTGGGTTTGATTACCATCCACCTACAGCAACAAGAAAAGCGTTAATGGAGTACACCGAAAGGTATTCTAGCCTACTGGATCTTCCTGATGCCATCACAGGATCTTATCATCAACTACAGAACAAAGTGGCCGTAGTCAATCCAGAAAAATTCGGTCTTTATCCTTCAAAGACTCCTAAAGATAAGTATCACTTGGTAAGCTATCACCATGACCTGGAAATTGTCTGGGTGAAAGCACATTCATTAGTAAACGGCGAGTGTTTCTATGTGCCAGAACAAATGGTTCAATACTTAAAGCCGGCGATGAAAAATAAATACACAATTGAAAGCTCCAATGGCTGTGCTATTGGGAATTGTGACGAGGAAGCGGCTTTGTTTTCCATCCTGGAAGCATATGAAAGGGATATCTTCTTCAAGTCATGGTTTCGAAATGCACAAATAATTGAAATAGAAGATTTAAAAGGATATGAATGTCAAACGCTATTTTTTGCTACCGAAGGCTTTGAACTAGAATTCTATCTGCTCCCAAATGAGGCACAAATACCTGTTGTGTGGGCACTCATACGAAGCAATGATGCTCATAACCAAATCTATTCCATCACAGGGCTTGGCTGTCATCCACAGCTTGAGCATGCGATAGAATCAGCCTTTCACGAATTATATAATGCCTACTTAAATTTAACAGGCTTAAAAGAAGGTACCCTAAACACTATGATTAGAGAAGTAGAAGCAAAGGAGAGACTTGATTCCATTGAAGATCATTTCTACCTATTTGCCTCTTACAAAGTAAAAGGATTATTAGAGAAGAAGCTTAGTAATGTTAGAAGAGAAGCGTATGCTGACCTGTTGAAATACTCATTTTATACCGAGGATTTACAGAAGGAGCTTGCTTATGTTGTCAAGAAAGTGAAAGCACAATATGAAAACATTTTACTTATTCATCAATCCAATTCACTATTAAGCTCCCTTTCTTTATCCTGTACCAAGGTACTTCTCGTTGGCGCTTTGCCTGTCGACTTCACATCTGACTTAGTCAGGGTAACCAATACGCTTGATGACGAAATAAGATGGGAAGAACGTAATATTCACCCACTGGCATAAGGAGGAGCAGGCATGAATTATACAAGGAATGATTTTCTTCAAGAACTAGCATTCAATTCACTTTTTAATAATGAGGAACAGGTGCTAGAGCATCAGATAGATGATTATGTCCTTTTGGATGGCAATGCTGTCTGTGATGATCAAGTTCAAGAGATCATGTTAGGACTCAACGATTACAACAGAGTAGAAAAAAACACTTACTTTAAGGTTCACAAAGGCTACCCATCCCCACGAAGCTTGTACCCGATTCGTTTATTCGTTGCTACGAAAAGTGGCTCGTTTATAACCAAAAACGAACAAACGAAAAAGTTCGAGCTCTATGAGAATTCTGCAAGAGAAGGCGATGAAGGGGACATTTTGCTTGAATACGGCAAAGAATATCCCGCTTATTATAAGTCCATCAAAAAAAGCCTACTTTTATTAGAAGCCGGCCATTTAATTTTCAACATCAATTACGTTGCAACACTTTGTGAGGCTCGTTATAAAGTTTTTGAAAAAAACGGGTATCTTTTATTAAAAAAAGCAAACAGCCCAAATCAAGATTTTCAGCATGCTAAGTTGGAGAAATTCTATCATTTAAGCTCCATTAGGAACAGCGGACCATATTTACATCCAATAACAGCCTTTAATCTTGTACCGTTACTTGATGATGCTTCAGATTTTCAACGACTTTGTAAACAATTAGACAGTTTATTTGTGGAACCACTAAAAAATAGCGCAATCCAGTTAATCAAACTACAGAATGACGGAAATGGGATCTTCAACATACCAGAAAGGCAAACAAAGGTGGACTATAAACAGTTAAATAGTATTTATCCCTACATTAACTTTAAAGGCGTATCAGGGATGTATGTTTTTACCATCGATAACCATGTTTTTAAAGAAGAAGAGAAGTTCACTCCATATATCTTGGCAATTGGTTTTCTCGCACAATTTTACTGCATGATGTATGCATCAGAAGAAAACTATTGCAGGCCAGTTAAAAGCTTTAGTGTAGGAGATTTCGAGAATTTACTAGACATCAATGGAAGTCAAAAAACCATTATGTACAGTGTGATTATAGGGGCTAAATAGAACTTGGGGGAAAAACAATGGATACAAAATGGAGAACATTATTAAAATTTTCTCTCCCTGTAACATTAATTGGAATAGCAGATTTGCTATTAATCTTAATAGATCTTCTATGGATCAGAGTATTCATTGGTGATACAGACGCATTGTCGGCACTGCGCCTATCTACATCTATCATCACATTTATCGAAATGGTACTCATAGCAGTCACTTCAGCTCTATTAATTTTTATTAGTCAAAACTATAGTGCTAGTAAAACAGACCAAGCAAAAGCAGGAATTAAAAATGCATTTTCCTTTTCTATATACAGTGGTGTCATTGTGATGCTGTTAGGATTTTGCATTCTTCCCTTCATCAAATATATTTTTGGGGTGAACGACTCTGTAAATGGATATTTGAATAACTATCTACTAGTATATTTTGCTGGGTATTTATTTTTCTCTTTAAATAACTTTCTCTTGCTTCTTCCAAGATATTTTCAAAAGCTGAAAATAATCTATATGAGCTTCCTTTTTGCAATTCTGATAAATATACTCATCACACCACTAGCAATGCTACTATTTGATTATTACAATATGTCGATGATGAGTGGAGCAGCAGCTGGTACCGTGTTGGCGAATATAATAAGCACACTATATCTGCTGATTAAGATTTTCAATCAAGATTTTCTAAAAATTGGCCTGTCCAAAGCCATGATGTCATTCAAACCAACATTTGAGATCATCAAAGAGAACAAAAAATTTGTTGGTTCCCAGATCTTCAACGGAATCACCTTCAACTTGTCCATGTTCTTGTATATTATCATTCTTTCCTATTATCCGGATGAAGCATTTAATGTTTATGCCGTTGGGATGTACGCCTTTATGGTATTCGGGGTATTCGCCCAAAACTTTGCAGCCAGTTTGATTCCGATTGTTTCTGGTTATATGGGGAAAGAAGATATAAAATCTATTAAAGAAACAGTCAGGAAAGTGTTCCTCGTGTTGGGAGGCTACGGTATCTTTGTTGTCAGTGTTATCCTACTATCTAATGATATACTTGCATCAGCACTTTCCGCAGATGCCGACATGATTGCAAGGTTTAAAGAATTCTTCCTACTTTATAGCATTCCATGGGCACTAAATACGATTTCTTTCATCTTTGTTTTTGTCGTGGCTGGCTCCGGGGACTATAAAGGTGGCATGTACCTTACCATAACCAATATGTATGTAATTGTCCTTGGTAGCTTACTAATTATCCCTAATCTATTTGCGGATAAGGTTTCAGGTGTCATTATTGCCCTTTCCCTTATCAATATTATGACGTTTATAAATTCTTTGTCCTATTACCTCATAGGAAAATGGCAAACTGCCTCCCTAGTAAAAAAAGAAAAGGCAAATAAAGAACTATCGGCCTCTTGATTCAATAGAAACTGTAGAATTGACAAGCTCCAAGACCGTCTTGCGGTTTTTGAAGCTCGTCTTTTTTACACTTGAGAAAATTCCAATTCTGAAACTTGTTTTTCCAGCTCCTTAATAAATTCTAAATTTTTTTGCTTTTTCGTTATTTGAAAAACAAACTTAGCGTTATCCATATATTCTTTTATAGTATTAGAATCAAATGTTTTCAGCTTAAGCATGCTTTGAGAAGCCTGAATATATAAGTTTCCTAACATTGATATATCCTCTAGTTCACGAGATAACTTTATGCCCTTTTCCGCAATTTCAATCGATTGTTCGTACAACTTTTCGTAAAAATACAACTTAGAAAGGTTAAAATATACTTTCAGTTTAAAACGTCGATATGCTTCCAGGTTAATATTTGCTTTCAATATATCAGTATAGTACTTCAGGGCTTCCTTATAATCTCCGTTTTCAGCATATACATTTGCAATGACATTTTTAATTCTTAGGTTTTGAAAATGCACTTTATTTATCTCTTTACTCAAAAGTAAAAGCTTCAAATGTTCCACACATTCTTCCCAAGAAATCAGGCCAATTATTTGTGATGACCTATAGAAATGCCAATCAACAAATTGATTAAACATCCTGCCAAGATCTCTTGCTTCACGTAACTTTCTCTCAAGCTTCGTTATCTCATAAACCTCATGGTATTTTTTTGCTTTTACATACTCTTCAATGCTGATAATTGTATCAGATATATATGTTTGATTGTTTTGATAATTGTTTTGAAAGAAATAGTCAATGGTAACATTCAACCGCAATGCAATAAAGTACAATATATCAATACTAGGTAACGCACGCCCTTTCTCAATACTACTAATAGTTGTCTGGCAGCAAATTCCATCGGATAACTCTTTTTGAGATAATAGCTGTTGTTTTCTCAACCTTTTAATTTCTTCTCCAAATAGTTTACTGTCCATCATTTTGTCCCCCCCTAAAAATAAGACAAATATCATATATTATACACAATTTATTACAAGTAGGAGTAAAATCCAATACTTTCTCCGATAATGGACCTATACATCAAAATCATTACACTTGAAAATACACTATAATTATACTAGAAGTAGATATTAATTAGGAGGAATCAAAATGAGAAAATTGTTGTACATTTGTTCTGCAATAACAGTAATCTGCCTCTCCCTAGGAATTTCTTCCACATCTTTCACAAGTACCGAAATGCTAGCTTCCCAAGAAACAGTAACCCCAGACAATCGTACTGATCCAACATTACCTTCTGAAGATTGATGAGTAGGATATAAGGGACAAATGACAGAGGGACAGGTCATGTCCTTCTTTTTATGTAATAAAGGGCTGTTTTTTAAATGGATATAAAAGCACCACAAGAAGGAATGAAGTTATTAGTAAATCTATCAAACATTTTATTCTTTGTTTCTTTGGTGTTTTTTGTGTTTAAAAGTGGAACAAGGAAAAATTAAGTGGACAGGCAGCTGCCCTATCTATACGTTAGAGCGTTAAGAAGCAAAGGTGAAGCAAAGGGACGGTTCTCTGCTTCCTTTTCCCGATTGTTTTTTGAATTTTTTTTCGTCGTATGAAGCCCAGAACTGAAGGCGGTAAGTGAATCTGGTAGTCATAGGGGACGTAGCCCGAAACTGAAGTCAGTAAGAGAATCCGGTAGTCATAGGGGACGTATGAAGCCCGAAACTGAGGTCAGGAAGTGAATCCGGTAGTCATAGGGGACGTATGAAGCCCGAAACTGAGGTCAGGAAGTGAATCCGGTAGTCATAGGGGACGTATGAAGCCCGAAACTGAGGTCAGTAAGAGAATCCGGTAGTCATAGAGGACGTATGAAGCCCGAAACTGAGGTCAGGAAGTGAATCCGGTAGTCATAGGGGACGTATGAAGCCCGAAACCGAAGGCGGTAAGTGAATCTGGTAGTCATAGGGGACGTATGAAGCCCGAAACCGAAGGCGGTAAGTGAATCTGGTAGTCATAGAGGACGTATGAAGCCCGAAACTGAGGTCAGGAAGTGAATCTGGTAGTCATAGGGGTCGTATGAAGCCCGAAACTGAAGTCAGGAAGTGAATCCAGTAGTCATAGACGCCGTATGAAGCCCGAAACTGAAGTCAGTAAGAGAATCCGGTAGTCATAGACCTAATGCATAGACTTTTCCTGAAAATTGTCGCTATTCCCTAGAGAAACGTCAGCAATCAAAAAAAAATATACTTTCCTAATAAAGCAATTTTTAAACAAACGTTTGTTGAAATGTATCTATGGGGTTGTTTTAAAAGGGTTAGTAGTTCTTCGAGGTTTCTCGACTATTTGTGCATGGTATATCGGGATAACTTTGTAGTTGTGAGAACTGGCCAAAGGCTGAATGAAGAGGATGATCGGCGTCGTAGTAAGGGTTTGGGGCGTTTAAGTAAAGTGTTGTTTACATTGGAACTATTTTACTTCGATAGTTATTTTTAAACAAATGTTTGTTTAACTGCAATTTTTCCGTTATGAATAAAGGGGTGTATGCCCTTCGACAACGCTCAACTATTTCCGCAAGGTATAATGGTATAATTTTAGAACATTCTTTAACTGCAGATTTTTGATAACAATCTTTAAATGTTGGTTTAAGTCTGTTTTGAAGATATTATGTTGAGAAGGAAGCAGAGAACCGTCACCTTGCTTCCTAAAATAAACGCAGGAGGTAAATTCCCCTGCGTTTTCTTGTGCTATTTTAGTTTTTGGAACGGTTCTCGTGCTCTTCCAGATTATGAGGCTGCAATAGAACCGTCCCCATGATTCCCCCCTTTTTTACTTCAATTTAATTTGAACTGGATTGCTTCCTTGCGTATGAATGGTTTTTTGTTGTCTCTTTTGCATAGCCGTTCTCTTTATCTCACTTGTAACATTGTGTATCATATCCCCTACATCATGAGCGGACTCAATTAGAGGGTCTACGGCTTTCATTTTCCCTTTTACATCATCAGAAATTTGGTTGGCTGTATGAATTAAATCCTTTGCTTCCTCTGTTATTCCGTTCACCGCTGTCCGTGCGTCAGACAGCGTTTGTTCCGTTTCAGCAAGTGTGGTCATTACTTTTCTTAATGTCATAATCAAATAGACGACGAGAATGGTAAACGCGACAGCTGCAATAACAGCACTCCACTCAAGCATTGAGACCAGCTCCCTTCTTTTACTCTAAGCCTATGAAAATGGAGACTCAGACATTCCTTTTCTTGAAAACGAAGTCGTTCTGTGCAAAAGATAGAGTAGATAACAAGAAGGTGGAAAAGCACTGAAAGGTAAGCGCATTGCGATGGGTTTTTCTCAACAACAGTTGGAGGAAGTGTCTGAAATCATCCTTCCGCTTTCACTTATATATATTAAAGTGTTAACTTGTGATTATGAACTCCCTCTTCAAATCATTTTCTTACTTTTCTCAGCTCGCTTTATTCATATACACAACTTTTTTCGTTCTTGCATGTTCGTTGATTATGTTTTTTAATTTTTCTTTTTCTTCGTGTCCGAGGTATCTTTGCGGTAGGATGATTGCTCTATTTTTTGAAAAGAAAAAGAGGAATGAAGTCTTCGTTTCGTGGACAGATAAAATGTTATCCCACGTAAAGTCAGCCTGTGAGTTTGATAGGGTTTGGATAATTCCATCCGGGCTTACCTCTAAATGAATGTCGTTATGCATACGTCGGTCACTTCTGTATTCTGTTGCAGCCTTCCAATTAATAACGGTTGATAACAAAAACCTGTTGGCTATGCTGATGGCTACTGCAAATGCTGCGATGAAAATGGTTATTTCCTTGAACAAGAGCAGTGCTAAGAGAAGATAAATCACACCAACCCAAATCGGAAACAATACCTTCGCTTTTCTTGCGAGGAAGTGAATATAGGCAATGTACATCTTTTCACTAATGAAGATGGTAAAGCTTACACCATCGGGGTTTTCTGATTGTTTTCTTGCAACCGGCTCAGTGTATTCGAGGGCAGCACCCTTGGAATTCTCCTTTTCCTTGATGAGCTGACGCAAGCGCTGCATCTCACTTTTCAAAAGGAATTTTTGCGGAATGACGATTGCTTTGTTTTTTGATATGTAAAATAAAAACAGGTTTTTGGTTTCGTGGATGGAGAGAATGTCTTCCCATCTTGTCAGCATTTCTGACCTTCCCACTTTTTGATGAATCCCCACTTCATTGATTGTATAAAAAACTTCTTGCTGCATGAGCAGATCACTTCTATATTCTTTAATCCCTTTCTTAGAATACATCTTCGATACCATAAACCAAACAATGGTGCCCATAAACAAGTTGGCAATTAGCATGATAATGACCGATACATCAGGGATTGCTATACGTATCAAGACAGAATAGAGTAAAACCGATAAAATCACATACCATATTCTTGTTTTGCTCGAGTGAAACACCATATATTCCTTCATTGCTTCTTCACTTATTAAGCCACTTACTTTTATTTCGCTATTTTCCATAAAACCACCCCTTTCGTATTAATTATAGCATGGCGAGGGGAAGCACAGTGACGGTTCCCTGCTTCCTTCCATCCCGCCTGTAATTAATGCCGGTTAAACATTTTCTCTTGTTGGCCCGATGGGCCTCATAAAGGTGCTATTAGTACAATTTGTTTACTTCTTAGAGGTAAAGGATTTGGCGGGTAACAGTATACCAACAAATCTTAACAATCTAACCATAGGTTTAGGGGGCAGGCACGTCGACCCGTCTTAACATTGATAAGAAGAAAGGTCTGAGGATCATTTCCTCAGACCTTTTTGTATCATATTTTCCTTGAATAATTCCTTGAATAATTATTTTTAAACAAACGTTTGATTAAATCTGTTTATGAAGTTAGCATAATGGGGTTTTAACTTATTCGGGATATATCGACCATTTTCGCATAGTATTGTAAGAAAGTTTTGGAACGGCATTTCCCCAAAAGCTCTTGCGAAATATTCTTTATATCTAAATTCTAGGTAATTAGTAACAAATTTCAAATTTTTACCGATAAGAAAATAAGAAGAGAAAAAGTTAGCCCAAAAACCGCATTAATAGAAAACAGAGAACAAACCTGCATCTAAAAAATAATATTCACCACCGAAACCCCAAAATAGAAAGGTGATAACCATGAACGACACAAAACTACTGAACAGAGATCCAGGAAAACTATTAAATCTGCTAGCTGACGATGTTCAGGAACTAATCGCACTGATTGCAGAACAAGATTTATTGCAAGCAGCTTCAAATGAATTCGAAAATGCAAAGCTTTTAAGCGGCCAATTGAATATGGCACGAAAAATACAAGATAAAACAATCTTCTCTGTCACAGGTCTTCAAGGTGCAGGAAAAACCACCTTTGTCCAAAGGCTATACCAGCTACCGGATGGTATACTGCCAATCAGTGCTGGCCGCAGTGAAGCGCTGCCTATCCTGATAACAGAATCAGCCGTCATTAATAGTGGCGAATATGTATACAAATTGAGACGTTCCATGGTAGATCAAACAAATGAACAGTGTAAATTTATCATTAAAGATGAGAGAATCTCCCATAAGAAATTTTTAGAAACTGCCAAAAACCCTATGTCCGAAGATCTTTGGCTTGAGATAGAAGTTCCCATCACTCATTTTGGAGCCGGGATTTCCCTTGCACTGTTACCAGGCTTTGAGCGAAACGAGCGGAACCGCTCACAGCGTGACCTTGAATTCATGTTGTCCCTGTCTACCTCCGTCATATTTGTGTTGAATTATCGCATGCTAGCCCAAGAAAACCTTCAACTCATAATGCAAACAATGATAAATCGTTACAAAGACCAAGCGCCACTCTTTGCCGTCTCCTTCAGTGATGAATTATCATTTGACCAAAGAGATTATTATGCAAAATTACTAAGTGAAAAATTTGATATACCGGAAGAGGAAGCCGGGCGGATTACCTTTACAGGAAACAGTGCGGACTTATCCAACTGGCAGGATACCATAGTAGCCTCTATCAATCGTTACGGTAAATCAAATCACTTCTCCTATAAAAAACAAATGGAAATCATGAGAGATTTGAGTGCTGACGCAGTCCTGCTCGCCAACGCAATCAATGAACAAATTCGCTATAAAACTCTTGACGAAGAAGAAAATCGGACGAGCGTATCCGAAGTTTTAAAAACGTTTAACAATGATAAAAAAGCATTAAAAAAATCTTTGGAAGAGTCTCTGCAAGACTCGCTTGGTAAATATGCAATTAATTGTTCGACTGAAATGAACAAGTACCTTGTGCAACATAACAAAGGCCCACTCAAAGCATTTGCCCAATTCTTTAAAGGTGATGAAATACAACTAACGGACCGCATTACTTTTAAAGAGAAGACCACGGACATATGGAATAAAGGTAACGAACAAGTTTCTGAAAAACTGATCATGGAAGTACTCAACACAACTTTTAAAAATAAAGCAGAGGAACTCGGTTTTGCACAAGAAGGGGAACAGCAGGTTAAGGTGGAAAAAGCACCAAATAATCCTTTTGCCATAATTGCCCCTACTTCCGGAAAAGCAACACAGTCACTCCAACTTAACTTAGATGGTCCATCTGCCTTAGAGAGACTAACAAACTATTTGCAACCACAGAAAGCAGACACCCCAGTTGAATTGGAAAAAGATGATCTTAAAATCCTCCCATTTCTGGCATTGGGCTTTACCCAAAGTCTCCTTGCCGCTTCGCCTGTGCTGCAAAGGGTGGAGGGAATAGAACTGGAAGCAAGTAAACAGAAAGTGCAAACACTTGCCAATAAGATTGACAATCTTAATATCAACACATCCCATCTAGTAAAAGGAACGGCTCTGTTCATGGGAATTGATGCAATGGATGGAACATTTGATACGTTTGGTGCCTTGACGGGAATCCTCACTAAAATCGGAATTTCCTCAGCCGCTGCAGGACCAGTTGCCGGCCTATTAATAGGTGGAATTGTGGGAGGTCTCGCTGTAAACTCAGGCTTGCAAAAAGTCGAGCAACAGCGTCTGCATCAAAGTACATATGCAAACAGAGCCTTTCAAACGATTGCAGTTCAGCAGAAAGAAGCAATCTTGGCCACCTTGGACAAAGTGATGAGCAAAATGGAAGAGCGTCTGGTTGCTGTTGAAACCTTTCAAAACCACTCAAACAGCAATTTCGGGAAGCTGGATACAACGAGATATAAAGCTGCGCATATTAAAGAAGTAGCTGGAACCATACAGGGGATGACCTATCGCAATGAACTCTATTTGGGATAATGTCTATCAAAAAAGATGGGATTGGGCACATAAAGCAGAAAAAGAATTCAAACAGAGTCTTCAAAAACTTCAAGTCGACGAAGCCATTCACAATGACAACCTTTCAGAGATTACTATTGGAGTGTACGGCCCGACCCAAGTAGGAAAATCCACTCTCATCTTGAGACTATTAGGAATCCGTCAAGATTCTATCGAAACTGTATCAGGGTGGCTGCGGGGAAAAAGAACCCTCGGTCACTCTGCCACGGTTACAGCAACGGAATACAAGTTATCACATGACGAATATTTTCATTTCTTTTCTAAAGAAACTGGCTGGAAAAGAAACTTGACCGGTCCGCAAATGGAACAAACCTTATTTGAAGTACGAAATCATGTGGAAACTAAAGGTCAAATTTCCACAGACCAACTAGTCATTGAGATCTCTAATCTATATTTTGACACTGAAATCCCAGCCCATGGGCTTAATTTGGTCGACTTGCCGGGAGTGTATTCCGCAGAAGAGGCGGAACAAAAGCAAGTAAGGGAATGCATAGAACGATGGCTGCCCATCTGCGAAATTATTTTACTTGTAGAAGATGCCACCGTCATCAATAACTACGTCCAACTCGAAGACGAAAACGTAAAATACTGGATGAATGAAACAGACCGCTTCCGGCTTGTCCCCACACACGCAGCAAGCCTGGAGTCGGTACAAAAAGAACTCTCAGAAAATCTTACAATCGAAACCCTAAAGAACTATTACACAAATGAACTGTTTTTCAGTTTAGAAGGCAAGCTCGAAACGCACGAAATTTCTTCTATTTTATACCCAATCGAAATTGGCAAGTCATTAGAATCTTTGATGAGTTCTGATCAACGTATGTATGAAAAGGTAGCTAATCTTATGGAGGAGCTCCTTCAAACCCTCCGACACGATTTAAGCTCACAAAAAGCAGAGGCCATGCACTACAAGCGACTGGCCTCTCTTTATCGCCTTGCCGAGGAAAAAAAGAAAGAGGAAATAGAAGAGATTAGAGCAGAGTTAAGATTGATGAACGAACACTTAAAGAAACAAAAAGGATTCGTAAATAAGCTACGCGAAAGAAACCAGAAGTTAGATGAAACCCAGACGACATCAAAGAGCAAACCTGAAATAGAAAATATCCAAAATAGTTTCTTAGGTTGGGAGGCAGATCTTCAAAGTAGATTTGAAGGAATAAGGGGTGCAAAACGAGCATCTGCCATCAATGCACTTGCCTCCAGCTATCAGCATGAATGGGAAGATATCGTGAATCAGAAGGTTATTGCCATAAACATAGAGTTGGAGGAGTGGGGGATACAGTTGATGCCTCCCGTAACAGACCATTACATCGAGCACGTATATACCAAAATGGATGCATACCTGATTGGGAAAAACTATGACCGGGATCTTGAAATGGTGCTTGAATCAACTCAAAGGTGGATGGACAGCTATGTTAAGTCCTTTGAAAGAATGGTATCAAGAGCTGAACGTGAGCTGGCGGAAGTTTTCAAAAAAGAGATACTTCTGAATGCTGCCAAAAAGAAAAAGCGTGACCTTGAGCTGCAAGAAGAAGTAAACAACCTTCAGCAACTTGAAGACTCTCTTCAGGCACTATTGCATAACCTTGTCCAAGAAGAAGCCATTTGGCAGCAAGATATTGAACATTGCCAACAGCTAGAGAAGTATTTCAGCAAAAACGCGCTACAGGCTTTTCATTCTTTAAGATCAAATTTACTTAATGGAACCGACGTGGAGAAATGGCAAGCTTTTCATCTGCTACATTTATTAAAAGAAGATAGCAAGACCATTATCAGCTATGTAAAAGGGAAGGAACGACCCAAACATGAAACTGCTTGAAAAAGAAAAGGAGTCCCAAGAGCTCACAGAAGCCATGGAAGAGCTCCAAGACATGTATAACACTTTGTTTTATAACGAAATTAAAGAAAAAATGACAGATATCCTTACAGAAGTGCAAATTGCCCAAACCACATTGGAACGAGCAACGAAAAGATCAGCAGACTCCGTTAATAGCTATCTGCACTTGATAAAGGAAGACCTCGAGACACAGGTGGAGGAAAAGCAAAAAGAAACATTAAGCAATATCAGTAATTGGCTGCATCACCTAAGCCAATCGGTGGTAGTGCAATCTAAAAAGGGCTCTGAATTATTGGTAGAGCAGCATCAACATTTATTGTATAAAGTGGAGTCATATAATACTGCGCTTGAATCTAGTAAAAATGAACTGGTCAGCAAGCTCAACCAATTTATTCACACTACTGAACAAGGTCGAGAAAATGTACTTAAAGCTCTAATCGAAACAAAAGAATCATTATCTAGTAGTTTGATTGATATAAAGGACAATCTTAGAGCAATACACGAAGGAATAGAGCTGAATAATCAGCGGAGCGAAGCGAAACTATTAGCAGGAATGGAAATTGTAAAAAACCAGATAGAAGAATTAAAGAAAGCTTCTGAAAGCCGTATTAAAAACATGGAAGAGAAGTCGCACGCTAATGCAAAGACAACTAAAATGCTGTTGTATGGGGTGTTGGGATCTCAGGTTGTGTTGATAGGGTTGGGGGTTGTTGGTTATTTTATTTAAACATTAGGAGGCCGTGAAAAGTAGCGATGAACACTATCAAACAACAATTAGATTATGTAATCAAAAACAATGAAGTACCTAAATTAATCAAACTATTACAGCACCATACATATACAAAAGAACAACTAAATATTGCTTTATTAAGTGGAGTATATATGAAGGATAGAAGGATTTGCAGAAGCTATTGAGCTATTAGAATTACATGTAAAGACCGATGTTACTCCACCTAATTTACAAGTTACAGAGAACAATAACGCCACACCTACTATATATGAATATCCTGAAACCTCTTTCTTAAGCAAAAAAGGATATCACACAAAATTAAGCAGAAATAGAAGATGGAATATACTCATAAATGAGGTATTGCCTGAATACCCAACATCTGAAGTTATTGATAAACTAGCAAGCTTTATTATAAGATTCAAAGCTCAAAGAAACGGAGCAAAGAAATATGAAAATGCAATTCAAGAGTGGGAATATGACATTCAAAAGTTGCTTAATAATAGACAAGCATAAAAAAAGAAGTGCGGTGAGAAGTAAAGATTGAGGTATGTTGATTCTAGATTAATTCGATATATTATAACTTATAGGATTTAAATATTAAAAAGAAAGAAAGGCATGGACCCTTCTTTCTTTCTATATGTCGTATTATTTATTTGCGGGAAGTGCTTGGCGTTTTCTAGACCAAGACCCACGGTTATTTAAGTTTTCAATGTCAGAAATATAACTAGTAGCATGCCGTAAATTGTTATAATCATTGATGCTTCCATAAATACTTCTTTGACCGAATATAGCAGCTATGCCTAAAACTTCTCTTAAGAAATCTAATTGTGGCGCCTCACTATTTATTAGTTGAAAAACACCAATACTTGAAGCTATGCCAGTTGTACCAAAATAAGTAGCAATATTAGCAAGATATTGTCTTTTGGCATCAAAAAGTTCCTTCTTAATATCAATCAATTCGTTTTCAGATAAACTTTCACTAGATAATAAGCCTAATTTTTCAATGGCGCTTTGAAACGCTTGTAGGTTTCTTTGATTGTTTGGATGATTTCTAAATTCAATTAAACTTAAAAGATCTGTTTCATCAATATTTTCAGGTATATTAACAGTAATATAATCAGTAAGTGTTTTATATTTATTGGGTGTTCTTTGGTGAGTTTTTATAATGCTATCAATCGTGGCAAAATTCACATTGTTTTTCACATCTGTAATTGTTGAAAGTTCTTTCTCTACTGCAATAGTGTGCGCCAAGATAGCCATATATATATTAGCCATGTTTTTATGAACAAGTATTCCGTTTTGACTTTCACTTGCAAAACCATTTGAAATTAACATTCTCTTTAATTCTAAAGGATATTTCCCTTCAAACAATTCGTAGGTAAATAAGTTTTCATCTTTCAATTGAGTTAAATTACGCGGTCCACTATACAAGAATTCATTTATTGGATTATTCATAATAAGACCTAATTCCATCCCCATCTTTTGTGTTGCAACTTCAATTTCATTCTCAGTTGGTGAATGTGAATTTAATAGATCTGTTTCTTCTAATATAAGTCTGTGGGTATCAGTTAAAAAGCTATTTGCCTCTGTTGGGACAATCGTAACTACTTTCCCTACATACAATAAAGCGAATTTAAGCCATGATTCATCTTCAATAAAGAAATTAGGATAATATAATAACTCTCTCATCTTATCTCCTCCTCATGTAAGTATATTTCAACAATAGATTCAAATCTCCTTCCAAATTGTGTGTGGTGAACTGATAATAAAGGCTTTTTACTCCTCTTTCATATCCATCTCTATCAAGTGCTTACATTTAGGACACTTGCATGATAGCTTGTACACTTTTTTTTTGGATTGTATTCATTCACAAAATGATCTATTATACCGTCTAGAAATAATCTTATTACTCCTCTATTTAAAAGGTTTATAGTCCAAAAATCCCATTTCCCAATCCCATGCAGGAATTTCCCCTTTTAAGTCGAAACCTCATACTTACACATATACAGTTTCTGTAAAAAACTGAAGAAAGGAGGCGAACCATGAAAGTTTTAGACGTATCCTCCCTGCACGATGGAGTCAAGGGAATGAGCCGGCAACTGTCGGATCTCGAGAAGCAACTACATAATGTAGAGAACGGAATTAGGTCGTTTGTTTCCTCAAAGGATTCCTACCGCGGCAAAGGAGCCAGTGCGATCAGGCGGTTCTATGAATATGCGCACCTCCCATTCCTGCAATTCTTCCAAACCTTCCTGGCAAACTTTCAAACGAAGCTTCAACAACTGCAATACGAATTGGATGGACTGGAAGGCAACGCCCGCGGGTTTATCGACGAGGGTTTCCTGACAAGTGAGCTAGAGGACGGGTTGAATCAGATCAACCGAATGGTGACCGACCTGACAGGGGAGACGAACTACCAGCTCAGCCGTGTCAGTGACATTGTGCACCTCTCAAGGCTGCAAGATTACCAGTTCCACGAGGGCATCCAACAAGCCAAACAATCAGCAAACCAAACCGTGGACAAACTGCACCAGTTCGACCACCAACAAACCCAATCGTTCACGGCGTTAATAGAAGACTTATTTCTAATACAGAGTTACATAGAAGAAATGAGCCAACAATTCGTTTCTGGTAAGATGAAGTTGACCAGCTTCTCACCTGTAATGCTTCAGGATCTAGAGGCTTACGGAAAGCTCCAGACAAAGCTGTACAACCAAACCGTCATGCAGCGGTGGAACAGTGAGCATTTTCCGGAGCTTGGTGTGTTTTATCCGGTTGGGCAAGCGGCGTCGTTTGATCAATGGGTGAATCCGAGTTGTGCTAAACCAGAGCCGAAAGGTGCAGTGGAAGCTGGTGTGGATTTTGCAGGTGGATTGTGGACAGGGTTTCTGAACGCGGGAAAGGACACAATTGAAGGGCTGCGGCGTCTTGTTTTTGAAATGGATGAAGTACTTCTTGAGACAGTCAATTTTGCAATAGCGGTTGCAGATAATCCAGGACTTTTGTTGGATATTGGTCAGAGTTTAATAGATTCCTACAATGAGCAGGTTGTTCATGGAACAGCGGAGACTCGTGGTGAATGGTTTGGATATGCGGCTACTATAATTGGAACGTCTGTAATTGGAGACAAAGGTCTAACGAAAGCTGGTAAACTAGGCAAGCTTGGTGGAAAACCAGGGAGGGAAATAGAGCATAACCTGAAAATTCAAATTGAAAGCCAGAAAGTGAAGCTTAAAAATGCTGTGAGTGGATTCTCGGCTAAAGCAAAAGAAAATGTAATTTACTACAAAGATAGAGCAAAAAATGCCGTCAGCACTAATGTTAAAACAGGTATGGAACGTGTTCGTCAATTAATGGATGTAATGGTTCCAAGAAAAGACATGGAGCCAGCAATGGCTAGTGGACCGGTAAATGTACTTGATGGTTCTTTTTATAAGAAAGAACTTCAGGAAAACAATAAGAATATCATTACCAGAATTGAGATAGAGACGGGTAAAGGTAAAGGGAAATTAGAGCTAGAAGACTTTACAAAAGAAATTCTAAGAACCAAACCAATGAACTCGCCAATACCAGAAAAATGGTATAAAAAAGGTGGAGTTATTGCCATTGATGGTGAGGGTACTTGGATTTATACTAATAAGACTGGAGTTACAATAAATTACCCAAATGGATATCCGGACTTTTCTCAATACGCTCATCCTATTGTTAAGCCTGTAGAAATTCAAATTGCTAAACCTATTAATCGAAGAGAAGATAATAAAAGAGCAAATATTATAGCTGGTTTAAATAAAGACAGTAATCCACCTGTACCTGCACCGAATCAACCACCAAAGGGTTATACGTGGCATCATCACCAAGATGGAAAAACAATGATTCTAGTGGATAGAAAAGTCCATGCAGAATTTACACATAGTGGTGGTGTATCTACTGTCAATGGTAAATAGACTTATAAAGGAGAATGTAAATGGTGAAAATAATAGATTCTCACAAGCCCCTGTCAGTTAAAGAAATTGAGCAATTTGAGAATACTCATAATGTTAAATTCACTGAGCTATATAGAAAGTTTTTACTTGATAATAATGGTGGGTATGCTGTGCCTAATGTCTTTAATGTATCTGATGATCAGGGTGAGAGTGTCTTAAATGCAATCTACGGTATAGGAGATATGTATGATAGTTTAGAGGATTTTATAGACATATATGAGGGTAGGCTTCCAGAAGGTTTCATACCAATTGCAGATGACTCCAATGGGAACGTCATATGCTTAGGAACAGATAAAAAATACTATGAGAAGTTATATTTTTGGGATCATGAAAAAGAGGCAGAAGATATGAGCAATATGTATTTTCTCGCAAATAATATTTATGAATTTTTAGATAGTTTATATGAGGATACTGATAGTTAAATTGAGGGAACAGGCAGGGAGACACGTTTATTGTTAACAAATAAGGTTTGAGGTTCAGAGCGCTCAAACCTTTTTGTTGTTTTTAGTAGCACAGTCCTCTGCTTCCCTCTAAACTCAAATATCCTTGGAGGTGAAAGATCATCCCTAAAACGGACAATCTCTTGCGATTCTTTGGATGCTTAGCTCTGGAGAGAAAATTACCGCCAAACAGATAGCAGAAAAACTGGAAATGAATATAAGGACGGTCTATCGTTACATTGATACACTTACAACAAGCGGTGTTCCTATTATTTCAGACACCGGACATAACGGAGGGTACACATTACTGAATCAATTTTATGAATCCCCTCTCTTCTTTGATCAGGAAGAGCAGACTTCCTTACTGCATGCTGCAACATTTGCAGATGGCGCTGGGTATTATGGCGGCGAAGCGCTGACTAGGGCTATTTCCAAGCTAAGCAACTATACAAATCAAGAACAGGAAAAAAAGATAGCCAAGCAGTTTACAAGCATGGAAGTAATAAATCGCCTGAACTCTCATACTTCCCAATCCACTCTCCAAGCTTTGGAACAAGCCATTTTGGATGGATATTCCGTAGATATCCAATACAAGAGTGGCAGGGAACAACATTCTAAGAGGAAGATAGATCCATACAGAATTATTCATTGGAATCTTAATTGGTATGTAGCTGGGTTTTGTCATTTTAGAAATGACATTCGCAGTTTTAGGGTCGATCGAATAGAAACTTTAGTACCAACGGAAAACCAGTTTAAACAACCAGAGGATTTTTCAACAAGCGCGGATTTTCTAAACAATCTTCTTCCATCTATTGATAAGAAAGAAACTGCTGTGCTCGTACTTACAGGGAGTATGAGTGCACTAAAGGATATCTGTCAACATTGGTTCCTTGAGAATTACCTACAACAAAGAACAGATAATCAGGCAACCTTCCTTCTTGATAAGCAAGTCTTGCACACGTATGTTCCTTCCTTACTTATCCCCTTTGGTACCTCCATCAAAGTCATGGAGCCACAAAGTCTAAAAGAGGAAATGATAAATGCCTTATCAACATTGATAAAATTTTATCAAGAATAAAACTTCCCTGACAGCGGATGTCAGGGATGTTTTATTATACTTAATAATATCAATGATGATGGGAGCGAACACAAATGCAAACAAAGAGCGCGTATCTATATGTATTTCATACAATGTCAGATTGGGAATATAGCTATTTAATAGCAGAATTAAACACAGGGAGATACTTTAAAAAAGACGTCCCCCCTTTAAACATTGTGGCAATAGGAACAACCAAAGACACAATCACCACCATGGGAGGATTGAAAATAACCCCTGACCTTTCCCTTAATCAATGTTCCTTTAAAAAGGGAGATCTAATCATTTTACCTGGAGGGTTAACCTGGGGAGAAACTGCCCAACACCCCATCTTACAAAAAATTGGCGAAGCATTGGAAACAGAAGTCATCGTTGCTGCAATATGTGGTGCTACAGAGGCACTAGCGAATTTAGGATACCTCGATAACAGAAAGCATACGGGTAACAACTTGGATTATTTGAAGATGGTATGCCCTACCTATAAAGGTGAAAAGTTCTACGATAAAGAACAGCTGGCAACAACCAGTGATAACCTAATCACCGCATCCGGCATCGCGCCCCTTGAATTCGCAAGGGAAGTGCTTAAAAAACTAGAAGTACTATCGCCCGAAACACTAAACGCTTGGTATCAACTTAACAAAACACAAAAACCAGAACATTTCTTTGAATTAATGAGAACGGTTTAAATCAAGGGGACAGGCATGGAATTTCGTGGGCTGAGGGGAAAGGCACGCCGACCCGTCTATGCTTTAATGCTAAAAAGTGATGGTGCTGAGGATAAGGAATATTATAAAAATTTTTGAAATTCTATTTTCCAAAGATAATTATTTTTAAACAAACGTTTGACTAAACGATATTTTTGACTTGCTCAGATAAGCCTACTATTAATGTGATAAATATCGACTAATCTCGCATGGTATATCGAAATAATATAAAAAACAGGTCCGTTTCCTTGTAGGCGACGGACCTGTTTGTCCCCATGATCTTACTTCAATTTAATTTGAACTGGATTGCTTTCTTGCGTATGAATGGTTTTTGGTTTTCTCTTTTGCATAGCCGTTCTCTTTATCTCACTTGTAACATTGTGTATCATATCTCCTACATCATGAGCGGACTCAATTAAAGGATCTACGGCTTTCATTTTTCCTTTTACATCATCAGAAATTTGGTTGGCTGTATGAATTAAATCCTTTGCTTCCTCTGTTATTCCGTTCACCGCTGTCCGTGCGTCAGAAAGCGTTTGTTCTGTTTCAGCAAGTGTGGTCATTACTTTTCTTAATGTCATAATCAAATAGACGACGAGAATGGTAAACGCGACAGCTGCAATAACAGCACTCCACTCAAGCATTGAGACCAGCTCCCTTCTTTTACTCTAAGCCTATGAACATGGAGGCTCAGACATTCCTTTCTTGAAAACGAAGTTCTGGTCACAGTGACTCCTCGAATATTCTCGAGCATTGCATATTCAGGGGCGAGGGGGAGAGTCCGCTTCTGTTAGCTCGATAAATATCGACTATTCTTGCAAGGTATAGTGAAATAGCTAGGGAAAAAGGAGTTTAGGGATTATGACTAAAAAATTTTCACAAAGGAGAAGTAGAGTTTAATCCCTAAATACTCCTTGTAAATAGCTAATTATTCAAAATTTTCTTGCACTAATTAATTAACAATGTTATTTTATCTATTAAGAGTAATGAAAGCGCTTAAAAAAATTTTTTGAACAAAATCTAAACGTTTACATTTGGGTGATGAGACATGAAGAAGAAACCGACAATAGAGGATGTAGCGAGGGCAGCAAATGTCTCAGTGGCTACTGTTTCACGGGTGGTCAATAGGCAAGGTGGCGTGCGCCAGGCAACAGAGGAACGAATTGTACGCGCGATTAATGAGTTGAATTATGTAAGAAATGCAATTGCCAGAAGCATGGTTCGAAAGGAAACCAAAACTATTGGGGTAATCATTCCTGATTTCACCAATCCGTTTTTTTCTGAAGTAATCTCAGGGCTCCAAAAAGCGGCCCTCGAACAGAATTATTTCACCCTCATCAGTAGCTCCAATGAGTCGAAAATGATAGAGAGTGAAATATTGCAGCATTATATTGAGCGTGGTGTGGACGGGCTTATGGTGACTACAGCTGACGAAAATGGGAACCAGTTAGATCCGGTTATTAAAGCGGGGATTCCAATTGTTGCTGTCGATAGGCAAATACATAACTATGATGTAGACACAGTATTGACTGGTAACCGTGAAGGTGCCTATGAAGCTGTCAAACACCTTATCAATAAAGGGCATTCAGATATTGCCATCATTAGAGGACCACAAGATACCACACCAGGACTTGAACGTTATCGTGGCTACGAAAGAGCAATGAAAGAATATGCCTTACCAATTAGGCAAGAGTGGATTGGGGAGGGGGATTTCAGAGAAGGTAGCGGCTACACAAGCGCCAAGAAATTTTATAAAGCTGTAAAACGGCCAACAGCTATTTTCTCCTGTAACAACCTTATGAGTATTGGTGCCGTGAAAGCATTGCAACAATTAGAATGGAAAATTGGCGAAGAGGTTGCATTTGTTGGATTTGATGATATCGAAATAGCCACATTCATTAAGCCGAATTTGACCATGGTATCAAGACATATGCGCAATCTTGGGGAGATTGCTTTTCAACTGTTGCATGACAGGATGATGAACAGCCAGGAAACGAATCCTTTAAAAAGACAACATATTTTATCCCCTTACTTAATCGTGCGAGAATCGTGTCAAAAGTTCAACTAAAAAATTTTGAACAAAAATCTAAACGTTTACATTTGGAGGGAACATAGATGAAACGGAATGGAATTTTGCATCCTCAATTAAACAAATTGATAGCTGAGACCGGTCATATGGAGCGGTTGGTTGTGACCGACGCAGGCCTTCCAATACCAGAAGAAGTGAACACCCGCGTGGATTTGGCCCTTAAAGAAGGGATGGTTCCTTTCTTGGAATTGCTTGACACTGTACTTGAAGAATTTTCTGTAGAAAAAGTAATCATGGCAGAGGAAATCAAAGAGAAAAGTCCAGAAATGGAAAAAGAGATATTGCAACGTTTTCAAACGATAGAAGTGGAATATATCCCACATGTGGAATTCAAAGAAGAAACAAAACTCACGAGAGGACTAATCAGATCCGGTGAATTCACCCCCTATGCCAACGTCATTTTGGTTGGAGGAGTCGTTTATTAATAGGGCATTATTTTCAGAGGTTGATGCTATTTTAAAGGCTCTGTTACAGTTAACCGTTGATAATAAAAAGATTTCTAGCTGTTGATTGGAGCAAAAGGCGTAGACTCCTGGGGGAGTAGCGACAATCTTGAAACCCGCAGGCGAAACGCCGAGGAGGCTCAAGGTCGCCCTCTGGATAAGCGAAGCCTTTTGCGGAAAGCAACAGCGACGTTTAAAAGAACCTTTTCAAAAAAGGAAAGTTTACTAAAAAGGTGGTGCAATCAATGAGCCTACTAAAAATGGAGGACATCAGGAAATCATTTAATCGATTAGAAGTATTACATGGAATTAACCTTGAAGTTAATAAAGCAGAGATAGTGGCACTACTAGGAGAGAATGGTGCTGGTAAATCTACTTTAATGAAAATACTTGCAGGTGTTCACCTCCCATCCTCTGGAAAAATCAGCATAGAAGGAAAAGAAGTGGTGATTGGGAGCCCGAAAGAATCTCAGCAATTAAAAATCAGCATTATCCATCAGGAGTTCAATCTCCTTAAAGACTTGTCCATTGCCGAAAATATCTTCCTCGGTAAGCAAATTACTTCTAAAATGGGCATCATTAATTGGAAATTAATGCACACACAAACTGCAAATCTATTAAAAAGGGTTGGACTGGCACACCTTCCACCAGATCGACTTGTCAACGAATGTTCCATTGCAGAACAACAGTTAATCGAAATAGCCAAAGCCCTATCATTTGAATCCAAAATTTTAATTATGGATGAACCTACTGCCACCTTAAACAATGAAGATACCCAGAAGTTACTTTCCTTAATGCAAGAGCTTCGGGCAGAAGGAATGGGCATCATTTTCATCACACATAGGCTAGATGAAGTAATGATGGTCGCAGATCGGGCAGTTGTAATGCGAGATGGTCAATACATCGGGAATGACGAGGTGAAAAATCTGACAAAGGATCAGATTGTAAGAATGCTTGTGGGACGAGATCTGACAAATATGTATCCTGAGCGAGTACCCCCTCAAAATGAAGTCATTTTAGAGGTAAACGACTTGTCTGTAAGTAAGCGTTTACATAACATCTCTTTCTCGGTAAAGAAAGGGGAAGTATTGGGTGTCGCAGGCCTCCTTGGGTCAGGTAAAACAGAATTGTCGAAAGCAATATTCGGACTTTTAAAACATTCCGGCGGAGAGGTAAGGATGCAAGGTGAAAAAGTTAATTCACCCAAAGGTGCCATTGATGCAGGTATTGCCCTTGTAACAGATGATCGAAAGGATGAAGGGCTTGTCCTTGATCTATCCGTTGCAGAAAACATCTTAATACCTAGTTATCGAAAAATATCCCAATTCGGTGTGTTAAAAAAAGGAACCATGAAAAAGATTGTAGACCGCTGGGGCAACTACCATTATAGGTACTTCCGTTGTGGGAGGTAAAGGACTCTCCAAAGTTGGTGGTATTGCTGGGAGGCAGTCCAGCAAATCTTGGCTGCAAATAATGATTAGGCATTATCTGCACCATCAAATCACGCACGCGCTCCAACCCAGCTGCAGAGGACCGCTTGACCGAATTCATCACTTTTTCCTGCTGACCTTTCAGCTTGATATTAAGGTCTGCTTCCACCCGGGTACCAAGCTCAACGGACATATTGAAGGTGCTGATCAGTCCATTGAATATTTTATACCTGAGATTAAGGAAATGGAAAATTACGAAACACTTAAAACCCTCACCATTAAAGATTTATTGACATGTGATAAGGGACAAAACATATTTATCATACCAGAAGAAGATATAATTGTTGTTTTCACAGCACGAATCCTAGACAATGACATAAGTATTTACTATGCACTACTGAGAAACTACTTGATTGATTATATAGAAATTATGGATTAAGTGGATTAAGAGGACAGGCATGCCGACCCGGTTTTGCTCTAATCTGTTAAATGGCCAACGGGTCAAGAGACCTGTCCCCACAACCCACTAAATAATGTAAGGAGTGTAAAATGATACGTGTATTCTTTGTTTTACTGATGTTAATGTTAGTGGGCTGTAATCCCGCAGAAAAGAGTATTGAAAAGGGAATAGAGGCAGAAATAGATTTTGAAACGTTAAATCTAGAAGAATATGTTTTTGCGGGTACTGGGACAAAAACAATGCGTGCTTTAAACCTTCCAGAACCAGAGGATTACACCATTTTTCAAAAAGAATTAAAGCGTGAGGGAGAAAAAGTTACATATTATACGATTTCGGATAAAAGATACGATTCCACGAGAAGGGAAAATGGGGAGGAATCTGTCTATTCTGTAACCAAAAATCATGTTGTCTTAGAGGAGACAAGAGATATTTGGTATCATTCACCTCCTACGACCATTCTAGAAAATAAACAACGATTTGAAGATACCTATTGGTACGAAATACATCCTACAATTGTCAATATCACAACACCTGCTGGTGAGTTTTTAGATTGCCTTGCTGTCACCATGTTATTGGAAGACTATCCGAGAGCAAAAGTCACCTATTGTCCAGGGGTGGGAGCGGTGAAGGATGAAAGAAATGACATTATGGTTGAAGAGGATAAGTGGTTTACTGTAGAGGAATTGGTTGATTTTGAATACCTTGATTTAGATGAAGAAGGAATTGAAAAGGAAATTGAAAAAATTCAAGCGCAGCAAGAGGCACATCGGGTTACTTACAAAGAGGAATTAGAGAAAGCTGAAGAAGAATTGCAACAGCTACTCGCCGAAGAAGAGGAAAGAAAAAAGGATCTACCATTATTAGAGCAGGAATCATATGGCGACTGGGAAGTAAGAGATGGGCAAGATGTTTACACGACTAAATTTTTCGAAGTGATTTTCCCTAAGGAATATTCAGGTGATCTGTATAGCGCATTTTTACCGGAAAAGGGACTACACAATCACCATTTTTTCAAGCCCAAGGCAAATGGAAGTTTACTTCAAGACACCATTTTCGAAATTAGACAATCTGTACAAAATCCCGCAGAATTTACTATGGACTCAAGTGACGGGAGCGAAATGCTCTATATTGATAGCAGCAATGGATTGTATTATTACTTCATTTACAACCAATTTGAGGATGGATCAGAAGAATTAAAAAAACATCCAGAATATGAAGAAATAGTCTACCAGATGAGACGGGAACTCGATCAATTAGAAGTGAGATTTAAATAAAAGGGTTGAAGGGACTTTCCCCTTAGCCCAAAGGAGTGAACTATGCGATATACAATATTAATTATATTCTGCTTCTCACTTCTCACAGCTTGTGGAACAAATCCACTGACCAATGGAGAAAACCCATACTCACATTATGAAGACGATAAAATGATCGGAAAGGTGTGGGAGGTGAGTGGAAATAGCGTTGAGGTAGACATTTCTGAATGGGTGAAGCGGAATCGTAAAGGTCCCAATCAGACGGACGAAGGCTACTCATATATGGCTAATTTAACCAAAGAAACTGCGATAAAATTTGAGGATGGAAAAGAGGCTTCTATTGAAGATATGAAAAAGGGGCAAAAAGTGTTAGTGAATCCACCAAGTGAAGGTAGTTTCGAAGGTACTCCGGAAGAAATCATTTTATTAGAGATGACCTATGAAGAAAAGTATGCAAGGCTGTTATCGCATGTAGATGGCTATAATCTCGACGTCATGTTTGAAGAAGGGTCGATATTGCCTTCTGAGTTGCAAGAGACTCTATATGAAAAGATCCGGGAGCTCGCGGATGAAGAAGTGGTTGCTACTTGGATGGTTTACGATGAGGAGTATGTAGTGGATTACAAAGAAGAGCTTGGAATTGGAGAATTTCCAGTTATGTTGGTTTTTGATAGAGAGAAATTGATCTTTAAGGCGAATGATGTGGAGGAATTATATGAATTTTTCGAGGATTGACTTGTAGATTCATAGAGTGATTTTCGGGCTCTTACTTTATTAAAATAGAAAATTTTAATCAAACGTTTGAATAAATTAATTTTTGGTAGTTTTGCATTAGGGGTTAGAGGATTGCGTCATATATCGACTAATTTCAAGTGGTTTATCGATATAACATCGTCCGAGCGGACTGGTTGCCTTGCTGGGTTGGACTGAATGACTCCAAGTTAGATTAGTGAAGTGAATTATACAATAAACTGAATGAATTATTCAAAAAAGAGTCGAAAGTGTACAAAAAACGCTCCTAAGTATACAAAAAACACGTTCAAATTACGACAATCCATATATTTACATAAATAATCTCTCTGGGGACCATTTGGGGACGGTTCTAGCGCTTCCTCCTTGTAAAATTTTCTAGTTATTTTGGGGCTAGGACTGCTTGCACACATAACAAAAAGCCTGCTCATTCAAAAGGAATGTGCAGGCTCTTTTTAGTTTAGTACTGTACTAATTAGTTCTATTTTACTGATAATTTTACATAATATACTAGATTCTAGCCAGCGCTTATCCTATTATTGGAAGTGTGCTAACTATTAAAACTAAACGAGGTGTCTATTTGTCTAACCTTCAGAAAGTCGCAGTTATTTGTATTGGTGTCATTATATTATCTTTTATTGCTCCTTTTGTTTTACCATTTATTTTCTTAGCAGGTGTCCTATACTTAAAAGCCAATTTCGCAACGATAAAAGGAGCAGCGGGGGAGCGGGCAGTGAACAAGGAGCTTGCTAAACTTGGGCCTATGTTCAAGGTCTATCATGATTTATATGTTCCAAATCAAGAAGGTGGCACTTCGCAAGTGGATCATGTGGTCACTTCGCCAACCGGTATTTTTGTTATTGAAACGAAGCATTATGATGGGTGGATTTTCGGGAAGGAAAATCAACGGAATTGGACGCAGGTGATTTATAAGCGAAAAGAAAAATTCTTGAACCCAATCTGGCAAAACTATGGGCATATTCAGGCACTAAAAAGTTACCTTGGAGAGCAACATAACTTTCAATCTATCATTGCTTTTTCCAGTAGGTCTACCTTGAAATTTGAGGACGACTTTAGCTCCGCGCGAGTCATTCAGATTCCAGAGCTAAACCGTGTCATAAAGGAATCGTTAACTCGACAGATAAGTGAGACGGGGCTCGGGGAAATCAACAATGCCCTTGAACAACTGGTCATTAAGGATAGAAAGCAAAAGAAGATGGTACATAAAAAACATGTAGAGGCGATTAAGAGTAAGAAAAGTCAGAAGGCAGCAATAGTAAAGGCAGTAGGGAAGAGGGAGATAGTTACCCCAGTGAGTTCCGATTTGTGTCCCAAGTGTGGTGGGAAGCTTTCTTTGAAGAAAGGGAAGTATGGGGCTTTTTATGGATGTAGCGGGTATCCGGTATGTAGGTTTACGGGAAAGGTGGGTTAGGGAGAGGGGACTCGAGGGGACAGGCACGCCGACCCATTCCTATGATAAAATCAAAGCAATACGATTAAAGGAGAGTTCCTATGCTAATTCAGTGCACGAAGAAGCTATTCGACGAGTTGAAAGTGACGCCTCAGGAACCTAGAGAAGAAGGTAATCCGCTGCTTGGGTGGCATGCCAATTTTATGAAGTTTGGCAGGGAAAAGTTCTTCGTTCTTGTTAATGATAAAAATCGGTATGCCGTTGTACTTTATGGCTTGAAAGCAAAGGATAAAAAGAATTTTGACACGTTAATTAAGGATGCGATTCGTGAGGTTTTTCA
Organism: Bacillus sp. LL01; assembly: GCF_001037965.1. Lineage (NCBI taxonomy): Bacteria > Bacillati > Bacillota > Bacilli > Caryophanales > Bacillaceae > Bacillus > Bacillus sp. LL01. Next base: position 441,104 of record NZ_LFEL01000002.1, on the reverse strand, counting down.
TGCTGAGTCTATTAATGAAGAGATCATTGAAGGGTATCTGCAAGCTTCAACAGGCATGATGTACTCCAAAACGAAAGACCGTAAGTTGGTGGCGCGGTTAAATAAGGCGTGTGAAGCAGTTCATTTTGGTGAGGATTTATGGGAACCGGGTTCCATCGTGCAAGTGGAGATGAGCAAGTGGATTAGCTCGATGTTGGTTGGGGACGGGAAGAAGGCTTATTTTTATCCTAATAAACAGATGTATAAGGATTTGGAGGAGTTTTCGGGTCAACCTGTTTTTAATACGGAGGCAATGGTGCTGAAGGTCACGCTGGAGCTTGAACAGCACAATGTGTGGAGGCGGATCACCGTTCCTGCCGGCATCACTTTCCCAGAGCTACATGACGTTTTGCAGACTGCTTTCTCCTGGCAAAATAGCCATCTTCATGACTATGAAATTTTTGAGAAGAAGGAAGATGGTTCCGAGTGGCATGATAGACCAAGCCTTAACCTGGTCTGTAATGATGAAGCTTTTGGCTACCAGGGCGTGATTTCTATGAAAATGGAAACAGGCGAGAAGCTAAAGGATTTTGCGGATACAAAGATCGTTTATAATTATGATTTCGGTGATAACTGGAAGCATACCATTGAAGTGGAAGAGGTTATTGATGATTACACGGTCAACTTCCCTATTTGTACGGGTGGTGAAGGGGATGCCCCGCCTGAGGATGTAGGAGGAGAGATGGGGTTTGAGACATTTCTTTCTATAATAAATGACGCCTCCCATGAAGATTACCACCAAACAAAAGAGTGGGGGGAGATGCAGGGGTATGAGGAGTTTGAAATTCGTGAAGTTAATTGGCGGTTGAAGAAGGGGTGAGGAGCGTCGTGGGGACAGGCACGGTGACCCAATTTTGAAGACGTTCCCTTCATACTACTAATTTTGGTCGAGGAACTTGTCCCCGAATAAAGGAAGGTGTAAAACAGCAGTGAAAGACAAAGTTGTAGCACTAATTGACTTAGGATCCAACTCTATTCGGTTAGCTTTATATATAATTGATCCTGCTGGAAACTTTGAAGAAATTAAAAAAGCTAAAGTTGCAACACGGCTTATGAATCATTTAAGTGGGAATGGACATCTGAGCAAGGAGGGAATCCAGCTCATCATTAACACGTTAAAACAATTCCAACAGGTGATTGATTCTTTTAACGTCTCAGAAGTTATTGGGTTTGCAACCGAAGTAATAAGAAAAGCGGTCAATCAGGAAGGAATTTTATCTATAATTAAAAAGCAAACAAGTTACTCTTTCAGTGTATTGAGTGAATATGAGGAAGCATATTACGGATATTTAGGAGTGATTGATTCCATCACAATGGAGGATGGAATAATAATCGATATTGGTGGTGGAAGTACAGAAGTTACCTTATTTCGGGAGAGGAAATTTGTTCAATACCACAGCTTTTCATTTGGTGCTGTATCCTTAAATGCCAAATTCACCTCTACAAATCAAGTATCTAGTATGCAGGTAAACAAGCTTCGCTCCTTTCTATCCTCTAATTTCCGATCTGTTTCGTGGTTAACGGATGTAAAGCACCCTGTTATCGGTATCGGGGGCACAGCCCGTAACTTAGGAAAAATATATCAAGCCAAATACAACTCAAAGCAACATGAAATGAAAGTAGAGGAAATTAAATCTATCGCTAGAGACCTCTCACTTTTATCACTTAATGAGCGAACAAAAATAGAAGGACTCTCTAAAAAAAGGAAAGACATTATACTACCAGGCATCGAAACAATAGCTACCCTAACCGAAGTAGTCCAAGCTCCATATTTCATTTTCAGCAAAAGAACAATAAGAGACGGCATTTTGTTGGGAAGGGAGAGGGGAGGGTAGAGGGGCCATGCACGCCTGCCCATTTTTGAAGTACCCAGAAAGTCAGTCCTCTCAGATACAAAAAAGCGAGCTGAGATAGAGATAGGATATGAATAGCCCAGGTTATGTACATTAACCTTGGGCTATTTTTCTCGAAGGCACGTGAATCCCTCTGTCTAGCGTCTTTTACCATTGTTTCTCCGCTTTATTTCTTCTAATTTAACTTCTTTTACCGTCTCTGTCTTGTTATAAAAACTAATCGTTACATTGACCCCGAACTCCCTATCCCCTTCTTTTAGCCATAACCTAAATTTTTCTGTTGTTAACACGGGGCCTTCCTGTCTGCCCACATGAAGATAATCCACAATATTCGCTTTAGGGTAGGCTTCTTTCATACGTTTCATCGCTAGCTGCCCCCACTTTGCATAGCTTGGCGCCTGTTCACTTGATTGCTGTGTTGCCTCTGCAAAGGAAGCTGGTTGAAGTCCCATTAGCAGTAGGAATGCTAAACATGAAAATAGTGTAATCCTCTTCATCATCTTAAATCCCTCCAGTTAGCGTATATAGTGCCCCAATTGTAGTTAATTAATTTGGATATGTATGTATGGGGACGGTTCTTTCGCTTCTTTAGAGTGGTTTACGTAAATCTCCGTTTTTCCGGTTGGAGAGGTCTTCATGTAGGGTATGAAGACCTGTTGACGGTGATTTTTGAATGTCCCCCTGAAGCACTTGGCAATCTACTATCAGCTAGAAACACTTGGCTCTATAACGGTTAAAGTAGTATTAGTTGTATTCAAATTAACAGTTGCCCCTATCGGAATAGCAGCTTTATATCTGCCATGTCCAGTAGCTAGATTTACCATTAGCGGTTTCTTCATTGGCACGAGAAAATAATTCACCAGGTCTGCAAATGTGGTGTTATAGGAAACCGGACAATCGGTACATTCCCCCATAATAATGCCAAGGCAATCATCAAATTTCCCTGCCATGGATAGCTGGGTAAAGTACCGGAGCATCATGTTCATTGGTGTGTGGACATCCTCTAGGAATAAAATTTTCCCTTTTGTATCGATTTCATATGGGGTCCCGAGGGTATTCACGATGGATGTCATATTCCCTCCAACTATGGGACCTGTCACATTTCCAGGTGTTATACTCATAAGCGCCATTTCCGGTGGATTCAGAATGGGCCGAGGAGAAGTTAATGTGGAGGTCGCTGCAAAAAATTGATTAAAATTATAAGCAGGAGTCTCCGGTCGAAAATCAATAAGCATCAAGCTATGAAAGGTAATGAGATCACTAAACTGATTCAGAATGTTTAACAATACAGTGATGTCGCTGTACCCTGAAATGAGCTTAGGGTTTTCCCTGATGACATCATAATCCAAAAAGGGAAGAATACCCTGAACCCCTGTCCCCCCACGTGTCGGTAGAATCATCTTTACATTCGGATTCTGGAACATATCCATAATATCCTCTGCTCTTTGATCTGCAGGAGCTGCCACGATACCATCTATAGAATACACGTACTTCCCAAAAACAACATTAAACCCCATGTCTCTCAAAAATTGCACCCTTGCATCTATAATCGCCGCATCAAGCGGACTTCCCGGAGTAACTAAACCAATCGTATCTCCTCTCTGCAACACTGGTGGTCTATTCGCCATGTTTTTCGCTCCTTGTGAACGGACATTATTACTAAGTATATGAGGGGGAAATTATTTGAGAGGTGAGAAAGAGCGTGGGGACGGGTCTTTTGCTTCCTTTTTTCTTAAAAAGAAGCGCAAGAACCGTCCCCATTGCAATTCCGACAGTGACAGCCACCGATTCATCTGTTAATTTATAAGAATAGTAAGAAAACAAAATAATACCTTATAAACGTTATTCCATTAGAATAGAAGTAATAATTATAAAGGTTATCTCTCTGGGGGGCTATATGTTTTTTTCGTTGCGAAATCGGCTGTTTTTTATTTTCACCATTATGTTAACGGTCCCATTTATTGTTCTGTCCATTATCATTCCGAGCTGGTTTACTTCGGTTATTGAAGAGCAGACTAAGAGCAATACTCTTGATATGATGGATCAATATTCCTTATATTTAGATTCCGTAACTGTTCAAGCCGAGGATCTTGGAAAGCAGGTGCTGGTGAATCAAAACACGCAGCAATGGCTGCAGCTGGAAGAGAGCGATAATGCATCACAGGCGGAACTTCATTTTATCCGAAACGAACTAAGAGTCTGGCTGTCTTCCATGGCCTTGAATAATTCTAACACCATGTCCATTTCTGTCTTTATGAATGATGGCACAGGAATCTGGACGAATCACCCTTTTCTCTCCGAAGTAGAGTGGTATCAAGATTACTCAGAAAAAAATCAGCGTTGGATCAAGGCACATACAGACGCCTATCAGCAAACTTATGTACAAAGCTATGTAAATAGTTTTGTAATTCCTTTGTATGATATCTACACGCTTAACCTCTCCGGAGTGATAAAGGTGAATCTGCCATCAACCTTGCTGGAAAAGGCCCTAGAAAAAGTAACACTAGGGGAAAATGGCCGGGTTTACTTAATGAACAGCATAGGTGAAAATGTTCTGACAGGCAGCATACGCACTCCAGAGAAAGTACTGGATGATAGTCTGGAGAAAATTGCGAATAGTAGAGGCGATAACGGTTTAATAGAAACTTCTCATGAGGGGGAGGAATACTTCGTTTTCTATCAAAAACTCTCTGTAGGAGAATGGATTCTCTTTAGTGAAATCACCAAATCGGAGTTGTTTTCCAAGGTCCATGAATTGCAAAAACGATTGCTTTATACTTCCGCAGTCATCTTTATCCTGACAATTCTTGCTTCCTATCTGTTTTCCACCAATATTGTACGACCTCTGGGGAAAATGACCAAAGCGATGGGATATGTCGAGCGAGGGGATTTTACAGGTGCAAAGCAATATATGACTTCAATAAAATCACCCAAAGATGAAATCGGCTATCATATTAAAGTATTCGACCAGACCATTGACCGGTTGAATAAACTGATTACAATCGAATATGAAGCAAATCTCCGGAGAAAGGATGCAGAATATAAAGCATTGCTTCTCCAAATTAATCCTCACTTTATGAATAATACGCTCGAGATTATTGGAGGATTGGCTGCACAGGGGAAAAACAAAGACGTTATCAATGTCAGTGTCTATTTGGGGCGGATGATGAGCTATTCCTTGAATACCCACAGCGATGTCGTATCATTAGGCCAGGAAATAAATTATATTCGCAATTTTACAGACATTCTCAAAGTCAGGTACGAAGATGCCATTTCCATTAGTATTGAAGAGGAACCGGAAACAAAGCTGCTGCCTATTATTAAATTTATAATCCAGCCACTTGTGGAAAATGCTGCAAAGTACAGCTTTATAGAGAACACGTATGCAGAAATAAATATTAAGACAGTAAAAGAAAAGGACCGGGTATTCATCTCGGTTGAAGATAATGGCATCGGGATGTCAGAGGAAGTCATAATAGATTTGATGAATGCAGATATGAATGATTCCACGAATGTGCTGGCCAGCAAAGGGACAAGTATCGGGTTGAAGAATGTCCTGGGGAGATTGATGCTCTATTATGGGGACGATTTCAGCTTTCACATTGATTCTGAGAGAAACAAAGGAACGAAGATAACATTATGTATAAAAGTTAAGGGGGATATACATGATGAAGGTACTGATTAGTGATGACGAGATTCAAATTCGTAAAGGTCTCCGAATGAAAATGGATTGGGCACAGGAAGGCTTTGAAATTGTCGCTGAGGCAGCAAACGGTCAGGAAGCCCTCGAGATTCTGAAAGAACAAGAAGTGGACATCGTCATTACAGATGTTCGCATGCCGATTATGGATGGAATGCAATTTGTCAAACGATGCCATGTGGAGTACCCAGATATAAAAATAATCGTGTTATCGGGCTATTCCGATTTTGAATATGCAAAATCCTCGATGAGGGCGGGAGTAAAAGATTACCTTCTAAAGCCTGTTGCTCCTGATGAATTGGAGGAGGCACTGCAACGAATCCGCATCGAAGCAGATGAGGAAAAGAAAAAACAACTGGAAACGGAGCGCATGAGCAGGGTTGTCCATAACCAGCTGGAGGAGATGCGCGAGCAGTATTTACTGTATTTAGTGAAGGAGGAATTCTCGGAATATAATGTTGCCAAGGAAAGGTTAAAACAGTTGCAACTGGAGACTTTGGCACAGGAGAATACCGAGGTACAATTCATAACGGTTGAAATAAGAAGAGCAGAAGGAAGCCCCGAAGAATTAAAAGAGCTGCTGTTACCATTCAAGATGTTCTGCAAGGAATATGCTGAAAGAAATGAAGGTACATATTTCTTCTATGATGCAGGCTATGCCAATATGATTCACTTTATATGGCAAAAGAATGATACAGCCTTAACGCACTCATCGAATTTTATCAGAAACTTGCAGGTCAAATTAAAAGAATATTTAAAAGTAGAAACGGTTATCGGAATCGGGAAGAGTGTCACAAGCTTTCCACAATTTAAGAATGGTTATATTTCCGCGCTGCTCTCCTGGAGTCAAAGTCAGGTGGGGCCCCTTTCACAGGTTATTGAAGGGGTGGCTCAAAACGATGTATTCAATTTCACCTTGGATGTGGAGATGAGATTAACGAATGCCATTGAAAATGCCGACCAACGGGCATTCCAGAATTCCCTCCAGGATATTTTAGGAGAAAATCTCTCCATGATGGCATTTTCCTTCCTCTCCAACCGGGTTCTATTTCTATTAGGTTCACTTGCCAGAAAATATGATGTGGATACGGTGGAGGGGAGAGATAGAATCTGGAATTGCCAGCAAAGCATATGGGAGCTCAATTCCCAAAGCAGGGTGAAAGAGCAACTTCATCAATTGGCTCAGGCCATTGTGGAGAAGGTAAAGGAAGTCCGCTCTTCTTCAAGCGGTTCTGAGTTGGTGGAAAATGCAAGACGATTCATTGAGACTCATTATGCCAGTGAAATTACACTCTCCACCTTATCCAAGCAATTCCATATTAATAGCGCTTACTTATCTGAGATTTTCAAAAACCATGTCGGCCAAAATTTCAGTGATTATCTAAATTGTCTGCGAATGGAGAATGCCAAAAAATTTTTAAAGGATCCGCAGCTTAAGATTATTGACGTTGCTCATCTGGTTGGCTTCTCCAGTTCAGGGTATTTCAGCACGGTTTTTAAAAAGCAATTTGGCCAATCTCCGGCAGATTATCGCAAATCCATACACCCTGACAGCTGAGGTGAATAGAAAGAGAGGTGATCTTATGAAAAAAAGGATAGTCCTTATCCTTGTACTGCTGGGTTTAGTCATTGCTGCAGGGTATGCCTTGTTTGTAAATAGCTTCTCTGATAAAAACGTGGATAATGGGGAGGAAGCGGAAAGTGTTGAACAGGTAGAGCTCACCTTTTGGCGCAATCTAGGAAATGCATCATTCAATTCTGCATATGAACAATTAGTGGCAGATTTTGAGGCACTCCATCCGGATATAAAAATCAATATGCAGGCACAGTATTGGGGACGTGAATATGAACTGCGTCTTCGAACAGAATTGGCTGCCGGAAACCATCCGGATATTATGACAATCGACAGTCCTAACTTAGGGCTCTACGCCAATGCAGGATCACTTTTATCCTTGGACCGGCACATGAAAGAGGAAGGCAATATTGACGATATCTCAAAGCCGACCATTGCCGGATTAACCTTTGAAGAGGAAATATATCTTGCACCCATTGTCGAATCGAGCATAGCCTTGTATTATAATAAGCATTTGTTCAGAAAAGCCGGCATCCCTTTTCCTTCACAAGATCCCGACAATCCGTTGACATGGGAAGAGGTTTTAGAGATTGCGTTAAAAATAAACAATCCTGACCATGAGGTATATGGAATAGATCCAGCCCAGGGATTCATGGACGGCGAAGGACCTGCCTATTTCAAGATGCCCATACTATGGCAGTTCGGCGGAAGTGTACTGAGTCCTGACGGAACAACAGCGGAAGGTTACTTGAACTCCGAAGCATCTTTAAAAGCACTGCAATTCTACCAAGACCTCTATTTCGAACATAATGTGGCTACTATGCAATTGCCTCCAGCAGCTTTTGAGACAGAGAAGCTTGCGATGACCATTTTGGGATCCTGGGATTTGCAGGAGTTAGAGAACATTCAAGACTTTTCACTTGAAGAGGACTTCGGAGTCGCACCGCTGCCGATGGGAGAATATCAGGTGACTCCAAGCGGAGGATGGGCCGTCGGGATATCGTCCCAAACGAAGTACCCGGAAGAGGCCTGGGAATTCGTTAAATTCCTGACAAGCTATGAGGGCTCCAAAAAGTTTGCGGAACTCACGGGGGAAATCCCTGCTAGGTATTCGGTAGCAGAGGCTCTTCCTGAGTTAAACGAGTATCCCAAAAATATCTTTATCCAACAAGGCCAGAATCATTCCAGAAACCGCCCGGTGACCCCCGCTTATTCCGTAGTCAGCGATACAGTAAAGGAATTATTTGAAGATGTGGGTATTAAAGGCAGGGATATAAAGGAAGCGGCAGATGAAGCGGTTGAAAAAATAAACAATGCCCTCCAAGAGAATGAATGAGTTGTAAACCTCCAAATATATATTGGAGGTTTTTTGTATGCGTTTTCAACATCCGAAAATATTAAAAGTCCGCAACCGAAAATATTAAACTATCATTCTGGTCATCTTTGATAAAGTGAAGGGGAGACGGGGGAATTTCCGTCGTCATTGTGATGGAGGTGTAATCATATGTTTGATATGTCTCAATGGTACATTCGTTTAGGAAATTGGGCATTTAATCTAGTATTACTCAACCTTCTATGGGTTTTATTTTCTATATCAGGTCTTTTGATAGCAGGACTTTTCCCTGCAACTGCGGCAATGTTTGCAGTTTTAAAGCAAATGATAATGGAGGATGAGGATACAGCTGTTATTAAATCCTTCTGGAATCATTTTAAATCAGAGTTCATTATGTCCAACGTGATAGGGTATCTGGTGATGATGGTGGGATTAATTTTATATCTGGATATCCGAGTGCTGCAGCAGATGGAGAACGGCATTCTTCAATTGGTTTTGGCAAGTGCAACGGTTGTCATAGGTATTCTCTATCTTTTGACCATATTGTATATATTTCCGATATTCGTACATTTTGACTTGAAGCTTTTGCAGTATCCATTCCATGCGGTAATTCTTGCGGTTGCAAAACCGTTTCATACCATTTTCCTGCTTGCATTACTTGCAGTGGTTGCTTATGCCTATATGGTGATTCCGGCATTAATACTTGTTTTCGGTATAAGTCTCGCAGCCTATTTCATGACAAAAGTGGCCTCCCATTCCTTTCCGAGAAAAGAAAAAGCTTCACATGCTGAGAGTTTTCCCTCTGAAGCTCTTTAATAATATTTAAGTTTTTGAGAAAACCTTTACTATCATGAGGGAGTATAAAATCCGGTTGATCTCCGTTCCAGGCACTTCGCTTTCCAGTGGGCGGTCCGGGAGCCTCCTCTGGCCTCCTGGAGGGCACTGAAAAACTGAAAACGAATTGCTTTTAATGGTTTCTAGCTGTGGATTGGAGCAAATAGCGTAGACTCCCACGGGGGAGTAGCGATAATCTTGAGACCCCGCAACGGAGTGAGGAGGCTCAAGGTCGCCCTTAGGATAAGCGCAGCTATTTGCGGAAAGGAACAGCGGCGATTAACCAATAATTTTTTATCTTTATTAAGGACCGGGCGGTTTTTGCCTGGTTTTTATTTTTAGGCTTGTTTATATTGTAACCGGTTTCAACTACCGAAGATTTTAAAACACTTAACCCAAAAATATTAAACTATCATTATCTTTTTTTTTGCTATATTTGAACAAAGAAAGCGTTATCTTGAATCCTCAACAGGTCTGAAGCAGGCAGCGAAGGGCTTGTAGAACAAAATCGCAAAAAATATATAAAGGGGTGATATTCATGAGTCAGGGTTTAGAACCTCTGAACAAGCCGGTAGAAATTACAAGTGAGGCCACGAAAGTTCCTAAAACAAAAAAAAGGAAGCAGAACCGAATGGCCTACATAAAGAAAAATTGGGTTTTGTACTTATTCCTGGCACCAGCAGTGTTATCTGTTTTTATTTTCAACTATATACCAATGTATGGCGTGCTGATTGCTTTTCAGAACTTTAGTGTGACAAAAGGGATATGGGGAAGCGACTGGGTTGGTTTTGCCCACTTCACCAGTTTCCTGACGTCACCAAACTTTCTGCAGATTTTCCTGAATACGATTAAGCTGAGTTCTTATGAACTGCTTATCGGGTTTCCTGTCCCCGTCATATTGGCACTTATGCTTCATCAGATCAGAAGGTCAGGAATTAAAAAGAACATCCAGCTGGTTATCTATGCACCATATTTCATTTCTACGGTTGTTATCGCCGGAATGCTGTTCCTCTTCTTATCTCCGGCAGGACCTATTAATGGATTGCTGGGATGGATTATGAATCGTCCTGTTTCATTTATGTCTGAACCTGATTACTTTAGGACCATCTTCATCACATCTGGTATATGGCAGGGTGCCGGCTTTGCATCAATTGTCTATGTTGCGGCCCTATCCAATTCTGATCCGCAGCTACATGATGCAGCAACAATCGATGGTGCCTCTCTTTTACAGAGAATCTGGCATATTGATCTTCAGGTACTGAAACCGGTCATGGCAGTTCTGTTCATTCTTTCTATTGGAGGAATCATGGGTGTCGGGTTTGAAAAAGCCTACTTGCTCCAAACAGACCGAAACTTGCCCGCTTCCGAAATTATCGACACTTATGTATATAAGCGCGGACTTCTTGCAGGAGATTGGTCATTCGGGGCAGCGGTAGGTTTGTTCAATACCGTAATTGGTCTTGTATTGCTAGCAACAGCGAATCAGGTAGTGAAAAAACTAAAAGGCGAAACGCTTTATTAGGAAAGGAGGAAAACGATGAGTAATTCTAAAAGAACCCATTTACTAGACAGCTCAAAAACGGACCGTATAATTCTTCTGGTCAATAAAGTGTTGTTGAGTCTGGTTGTAATCGTTGTAACAGTTCCTCTCTTATATGTCCTGCTTGGCTCGTTTTTGCAGCCCCAAATCCTGGCTACAAAGGGATTGTCGTTCAATCCTGATCATTGGACAATTGACGGATATGTTCGAATCTTCCAAGATGGCACGATAATGAGAGGATTCTTCAACTCTGTTCTATATGCATCAGGATTTACATTTGTGGCCATCAGCTTTACCGTTCTTGCTGGGTATGCATTATCAGTGGACGATCTTGTCGGGAAAAAGTTCTTTGTTATCTTCTTCCTTATTGCCATGTTTTTCAATGGCGGAATGATTCCGACCTATTTGGTTGTCCGTTCAATGGGATTGTTGAATACTCCATGGGCGATCATTCTGCCTGGTGCAGTTGGAGTTTGGAATCTTATCCTGGCAAGGACATACTTTAAAGCGATCCCAAAAGAACTGAAAGAGGCAGCAAGAATAGATGGCGCATCTGACTTGATGATCTTCTGGAAAATTGTATTGCCCTTAGCCAAACCAATTATCTTCGTGCTGGCACTATTCGCCTTTATCGGTCAATGGAACGCCTATTTCCAAGCGATGATTTATCTGGATGACCGTTCACTCTATCCGTTGCAACTAGTATTACGTGAAATCCTCATTCAGAACGAAGTACAGCCTGGCATGATTGCCGACCAGCTGGCACGTGCCGAGATGCAGAAGATTGCAGAAATGATCAAGTACTCGTCCATCGTTGTAGCAAGTTTACCTTTATTGATAATGTACCCTTTCTTCCAGAAGTATTTTGAAAAAGGGGTTATGGTTGGGTCATTGAAATAAAGCTCTTTTCTGAAAGATTGTTGCTATTCTTAGTAAAAAGTTGGCAATTGGACTTTTTACCGCTTTTCTACTCTAAATTAGGTATGCAGTTTATCCTGGACAACCAGGAAAAGAGCACGACAGCAAGGAGTATAACGGTTGATATAAAAAAACGGAAAAGCAACAAAGTTTACGAAAACAGCCTGAAATAAAACTCTATAAAAATGAAAAGTGGGGTAAGGTTATGAAAAAAATGTACAAAGTATTGCTAGCTTCCTTTCTGGCAAGTGTATTATTGATTGCTGGCTGTTCCAACAATACAGCACAGACATGGTCAGATGATTACGAGTTAGAAGATATTACATTCCCATTGAAGCAGGAAGACATTTCGTTGAAAATTATGACATCCAGCTCTCCATTGGCTCCTGATGATCCGAACGAAAAGTTGATTTATGAAAGATTAGAAGAAAAAACAGGTGTTCACATTGAGTGGAGAAATTTCACTGGAGAAGTATTTGGAGAAAGAAGAAACCTTGCGATGGCTACTGGCGAAATGCCGGACGCGATCAAGAATGCTGCCTTCAGCGACTATGAGCTGTTAAAGCTTGCAGAAGATGAAGCAATTATTCCACTAAACGATCTAATTGAAAATCATATGCCAAACCTGAAAGCTGTGTTGGAGAAAGCTCCACAATACGAAGCGATGATGACAGCTCCTGACGGAAATATCTATGCCTTTCCTTGGATTGAAGAATTAGGGGAAGGAAAAGAAAGCATTCATTCTGTCGATAATTTCCCTTGGATCAATGTAGAGTGGATTGACCAGCTAGGACTGGAAATCCCGACAACGACTGATGAATTAAAAGAGGTATTGATTGCCTTCAGAGACAACGACCCTGCAGGAGACGGACAAACAATTCCGATGTCATTTATTATAAATGACGGTGGTCAAGATCCTGGCTTCCTATTTGGATCATTCGGTCTTGGCGATAACTGGGATCGCACAGTAGTAACGAATGATGGGGAAGTGAAATTGACTGCAGCTGATGAAGGTTATATCGAAGCAATCAATTTCATGAACGAATTGTATGAAGAGAAACTTCTTGATATTGAGGCATTTGAGCATGAATGGCCTGCATATGTGGCAAAAGGACAAGAAGGACGATATGGAATGTACTTCACATGGGATAAAGGAAATATTACAGGTATGAACGATAAATACGATTTAATGCCTCCTTTATCCGGACCAGATGGGCACAAGAACGTTACAAGAACCAATGGAATGGGCTTTGATCGCTCCAGAATGGTTATTACAAGTGCCAATAAAAACCTTGAATTGACTGCTAAGTGGATTGATGAGCTTTACGATCCAGCACAATCTGTACAAAACAACTGGGGTACCTTTGGTGATGATGAGGAACAAAACATCTTTGAGTGGGATGAAGAGGAAGAAATGCTAAGACATTTGTCTCTGGACGGTACGGCACCTGTTGAATTGCGCGAAAAAACCTCTGTCGGTGGACCACTTGCAATTCTTGATAGTTACTATGGTACGGTTACTACCAAGCCGGATGATGCTGCATGGAGATTGAACTTGATGAAAGAAGTTATGGTTCCACACATGAAAGCAGATAATATCTACCCGAAAGTATTTTTCGATAAAGAGGAACTTGATCGCCTCTCCACCATTGAAGCGGACTTATTTCCATATGTAAACAGAAAGCGTGCAGAATGGATTACCAATGGAAAAATAGAAGCGGAATGGGCGGAATACCTCGAAGAATTGGAGCGCCTAGGTTTATCTGAATGGCTTGAGATTAAACAAGCAGGATTTGATAGACAGTAATCATTTTACAAGTGCCTGTCACCACCCGGAATATGGACGTATATTGTCAATAGTTTGGGAGGTGTCCGGCATTTTCTTTGTAATCTGGCGAAAGCCTCGTAAAGGAGAGAGTGTTTATGACAGTTCAATATAAAGAAAATCATCGCCCACAATTCCATTTCTCCCCCAAGGAAAAATGGATGAACGACCCGAACGGGATGGTGTTTTTCAACAAAGAGTATCATTTATTCTATCAGTATCACCCGCACGGTACGACATGGGGGCCAATGCACTGGGGCCACGCCGTAAGCAAAGATATGATCCATTGGGAAGAGCTTCCTATTGCATTATACCCGGATGAGCATGGTGCCATTTTCTCCGGAAGCGCGGTTGTGGACTGGAATAATACTACAGGATTTTTTGAGGAAGCTCCGGGGTTGGTTGCGATTTTTACACATGCAGATAACTATCCTGGCACAGAGCGGCCACGACAACGTCAAAGCTTGGCGTACAGCAAAGATGATGGAAGAACATGGGAAACTTACGAAGGAAATCCGGTCCTTTCTGATGTGGACATTACCGACTACCGTGATCCAAAAGTGTTCTGGCATGAAGAATCAAACAAATGGGTGATGGTGCTGGCAACAGGTCAAACTGTTACAATCTACACATCCCTCAACTTGAAAGAGTGGGAGTTTGCAAGTGTGTTTGGAATAAAAGAAGGGTCACATGACGGTGTCTGGGAATGTCCGGATCTATTTCAATTGCCTATTGATGGAGAACCGGGGAACAAGAAATGGGTCATGCTCGTAAGCATTGGAGATAACCCTAAATTCAAAGAAGGATCCAGAACTCAGTATTTTGTCGGGGACTTTGATGGCACAACCTTTTTGAATGAAAATTCTGAAGAAGTTGTTCTATGGCTGGACTATGGCAGAGATAACTATGCAGGTGTCAGCTGGTCAGATATTCCAAGAGAGGATGGCAGACGGATCTATATTGGCTGGATGAGCAACTGGCGCTATGCTAATCAATTGCCAACAAAAGAATGGCGCAGTGCGATGACATTACCAAGAGAATTATCTCTAACATCCACGGCCGCCGGTCTGCGAATCTTGCAGTCACCTGTAGCGGAAATCAAAACCATCCGAGGGGAAGCGGAGTCATTTAAAAATCTAGCTCTTGACGGAAATGAACCGATTTCTTACAAGATCAGTGAATTAACGGAGATAGAGGTTAAATTTGAAAAAGAGACCGCAGAATCATTCGGTTTATCCGTCTTGAATTCCAAGGAGGAAAAGACAACAATCAGCTATGATGCAGTGAAGGAAGAGTTAATTGTTGATCGTACGGGTGCTGGTGATAATAGCTTCTCAGAATCATTCGCTGCTATCCAGGTGGCACCATTGAATATGGATGGTAAAACAATAAATCTTCAAATCTTCGTGGATGCATCATCCATTGAGGTCTTTGCAAACAATGGAAGGATTGCAGTTACCAGCCTTGTCTTTCCTCATGAAAAAGCAGATAAGGTGAATTTATTTTCAAAAGAAGGAACGGCAAACGTACGTCAATTAACACTTACACCACTAAAATCAATCTGGAGTAAGTGAATATTAGACTCAGTTAAAGTTAACTGTGATTATAATCTGGTTTCTAGCTGTTGATTGAAGCAAAAGGCGGAGACTCCTGCAGGGGAGTAGCGGCAATCTTGAGACCCCGCAGGGCAAAGCCCGAGGAGGCTCAAGGTCGCCCTTGGATAAGCGCAGCCTTTTGCGGAAATCAACAGCGGTGTTTAGTAGATACAAAAATAAAGAAAAGCTCTAATCGAATTTCTGGTTAGAGCTTTTCAACTATGGATGTAAAGGTGGGGCTTTTAATGGGAGGAAATACTTCCGTCATTTGTATGGGAGAGCTGCTGATAGACTTTTTCTGTACAGATGTGGGCATTGATTTAGTAAAAGGGAAAAATTTTGAAAAGCAAGCAGGGGGAGCTCCTGCTAATGTATGTGCAACCATTGTGAAATTGGGGGGATATGCGCTGTTCAGCGGGAAGGTCGGGAATGATCCCTTTGGACACTTTCTAAAAAGTACATTGGAAGATGTAAAGGTAGACACGTCGATGCTTGTAATGGATAATACCAACCCGACAACATTGGCATTTGTGTCTTTAAAGAAAAATGGCGAAAGAGATTTTGTCTTTAACCGGGGGGCAGATGCCTTTTTATTGGAGGAGGAACTTGATCAAGACAAAATGGAGCAAGCTTCCATCCTGCATTTCGGTTCTGCAACCGCTCTATTGGAGGAGCCTTTCAGAACCACCTACTTGAATACCTTGCATTCTGCAAAGGGAAGAGGACAGTTTATATCCTTTGATCCTAACTATCGGTTGGACCTTTGGAAAGGAAGAGAAAGTCTTTTTGTCGACTTAGTGAAACAAGGAATCTCGCTGTCTGATTTTGTGAAAGTCAGTGAGGAGGAATTGGAAATAATTGCAGGGACCGAAGAGCTCGAAAGCGGTGTGCAAACTCTTCATGCATTAGGAGCTAAAATAGTAGCCATTACATTGGGGAAAAGAGGAACTTTGATCTCAAATGGACAGCAGCAAGAAATTATACCTAGTATTCCCGTAGATTCTATTGATTCGACTGGGGCCGGCGATGCATTTGTTGGAGCAGCACTTTACCAATTTTCCAAAGGTGATAACGCTGAAAAAATATTGGGAGATTTTCAACATCTTAAAGAGATTATCTTATTCAGCAATAAGGTGGGTGCCCTGGTTTGCACGAAAGTAGGGGCAATTTCAGCTATTCCAACCATGGAAGAAGTTATATAGATACAGTAATCAGTAATTTTTCTCGAGGGGGTGTAACATGATTTATGGATTCAAGCGCATTAATTTCCAGATGGCAGTTTGAAGAGCAGGAGGGGAACACCACTCTTGACGGAGTGTCGGGCATAAACGACACGGTTCATTATATTTTTGATGAGGCGATGTTTCAGCCGAACAGGCAGCTGAAAAGAAGAAAAGGGATCAGTGGGAATGCTCTGTGGTTTGATGGCTTTTCCACGTACATTGAAAGAAAACAAGATAAATTCAAGGTGGATAAAAATAGTGTGACCATTTCAGGCTGGGTGGCGCCTCATGCTTTTGGTGGTCTAGAGGACAAACGATTAACTGCACTGGTAAACCAGCATGATCTTAAAGAAGAGAAAGGTTTCATTCTCGGCTTCCATAAGCATGGATTGCTTTCTTTCCAGCTAGGCTTAACTAGTGGCTGGAAGGAAGTGTGGGGTGAAAACCATTACCTACCAAAGGATGTCTGGTCCCATGTTGCAGCAACCTATGATAAAAAAGAAAGCTGCATGAAATTATACTTAAACGGTGTACTGATAGGAAGTCAGCAAACGGAACAAGAGGATATTGCCCCGGCTGATGTGGATCTGCTAATCGGAAAAAATAACCTTCCATTCATGGTAGCTGATACATTTGCGCTTAATATGTTCAGCGGCCTGATGGATGAGGTCAGTATTTATAATCAGGCATTAACAGAAGAAGAAATCCTGAATCAATATCATACATATCTTGAAAGAGCGGAAGGTGTAATTTCTGATATTCCCTATGAAAATATCAGTATTGACCGGAACGAATTTGCGGCGGATAAACATCGGCCCCAGTACCATGCCACTGCTCCAGGGCATTGGATGAACGAGCCACATGCCCCTCTGTATTATAAGGGAAAGTACCATCTGTTCTATCAACATAATCCTCAAGGTCCTTATTGGGGAAATATACATTGGGGTCACTGGGTAAGTGATGATCTGATCCATTGGAAGGATCAACCTGTCGCTTTGGCACCTGCCAAGGATGAAGTCGATCCTGATGGAACATGGTCCGGCTGTGCCCACTATGATGAAAAAGGATTGCCGGTATTATTTTTCACAGCTGGAAATCACCATTATCTACCTAACCAGATGATAGGGCTGGCAAGAAGCACCTATGAAAAAGATGGGGATGTAAACTTGTCACAATGGGAAAAGCATTCTGAACCTGTCATTTTTCAGCCTGAAGGTCATCAGCTTGACGATGATGGTTTCAGAGACCCATTTGTCTGGAAAGAGGACGATACCTGGTATCAAATTGTGGCCTCTGGGATTAATGGACAAGGAGGAACTGCACTTTTATTTGAATCTGCTAATATAGTGGACTGGCAATTCAAAGGCTGCCTATATGTCAGTGATTATGAAAAGTATCCTTATCTGGGCAGGGTATGGGAGCTGCCGATTCTTCTGCCGCTTGGGATGAATAGTAAGGGAGAAGAAAAGCATCTCTTTATCATCAGTCCTGTAGGAGAAGGTGCTGACGTTGAAGTTTTCTATTGGGTCGGCGCCTGGGACAAGGTAAAAGGAAGCTTTACACCGGACGAGGAAGAACCGCAGCTTTTCGATCTTGGTGATTTTCATTTTACCGGACCAAGCGCAATGGTCGATCCCGTTACTAAAAAACTGCTTTTATTTACAATTGCCCAAGGGGAAAGACCAATTGAATATGAATATGCTTCAGGCTGGGCCCATAATGCCGGCATGCCTGTAGAAGTGTATCTTGGACATGATGACCGGATGAGAATAAAGCCGGTGGATCAAGTGAAAAAGCTTCGTAAGGATAAACTGCTTGACCTCAAGGATAGAACCTTGGCGGAAGTGAATGAACAGTTAAAACAGCTCAGCGGTGATATGTTGGAAATACGTCTGAAGTTTAAAGAAGCATATGAAAGCAGTTGCGGATTGTATATTAGGCAATCAAAGGATAGAAAAGAGGAAACATTATTTTATTATAATCGCTCTGAAGATGGATTCTATGTGAACCGCAATAAAACATCAGTGGATAAAAGGGAAAGAACAACAGGCATACAAGGAGGAGTAGTGCAGTTAGGGGAAAACCCATTGGACCTTAGACTGCTGCTAGATAAATCTTTGGTTGAAGTCTATATAAATGAACTGAAAAGCCTGACCACACGTGTCTATCCTGCTCAGGAAGATGCCAATGGCATTCTGTTGTTTGGTGATGCCGAACTGCTAGTGGAGAGGGTGGAAATTTGGTCAATGAAGAAAATTAATTAAAATGGGGTATGTATGGGGACGGTTCTATCGCTTCTTTAGAGTGGTCTACGTCTCCATTTTTTTGGTTGGTGATATTACTTGTCAAATCTAACTTTTATTAGAGTGAAGGGGACTGGTTTTTCAAAATAGTAATTATTGAACAAACGTTTGATTAAATGGATTTTTTGTATTGATTGGTAGAAACTGAAATAGCCTCGATAAAGCTCGACTATTATTGCATGGTATAGTGAAATAATTGTAGAGAAGTAAACCTGGTACTCATGGTTGGAAACAACTACTTCTAAGGTTCCGTTCACCCCTTAAAAGAAAACCCTGCCTCCTCCAAAACAGCCCTCAACTTCGGCAAAGAAGCCGGCCCCATTCCATGAAACTTCAGTAGTTCCTTTTCACTATAGCCGGATAGCTGTTCTAAGGTAGTTATCTGATGATGTTCGAGCGCACGTCTTGCTGGAGCGGAAAGCGCAGCAAGAAATCCGCTGTTAGGCTTACGTTCTTGTTCGCAATTAGGGCAGGTTGGGCAATCACTGCTTTTATAATAGGTATGGCCATTACTACATGTTCTTTGGCTTCCACGAGTTGTTGTCATCGTCACAGCTCCTTTTCAAATGAGTTAAATAGTCTTGAAGACTCCCACTCTAAAATTTATCTTGAGCAGCAGAGAAATCTTTGGAATAATTAGGAATAGAAGAACCAAACAAATGAATAGAGGTCGATGTTGTGCGAAAGTTTTCCATTGCTTATCTTGTAGTCTTTAGTATCAGCACCATCCTAACACTTATTATAGTATACAAGGATATAAACCATCCATTAGCAACGGCAATGATGTTCGGTTATGCGATTTTTCTGGTTGCTTCATTGTTTTATTTCCTCTGTTCCATCCTATGGAAAGCAAGAAGGATGCCGCGTCCAGAGCTCAAAAGGAGAGGGCTCAGATTCTTTCTTTATTTTGCATTGTTTTTTGCACTGAGCGTCCTTATTAATCTGAGTGATCCCAATTATTTTAAATCTATTTCCATCGCTTTAGGTATGTCACTTGGACTGTCATTTTTCGATTTGGCACTATCCTTCGATAAAAAAGAGGCTAGTCAATAATGGTGTAGGTTTCTAGGTGTGTCGTCAAAAAAAGTAAATCCCCATGATGGATAAAAAATAGGAGGGTGACATGCGAAAAACGATCTATATTGTTCTGACTTTGTTCTTGGTAGCCTGTGGTTCGGATGAGGTGGAAATAGCGAGTAATCTTAAAAGTGATGCGCATCACATTGGGAAAATCGTAAAGGTAGATAGGAAAAACAACAGGTTATTCCTTGAAGAAATCCAAAATCATCTGGATCAGCCCCTCTCCAAAATTTGGATTACCATAAATGAAGAAACGGAACTACTGAGTGACCACAACAACGAAATAAAAACCACTGATCTAAAAAAAGGCGATCACGTGGAGGTTTGGAACAACGGTAGGATTCTGGAATCAAATCCCGGACAAACAACCGCCGTGAAAATAAATAAGTTCTACTAGGGAGATGGAAGGGAGAACGACATGAAACACTTGCGGAAGGGTTATGGTCTCGATGCCAATGGATTTATTATAAGGGATGTTGGACTAGAAAAGATTTCAACGGACTATCAGAAATGTATCCAAGGAACTAAGGAAAACCTTCGACAGCTGTTTCCGAACCTGCTGCATAGTGTGTATGTGTACGGCAGTGTAGCCAGGGGAGATGCCATAAAAGCGAGCTCGGACCTGGACATTCTCACGGTATTTCATCGAGAATTAGATCCTAGTGAATCTGAAAGCATAAAGCAACTTGGGAAGGATTTGTCTAAAAAATATCTTTCTTTGGTTCGTGATGTAGGCATTGCGAAGACAAGTCTGGATTATGTCATGGATCCGAAAAATTATTACGAACAAGCATTTTTAAGAGAGCTCTGTGTTTGTGTAGATGGAGAGGACCTTCGCGAACATTTCGGTCCTTACAAGCTGACCGCGGAAATAGCGATAAGCTTTAATGGTGATATAAGGGAGGTTTCTGATAGATATTTAAGAAGGCTCGAAGCTGCATCTGACCTTGAATTTCCAGCAATCGCACAAGCCTTCGCCCGAAAGCTAATTCGAACATTCTATTCCATGGTGATGGCTCGCTCGCAGATATGGTCCACAAGGCTTGATGAGCAATCCGAAATCTTCCTTCAACACTTTCCTGAAAAGGCACCGATTGTACACATTCTTCAGAAATGGATAAGGGAGGTACCTACAGACTACCTTAAAGTTTTCGAATTTTTCGAAAAGGAAAGTGTGTGGGCAAGTGACAATTTTAGGATGGAGGCAATTAGTAGCGATTTCAGAACCCAAAAGTAGAAAAGTATAAAGGGATATTCTTTGAAACACAGTTAAAGCAATTTGCCTTTTTTTAAGAAAAAAAGGGGTAGGTCAAAATTTTAATACAGCAGAAGTATCCCAATATGGAGACGGACGGGACAATAAAGAGGATCCGGGAATTGGTTATAAATATTAAGCTTTCAAGAAACAGTGAAAACTGTTCTGCTATAAACCAAAGATGACTTGTTTGCTTTCTAGGAGCTCCGTTATTACCCCGGAGTTCCTTTTTTAATATGGATGGGTAGTAAAAAGAAAGTACCTCGCCAGCATTACGACACTAAACCGGTGGAGATGGGCTTTTTCCTAAAGGCAGCAGAAATATGCCAAATGAAACAGCACATTGGGAGTTTTACAACTGGAAGAGCTTTTTGAGTACAATGGAAGGAATCATACAGGACTCAGATATGGTAGCGATTGAAGAGTGGGTGGAGCGGATTATCGAAAAACAGGTTTTGATCGGAAGTTTTTATACGAGGTGTTAGGGAGATATCAGTTGATGGGAACATAAAGATATAGTTGCGCCTAATGGAAAAGGAAATTTAAAAAAGATAATATTCCTTGATAGGAATATTCCTTCTATGGTATATTTGAATCATGAAAGTTATAAATGTGTTAGCTGAACCGAAACGAATGCTAATTGTGGAACTTTTAAGAAAAGGCCCTCATTCTGTTGGGGAAATTGCTGAAGAGTTGGGATTCAATCAACCTCAGGCGTCCAAACATCTAAAAGTTCTTAGCGAGGCAGGTATCGTGGAGGTGGAGGCAATAACAAACAAAAGAATATACAAACTACGACCAGAGCCTTTTCAGGAGCTTAGCGTATGGGTGGAATCCTATTTGAAAATATGGGAGGAACGGTACGACAATCTTGATGAATATCTTAAGAAAATGCAACTAGATGAAAAAAGGAATAAGGACGACTCTTAGAGAAACATGCAATAAGGCCATTCAACTAGAATCCACGGAGGAGTTGTAAAAAAACAAAGTAATGGAGGAACGAAAATGATCTCAAGAGTGGAAGGTAACGTACTTGTTTTAGAGCGTGAATTCAATGCCCCGAAGAAATTGGTATTTAAAGCTTTTTCAGAAGCTGAGCATCTTAAGCAATGGTGGGGACCGCGTGGTTGGGTTTTGACAGTATGTGATCTTGATTTTAGAGAAGGTGGCGTATGGCATTATTGCATGAAATGTGTAGATGAGAACCAAGGCGACTTCTTTGGTTTCGAGTCTTGGGGAAAAGCGGTTTACACCGAAATCATTAAAGATGAAAAAATTAAATGCACTGATTATTTCTCCGATGCAGAAGGCAATGAGTCTACTGAAATGCCTGCAACTCTTGCTACGATGTTGTTTGAAGAACATGATGGAAAGACAAAGCTGACTAATCGTGCTGAGTATAAATCTCCAGAGGATTTGAAGAAGGTCTTGGAAATGGGGATGGAGCAGGGAATAGCCGAAACGTGGGATCGGTTAGAAGAGCATTTGGAGGATAGGGGACGGTTCTAGCGCTTATTTTCCGTTGACTTAAAATGGGACAGTTCTTTTGCTTCTAGTGTCTCAAGAAGCAAAAGAACCGTCCCTAATTTGTAGTTTCACAATTAATGAGAGTAGTATCCCGATCATAGAGGCAGCCAAAAGTGTGTAAGGTTCAAACATAATGGAGGACGGTGGGTTACCGATGCAAGGTTCAAACAAAAAAACACAACTAGCGCCTTAATGCTAGTTGTGCCATAACCCTTAACATTCTGTTGTATGCATAAAGCAAAAGGGAGCGGGAGAACCGTCCCTTAAACAGAAGCGGAAGAACCGTCCCTCAATTTGCTCTCTTCTTTGGCTAAATTCACCGTCTCTTTTACTACATAGATTGGTCGGTTTTTGCTTTCGTCGTATATGCGTGCGATGTATTCGCCGACGATTCCCATTCCAAGGAGTTGGATTCCGCTGAAGAAGGTGATCGCGACCATGATGGATGCCCATCCTGCTTCTACCTCTTGTCCGAAAAGTTTAACGAGTATAGCGTATAGAAGGACTCCGAACGAGACTAATACGGAAAAGAAACCGAGAGACATTACTATTTTCAAAGGCTTGGTAGAGAAGGCAATAATTCCGTCCGCAGCAAACCGGATCATCTTTTTCAACGGATACTTCGTTTCGCCTGCGAACCTTTCATCACGTTCATATTCAATGAACGTCTGTTTAAAGCCGATCCACGAAAACATTCCACGGACAAAACGGTTGCGTTCTGTCATCTGCTTGAACACATCCGCCACTTTTCGGTCAATCAGACGGAAATCGCCTGTATCCTTGGGGATTTCGATATCTGACATATAGTTCAGGAATTTATAGAAATATTTTGCCGTAAGCAGCTTGAATTTCGTTTCCCCGGCACGCTTCTTACGCTTGGCATACACGACTTCATACCCTTCACGCCACTTCCCTATAAGCTCAGGGATAACCTCTGGCGGGTCCTGCAGGTCGGCGTCAATAATCACAATTGCATCTCCTGAAGCATAATCGATACCGGCTGTCACAGCAGTCTGATGCCCGAAATTACGAGCGAAATTGACAATTTTGACCTTGGGATCGATCCTTGAAACATCTACTAATATATCCATCGTGCGATCGGTGCTACCATCATTGACAAAAATGAATTCATGATCAATAAAATTTTCATCCATCACGTACTTCAATCTGTTATAGCACTCCTGGGCAACTTCTTCCTCAAAATACATCGGCACCACAATTGAAATAAACTCTCTCATAAAATCCTCCATTATCCTACTTGCTGTTGATGGAACGTCCATCTTGAATTTAAGAAATAATTGATGAATAAACTTGCAGCAGTAGCCATAAGGTTTGCCCCTACAGGTTGAAGCCCAGCGTTGTTCACCAGTAGAAACAGAAGACCAGTATGAATGCCAAGCGTCACCAAATTAACCGCAACAAATTTATAAAAAATGGCCGTTTTTTTCCTTTCATCCTTAAACACCCATCTCTTATTCCAATAATAGCTATTCAACACCCCAAGACCATAGCCCATTACATGTGCCAATAAATAATTTATTCCAATATAATAAAATACCGTAAAGCTAAAGAACGTAATCAATGTATTAAAAACACCAACAGTCCCAAATTTGAGGAATCGCTTCATCCTATGAATCTCCTAATCTTTATTTTGAAATAACCCATGCAACTCAACAGGATGATCAGCGGCGTTACACTTACCAAATATCGCGAACGCGTCTCCCACAAAAGAAAGAATAAGAAGTAACCGATGATGGACAACATACAAAACATCACGAAAGCTCTTTTATCTTTGTAAAGACTGGCTGTAAATAGCAATCCGATAAATAATATCAAATGCTGAACCCTCGCATAGCCCTGGAGCAAATTCCCGGACTTATAGTCGAGCAGGCCGGTAATATTCTCTGGCACCACTGGATTTCTCTTAATTTTATTCAAGGAGTAGTAGGTTCCATCTGTCCAGGTATGTTTGATCTTCTCCAAGTTGAAGGCCAGATTTCCTTGTAGGCCTTTTTCCGATACACGATTTTCGAGCTCCTGGTAATGGATCTCGGAAACCTGGCTCCGTGAATGGTCCGCCAATAGCTGCTTTGTCCACTGCACATCGTTTTCAGCGTATTTTCCAACTCTTTCCCCATTTTGGGCCATAACCAACCAATGAGAAACCGGGAAACTGGTTTGCTGCAACTGTTTTTCATTCAATATATCCAACTGATAGAGAGCGCTGTTGAATAAGATTTTCACCAATATAAGCACCACAAAAGGAAGTACAATATATGCTTTTTTCCAACCTTTCATGTAAAGGAAAAGCGTGATGCTGAATGCGATGATAAAAATGATAAGGGACCCCTTCAACAGCATTCCTAACGCGAAAATAAATGCTGCCGCTAAAATAATGGAAAGATTACTTCTAAACTCCCCGTTTCTATCAAGCAGCATGTGTAATGGTAGAAGTAAAAACAATAACGATATCGTATCTGTATAAACAATTGGAGCAAAAAAGATATATGGGAAAAACAATACGCTAACAGCCAATGTGATCATCCCAATGGTATTACCCGCTACCTTCCGAGCAATCAGGAAAATCAAAAGCTGGCTGAAGGTGATGATGAAAATATTAAAAAGTAAATAGACGATAACGGAAGGTGTGAAAACTTTCCCGATGACCACCAACAGGCAAAACAGAAAGCTATTATTAGGGTAGATGGATAAATAGCTGCTTACCTCCCCAGTTTCAAGAAACAGCCTCGCCCCATTTACAAGCGCCCCAAAATCCCAAGACGGCCTGACCGCAAACAGCTTGACGACCACCAGCTGAAGAAAAAGGCTAAACCCTAAAAACCCGGCAACCCAAAAGGTCACCGGAAACTTCTCTAGTAATCTAACAATATGTTGTCGAAATTTAATCAAAGCTACAATAAGCAGTATCACAATAATAAACGTAATAGATTTAAAATATATCGGATAGTCGGAACTAATTGAATGGTGCCCCCTCGTTACAAAGATGTTCACCCCAACAATCAATCCGATTACACTAAAAAAAATGAAAGAAATAAATCTCTCTAAAGAACGAAAAACACCAGAACTCACACTTGCTCACCCTAAATCCAGACATATAATATCCAGATACTTCTTCCTCTAGAATCTCAAAGAAAATAATTCCTTATATTAGAAAAAATAAATAACTGAATAGATTATATTACAGAAAGAGGAAATGGACAAGAGGAAATTGGGGAGGAAATTGGGGACGGTTCTTGCGCTTCTTTTTCAGAAATCAGCGCTTAAGAAGTAACAGTACCCCTTATATAATTTTTTTGTAACTGGTCGGGCCTTTTAAATTACTAGGATGTTGGTTCTTTAACAGCAAAGAGTCATTCTCAATGTAGCGGAAGAACCGTCCCTGTATTCTTCCCAAGTCATCAAACTATCTCCTTCTATCTAAAACTACTAATCTAGGGCAAAGAAGGGACGATTCTTATTGCTTCTAACCATAAAAAAATAGCCTGCTCATTCTATTAAATGAGCAGGCTGTTTTTATGTTGTGACGTCTGATAGATATTTGTCGATAGATTAAAATTATGTTTTATTCCCCCGTACGAGGCTGGAAAGATAAGATCTTGTCGATATATATACCCTCAGATTTTGTAGATATTTCTCAGGAAATTGTTGAATTATGAAAGTGGGGAATTAGTTTGGGACAAAGTCATCTGCAGTTTTTGCGTGCTAAGAATAAATAATTCTCGCAAATAACAAAAAACACAACGCTTCATAAATTAATAGATACTTACATCAAATCACTTTCAAACTTTTAGGGATAAGGGATGATATGTAGAATTTTAAATTGTAAAGAAGAGCCTGTGGTATCTTTCTATGGTTGGAACTATCAAGTGATATATCGTCCAGAGGTTTCCCGTATTGCGTAACGCTATAAGTAAATCGTTACGAGTGAAATCAGGTCAGAGGATAATTTCACTCTAAGCTTTAAAAAAGAAGCAATTTAACTCATATCGCCTGGCGATACGCAATGTACTAGGAGGATAAATCGTTTCATCTGGATAGCTATACAAAGTAATATACTTCCGAATATCTTACTTCTTGAAAAGGGAGAATAGCCAGCTCCAATTTCCGTTGCGCTTATGTATCTCTTCTTCTAGCCGTTTGTTAAAATCATTTTGCGAAACCCACTCATTCTTCTGTTCTGCCCTCATTTTTTGTATTTCTTCTTGCAAGAGTTCCGTTCGTTGTCTTTCTTGTTCTAGTAAGGTTTCATAGTGATTCTTTTGTTGCTCCGTTAATTTTTCAATTTTTGTATTGGTTCGTTGTGAAGAATTACCGATACTGGAGCTTATCACATGATGGTCCTGTTGAAGCTGGGAAACGGTTGTTTTGATCTGTGTCATATCGTTTTTCAGTTGGATATTCATATCGCGTGCCGCTGCAAGTTCATTCACCAGATACTTAAAGGCCTCTTTTAATTGGTTCGGGTCTTGTAGCAACTGTTCGCCTGTATCGGGTAGCGCTATATCGGTTTCGCTCATTTCTTCAAATCGCTCTTTTTGTTGATCTGCAAGATTCCTAGCTGTACTGTCTAGCGGCTTGTCCGTATCGCGTAGCGCTATTAGTGCTATGATATCAGTTTCAACAAAGATTCTCCGGTCTCCATCCTTCAAGAACTCATATCCATTGCGCTCCAGGATTTGTCCATACTTTCGCACAGTAGGGGTTGCAATTCCTACCTCCTCCGCCACTTCCTTGGTGGAATAAGCCCGTTCATTTGCCTTTATATCGTTTCGCATATCGTATCGCACCTCCTACCTTTAAATATGAAGGTTTAGTAGGATATTTGCAAGAGGTATATCGCCTAGTGTGGGGACGGTTCCTTCGCTTCTTTCACCAGTGAACGCTGAAATAGAGGCAATCTGCAATAGAATATGGAAGCGAAAGCTCCGTCCCTATTTTTCTATTTTATTAGCTTGGAAGGTCTCCACTCATATATTGTCGAATAGGTTTATTGATTCATAATTTAATCGAAAGGGATGAAAGCGAAAGAACCGTCCCGGGAGGTGAACCCAAATGCCGAGACAAGCAAGGAGAAAAAGTGTAAGTCGTATATATCACATCATTTTAAGGGGGGCTAATAAGCAAGAAATTTTTCATGATGTTTATGATCGAAGTCGATTTTTGGAGATTCTTGATAGGTGTCAGAGAAAAGTGGATTTCTCGCTATATGGTTGGTGTTTGATGGGGAATCATGTGCATCTTTTAATGAAGGAGGGGGAGGAGTCGATATCCAATACGATGAGGCGCATAGGGGTGAGCTATGCGATGTACTATAACACCAAATATCAAACGATTGGCCATCTCTTTCAGGACCGGTTCAAAAGTGAAAACGTGGAGGATCGCCGTTATCTAATGACGGTCATTCGGTATATTCATCAGAACCCCGTTAAAGCTGGTCTTGTCGGGAAGCCTGAGGAGTGGAATTGGAGTAGTTGTGCCGGATATTACGGTAGCAAACGCCAGCATCCTTGGAAAATCGTAGACGAACGCTTTATCCTCCAATTATTCTCTGAAGAAGAATCCAAAGCCAGAGCGCTGTTCAAGGAATTTAACGAAGAGAGAAATCCCTATGAGGATGAATGCATGGATCCATACACGCCGAGACGAAAGCTAACAGATGAAGAAGCAAGGACCGCCATCCAAAAAGTAATCTCCCCCATGGAAGTACCCCATGTCAAAAGCCTCCCACGTGCTCAACGAACAAGAACCCTACTTAAAATCAAACGCATCAACGGAGTCACCCAAAGACAAGCCGCCAGAATACTGGGCATATCGGAGAGTTTGGTGTTTAAGGCGTAGTAAAGGGACGGTTCTACCGCTTCCCCCAAGATCGCTATAAATAAAAAGAAGAGGGAGAACCGTCCCCATTAGGTCCCCATTAGGTCCCATTAGTTCCCCCACAAAGGAATCGGTTAGAGCACATCAACACCACCCGTTTCCCCTTCCAAACTGACAGCGGATTTAAATTGCTGTGGTTGTGATTGGAGTTATTCTGGGTCTGATACTAGACCATAAAGTGCTGGATGTGTGGAAGAATCTTGCGCTTGTATTGGCGGGTGGCTCATTCTTGGTGAGAGGACAGCGCCCATTGTTATTCGGGGTGTTAACAGTGCTGGTTTTACTGAGATTCTTGTCGGTGATGAGTGGGTAGAGGGAAAGTGCCTCTGCCCGTTTTTCTATGTATATAGAATTACTATTTATTGAACAAACGGTTTAAGTAAGAAAAGATTTTAGCTGTGGGGCGAGGAAGGGTGCCCTTTAGGGTGAGTTTTTTAGCCCTCTCTTCGTACAAATTAGGAAGCGCAAGAACCGTCCCTCAATAAAAAATATAAAAACTTTTATATTATCCTAGAAAACGTCAGGATTCTTCGTATTTCCAAAGGCTAAATCTCTTTATTGTTACATTTCTGGAAATCTACATATTTCTACTTTGTGATAGATTTTATTTATCGTTAAAAGGGAGGGAAGAGAAAAGATTTACAACTATTAAAAAGGGAGAGAGGGAATGAGATGAAAAAAATTATTATATTGTTATCAATTGCATTTGGACTAACTTTTTTATTGAATGAAAATGCTGCAAAAGCCGAGGGTAAACATTATCCAACTGGATCCGAAATAGAGGCAATGAATCAAGAGCTTGAAGGAATGGTAGAAGAATTGAATGAAAGATTGGCAAACGGGGAGAAAAATATTGAAATATCTTCAGAGAATCTTACCGTAGGTTTTAAAGAAGTTAATGGTATTCAGCCTTCTTCCATATCCACTTTTGATCAACAGAACTTGAATATAGAGTCTGTACAAGCAAGTTCCATTGGGTCTAAGAGCTATCAAGCCTTTGTCTCTAATACAAATGGCTTCAACTTTAGGCACGCAGTTTATGGGACTTTTACATGGAATGGAGATAAGTTAGCAGCTGTTACTGCTGATGAAGATTTATCCGGACCTATGTACTCTAAATCAGCTTCTACAAAAATTCAAGGAGTAGATGGTACTATCGGCAGCACTGCGAAAATAGGAAAGGTTTCCAGTAATGGGAAATTCACTCCCTTAAAGTGGTCACCGGCTTCTTTCTATACAACCCTTATTGTTGATGTTTATGCCCCAACCCAAAGTTATCGTATTATCACAGCCAAAATTTCCAGCTAATTGAAGAAAGGAGAAGAGAAGATGAAAAGTGCTACTATGAAATTGTCAACGTTACTAATTGTGTTTGTTTTAGGATTGACTTTAAGTGTGAGTCCCGCTTCAGCAAATGTCCATATTACAAATTATAGTGGAACTACGAAAGAAAGCACTACCTCCCATAGTAAAAACTACCACCATTTTTACTCAAGTAGGGAAACGATTAATGTCAAATTTAAAGTAGATCAGTTTGTAAAAACTGCTAAAAACAAGACGGTATATGTTCAAGTACAAAAAAGTAATGGATTCTGGTGGTCAACACAAACTACTAAATCAGTTACAAATACCAATCAAATAAGTTTTAATGTAAGTGCAGGGACCGGAGATTACCGAATTGTAGTTTATGACGCAGCGGAACCAACCGGTTATGACAAGCCGCCGTTGTATCGTGCTAAATCAACTAAATATTCTGGTTCGGTATCAGGACTATAAGATTAAAAAGAGGATTGTTTCTAGGCTATTAGAAACAATCTTCTTACCCTTATATTCTCATATATACTAAAAATTGCAGGTGTGGTACCATGAAATCCATATTAAATAATAGTAAGTATGGGGGGAATTAAAGATGGATTTAATAATGATTTTCTTTGTTTTTGGAATATTAATGGCGATTACTTCAACTATAAACATTCTACTGAAAACAACGAGGAAAAAAGATTGGTTAATATCCTTATCAATAAGTTTTGTACTTTCCATTGTATTTACAGCGATGTTGAGCGGCTAAAGGAAAGTTGGGCAGGTTCCCGCTCTTCCTTTAGCAACCAAGTATCATATTCTATTTTTTAACATATCCACTAATTTTTCTACTACCTTTATATAATCCTCCTGATTGAACAACCTGAATAAGAATAAGGCATTATCATAAAACTCCATACTCTTCTCGGGTGCTCCACCCATTCTATATAGACTTTGCCCAGCCTGAACATATAATGGTCCAAGGTTGGACATATCAGCATTTAATAGAGAATATTTTATCCCTTCCATTGCATATCGATGTGATTCCCTGTAGTTTTCAATTTCATAATAAACCTTAGAAATATTAAACAAGACCTTTAGTTTCATTCGATGATATCCATCCATGTTTACTTCCTCATTCAAGATTTCTTTGAATATTTCTATAGCTTGACTATACTCTTCATTTTTGGCCAAAACATTTCCTAAACTATTTTTGATACGGATATTCATAAACTGTTGTTTGATGGAATAGTGATTGCTGTTTAAAAGATTTAGAAGTTTATGGACGCAACTTTCCCAATCTATTCGTTTTAACTCATAGCTGGAGATAGTGTGCTGCCATTTCAGATACAGTTCAAGGGACTCATCTTTATATCCACTGTTGCGTTTCAACTCAAACTCAGTTAATTCTAATAGTTCTTCAAAATTATTTTCACTAATCAGGCCTTCTATATACGAGTAAGTATCATTAACATATTGCTCCTGCCGGAATGTGATTTTTTCGAAGAAATAGTCCATAGAAACTTGTAAACGCAAGGAAAGATAATACAATATATCAATACTTGGAAAGGTTCTTCCGGATTCAATTCCACTTACTGTTGCCTGTGTGCAAATTCCGTTTGCCAAGTCAGCCTGGGTCATACCTTTAGCCTTTCGCATTCGTTTAATTTCTTCACCTAGAATTTTACTGTCCAGCGTCACAAGCATTCACCCTCATCACTTAGTCTCTAATATTGTCCTGCAAATAGGTATTTAAATGTACATACTATACAAGAACATATTCCCTAAAATAAATGTAAAAAATACCTTAATATAACAACTTTTATAATTACACTAGAGAGAAAGAGTTATATACAGTTTTTATCCCCTTATATAAGGTAAAAGGGTGTTATTCGAAAAAATCCAATAGCGTAATTTATATTATAATAATACTAAGTAAAAGACATAATTTGGAGGTTATTTATGAAAAAACTATTAAAAACTCTTATGATATTTTCATTATTAGCCAGTTTCAGTGTTGCAATGGGAACTCTTGAGGGAGGGGCTCCTAGCATCACTATTAAGGAAAATAAAGTATCCCAGTACGGAGATGGAAGAGATAATAAAGATGATCCGGGAATTGGTTATCAGTATTAAGCGTGTAAAAGCCAGTGATAACACACTGGCTTTTTTTAATTTAAATGATAATCTATCAATGGTTTTCTCCAAGTAAAAGCTGCGGAAATTTCGAACCTCACTAAAAAAATTCGCAACTCGAAACATTTCCGTTGCATTTTCCCTCAAACCGCCCTAGACTGATTACAAACAATCAGAAAAAGAGGGAACTACCATGAATTTGAATCAAACAGCAGGAAGCAAGGAGCTCGGTATAGGGATTGCCTTTGCGGGATTATCGTATATATTATGGGGGTTTCTCCCTCTGTTCTGGAAGCTGGTGGACGAAGTACCGGCGGGTGAGATACTGGCCCACCGGATTGTCTGGTCGCTGGTGTTCATGTTGGCGATCCTGCTGATTTTGCGGAAGATTCCAGCCTTCACTTCGGAACTGAAAAGCCTCATGGCCAACCGGAAGCGGCTCATCGGAATTAGCCTGGCCTCCATTTTCATCAGCATTAACTGGGGCCTTTATATTTGGGCGGTGAATGCCGACCGGGTTATTGAAGCGAGCCTCGGTTACTACATCAATCCGCTCGTAAGCATTCTTCTGGCCGTCATCGTGCTGAAGGAAAAACTCTCCGGAATGCAGATATTATCAATTATACTAGCAGGAGTCGGCGTGCTCGTGCTCACGGTCAACTTCGGTTCGTTCCCATGGGTTGCTATTATGCTTGCCCTCAGCTTTGCTTTTTACGGACTGATTAAGAAGATGGTCCAGGTCGGGGCGCTGATGGGGCTGGCGATTGAGACACTATTAATTACGCCGTTTGCTTTGCTGTTTTTGACATTTGTCCATAGCGGTCCAGAGAGCGGAAGTGGAAGCGGAGGAGCGTTCGGAGGCAGTTTATCTATCACTCTGCTCCTGTTGCTCTCTGGTGTAGTGACAGCTATACCACTTCTCCTTTTTGCAAGTGGCGCAAAGAGGATTCCGCTCTCCATGGTCGGCCTTCTGCAATACTTCGCGCCTACCATCAAGCTCATTTTAGGGGTGTACCTATTTCACGAGCCGTTCACCAGCGTACATCTCGTAGCATTTGCGTTTATATGGAGCGCGCTAATCCTCTACACGATGACATTGATGAGAGGCTGGCGGGTGAGAAGGGCGGTTGTTTAGGGACGGTTCTTACGCTTCTTTACCTGAATTGGCGAGGAAGCAAAAGAACCGTCCCCTCAAGAAAACGCTTGCAACCCACCTCTCCAACATGTTACCATCACAATATACAACAAACTGTATATTGTGATGGTGAAGATATTGAAAAAGAATGTAAATCTGTACACAAAGAGTGGAATTATTCTGCAGAAGCTTAGTGAGAAGCTGCTATTTGTGGAAGTGAATGAAAGAATCCCCAGAGTGGAAGACTTATCCATGGAGCTAGAGGTCGGTCGTGGGACTATCCAAACGACCCTTCAGAGGCTGGTTAAGTTGGAGGCCATTTCCTTGGAATCAAGAGGCCATCTTGGAACATTTCTCCGGTATAAAGATACCAAAGAGTTACTGAAATGTGCAGGGATGAACCAGGTAACAGCGGTTATGCCATTGCCTTACTCGAGAAAGTACGAGGGGATGGCAACTGGACTTACGATTGCATTTGAAAAGCTGAACATTTTCTTTAACATTGCATTCATGCGCGGTTCTAGTCTGCGTATAGAGGCACTGCGCGATGGACGATATGACCTCGCACTCGTATCAAAGTTTTCAGCCCGACAGCATCAGCATATGGCTGAGGATAACGAGTTGGAAATGGGGTTGGTCTTTGGTCCCCAATCATATGTATCAAACCATGCTCTTATGTTTGCAAAAAAAGAGTCCTCATCGATTCAGGACGGAATGAAGATAGGGGTCGACCCATCTTCAACCGATCAGAAGACGTTGATTCTTGCAGAAACGGAAGGCAAGGATGTGGAGTTGATTTCTCTAAACTATATGCATCTCTTATCCAATCTTCATGCAGGGGAAATTGATGCAACAGTATGGAATGTGGATGAGCGAAACCATGATCAGATAAACATCCGGCCGCTGACTGCTCTAGCTGCAATACAGATGGAAGAGGAAATGACTGAAGCGGTGTGCCTGATGAAAAAAGGCAATAGGAAGCTGCAATATCTATTAGAGCTTATTTCTATAGAAGAGGTCACGCACATTCAGAAACAAGTTGAAAGGAATGAAGTGATTCCTAGATACTAGGGTATATACTGGGCTACTTTTCAAAAAATTCATAGATTCCTAGATTATTATCTAGATAGTAAGTGGAGTCTCCAAAGGGATGCACGTTTAATGGAAGTCCCCAAAATCCTGGGGCAATCCGTTAAAACACCAGTGTCCCAATCTATTTACTGCCAAAATACAATTTCCTGTATATTGAACATAATCAAAATATATCAGAAAGGTCGTAATCACAATGAGCATGCTCAAAGAAAGAGTAGACATCCTGATGTCAACAGAAACCATTACCGAACGAGCGAAGGATATTTCATTGAAGACAATGACAGCTTATGTAGATTCCACCAAAGAAGAGAAATACCAAATGCTCATCACCCACCTGGCTATGGCAGTAACGAGAATGGACAGAGGCGAGGAACTTTCCGCTCCGCCTGAAATAATCATGCAGGAGGTGCAACAATCCCCTCATATCCAGGAAGCCAACAAAAGGGTGGAATGGATTGAACAACAACTGGGAGAGCCTTTGCCGCAAGAGGAGAAAGCTTTTTTACAAATGCATTTTGTAAGCGTTTTAAACAATTAATCTACTAATCTTAACCTGGAGGGATTACCTATGAAAATTGTAATTGGCGGGCAAGTGGAAAAAAGCGAGATCGAGAAGCTAGTAAAAGAGCATGGCAATGGAAAGGTCGAAACGCAAGTCAAACCTGATCTAGAAGCGGCCATGATGTTGAAAAATGGACAAGCGGACTATTATGTGGGAGCCTGCCATACCGGTGGAGGGGGAGCGCTCGCGATGGCAATTGCGCTTCTAGGAAAAAATAAGTGTGCGACCATCTCCATGCCGGGTAGACCGCCTGTTCAGGCGAAGGTGGAGGAAGCTGTGGAGCAAGGGGCTACCGCATTCGGTTTTACAGGGGATCATAAGGAAAAAGCGGTGGAGCTGCTATTGGCTGAGCTTTTAAAAAAGTAGGGAGAAACGGGGGAGTTTTTCATGGTATTGGAAGCAGGTATATTAATTTTACTAGGGGTAGTAGGAGCCGTTATGGCGAATATGGGGATTGCTGTTTTTAACGACGGTTTGAGACCGGTCGTACCGGAGAATTTGGAAGGACGCATGTCCCGGAAGGAATTGTCCGTTACTGCATTTGCGATGAGTTTTGGTCTAGTAATCGGATTTGGGATACCGATCTCGATTGCAGGTGGGATCCTGTTGATTCACAGTATTTTGCTAGGAACGGATATCATCGGTCTTTCCTTGAACAAGGGGAAAGTGTCGACTGCCGTTGCGGGACTAATTGGTGGACTTTACGGTGCCGGTGTTTATTTCGGTCTACAGTTCGTGGTGGCAGGCTTTGAAAAACTGCCATTGAATTTCGTTGAAGGATTCAACCTTGTCGGTGCACCAGTTGTGGTATCCTTCATGGTTTTCCCGGCTATTGCTATTGCGTTGCAGTTCGGCGTAAAAAAAGGGATCATCGCCTTTTTAGTCGCGGCCATTGCGCGTCAAATTATAGTTTTCACGAACACAGAACAGCTGATTTCCATCGGTGGAACGCCGGTTGTCCTGAGTCCTGAAGGGATTGCCCTTGTGGTAGGGATGATTTTCTTAATGACATTTGCCATCCGAGAAAAGTCGGATGATACAAGCTTGTCAACACTAGCTAGTCTGTTTGTGGACCGTGTGAACCGTATCAAAAAGCATGTCTGGATTCTAATGGTCAGTGGGGGACTCATTTCTGCAGCTGCCAACTATCTGATTGTTGCAGGAGACCCGATATCTCTTAATCTTTTATCAGAAGGAAAAATTTCCGAAGGTGCCATCGCTTCTTTTGCAAAAGCAATAGGATTTGTGCCGTTGATTGCGAGTACTGCGATTGCAACGGGGGTATATGGTCCTGCCGGCTTCACGTTCGTCTTTGGTGCGGGAATACTGTCACCTAATCCGTTGGTTGCAGCTATTGCCGGTGCTTTGATCATTTTTGTTGAGGTTTGGTTATTAACCTACTTGGCTAAATTCCTTGACCGTTATCCTGGCGTACGTGCCTCTGGTGAAAACATCCGTACTGCCATGACACGAGTTCTAGAGGTGGCACTATTAATCGGTGGAGCAAACGCGGCCAATGCGATTGTACCTGGTTTCGGATTCTTCGCTATTGCCGGGATCTACTTGCTCAATGAAGCGGCTGGACGCCCGATCGTCCGTATGGCGGTAGGGCCGCTTGGAGCGATTGCAGTTGGTATCATCGGAAATATTTTAGTGTTACTCGGTCTATTCACACCACCGCAATAAACCTTGACTAGAAGGAGACGATCCACATGTATATTCAAACGATCTTTGGCCCGATTGCTCCGGAAAAGTTAGGAGTATGTGCGTGCCATGAACATTTAAGCATTGACCTAAGCAGGATCAAAGGCGATCCAGATACGGCCCTGCAGGATGTCAGGCTTGTAACGGAAGACTTGAAGAGCTTTAAAGCCTATGGCGGCAAAGCAATTATCGAAGTGACCAATTATGGAATGGGCAGGAATATTCCAGCCCTTCTACAGATTGGTCGTGAACTAGACCTACAGATTGTCGCAAGTACCGGCTGTTACAAAAACCCGTTTATCCCGGAGGATCGACTAAGTTACACCCGGGATGATTTCCGCGATTGGATGATTGATGAGATCACCAATGGAATGGATGGGACGGATGTACTGCCCGGTATTATTGGGGAGATTGGTAGCAGTCTCAACAAGTTCGAGCCGATCGAGTTGGAGTTGTTCCATGGCGCGATTGAGGCAGCCAAAGAGACAAAACTTTCATTATCCACCCACACCACACTCGGAACGATGGCCTTGGAGCAGGTTGAATTATTTGTAAAAGAAGGTCTTCCATTAGATCAGGTGATCATCGGACACCAGGACTTGAACGAACAAGACGAGGTGGTGCTTGATGTCCTTGCTTCCGGTGCCTATGTGGCGTTAGATACGATTGGCAAGGAAAATTACCGAACAGATGCAGACCGCCTCTCATCACTGTTGAACTTTTTAGAAAAAGGCTTTGAAAACCAGTTGTTGGTGTCGAGTGATCTGACGCGCAATTCTCATATGCGGGTGAACGGCGGCCAGGGCTATGACGTCGTGCTTCGCAGCTTCCTTCCAAAACTGAGAGAGCTAGGAGTGGAAGAAACCGTCATTCACAAGCTATTAGTCCAAAACCCACAGAAAGCATTCAGCATTCGAAAAGAGGCGAGCTTATGAGATACGAACAGTCCATTTTACCGAATTTGAACATGAAGGAGGCGCAGCAACTTCAGTTCCGTCTCATTGATGAAATTACAAAGGAATTCAAGAACAATGAATTTTTCCAGACGGGAGATGTTGGACTGCACCCTGCCTTTAACCGTCCATATGTGACGGCAAGGGTGGAGCGGGTCCTTGCCGAAACATTTGATGCAGAGGCTTGTGCATTGGTAAGAGGGAGCGGAACTGGAGCGATTCGGGTTATTATGAGCCAGTTGCTTGAACCTGGTGATGCATGCATCGTCCATACTGCACCGGTGTATATGACAACCAAGGAAACATTAAGGATGATGGGAATTCAAACGAGTCAGGTGGACTTCAATGATTTGGAGAAGGTGCGCGCGCATTTGCGTTCTGATAACGATTCCAGAGTCTTCTACGTCCAGCATGCAAGGCAGCAGCCGACAGACACATATCGTTTGGAAGAGGTCATCCAACTTGTAAAAGAAGTGCGCCCCGACCTTCCGATTGTTGTGGACGATAACTACTGTGCTATGAAAATGCCAAAGATCGGCGTTCAATACGGAGCGGATTATTCCACCTTTTCAGGCTTCAAGCTGCTCGGACCCCAGGGGATAGGAATTCTTTTGGGTAAAAAAGAAGTAATCGACGAAAGCCATCACCGCAATTATTCCGGTGGCGGCCAGGTACAAGGCTTTGAAGCACACGAACTGTTACGGAGCCTTGTCTTTGCACCGGTTATGCTCGCTACTCAAAACGAGCAAGTGGAGGAGTTGAGAGAAAGAATCGCGTCGGGCGAAGTCCCTCATGTAAAAGAGGTGTACATCACCAATTCACAATCCAAAAATGTCATCGTGGAACTCGAGCAGCCGATTGCTCAGGAAGTGATCAAGGCAGCTTCTGAATTCGGTGCTGCCACCTATCCAGTCGGTGCGGAATCACGCTTTGAGCTGATTCCGATGATTTATCGTGTTTCAGGAAGCTTTTTGGAAAGCCAGCCGGAGCTCAAAGAGTATGGTCTGCGCATCAACCCGATGAAATCCTCGGCAAGCACGGTCATCCGTATCCTGAACCAAGTGCTTGAGAAAATGGCAGAGAGGTGATCCGGCATGTTTCTTGATATGACACTTAAAAGGAATGAGGAACTGGTGAGGACGGCGACCTTGCTTCACCGCAATGGCGATATTCCTGCTAACACGTATGTCCTGGACCTCGACCGCATCGAGGAAAATGTCCAGGCACTCTCCAGGTCTGCTTCCGAACACGGCATAACCCTCTATTATATGACCAAACAGATAGGAAGAAGTCCGTTTATTGGTCAGATTATCGAGCTGAATGGGATAGAGAAGGCTGTAGGGGTGGATATCGATGAGGCTTCCCTGCTTAAGAGTGGGGGCTGCAAGATCGGGAACCTTGGTCATCTTGTCCAACCTTCTAAAAGCCAGTGGAAATATGTGCTCACAGAGATCCAGCCGGAAGTGGTCACGTTATTTTCGTTTGAAAGGGCGCAACAATTATCAAAAGCGGCAGTGGAGCTTGGGACAAGGCAGGATGTCATTTTGCGAGTCATCAAACCGACCGACCAGGTTTTCCCCGGTCAGTTTGGCGGGTTCCTTCTGGAAGAGCTGGATGAAGAACTCCAGCGGCTGGTCACTCTTTCGGGAATTCGGGTCATCGGGGTAACGAGCTTTCCGGTCTTCCAGCTAAATGAGGAGAAGGACGGCATGGTCTTCACCTCCAATATCCAAACGCTAAATAGAGCCAAGAGGATTTTTGCACAACAGAATCTGGACGTACTGCAGGTGAATGCCCCAAGTGCTACGAGCTGCTATACCATGCCTCTTTTAAAAGAAAGCGGTATGACACATGGTGAGCCTGGTCATGCGATAACAGGGACCACCCCATTGCATGCGTATAGAGAAGACCTAGCAGAAGTGCCATCCATGGTGTACGTCTCGGAGATCTCCCATATGGATCAAGAGTACGCATATACTATAGCCGGCGGCTTTTATGCGAGAGGCAATATGGAAGCTGCTTTATATGGCAGTGACGAAACAGCGCTTCTCACCCAACGCACCAAGACAGCACTAGTCTCACCAGAAAACATTGATTACTACGGGGCTCTTGAGAAAAAAGAGAACATGAATGTCGGTGATACGGTGATTTATGCTTTTCGTACCCAGATCTTTGTCACCCGTGCGCACGTGGCCTTTGTACGAGGGATTAGCACTTCATGTCCTGAAATTGTGCATTTTCAGAAAAGGGGGCTATAACCGATGAAGAAAGTCACGCTATTAGTCTTGGATGGTTTCGGAATTGGCGCGATGGAAGATTGCAAGACTGTCAAACCGGAGGATACAGAGGCGAATACGTATAGAAGCATCCGTGGAACGGTAGGGTTGGAGATTCCCACCCTTTATCGGCTTGGTTTGGGGAAAATAGCCGATGGTCATAGTGTACCTACTCCTACTGCCGCATATGGAAAAAGCAATCTCGCCCATTTTGGAGCGGATACCTACATGGGTCACCAGGAGCTGATGGGCAGCAAGCCAGGCAGACCACAAGAAAAATTAATGAAGGACATTGCCTCTGCATTGAAAGGAGCTTTGGAAGCTTCGGGGTATAAAGTGGGCTACCCAATAAAGGGAGTGCCTGTCCTTTTAGTGGAAGATTCCGTGGTGATTGGAGACAACCTAGAATCTCAGTTCGGCAATATCATCAACGTGGTATGCGACCTGAACCGGATTAGTTTTGAGGATGCCTGTGAGATTGGGAAGGTGGTACGAAGCAATGTGGACACCAGCAGGGTCATTGTCTTCGGCAACACCACCACCTCCACGGAAATCATCCTTTCGACCGTCCATGAAAAAAATCCGGGGCAATGGGGTGTGGACTCACCTAAAGCAAAGGTGTACGGCCCCGGCTACCGTGTGCTGCACCTCGGCTATGGAGTAGACAGTACCAAACAGCTTGCCTTTCTTGCTGAAAAGAAGGGGCTGCCTGTTTTCCGGATAGGGAAAACCGCGGATGTTATTCAGGCGGATGGGTATGCTGATGGTGTGGTAGAAACGGTTGCAGTGTTACGAAATTTTCAGGAAAAATACACCTCGACGGAAAAAAAAGCCCTCTTCCTCGTGAATGTCCAGGAGACGGACCTTGCAGGCCACAAAGAGGACAGCAACTGGTACAAAGAAGTTCTGGAAGAGGTGGATGGTTTTCTTTCTCGGTTCATCCCGACGCTAGGGAAAGATGAGTTGCTAATCATCACCGCAGACCATGGCAACGACCCAACCATCGGCCACTCCAACCACACCCGCGAACAAACCCCAATATTAGTGGTGGGCGAGGGAGTTTCTCCTGTCGATCTTGGTACAAGGAGTACCATGGCCGATATTGCAGCGACCATTGCAGAATACCTAGATGTGGAAGAACCGGAATTTGGGGAGAGTTTTTTGAAGTTGATGTAGGGACGGTTCCTGCGCTTCTTTGCCGGAATTGGCGAAGAAGCGAAAGAACCGTCCCCTAAATCACAAAGATGAAAGTGGTGATAATTGAATAAATAATGACCATACTAACTGCTACAAAAATTCCTAATATACTTTTCCCCCCGGACGTCCTAATGGAGTCGAGATTATAGTTTCCATTTTGTTGATGCTTTTCGATTTTTTTGGAAGAATGGATGTAATACAGATAGTTCCCCAGTACACCAAGGAAAGCACCGGTCCCAATTCCTATAAGATAATCAAATTTACTAGGGGTACCTGCAGAATACATAATCCCGTCCAATAGGAGAAATATCAAAAAAATAACGAAAATATGAAAATACATTTTACGGTATCCCATCCAGGAAATACTCAAAAAGAACGCAGCCCAATTCCAGCTTTGCTTCCTAACCTCGCTGCCAACCTCCAATCCCCATTTTTCACAATAGTAGTCATCATTAGGGCCGACAAATTCCCTTAAAGCTTCTTCCTTTGGACCCATTCCATGTGGCTCGGATTGACCAATTGGGTAAATGCTCGCAGCTACCTCTTTTTGCGGTGCATCCATGTTGTTTTCTAATGAGGTGTAGCTTGGCTCATCATGTGCAGCTCCGCATTTGGAACAAAAGATCGCATTTGTCGGTTGCTTCTCTCCGCATGATATACAGTACATAGGTGCTCCTCTCTTTTAAAAAAGATAGTTTTGGAATAATATAGAATATATGTATTAGTTTATCATTTTGTCAGGATACCTACAATTGGAATAATAGGTATCGGGTGTTACGAGTGGGTTAATGGAGGGGAAAATTTCTTAAGATGAGAATGAGTTTGGATAGGTCTTAATAAAAGAAATGAAAGACTCTATTTGAATGGGTGGACTAACAGGGAGTCTCAGTTTTTTTAGTGAAATACTAATTTTTGAACAAACGTTTGATTAAACAGGAATATCAATATGAATGGATGAGGGTTTTAAAGCTTGTCTGTTTATATCAACTTATTTTGATGGGTATTTTAGGATAATTTTTAAATGGATGTAATAATACTATGTCTACTGGAGGTGGTAAAACTATGGACTCTTTAAAGATACACCAAGTAGATGCTTCAAACTGGCGTGAAATCATTGCCCTGCAGGTTACTGAAAGCCAACGGAAATTCATCGAGAAAAATGAGATTTCACTACTAGAGTCATTATACGATACAAGACACAATTGGCAATGTTACGGGCTGTTTCAAGGTACGACAGCTGTAGGTTTTGTCATGATCGGCGCTGAAAATAAGGGGGAACGCTATATTTGGCTCGACAGATTTATGATTGATTGCAGGTATCAGAGGATGGGCCTGGGAGCCGCTTTCCTAGTGAAAGTTAAAGAATTCACTGCAAGTAATTTTGAAATCGACGAAATAGTGTTAAGTGTGACCAAAGATAATCCGGGCGCTAAAGCGTTTAATGAGCGGCATGGTTTTGTAAATACTGGTTTAGTAGATCAGGAGTTTGATGAGGAGATTTTTGCTTATAAGTTGGATGGTTATAGAGGGTGAAGTATGGAATTCAGGGGAAAGATAGCCTTGTTTAAGGGGAGAAACGAGTGTTTTAAAAAACTATCCCCCTCATCCCCCCACGCAAAAGCGTAAACTCACCATCAACTGGTACCATTCCCCCCATAAATGCGGGCAATCCATCCACTTAAGGGGGTCGTTCCCTCCACACCAACTTTAATCCCCCCACACATTTAAATAATTCCACCGGTAGAGCCGATAATCCCCCCATTCACAGCTGTAATCCCTCCACAAATCGTAATAATCCCCCCACAACTCTACCAGACCTCTTTTTCCTACCGGTCCTCCTGCAAGATATCCCAACAATTTCTTTTCTAACCTAAACAGAAGGGATTCTCCTACTTGAAATCGAACAGTAAGAATATACATACTCTACCTTTATATTTTCCAATTTCAATAATGCTCTAAGAAAGGATGACTACTCAAATGAACCAAAGTTCAAACAAAGAAAATGCAATTTCATTTCTACAAATGGTGGTTGACGGAAAAATACGAAAAGCGTACGAGCGCCACATCGACCCTGATCTCCGCCATCATAATCCCTATTTTAAAGGGGATGCTGAATCACTAATGGTTGCCATGGAAGAGAATGCAGTCGAAACACCAACCAAGACGCTCGAAGTGAAGCACGCCATCGCAGACGGAAATACCGTCGCTGTCCACTCTCATATCAAACAGAACCCTGAGGACCGCGGAGCTGCAGTCATACATATCTTCCGTTTTGAGGGGGAAAAGGTGGTGGAAATGTGGGATGTCGGCCAGGCTATCCCGGAAGATTCGCCGAATGAGAATGGCATGTTTTAGTCTTTGCGACCTCAGCTGTGATAGTGGTAGTTCCGTTTGCTTTAGGAGAAATTCGGTACTGATTGGGGTATCTACCCTACCCATTGTGTCAAATTCCAGGGAAGCAGGCGATCGACCATGAGTTTTTTCGATAAAATAAAAAATAGCGTCAACCATATCAAAGACGATAAGGGTATCCCTGTCCCAATCACCGCCAACATGTTGGCGGTGGTGCTTCGGCGAAATGATAAACTGCAGGCTGTTGCGGTGGAAATCACGGAAGGGGAGATCGTTGTCTCCGGCAAAGCGGAAGCTGACCTTAAGATGACCAAGAAGGACCTCTCATTCTCTATCACCCTCCAGCCGGTTCAGATGGAAGGAAGAGTGTTGGTGTTCAAGAT
This sequence comes from Bacillus sp. LL01, assembly GCF_001037965.1. Taxonomy (NCBI): domain Bacteria; kingdom Bacillati; phylum Bacillota; class Bacilli; order Caryophanales; family Bacillaceae; genus Bacillus; species Bacillus sp. LL01. The sequence goes on along the minus strand of NZ_LFEL01000002.1, from coordinate 397,519 downwards.
TGCTAAACTCAAACCGTTGAATGTTGGTATTCTTAATAAGCGAATTTTCGACAAGCCGCCGCATCTTATCTACAAGAGTGGTTATATTAGAATTGATTTTAATAGCTGGGAGATTGTCCGTAAGATTCCGGTGGGGAAGATCAAGAACTATAAGATGGGGGAAGGGGAAATTACGGTTGTAGTCGGGATTTAAGGTTGGAGTGATAGGGAGTGATAGGGACGGTTCTTTCGCTTCCTTTATTAATATAATTTTTTTTAAACAAACGTTTGATTAAACTCAAAAAAGAGGTTGATAGGTAGGGTTTTTTTGAAAATCTCTATTAATCAACTTTTATTGATGGGTATATTAGAATAATAAGTATTGCCCGATGAGAGGGGAGAGCGGAAGAACCGTCCCTCTATATCCTCTCCCTTCCCTTCCGTTCCAGCTCTTCACGTTCCTTCTTTTGTTTATATATGGCAAGAGGGTCCGAATAGTAGCCGTAAATGTCCCCTTGTTTATATTGCTCCTCGTTCTTTGGTTCATATTTGTTGTGTAAAGATGTCTGTCTGGTTTCAAAAGCTTTCGGTCCACCAATACCCGGAAGTGCTACAGCGGTCAGTAGGATGACAACCACTATCCCCCATAAATTACCCTGAATGAGAAAGTAAAGAAACATAATCCCCAGTAATATCAACCACATAAGAGCCTCCAATCAAATGAAAGTACATAACTACTTATATGGTGATAGGAGGTGAAATATGAGTGGGAGTGTTCTCATGATTTTTTCCGCCGTCAAGCTTGAAAAAAAAGCACAAGAACCGTCCCCACCCGCACATTCTCTCAAAATTTTCATAGAATAATAGGGTAATGAGAGGAGGTGAATTGGTAGAATGAAATACTATCAGTATAAGAGTGAGGATTATGAGCCTATGCATCACGATTCAAAGAAGGATGGCAAGGATATTAACATCATTGTTAAATGTGGGGATGGAAATGGAGAGCAGGAGCTTGCCGCTTTCAGAGCAGTAAATAATGCTCTTCAGCGAGTTGATGTACCCGATGAATTCTATAAAGTCCTGTTCCAAGAAGAGCAGTTTGATATCGGAGGCATCTACAACGCGAATACTTCTACATTTGTTCCTCGTGAAGACGGTGTCTATTATGTAGCGGGAACCGTTACTTTCTTCCCGGATAACACGGAAGATCCGTACCGTGTCCGTGTCGAAATCCGTGTGAACGGAGTAAGTGTAGCTGCGGACAATGATTATTGGGGAGAAGGCTTTTTGGTGAATGCCATTAACGTTGCCACCATCCTGCAGTTGGAAGCAGGCGACCTTGTTGAAATTTTCCTGACTAGCACCACGCCAGGTGTAATAGAGCAAAATAGCACAGAGCAGCAAGTCTACAGTACACGTTTTGAAGCTTCAAAATTCTAGTAAGCTGAACGTTCTTCTAGCTATTCGCTACTTTACACTCGCGCTTAAAAATGTACTCTCCTCCCTCTAGCATCCACCCAATCAATTCCCCTCGTAAGTCATAGAATAATAGAGATAATAGGTAGAAGCGGGACGGTTCTCTTGCTTCTGCCACCCACCCAAATGATTAAAAGGAAGCGGAAGAACCGTCCCCAAAAGGAGGTGAAAAATATGTCATGCTATTACAAATACAGCCCCAACCACAACCACAACCAACAAGTAAATCATGTCCAAAAATGTAAAACAGATATCAATATCAAGGTGAAATGCAACGATGACAACGGCAATGGTAACGGCGAAACAGCCGCTTTCCGTGCAGTAAATAACGAGCCTCAGCTGATTGAAGATGTGAATACGTTCTATAAGGTCTTATTCCAGGAAGAGCAGTTCGACATTGGCGACATTTACAATGCCAACAACTCCACATTTGTCCCTCGAGAGTCCGGTGTTTATTATGTAGCAGGAACGGTTACTTTCACTGCAAATGATGGCACTATCCCTTACCGTGTCCGTGTTGAGATACGTGTGAACGGAGTGAGTGTTGCAGCAGATAATGATTTCTGGGCCGAAATTGACGACCAATTTTTATACGTAAATGCGATTAACGTTGCCACGATCCTTCAGTTGGAAGCAGGCGACCTTGTAGAAGTGTTCTTGACAAGTACAGCTCCTGGAACAATTGCGGAGAACGTGCCGGACTTTAGCACGCGTTTTGAAGCGGCGAAGTTCAGGTAATAGATTTTGGTTTCCGTTTGAAGCAGAGGGGGATCTCCTCTGCTTTTACTTATCCTTCAATCTACCACCACTAGGAAATTCCACTCCTCCGAGAAGGTATCTACCCATACAAGCTGAAACAAAATACATAGAATAATAGAAAAGGTAGAGGGACGGTTCTCCAGAATAAATCACCTGACAACTCCACCATCCATCTATCTTTCAAAGGAGGTGCAACACGCATGAAATGCTACTACTACCTTAGCTCCAAGGATGACTCCAAACCGCATTGCAAACCGAAACATAAAGATAAGCACCATTGTAAAAAGTGCGAAAATAATTTCAACATCAATATTTTCGGAATCAGTATTAACATTGGAGGGAAGCGTCATTGTTAGGTGGGCATGATTTTAGTTAGGGCAGTGAAAACTGTCCTTTTCTTTGTGTCCACCCTCTATTTTCTGTTAGATGGAAAGGTAGATTCTACAAAAAAATGCCGGTTGCCGTTATTATTTCACGACAAAAGGCATTATTTTGGAAACAGGTCATATAAACAGTAAGTATATGTGGCACTAAACTTTAAGGTTGAAATAACGTAGCCATTGAACAGAGGATAGAAGATAGAAGAGACCTGTATCAAGACTGTTCATGTTATGCACTGACTTTTGATTGGGACTGCTTGCTGACAGCTTTTAAAATGAACAGTTTATCTTGAACCGTTAGCATTCTCCAGCTTTTGACTTTAATTTTCATTTGAATTCTCCCCTTTAATATAAAATTTTCCGATAAACTTCTATAGTTGAAAAATACCTTTTTCAAACATGATATAAACAACAAAAATTCCTACATTATCCGCGAGAAATCAAGCGATTGCCGAATATTTTTATCGAAACTTTGTAGAAAAAAGTAAGATGGCGTAATCTTGAGAAATATGAGTATAAGAAAGGATTTATTTACCATATTTACATATTGGGAAAATAATATAATATTTTACTATTTTATCCTTCTATTAATCATGATAAAATTAATACTTATTGATAAATTAAGCTCTTTCGCAAAAGTTGTCCCAATCGGCTAGTATTTTTCAAGCTTTTGAAACTAAAACTGGTCATTATTCGTATAACTCATATAGGTAAAAAACCGTATGCGAAAACAGCTACATAATTAGAGGAGGAAGAAGAAATGAAACGTACAGCAGAGATAGTAATGACGGTTATCGCAGTTTTTCTCAGCGGATTGACTGCAATTATTGGTGTATTCTTGAATTTTGGGATGTCAGACCCTGAATTCACAACGATGATGGAACAGGAAATGGGCGCAGATCCGGCAATGGAAGGAATGGACATGTCATCATTCATGGACATGTTGGCATTAGCTGGCCCTACCTTGCTGACTGTTGGGATACTTTCGTTGATTCTTGGTGTAATCGGGATTATTGCGATTAAAGGCAACAAAAAGCCTGTGCTTGCCGGTATTATGCTGATTTTGGCTGCACTTGTAATCGGAATAGGAACAATCGGTTTCGGATTCATACCAGCAATTCTGTACTTGATTGCAGGAATTATGGCATTTGCCCGTAAGCCTAAAGTGACAGAACATCATATTTAATGGAAAACGAACAGAGGGCGATGCTCCTCTGTTTTTTTCTGGCCTTCTAGGAGCCATTATGTGCATATTCTAGCCATTTCGTCACCATTTGGCCTTCTGATTCCGGTTTCACACCCCCTTAAGGGAATTTACTTTCCGTACTGGGAAAAATATTTTCCATTCAGCAAAAATACGAGCCGAAACTCCTGGAATATTTTCAAAAGCGCCATAAATATTTTCCAAACACAAAAGATACATGCCGTTCGACACCACTCCCGAAGAATAGACACGCCCACCAAGCCGCACGCCCACTCCCTCACCAGTGTCCAAACTTCCCAGATACCAAGCAATAAAGGTCACCAAAAACAACAAAGAGGCCCCATACTACCGAGGCCTCTTTCCATCTGTCAATCTAAGTTGTCAATTAAAATTTAACAAGTTAAATCCTGAATTTTCGTTCTGCACTGAATTGCTTCCAGCTTATGTGACTCCGCTTTTTTCACCAGTTGCTTCTTCATGTCCTTGTCCAGACAATCCTCTGCAATAACAGTGTAGTAGTGGGCTCGCATAGTATGCCAGAAGTACTGTAAGTTTCTTACCGTCTTCATAGCAGGACCTCCTTTTCACTCATAAATCAACGGAGGTTGGTGCGGGTAACTGGCTAACTGGTCTGCCGCAAAAGGCATACTGAAGTCCCTGTAGTTTTGCGTCACTAGCTTTCACTAATTTTGCCTTTTTCCATGATTTATGAAAAGTACCTCCCTATTGTAGTCTTTTAGGAGGTGTAATGACATAGGTCTTTTGGGGTGTTTTGTCGTATTGTGTCGGTCCATAAAGTTAAGAAATCTTTATAGAGTTCCCTGTTACAATCAACTTCTAATGCCGGATACAGACCCTTCAAGGTCATCCGCAATACTTCTAATTAGCCCATCAATCAGGTGCTGCAATCCGTCCACCTCCAGTGGCAAATTTTTATTTAGTATAACCTTTATGGCGGGTTTCTAGTATGAAAATGATAAGAATATAGCGGTATATTTTACTATTTTTAATAGAGTAGGGCCAATCCAAGGGCTTTAGTCGGATAAAAAGTAGTTAGGGTCATAAAGTTATTGATTATTTAGAAAACTCATAGTATCTTTATTTATAGATAGGTTGGCAGCGTTTTCATGTATCTACATAGTTTACTAGTTAGGAAATCTTTCATGTGCAACATTGCGCAAACGATTTCACAACTAGATTTCTCTGCAATTATTGTGCAAACGCTTCCGCATTTTAGTAAATTGAGTCAAACATGTAACGAAAGGGGCAAGGGTTATGAAGAGAAGGTTTCAAAGGGGAATGGCTGTTTTGCTTTCCGTTCTACTTGTTGTTTCCATGTTTGCAGGCTATTTGCCGGCAACAGCGGTAGCCGAGACTGGGGACAAACATATTGCATTTAGCTACGAGCGGCCTGATGGGGAGTATGAGGGCTGGAATCTGTGGGTCTGGGGGACTGGTGTAAAGGATGACCAGATAGACTTTACGGAATTCAAGGATGGAAAGGCGTATGCCAACATCACTGTGAGTGAAACAGCGGACAAAGTGGGCTTTATTGTCCGTAAAGGGGATTGGGAAGAAAAGGACTATGATGGGGACCGTTCGATAACGGTAAATCAAAACGATGCCATCACCAAAGCACATATTACAAGCGGGCAAGAAAAGTTTGTGCAGGTTCCAGATGGCAGTGGACCTGTTTTAGCTGATGGAAGCGCAGAGTTCTTTTTCCGTGATAAAGACCTGTATGCCACAGGTGAAATGGACAAGGTCGAGAAAGTCGAGCTTTCCATTCTTGGTGAAAAGTACGAAATGCTAGCCGAGCCAATAAACGAACGCTTTACCTTTAAGGTGAACGATCTTCCGGTTGGCGAGCATGAATACACTTATTTTGTGACAGTGGATGGTGAGACAGCGGAAATTACCGATCCATATAATACGGTTGATGGGAAATCGGTTGTCGAGCACCTCACATCCGAACTCGATGTGACAGCTTCGGTTGCTCCAACTGATGTGGATTACAATCAAAATGCAGTGGTAACGGTTGATTTGAAAACAGAGACGGATACGAAGGCAAGAGAGCTTTTCATTAATCTATACGAAATCGGTGGAAAAGAGAAAGTGACAATCGACCCTGAACTGAAGGAACTTACAGTGGCAGTCGACCAGCAAGTAACGGCTGGTGTGAAAACACTTCCGATTACGGCTATCGATGAGTTCGGGAACCGACACGAGGGATCTGTGCAGCTTGAAGTGAAAGCACGCACTTTCACTGGTGAAGAAGCAGATTTCGATTGGGATGAGGCTGTTGTGTATTTTATGCTGACAGACCGATTCTTTGATGGGGACTCTTCCAACAATGACCCTCATGGTATCGAATATGACACATCCAAGTCCGGTACATACCAAGGCGGGGATTTTAATGGGATTACGCAAAAGCTGGATTACTTGGATGGGCTTGGAATTAACACCATCTGGATTAATCCGGTTGTTGACAATATTAAATATGATGTGAGACACAATGAAGACGGGGATACTCCTTACTACGGGTATCACGGTTACTGGGCGGACAATTTCGGGGAGCTGAACCCTCATTTCGGTTCCATGTCCGACTTCCATCAACTGATTGACGCAGCGCATGACCGTGGAATGAAGATCATGGTTGATGTTGTGCTGAATCATACGGGATACGGCTTGAAAGCTGGCGACAGTAGCAGTGTGGCTAACTTCCCTACGAACGAGGACCGTGCACGTTTTGACGGCATGCTTCGTGAAGTAAGTGAATCTGGCGACATACGTTCGGAACTAGCTGGTCTACCTGACTTTTTGACAGAAGAATCTGCTGTTCGTGAACAGGTTGTCCAATGGCAGACAGACTGGATTGAAAAGTCCAAAACAGCTAAAGGCAACACCATTGACTATTTCCGTGTCGACACAGTAAAGCATGTTGAAAACACGACATGGATGGCATTCAAGAATGCATTGACAAAAGAGATGCCGGAACACAAGCTGATTGGGGAAGCGTGGGGAGCCGGTATCAACAATGACCTGGGTTACCTGAAAAGCGGGATGATGGACTCGTTGCTTGACTTCGAGTTCAAAACTTATGCTCGTGATTTTGCAAATGGGCAGTTGGATGCAGTGCAGACGAAACTCGAAGCACGCAACAGCAAACTAAGCAACACAGCAACCCTTGGTCAATTTTTGGGAAGCCATGATGAGAGGCGTTTTTACGAAGAGGTAAATGGCGACCTTGGAAAATATCAGGTGGCAGCATCTTTGCAACTGACGGCTAAGGGTCAGCCTGTCATCTATTACGGAGAAGAGCTTGGCCTGCCAGGTGAAGCGAACTACCCTTATTACGATAACCGCCAGAACATGCCTTGGGATGAAGTAGAAGGAAACGAAGTGCTAGAGCATTATAAAAAAGTGCTGGCCTTCCGTAATGACAATCCAAACACTTTCGCTAAAGGGGACCGTGATAAAGTGGCGGGATCTGATAGTGACAAATTCATGGTATTCTCCCGCACATATGGAGAAAACGAAGTTTATGTTGGCTTAAACACGGCCGCTGCGACAAAGGATGTTACCTTGAATTTTGGTTCTTCCGAAGCTGTGGTGACAGACCATTATTCCGGTCAAGCGTACCAGGCAAATGAAGAGGGACAAGTGACCTTCACAATTCCTGCGATGGAAGATGGGGGAACCGTTCTGCTTGAAGTGGAGAACGGCGGAGCCCCTCCTGTTGAAGAAGAGCCTACGGAGCCGGGTGAAATCGGTGAAAACACGCTTCGTATTCACTATCAACGCTCAGACAACAGCTACGAAAATCTTGGTCTATGGCTATGGGGAGACGTGGCGGCACCTTCTGAAAACTGGCCATCAGGTGGTACACCGTTTGAAGCCGGCAATGTAACGGAGTATGGTGCTTATGTCGATGTGGAGCTGGCAGAAGGCGCGCAAAATATCGGATTCCTTGTCCTGAACAGAACAAACGGAGACAAGGATGGCGGCGACAAAGGTGTTGAGCTGTTCAGTCCAGACTTAAATGAAGTATGGATCAAGCAAGGATTTGACGAAGTATTTTTATACGAGCCTGCCGACCTGCCAGAAAATACAGTCCGCATTCACTATGAAAGAACGAACGCAGACTATGACGGCTGGGGCTTATGGAATTGGGAAGATGTCGAGTCCCCATCTGACGGCTGGCCGAATGGTGCCGCGGATGCTGCCGGTATCGGCAAATACGGTGCCTACTACGACATCAAACTGAAAGAAGATGCGAACAAAATCGGCTTCCTTTTTGTGAACAAGCAATCAGGGGACCAATCGGGAGATATGACGTTTGATATGCTGAAACAATACAATCAATTATTTGTAAAAGAGGGCGAGGATAAGGTCTACACGAACCCATATGGAACGGTACCTTTAGGGCTTGTATCCGGAGAGGTCCTTTCCGATAAGCTCATTACCCTTACTTTTACCAAAACAGAGGGCTTGGATTTAGCGGAATTGAAAGAGCAGTTAGAAATCAAGGATGTAGACAGGAACGATGTAACCTTCACGGACGTGACCATTGAAGGGGAGAAAACAGTCCACGTTCATGGAGAGTTTGACTTGGGGAAAATTCCATTCACTGTGACATATGGGGACCGCACCATTTCTGTAAAATCAGGCTGGAAGCTGATTGACGAAATGTATGCTTATGATGGCAAACTTGGAGCGGAATTACATGGAGACGAGACGGCTACATTGAAAGTGTGGTCGCCAAAAGCGGACAATGTGTCTGTTGTTCTTTATGACAAGGACGACCAGAAAGAGATCGTCGATACGATTGAGATGGTGAAAGGGGACCGAGGTGTCTGGTCTGTGAAGCTATCTGAAGAAAACACAGGCTTAGCTAGTTTAAAAGGCTACTATTACCAGTATGAAATTACGCATGGTGATGTAACGAATCTTGCCTTGGATCCATATGCAAAATCAATGGCAGCATGGAACAACGAAGCGGGGGATAAGGTTGGAAAAGCCGCGATTGTGGATATCGGCTCCATCGGGCCAGAGCTTGATTATGCTGACATCCCTGGCTTTGAGAAACGCGAAGACACTATCATCTACGAGGTTCATGTGCGTGACTTCACGTCTGACCCGAACATTGGTGAAGAACTGAAAGCAGAGTTCGGTACATTTGCTTCTTTTGTTGAAAAATTGGATTACATTGAAGACCTAGGTGTCACGCATATCCAGTTGTTACCGGTGATGAGCTATTATTTCAGCAACGAGTTCGAGTCTGGCGAACGCATGCTGGAGTATGCTTCAACGGCGACGAACTACAACTGGGGCTATGATCCACACAGTTATTTCTCTTTATCCGGTATGTACTCAGAAAATCCAGAGGATCCGGAACTGAGAATAAAAGAATTCAAGAATCTGATCAACGAGATTCATAAGCGCGACATGGGAGTAGTATTGGACGTGGTGTTCAACCACACGGCACAGGTTCATATTTTCGAGGATCTTGTACCAAACTACTATCACTTCATGGACGCAGACGGCACGCCTAGAACAAGCTTTGGTGGCGGACGTCTTGGTACAACACATGAAATGTCCCGCCGCGTGCTGGTAGATTCCATCAAGCATTGGGTGGACGAGTACAAAGTGGACGGCTTCCGCTTTGACATGATGGGTGACCATGATGCAGAGAGTATCCAGATTGCTTTTGACGAAGCGAAAAAATTGAACCCGAATATCGTCATGATCGGGGAAGGCTGGGTAACATTTGCTGGGGATGAAGGCGAGCCGGTTCAAGCAGCAGACCAGCAATGGATGAAAGACACCGAAGCGGTCGGAAGCTTTTCAGATGAATTCCGTAACGAGCTGAAATCAGGCTTTGGAAGCGAAGGGCAACCACGCTTCATCACAGGCGGCGCGCGTAACGTGCAACAGATTTTTGACAACATCAAAGGACAACCGTACAACTTTGAAGCGGACGATCCGGGCGATGTGGTCCAATACATTGCCGCACATGATAACCTAACATTACATGATGTCATTGCGCAATCTATCAAAAAAGATCCGGATGTGCCGGAGAACAGTTTAGAGATTCACAAACGAATTCGAATAGGAAATGCAATGGTGTTAACGTCGCAAGGGACAGCGTTCTTGCATGCAGGCCAAGAGTATGGCCGCACAAAGCAGTGGAGAGCACCTGCCTCTGAGGCACCTTACAAATCTACGTATATGGCGGATTCTGAAGGTAACCCGTTTGCCTATCCTTATTTTATCCACGATTCCTATGATTCTTCGGATATCATCAACCGAGTCGACTGGGAAAAGGCAACAGATGAAGAGAAATACCCTGTGAATAATATGACACGGGAGTACACAACAGGCTTGGTCGAACTACGTCGTTCCACGGATGCGTTCCGTCTTGGTACGCGTGAACTTGTGGACTCCAACGTAACCATGGTGACCGCACCTGAAATCAAGGAGCAGGACCTTGTGGTTGCATTCCGCAGTGTTTCAACTGCAGGTGTGGAGTATTACACATTTGTTAATGCGGACACTTCTAGTAGAACATTGACGTTAGGTCAGGACCTGACAGATGGTGTGGTAGTGGTCGATGCTGATGAAGCTGGTGTCGTGGAGGTTTCGGAGCCTACTGGTTATGAACTGACTGCGGAAGGCATCACACTTGAGCCGTTGACGACTGTTGTGGTGAGAGTTGGCGAGCAGGAAGGGACGGATCCGGGTGATGGGGACGGAACTCCTGGAGATGGTGATGGAAACACGCCGCCGGGAAATGGCAACGGCAATAACCCGGGTACGCCACCTGGCAAGGGTGGAGAAAACCCTGGTAAAGGCAAAGGCAACAACGGCAAAACCCCACCAGGAAAAGGTGGAGAGAACCCTGGAAAAGGGAACAAGCTTCCGGTAACCGCAACCTCGGCATTCAATTACATTATGCTGGGTGTAGCGATGTTGATGGTGGGTGGAGTGTTGTTTATGGGAAGAAGAAAAGTGGGAATGAGTAAGTAAAATAAGTAGATTTTATAGAGTGTGGGGGACTTTTATATAGTTCCCGGCACTTTTTTAGTTTGGGTCTTTTCTCAAAGATTGTTGCTAATTGGTAGTAAAAAGGCGGCATTAGGACTTTTTACCGTTTATCTACTTTAAATAAGGAATGCAATTTATATTGGACAGCTAGGAAAAGAGCACGACAGCAACGATTATAACGGTTGTAGTAAAATTTCGAAAAAGCAACAAAGTTTACGAAAACAGCCTTTAGTTTTTAGGCTCCTTAGATGATTTCCTGACTTTCCCCACTATACGTCTGTTTCCCTGTGTGGTACCATATGGAGAAATAATTTACCCAATTACAAAGGAAAAGCATCTTTCCCCCTAAGGAGCCCGTCAATCATGCAAAACACCAAATACTACCTAGCGCTTCTTGTCATCATGATTTTCTGGGGCACGAACGTTCCATTAGTAAAAATTTTAGTGGAGAACTTGAGTCCGGTCACCATGACAGCATTTCGCGTGATGACAGCGGGCCTTACTGTCTTCTTAATTCTCACGATATTCAAGCTGGTCAGACTACCAACTAAAAAGGAAGCCATGTACATCTTTCTCGGCGCATTCCTAAATGTCGTCTGTCATCACTACTTTTTATCGCTTGGTCTAAAAGGGACAACCGGCACGAATGCTGGAATCATTTTGGGATCGGGTCCGGTCCTGACCGCATTGATTGCAGCCGTCTTTATTAAAAAGAAAACAAATCTCCTAAGGTGGATCGGATTTATTTTAGGTGGTGCTGGTGTCACAGTCACGATTCTTGTGGGAAGTAATGGAGTATCCGAAGTCAACCTCGGAGACATCTATGTGTTCCTGTCTATCTTGACACAGGCCTTCAGCTTCATCCTCATTAGTAAACTCGCTAAAACCCTGGATCCTCGTTTGCTGACGGGTTATATGCTGGTTATTGGGGCGGGCGTCCTGTTGATTATTGGCCTCATAACGGAACCAGGTGCTGTAAAGGAGTTTGCAGATATATCATGGAAAGTATGGTTGGCATTCTTCACATCGGCAATAGTAGCAACCGCACTTGGCCATATGTCCTATAACTTTATCATTGGAAAAATCGGTCCCGCCGAAGCATCCATTTTTCTGAATTTCACGCCATTCTTTGCGCTTATCGGCTCGGTCTTTATGCTTGGTGAAAAGGTCACTTACTTTCATCTTATCGGCTTGTTTCTCATTGTGGTAGGAGTATTGCTGGGATCAGGGGCTTTGGAGCGGAAAAATGAATCTGGGGAGCAGGGAACGGTTAACCAACTGCGGGGGATTGGAAGATAAAAAGCAATTGAGCTAGGTTTGGGCACCTCCGAGTATTGTCATTTTGGACCTTTCTCATATCTAACTATCATTTTTTTGAGGAAAATGCAGTGAAAAGATGGCCTGAACGACTTTTTAACGTTCTTTATGCAACAACTTTGAATCAAATCTCACAAAGTTGCTTTCCAGTACCCTGTATTTCCTTGAATACTCCCTTGAAAAGCAGGCCAAAACAACTTACTGTCCAAAACCACCTGTTTACTGTCCGTTGAAGGGTGAATACTGTCGCAATTTTAAAAATACGATCCGAGATATCCTGTCTACTGTCCAAACTCACTCCAATACATGCCAACCGACAAAAAAATACAAATATCGACATGGACGATATCCACCAAAGTAACACAAGTACCCTAATTTCACCATCTCCACCACGTGACCCCAGCTCAGTACAAGTATGAGTGTTACCAAAATATGCATAAAAAAACCGACCAGAGATTTCTCTCTGGCCGGCTCCTATTGTTTTAAGTGAATGCCCTCATACAATATCCAGCCCTCAAGCCACCGCTCTGCGTCTTGCCAACCAGAATCCTGCTGCACCAACCACCAACAACGCCAATCCAATCAGGATGTAATTTAATGTGTTAGTAGCAGTTACAGGAAGCTTATTGCCTTTTTTCGTATCTATAGCTGGCTTCTCATCGGTTTTGTTCTTGTCTTTATCCACCGGTTTTACCACAACTGGTGCTTTATCCTCTTCTTCTTCTTTAGGCTCTTCTTCCTCCACAGGCTTTTCTGCAGCCGGTAAAGTGGAAGCGGTGATCGGGATATACTCATACCAATCTCCTGCTGAATCAACAGGAACAACAGCAAGCTCATAACTGGTATCCGCTTCAAGATCCGTATAGATATAGGAGTTTTCATCAGTAGTATCAATTACTTCACCATCAAGAAGCACTTCGTAGTAATCAATTTCAAATTCTTCCTCATACTCGTAAGTCCACTCAATCTCAATGGTGCTTTCCGTTACATCCACCACTTCAATCGTATAAGGAACCGGCCCATAATAGTCTTCCTCAGAAAGGTAGACAATGACACCCATTGCTCTCAACTGTTCCACCACAGCAAGCTCTGGGGAACCTTCTTCAAATGTTAACCCTTCTATTCCAAACAGAGTAACTTCCCACAGATAGTCAAGCTCAAGAAGGACGCTGATATCTGTGATATTTGTGTAATGGAGGTTCACCATTTGCAAGTCAAGTAATCCATTCAAGGCTGAAATGTCTGTGATTGGATTATAGGAAAGGTCAAGCCAGTAGATGTTTAATCCTTTTAACGGATTGATATTGGTAATCAAGTTGTCTGATAGAGTCAGAAATTCCAAGGATTCAAGTCCTTTTAAAGGGGAAAGGTCCTTGATTTCATTTTCACTGACATCCAGGTCATAAAGGTTTTCTGCATGCTCGAGTCCGTTCAACTTTTCGATACCCATCCAGGAAGCATGTAAGGACTCTAGGAGTTCCATATCTGATTGGTAAATTTCACGATCTAGAGCATGAAGCCCCAACTGATAACGGATGGCTTCTTTCAAGCCTGCATCCGGAATGTTGACGATATCACCTGATGGTGGTGCTAGAGTTTGCGCCATATCAAAGGTGTCGTACATGAATGTTCCATCCGTATCATACATTTCCACTTTAATAATATAGTCTTTCAATGGGTCAAGTCCCAATATATTCAATTCTGTTAAAGTGGTTTCTTCATATAATGTGCCATTTACATACACTTTGTAGAGGTATTCTTTTTCATAGTCATCTTCCTCTTCGGAATAATGCCACCAGGACACAGAGATGCTTTGTTCCGTAATTCCATAAAAATATAATTCTAATGGCTCGAAATAGTCCTCTTCCAGAACGTCCACATACACTCCTGATTCCTTCCACTCATTTAGCAGGACCCAAACAGGTGATTCCGGTAAGAAATCAATCTTTGTGTCTGCCAATGTAAGAAAAGTCAGGTTCTTAAGGTTTGCTAAAACAGAAATATCACTGATCTCCGTATTGTGCAGAAATAAACCTTCCAAACTTGTCAACCCTTCCAAGGGCTGGATATTACTAATTGGATTGTTCGCCAAACCAAGAATATATAGTTCGTTTAACTTGCTTAAGGAACTGATGTTCTTTATTTTATTGTCTTCAAGATCCAATAGGAAAAGCTTCGTCAACCCGGCAAGCGGGGTAACATCCTGAATACTGTTAGAGTATAAGAATAAAACCTCTAGATTGACCGCTTTCTCAAGTCCTTTAAGGCTTTTGATACCCAAGGAACTTGCGTCAAGCATGGTCAGGTGTTCCATATCAGTTTCGTGGATTTCCCTGTCCAGTTTCATCTGGGTTTGGATGGCCTTTGCCAAATTGGCATCCCCGAATTTCACAACTTTACCGGTTGGGGCAGGAAGGGTCTTTATTTTCAACGACTCTTCGACTAATACATCATTCGTTTTATTTAAAGCCTTCACCTTGACCTCATAAACAGTTTCAGGTGTTAAGTTAGTAAACTCATAATCTGATAATCTAGGTCCGCCTGAAGTGATGAGTGTATCGTTAAGGTACAACTCGTACGTTGAAATTCTTCCAAGACTCTTATCGACATAGCCAAACCACATGACTGCAAAAGAATGCTCATTGACGAACATTTTATCAAGAAACAGGAATGCTTCCGAGTCTTCATCAATCAAGGTATTCTTTAAATAAATCTCTTTTTCTGTCGGCACGAAATTCACTTCTGCACCGACTACTTCTTCCACAGAGGCTACGGTGTTTTCCTCTTCCGCAGTGGAAGGGGTGCTGCTTTCAGGTGTGACAGACTCTTCCTCATTAGAAGCTGTTTCATTTTCCAAGGACTCTTCCTCACCAGAGGATGTTTCATTTTCCAAAGACTCATCTTCAACTACCGTTTCTACTGTCGTTTCCGTAGAACTGTCCGTTGTTGGTTCTTCTGGAGTGGTTTCCACCAAATCCAAAGCAAGCGTATTACTTTCATAAGATTGTCCATTTTTCTTCCATACTACACCATACTCGATAGCTGTTGGGTTATCTACCTTGTCTGTATATGTATAGACTTTTGTGGATTCTGTAGCCTGATCAGCAAGTTCCTCAGGAGCTACTTCTACTGCATCACCATTTTTTACTAACACAAAAATTTGTTCGTCACTGCCAGACCAAGGATCCTCATTATGAGTCTCCCAAACTAGAACATTTCCATCCTCTGATGGTACTGCTTCCTTTAATAATACCTTTGACGTTCCTTCTTCGGTTCCTTCCGAAAAAGCCTGTGCAGCAGGACTTAATAATGAAAGTAGCAAGGTAAATACAACACTTACATTTAGCCAAAAACTTCTTTTCAACTAAAACAATCCCCCAATTCGAAATATAGAAATTTACCCAACAGAAAGATTATACTACCAAAGTTCGTTTTAGAGAATTACTTTTTTATGTAATTTTATAGAAAAATATGGATTTTTGTATGCGGTTTAGTGGAATTGAATGGTGGAGAGGGATGTGCTAGGGAAAAGTACACCGGGTTCTGTCCCTCGCAAGGAATTTGGCAGAAGAACCCGGCTCTCCTGTATATTAGTAACAGATTGTTGTAACCTTACTCCACGATTGGGTTGCAGCAATATCTTACTAATTCATGGTGAAAATCCTAGTCTTTCTTTCTCTTGTTATCATTCCGTGAACGTTTTACTTTTGGGTTTAACGAGAAGTTGAACTGTTTGTTTGAACAGAAGCGTGTCAAGACGACAGCGGCTTTTTTGACCTGTTCGTAGATGGTGATGGCCGACACGTTGAGTGCCAGACGGTCATGATTGTTAAAGACCACTATACATCTCGTAGAGGAAACAGATTCAACATGTGATAGATGGTGAAGAAATAACCAACAGCAAGTTTCCTGATCAGGTGAATGCGTTGGAATGGCAATGATTCCTTCCGCCTGGTCAATAAGAATTGGTGTTTTTTGAATATAATTCGTAAAATGAATCGTGGCAATCCTGCGCCCGTCATACGTACAGCTGTCATCCAGGCAACCCCTATGCAGAATTTCTCTTGCTGTGTCATCAGTCATAAAGTCCCCCTCCATATCTTTTATCTGTGTCTGATATTGAGGGTGCCTATGAGATAGCAACGCCATCGTCGTAAGGCCAATTCGATATTGATATACCACATGTAACTCCTTTTTCATCGTTCTCTAAATCCCTCCCATACCCCTGATAATTGTAACAAAACGCTACATTTTCTATTATAAAGTAAAATAGGTAATATTTACTATATATTTTTGAGAAAATTGCGATAATTTGTAGAAGAAAGTTGAAATTTAAGGAGGAGGGGATAGAAAAAGTGTCCGTACTCCCTAGGAAGTCAGACACTTTTTCAAAGGATTATTTCTTATAACCGTTCGGATTGCTTTTTTGCCACTTCCAGGAGTCCTGGCACATTTCTTCAAGTCCTTTTTCCGCATACCAGCCAAGTTCTTTTTTGGCTTTGGTCGGGTCTGCATAACATTCCCCTATGTCGCCTGGTCTTCTTGCGACAATTTTATATGGGACGTCTTTTTCAGAAGCTTTTTCAAAAGCTTTTACCATTTCCAATACACTGTATCCTTTGCCGGTTCCAAGGTTATATGCATGAACACCCTTATCATTCAGAACTTTCTCCAATGCTTTAAGGTGACCCTTCGCAAGGTCCACAACATGAATATAATCTCGTACTCCGGTTCCGTCCACAGTGTCGTAATCATCTCCGAACACCTGAAGTTGCGGAAGTTTTCCAATTGCTACCTGTGTAATAAAAGGCATTAGGTTATTTGGGATACCATTAGGATCCTCTCCGATTCGACCGCTTTCATGTGCACCGATAGGGTTGAAATAGCGCAATAAAGAAATGCTCCATTCCGGGTCTGCCACATGAAGATCACCCATGATCTGCTCAATCATCAGTTTCGTCTGACCATAGGGATTTGTTGCACTTAATGGAAATGTCTCCAAAATTGGTACACTTTCAGGCAAACCATACACCGTCGCAGAGGAGCTGAATACGATATTTTTTACCCCATGCTCCTGCATCACTTCACACAAATAGATGGTGCCGGTGATATTATTGTGGTAGTAATATAATGGCTTCTCCACAGATTCCCCTACAGCTTTAAGGCCTGCAAAATGAATGACCGCATCTATTGAATTGTCACGGAAAACCTTGTCTAATCTGTCTTTATCCAAAAGATCAACTTCATAGCAAAGGAATTCCTTTCCAGTAATTTCTTTGATTCGATCTAACGAAACATGATTACTATTGGATAGGTTATCGACAATCACGATTTCATGCCCAGCATTTAACAACTCTACGCAAGTATGGCTGCCGATATAGCCGGCTCCGCCTGTAACTAAAATTGCCATGTTATGTTCCTCCAATTTTTTGAAAATGACTAATCCAGTTATAATCATAATAGAAATCTGTTCAGCTTTAAAGTAATAATATAGGAAAAGTTGATTCCGTGCATTATGTATAAATTATGATAGAATAGAAAAAAACTATGAGATAATGTCTCTTTAATGATAAAGGATGATTAATTTAATGAAAGTACTACACCTATCTTCGTACTACATAACGAATAAGTTATATATGAATTTATTTAAGCAATTATCCACTGAGGGTATGGAACAGTATGTTTTCATTCCAGTAAAGAGTAACAATAGTATAGGAGTTAATCAATTACCACCGGACTTCAAAACGGTTCACTATCATTTTAAAAATATTATCAAGCCATACGACAAATTTTTGTTTTTTCATAAAATCAACAAACAAATGAAGGAAATTGAAAAGGACATACTATCAAAAAATCAAATAGACATCATTCATGCACATACCATTTTTAGCGATGGAGGATCAGCATATAAGATCCACCAGAAGTACAATATCGACTATGTAGTGTCAGTAAGAAGTACGGATATTAATTTCTTTTATAAATATGGTGTTCATCTTCGTCCTTTCATGTATAAAGTCCTTCTGAATGCGAAGAATGTAGTCTTTATTTCTAATGCCTATCAGAAAAAGGTGTTTGAATTGCTACCTGATAAAGTACTTAACAGGATTAAAGACAAATGCCTGATAATCCCGAATGGAATAGATGATTACTGGCATGAACATGCCCTTTCTACAGAAAAATCAGTTCCTACAAATAAATTGAAACTGGTTTTTGTGGGTATTCTGGACGAAAATAAAAATATAAAAACGGTCATCAAAACATGTGCCTTGCTTAACTCACAAGGGATTGATACGACATTAGAGGTATTTGGAAATGGTCCACTTGAACAAGAGTGTAAAGACTTATCCAAGTCATTGTCCATTCAAGAGAAGGTCACCTTTCACGGTTATATTACGGATAAAACAGTTATCGCTGACACCATGGAGCGTTCGGACATTTTTGTCATGCCATCATTCAGAGAAACTTTCGGACTAGTGTACATTGAAGCCATGTCAAAAGGACTTCCCGTAATTTATGCCAAAGGGGAGGGGTTGGATGGAATGTATAAAGATGGGGAAGTGGGCTATGCTGTAGATCCCAATAGTGAGGCGATGATCACAGATACCATTCATACCATTTTAGATAACTATCAAGTAATATCAAATCGTTGTTTAAAAGGGGCTCAACCCTTCAATTGGAGAAATATCGGCGGTAAGTACTTAAACCTTTATAAATAATCAAAACCCCGGAGTTATTATCTCTGGGGTTTCTTATTTTACAAATAAGTGTCGATCCTATGCTGTTACATTAATTATTATTAAAAATCCTTTTACATAGGGAGTTTAAAAAATAGGAATGTTAAAATGTAGAGTATTTGATTGGAGGTACATCATGAATAAACAGATACATGAAATATATTGGATAAGGGCCACTGCATGCCTCAGTGTTGTATTTATCCATGCATTAACAAGAACATATACTAATTATGAAGTGCCTGGTAGCACCGTCCAACTTTTGCAAACCATACAAATTTTATTGATGTTTGCTACACCGATGTTCATCTTGATTTCTGAAGTGATAAGCTCTAGGGTTTATCCGGATGCTTTACCAAATAATTTCTTTAAGAAAAGATTTAAGTTCCTGTTCCTACCCTATATATTTACTCCATTTTTATATGGTTTGTATCAATTTTTTGTGAATAAGTCGTCCTTGGAAAAAGTAAGAGGAGATATACTGGATGATATTTTTCTAGGAGCGTGGCACGGATACTTTATTGTAATTATTTTGCAGTTCATGGTTATCCATTGGATTTACATAAAATGGCTTAAAAATGTATCTGCATGGACCATGCTATCAATCACTTTTGTTATCAACGTTGCTTATCTCTATATTGCTAACTATCAAACGAAATTGCTCCCACTATTCATGCAAGAGTGGCTGCCTTTTATTAGAATGCCATTCATAGGTTGGATATTCTATTTTACAGTAGCCTACTATGCGGGACGATATATAAACGAATTAAAAGAGAACAGAAAATGGGCTTTTCCCTTCTCGATCGTAGCTACAGGAATAACAGGGTATTTATTAGCCAGCATTTTCACATCCGGGGCATACACGCTGTTATCATCCGTGAGACTTGATATTCTTTTTTATACGGTGTCCCTTTTCTTTGCACTCTTTTACTTTTTTTCCTACATGCCAACCGTGCCAAAAATCATCATGTTTATTAGCAAATATTCATTTCCGATATTCCTGCTTCACTATCTGTCATTTAATTTGATAAACATTGTCTTACCGGAAATGAACATTAAATGGTACGCTTTGACATTATTTTTGGCAGGAGTATTTGGTTCCGTTTTACTTGCAAGGATCATAAACCTTTTACCGTTTGGAAAGTATATAGTTGGTCCTATTCGTAAAGCTCCAAAGCTGAAGGGAAATAGTCCGTCTAGTGCTTCCTAATCTCTTGTCACCAATCTTGTATTTTTCTTAGAATTCCTTTTATTGTTATTATAAAAGACTTAGCTAGAGTCTCTCACTATAGAATATATTAAGATTTACAATATCTCACATAAAAAAGCCGGATTGGAGGTTGCCTCCACTTCGTCTTTTTTTGTCGAAAAATAATGGAGATTTCTCGGGAAATAGTTTGTTTCACCACATGTTTTGTCGAGAACTATTTCCAGTCCTCGCTGTTAAAAATATCGGTAGGCATCTGCCTACTAAACATCTTATAGATAGAGAGCTCTCCTCCTTTCGTAGGCGGCTCCTGAAAATTCGGATTGTGATGTTAAGTGCGGTTTGGTTGTTTCGTTTTTTGGAGGAGCGGTGTATGCTATAATGATGAAATGTCTAGTTAAATATTAACAGTTT
Source organism: Bacillus sp. LL01 (assembly GCF_001037965.1). Lineage (NCBI taxonomy): Bacteria > Bacillati > Bacillota > Bacilli > Caryophanales > Bacillaceae > Bacillus > Bacillus sp. LL01. Next base: position 377,005 of record NZ_LFEL01000002.1, on the reverse strand, counting down.
TAAGGGAGTAGAAGTATGCAGAAGAGAAGTTTTTACGAGATGATTTTATCTTGGGGTAGTGTTCTAGGTTGGATGGCACTCATTTTCTATCTTTCAGCCCAGCATGCCGAACAGTCAGCAAACCTGAGCGGAGGGATTACAGATGCCGTTAAAGTGTTTGTCGATCAGGTTGCGCCGGAATCCAATATTAACATAGAATCACTAAGTTATTTTGTCCGGAAAAATGCGCATTTCTTTGCCTACTTGTTGCTTGGATTGTTCAGCCTAAATGCATTAAGAAGAAGTGGAGTGACCTTGGGGAAAAGTGCTGCGTTAGCATTTACCATATCTGTGCTCTATGCCATCTCGGATGAAGTGCATCAACTCTTTGTTCCAGGCAGAATCGGTCAAGTAAGTGACGTGCTCCTTGACAGCGCTGGTGCGTTGGTCGGCATTGGTTTGTACTTGCTGGTTAGGCGTTGGAGGAGTAGAAGATAATTTATATAATCAAGAAGAAATCAAAAAGCCAAAACACACAGATCACAAATGGACTGTGTGCTGGCTTTTTTCTTTAGTGCTTTAACTAACTGAGGGTCAGACCCCTTTTAACACTCTACCTCAATAAAGCTTCCCTTGCCTATAAAGCACGGTGGAGAGCTTCATGACGGAGTGGATGTAGCAGTTTTGCCTTAGTGGGTACGGGTCACCGAAGAAGGCGGGGAGGATGGTGTCCATGGTGTTTTTCATTTTCTCTAGTAGAAGCTTGTACACTTGGTCTTCCGTGTAGAACTGGGTTTCTCGGCCTTGCATCCATTCTAAATAGGATACGATAACCCCGCCGGCGTTGGCCAAGATGTCGGGTATGATGATGACACCTTTAGCGCTGAGATATTCGTCGGCCTCACTTGTCACTGGTGCATTGGCTCCCTCGACGATAATGCGGGCTTTCACGTTTTCTTTATTGGCATCGTGGATCTGGTCTTCAAGAGCTGCAAGAATCAACACGTCTACGTCCAAGTACAATACATCGCCCCTGTCCTGAATGGTTGCCTTGATATTTGCATCCAACAGCTGACTCTCGCTGATTGGTAGGTCGCCACCATTCAGAGCCACAAATTTTATCAATGCTGGAATATCGAGTCCATCTGAGTTAAACAGCGTGACATTCCGGTCACTAACAGCCACTACTTTATTTTGAAGGTACTGACATTTGTAAGCCTCAAGCGCAGCTACCGACCCTACGTTTCCAAAGCCCTGCAAGGCAATGGTCAAAGGGCTTCCATCATACTCCAGTGCCGTTTTGGCAAAGACGTTCTCATTGTTGGTAAGGAATTTCCGTTGCTCCTGCAGAAAGTCATGCAGCAAGTAACGGAAAGTAAAATAAACTCCTTTTCCGGTTGCTTCGCGCCGTCCTAAGGAACCTCCGTTAATGACACTTTTTCCTGTAAAGCTACCTTTATAGGCTTGCCCAGGCCGGATGCTTTTGTACTCTGACATCATCCAGTCCATTTCACGCTCCCCAGATCCCATGTCGGGAGCCGGAATGTCCTTATCAGGCCCAAGTATATCACTGAAATATTGAACGTATTTTTTGCAGATCAGATGAAGGTCTTTCACGGAATAAGAGCGTGGATCGAGTACTATTCCACCTTTACCTCCACCATAGGGTACATCATGTAATGCGTTTTTCAATGTCATCAGGGAGGCGAGGTTGATGACTTCCTCCTCATTCACGGACTCATGAAAACGAATACCTCCTTTATAAGGACCTAATGCATTGTTATGCTGCACACGGAAAGCGGGAATTCTGACAACGCTTCCATTCTCAAGCGCGATACGTAGAAACGATTTATGTAGATGGTTTGGTGTGGAAAGGATTGCACCGAGTGATGTGAAAGCCTGTTTTCTTGAATCCCCCTCAAGTTCCGGTATAAAAGCGGTATCCTCAAGCAAAGCATCCAACGACTCCTGTACAATCATTCTTGTCTGGCTAATCATAAAAAAACCTCCATATTCTCTGTATTATCTAAAAATTATAACACAATAGAAAAAGAAGCACCCTCGAGAAGGTTTATCTCGAGGGTGCTTGGGGACGAAGTCATTCATCAAAGGGTGGGAGCTCTTATTAGTGCGTTGCCGCTTTAATAGAGTGAGGGTCAGACCCCTTTTACTTCTATACCGCACTAAAACCTACTGATTTGGTAGCCGTTGCGGCCGGCGTTTTTGACGGCGTAGAGGGCTTGGTCGGCTTTGCGGAAGAGTTCTTTGACGGTTGCTCCGTTGGCTGGGTAGGTAGAGATGCCGATGGAAGAGGTGGCATGGATTAGGTGCCCTTGGATGGTGTATGGGCTTTCCAAGGTTGTCAAAATCCGTTCGGCCACTTTGTCCACCTGTGTCATGTTGTCGATGTCGTGTAGCAGGATAACAAATTCATCTCCACCTAGTCGGGCCACGATATCAAGTTCTCTTACGCACTTTTCCAAGCGTTTGGAGAAGGCGATGAGCAGTTCGTCGCCAACTTCATGTCCATAGGTATCGTTCACTTTCTTTAAATGATCGCAGTCGAGGAATAACAGGGCAAGCATGCTTCCATCTCTTTCGGAGTCTGCGAGAGATTTTTCCAGCTTTTCCTCCAGCAGCCTTCGATTCGGTAGCTCTGTCAGGCTATCATGATAGGCTTGGAAGGTAAGCTGTTCCTGCAGCTTTTCCCTTTCTTGTTCAATAATTCGTTTCTCCGTAATGTCTTGTGCGATGAAATACGTCCCCTTGACCACACCTTTTACAATGATAGGGACATTCGTCACTGACAGGAATAAATCACGTCCATTGGCATCCGGAAAGAGGAGCTCAAAGTTTGCTACCTTTCCACGCTTGGACTTGTCAAGATCAAGCTCAGGAACTATGTTTTTTGCGTATTTCACAATATTTAAGCCAATTATCACTTCTTTAGAAAAGCCTGTAATTGTCATGCAGGCATCATTGATATTCTCGATAACCCCTTCTTCATTTACCATACAAACTGCATTCTTATGATAGGAGAATAACGATTTGTATGCTTCATTGTTCTCCTCCAGCTTTTCTTCCAGCTCTTTTAAATGCTCGATGTTGCGATAAATCATGGAGATGGCAACTACCTTTTCTTCCTGATTTAGGATGGGTGAATAACTGACAGAGGTGTGGATTGCCTTTCCTTCTTTTGTAAGACGAACGGTCTCCTGGAAAGGGACGGACTCCGCTTCCATCAGTAGTGCCAGCGTATCAATTGATTGCGTTTTCAATTCATCCGGGGTTATGTAAAACGATTCCCAAGATTGTCCGATTAGTTCGGATGAACTCCAACCAAATTGCCGGACAAAGGCCTCATTGATTTTCAATATATAACCATCGGTATCTATGACAAGCATGGCATCGACCGTATTTGCCACCAAAGACTCCAGGAATATATAATCCTCCGCCTTCTTTTTCAGCGCATTTACGTTTTTGGTGATAGCAAGCACGTACGTTTTTTCATCCTCTTCTATAAGAGTAAGACTTGTTTCAGAGGCGGGAAGATCGGTTACGAAAAGGTTCAAATCCGAATAGGTAACCGGCTGCTTAGATTCTATGCAGTTTACATATTGCTCGACCAATAAAGCATAAACGGAAGCTGGAAGGACATCCACCAATCTTCTGCCCACCATGTCTATCCCAAGCTTCTGCTGGGCAGATGGATTGACACTTGTGTACCATAATTCGTTATTCCTCCATTCTACCAAAAAGACCATATCGGCCATCTGACTGAAAAACAATGAAAAATGCTGTTTTATATTCATCGTACTCCTACTTTTCACAAGGATTTAAATTAATTAAGCATATTCTTCCATTATATCAGAATATTCACGGAGGTTTAGAGATTGTAAAGAAATAAGTAGAACAAAAAAAGGGGGGTCAGACCCCAGAAGGAATTTCTCCTCTCCCGTCGAAGGGCCAAAAAAAATCCACAAAAGGTGCCTGACCCCCAAAGGAATTTCCGCCTTCGTGTCGAATGCCCTCGTCCATCGGTCAATCGAGTACCCCAAATGTGTCAATTGAGTGACCCTGAAATTTTGTGGAAGCGATTTATAATGTAGGAAAGCGTTTACAAAAAGGCGGTGAGTGAGTAAATGGAGACGAAAGTAGAACCTAAGGTGGATCCTGTTGTGCCGAACACGTCAGGCAGGACGAAATTGCATGATGTGAAGGGTGATCCGAAAAGGAAAGCCAAACTCAAGAGTATTTTAACGTACACGGCTTTTGTAGGGCCTGCACTTATTTTTTTCTTAGTAATCCAGATCATCCCGTTCCTCATGGGAATCTATTATTCTTTTACTTCTTGGAATGGGGTCAGTTCTACCATTGAGTGGGTGGGGCTCCAAAACTACAAGAGAATTTTCACAAATGATGAAGTGTTCTTCAACTCTTTCATGTTTACGACGAAATTCATGTTCGCAGCAGTTATCATCAGTAACGTAATAGGTTTCGGACTGGCGCTGTTATTAAACGCAGCACTGAAAACGAAAAATATACTGAGAACGGTCTTTTTCATCCCGAACGTCATCGGGGGTCTGTTACTCGGTTTCATCTGGCAGTTCATTTTCGTCAGAGGATTTGCATCTGTAGGTGAGCTTACAGGCCTTTCCTTTTTCAAGCTGCCATGGCTTGGAGATGAGACAACCGCATTTTGGGGAATCGTCATTGTTTTCGCCTGGCAGATCAGCGGTTACATGATGATTATCTATATCGCAGCGCTTCAAGGAGTGGACAATTCCTTGCTGGAAGCAGCCAGAATTGATGGAGCCAACAACTTTACCTTAATAACAAAAATTATCATTCCATTGATTTTACCGGCCTTTACGATCTGTTTCTTCCTGACAATCGCGATGGCATTCAAAATATTCGACCTGAACCTGAGCTTAACAGGCGGTGGACCATTCAACTCGACACAATCGGTGGCCATCAACATCTATCAGGAAGCGTTCCAGAATAACCGATATGGTCTTGGGACGGCAAAAGCAATCATCTTCTTTGTGGTCGTAGCGATCTTTACGACATTCCAAGTAATGGCGACAAAGAAAAGGGAGGTTGAGGCATAATGGATCAGAAGTACACGAAACGGACCTTTGTGCTGGAGATTTTCGGAATACTCCTTGCCATCATCTTCCTCATTCCCTTTTACTTTGTGATTATTAACTCAGTAAAAAGCTTTAGTGAAATATTGATTGACGCAGCCGCATTGCCGACAGAAGTCCTGTTCAGCAATTATGCGAAAGTGTGGGAGATCATCCAATTCCCGAGAGCATTTTGGAACTCGCTCATCATCACGGTTCTAAGTAACATCGGAATCGTCGTAATTAGTTCGATGGCGGCGTGGAAAATGGTCCGCACTCCCGGAAAGTTTAGTAAAATACTATTTGTAATCATCGTTTCGGCAATGGTTATCCCATTCCAGACAGTCATGATTCCACTGATGAAGCTTGGAGGAGCACTTAACCTCATTAATAGCATTCCGGGAATCGTGATCATGTACTTCGGCTTTGGCGTGCCGCTGTCCCTCTTCCTCTATCACGGATTTGTGAAAACAGTCCCAGTGGAAATTGAAGAGGCGGCAAGAATTGATGGGTGCAGTCAGTTCGGGGTATTTTGGAGAATCGTATTCCCACTCCTCAAACCAATTACGGTCACAGTAGTGATTCTTAATACGCTGTGGATCTGGAACGATTACCTTCTGCCATTACTTGTACTGCAGACAGCAGAGCTAAGAACGATTCCGCTTGCAACAAGCTCCTTCTTCGCCCAGTACACGAAACAATGGGATATGGGGCTGGCAGCATTGATGCTGGGTATCGCACCAATCATCATTTTCTTCCTATTTTTACAAAGGCATATCATCAAGGGGATTGCCGCAGGTTCTGTTAAGTAGACTTAGCAAGGGCCACAGCCTTTATGTGGCTTCTGTAAAGTTACTATAAAATTTTTTATTTAAAACAAGGGGGGCAATTCAATGAAACGCTTAGTACTTCTTTTATTATCGTTGTCATTAGTGGTTGGGATTTTTGCAGGCTGCTCAAGCGACAATTCATCCGGCAACAGTGGCAACAACTCCGGTGATGGAGACCAGGTAACACTGAACCTTTTCCAATTTAAAGTGGAAATCGCTGACCAATTAGCGGAAATGATTAAAGAATTTGAAGCAGAGCATCCGAACATTAAAGTGAAGCTTGAAACAGTTGGTGGCGGTGCCGATTATGGTGCGGCATTGAAAGCGAAATTCGCATCCGGTGAACAACCGGACATTTTCAACAACGGTGGATTCAAAGAGCTTGAGCTTTGGAAAGAGCATTTGGCTGACCTTTCTGAAGAGCCTTGGGTAGAACACGTACTGCCAATCGGAAAAGTTCCAATGACAGATTCTGAGGACGGTAAGCTTTACGGAATGCCGGTCAACCTTGAAGGATATGGCTTTATCTACAATAAAGACCTTTTTGAAGAAGCTGGAATCTCTAAAGCTCCTACAAACATCACAGAACTGAAAGCTGCTGCTGAAAAATTGAAAGCGGCAGGCATTACACCTTTCTCTGCAGGTTACGGAGAGTGGTGGGTAATTGGCCAACATTTACTTAACATTCCATTTGCACAGCAAGAAGATCCGGAAGCGTTCATCGCAGGTCTTTATGACGGTACGGAGAAAATTGTTGGAAACAAGCATTTCGAAGATTTTAAAGAGGTTCTTGATGCAGAAATCAACTTCGGGAATGCAAACCCATTAACAACAGATTACAACACGCAAGTAACTCAATTTGCTAGCGGCAAAACAGCGATGCTTCAACAAGGGAATTGGACGGAGAACATGATCTATGAAATTTCTCCAGACATGAACATGGGCTTCCTACCGATCCCTATCAATGATGATGCAAGTGCAGACAGCCTGCCTGTTGGAGTTCCGAATAACTGGGCAATCAACAATAAATCAGAACATCTGGAAGAAGCGAAAACATTCCTTAACTGGATGGTTTCCTCTGAAACAGGTCAACGCTACATCACAGAAGAGTTCGCCTTCATTCCTGCATTCGATAATATCGAGCCGGCTGGTTTAGGTGACCTTGGTCAATCCATTCTTGACTACTCTACTGCAGAAAAAACGGTTCCTTGGACTTGGTTCATGTGGCCGGACGGAGCAAACAAAGAGTTTGCTGCAACGATCCAGGAGTATGCAGCTGGGCGAATCGATTACGACACAGTACTTGAGCGCTTCCAGACTACTTGGGATAACTTGAACTAATACGAGGCACGCACACTGTGTCCGAATGAATAACTTTTGAAAAGCATGTCTCTTAGCGGGCATGCTTTTCTGCTATAATTAAAATAAAAGATTTGTAGGTTCTGTTTGACACCGCTGGTGATTTCCGCACTGGGCTTCGCTTTCCGCGGGGCGACCTTGAGCCTCCTCGCTACGCTGCGGGGTCTCAAGATTGTCGCTACTCCCCCGCTGGAGTCTACGCCATTTGCTCCAATCATCAGCTAGGGACCATCAAATACTATATGTTTCTCAGTTTTTCAGTGGCCTCGGCAAGTCTCCGGGGTCTCCACCAAGCTCTACCTCCCTAAGGAGTCTACGCCCTGTGCTCTAATCAACAGCTAGGATCTGCACAATTAAACAGTAAACCTAAATAGAGTTAAGGTATGGAAGATTACTTAAAATGCGTTCAACAAAACAAGCCCCTTTTCGTAATAGCGTAGGTTAATCTTGGTTGTTTTCACTAAGAAAGCAATCAGATCAGAGCTACAATACGAAATGAGCCTGTTATGATCAGGATGCCAAGAAAATTAAGGATTTAAACATCGTATTTTTAAACTCAACCAAATTCGACAGATATATTTGTTTTTTAACTAATTGGTAATGTAGTTTGAAACGTAAAACCAGCTGACCCTGTTGACTGTAGTGCAAGGCGTGAGACTCCTGCGGGAGGTAGCGGTAGCTTGAGACCCCTGAAGCGTTGTGAGGAGGCTCAAGCACCGCCCCGTGGAAAGCGAACGCCTGGAACGAAAGAAAACAGGGAGTTGAACGGGTAAGTAAAAATGTAAGCGCTTAGGAGGTGGCAAGGGATGTTCAAAAAAAGTATTCGTAATAAGCTGATCGTGTTATTGTTGATCATCACCATCCTGCCGTTTGGAACCTCCATCATCATCACCTACTACCAGACAAAAGAGGCGTTTAAGGATCTAGTAGTCCAGGAGAACAGCAACCTGCTCTATCAGGGGAAAATAAACCTCCAAAACTATCTAGCCGAGCTAAACGGTCTCACTCTATCACTCTACAATAATCCCGACTTTATCAATTACATGAGGGCACCGGATAATGAAGATAACTATATAACAATAGGGATGGTCCGGAACGTTCTTCAAACCATTCTCTATGCCGAGGATAACATCACAAGGGTTCAGATCTCGTTTGCAGAGGACAAAAGGGGAATCACAGCCTCCAAGCGATCGACGGTGGTGTTTTCTGACAGAGTCTCAAATGCGTATGAGGAAGCTTATAAACGGGCGCAACTAAGTCCATATAATTATAATATAGAAACAGATCAGCTTCAGCAGGGCCGCAATATGATTTATGTGCACCGGGTGTTGAGGAATGTACCATCCGAGAGAGTGCTGGCTTTCATTACACTAGAAGTAGGGACGGAAAAGATCCTTGAACTGAGTGAAAATCTTTTCTCAAAGGAAACAGAGGAATTTTTCATCCTCTCACCTACAGGAGATCTCATATACAGCTCGAATCCCGGTGTCGCCGCCAATCAGGAGGAACAGCAATGGATTCCCGCCATTATGAAATCCGATATGGAGAAAGGTACAATGGAATGGGAGAACGGTGAGTTTCAGGGTGTGATGATGTTCGACCGGACAGATCTTGCTGTCGGGGGCTGGATATTGGTCAAACGGGTCCCCTACACAACCCTCTATGATAATGCTTTTGTTGTGACAAAAATTAACATACTGTTCGGCGTCATTGGATTATGCCTTGTCATCTTGGCTTCCTTGATTGTCTCTTTTAAAATTACTTCCCCTATCAGGGTGCTTTTGCAAAATATCCAACAGGTAAAAGAGGGAAATATGAAGGTGCAATTCGAATCATTAGGGAACGACGAAATTGGTATTTTAGGATACCGTTTTAAGCAAATGATGGAGCGAATTAATATGCTAATCAACCGGGAGTATAAGCTGGAGATCGAGAACAAAACCAACCAGTTGAAAGTGCTGCAATCCCAGTTGAATCCGCATTTTCTCTATAATGCCCTTCAGTCGATTGGAACATTGGCACTCAAGAACAATGTGCCTCAGATTTATACCCTCCTGACACACCTGTCCAAAATCATGCGTTACGGAATGAACATGGATGAGGATATGGTCCCTTTGAAAAAGGAGATCAACTACCTGAAAGCTTTTCTTTTGCTACAAAAGGAGCGATTCGGGGAGCACTTCGACTATACCTTCGATGTGGAGGAGGAAGCATTGGATATCGAGGTGCCTAAAATGATAATGCAACCGATCATCGAGAACTATTTTAAACATGGATTCGATATTCGTGATGGTGTCGGGAAAATAGAGATATCCGGTGAAATAGTGGAGGAATACCTGCACCTGACTATCCGGGACAACGGTGCCGGAGTGAGTGAAAGCAGGCTGAATGAAATTTATAAGCTTCTTACGGAAGGAAATCCGGACCCAGAGGCAGAAGAAACACATATAGGGCTCAGAAACATCTATACCCGTCTACAGTTATATTATGATAATTTAGCGACGCTTCGTTTGGAAAACCATCAGGACGGTGGTTTTATGGTAACGCTGAAGCTTCCGCTTAATATTGGGGGTGAACAAGGTGAAGGCGATCATCATTGATGATGAAAAGCATGTGCGAGAGGGCCTACAACTGCTGGCCGATTGGAAAGGAAACGGCATCGACACGGTGTATGAGGCTGAAGATGGGGACGAGGCGATAAGGCTCATCAAGGAGCATCGCCCTGAAATCATCTTCACCGATATGCAGATGCCAAAGCGAGATGGGATCAGCCTGTTGAAATGGATTGCGGAATCGGAGCTCACGAGCATCACCATTGTGGTCAGTGGCTATGACGATTACACATTTATGCGAAATGCCATCTTTTATAAAAGCTTTGATTACATATTGAAGCCGATCGATCCTGATCTGTTGAATGAAACGTTGGAGCGGGCGGTGAAGAAGTGGAAGGAAGAGGCCTTGACAAGACGGGCTTCGCGCAATTTGGAAACGATTCCTTCCTCCCTGCAGAATGCTACACCTTCCAGTATGGGAAAAATAGAGGAATACTTGAGAAGCAACTATCAGCAGGATATTACTCTACAGGAGATTGCGGACCGGTTTTACTTGAGCAGGGAGCATATTTCACGGAAGTTCAAGCAGGAGTATCATGAGACCATTACAGACTATGTCACCCGGATCCGGATGGAGAAGGCGAAGGAGCTGCTGGCCAATCCGGGCTCCAAAATCTATGAAATTGCCTATCATATTGGCTATCATAACGAAAAATATTTCAGCAAGGTTTTTAAGAAATTTTATGGAATCTCCCCAAATGAATACCGGTCTTCGCTAGTGAAATGATAACTAAACAATGAGAACAGATATGAGGTGCAGATTATGGAAAAGTTAAGAATGGGAATTATCGGAGTTGGCGGCATTGCGCAGAACCGTCATATCCCGACGTTTATGAAAATGGGCGATAAAGTGGTGGTTGAGGCAATCAGTGATGTGAACGAGGCGACAGCCAAAATGGTGGGGGAGAAGTTTGGTATCCCGAAAGTGTATGCGCATTATGCGGATATGTTCGGCGATGTGGATGCTGTGACCATCTGCACACCTAACAAATTCCATGCGGAAATTACGATTGCAGCGCTAGGGGCGGGCTTGCATGTATTCTGTGAAAAGCCGATGGCGATGCGCCCGGATGAATGTGAGGCGATGATTGCTGCCGCTGATGCTGCAGGCAAGCATTTGGCAATTGCTTATCATTACCGCTTTATGAAGGAATCCGTTGCCGCTAAGCGTCTTGTGATGGAGGATGAAATAGGTAGTCCGATGGTGGCAAGGGCAAGAGGAATCCGCCGCCGAAAGGTACCTGGATGGGGTGTGTTTACAAACAAGGAATTGCAAGGCGGGGGAAGTCTGATTGACTACGGATGCCACTTGCTGGATCTGTCATTATGGCTACTTGGTAATCCGAAACCTGTGGAAGTGATGGGAACCACTTATAACGAGTTAAGCAGAATGCCAGGTCAGGTGAATCAATGGGGCAACTTCGACCATGAAACGTTTGAAGTGGACGACCACGTAACGGCATACATCAAGTTTGAGGGCGGGGCGTCCATGTTGTTTGAAACGTCCTGGTCCGCAAATGTTAAGGGTGATGAGGAAAGTGTTAGCATTTCCGGCATGAGTGGGGGAGTGGACCTGTTCCCATTCCATGTCAACCAGATGAAGCACGGCATGCTTCTGAACACAGAAGCGGACTGGGTGCCAGGCGAAGACGACCCAAGCCTCCCGCAAGCCCTGAATTTCGTGAACAGCTGCCTAGGCATGGAAGAACTGGTCGTGAAGCCAGAGGAAGCAATGCAAACCTCCCTTATCATCGATGCAATTTACCGCAGCAGCGAGACCGGTAAGAGTGTGAGTTTATAAAGAGGAGAGGGTTCGACGTCGAAGGGAAAAATCCTTTAGGGGTCTGACCCCTTTTTTAAATTTTTTCTTTACCTTCTTTTCCTTTTTTCCTTCTCTCCGCACAAACAAAGGGCATCAGCCTCTGGCTGGTGCCCTCCCACTGTATTATACAATTCTACCTACCTATCTATTTTTTCTAAACAGGTCGTCGTTTTCTTTGTCGAATAGTCCGGAGCGCTTGGTGTTCATTTGCTCCTTTTTACGGGAGGAGAATAGTTCGGAGTCTTCCTCTTCGAAAACTGAAGTCTCGTTCTCGTAGGTATGATCTGACTCTGTATAGAGATCGCTCTCTTCCTGGCCAAGTACTGTTTCTTCATGCTCGGGAGTATAAAGGTCACCTGGTTGCTCTGTTCCAATTGGCGCGTGCTCTTCCAAACCAGGCTCCATTTCCATCGTTGGCTTGTCCCGCTCTATTTCGTTTAAGGTATCCTCAAAGAGAATGGGACCTCGATTCTCTTCCGCCATAATTTGTTCCTGTTCCAGGCCGGACTTAGGTCTAACTCCTTCTTCAGAACGAAATAGTGGCTCTTCCCGCTCGGTTGCGGTTGCATCACCAGGCACTTCCTCGACGTGCAACGGGCCATCTGCCATGACATTTTCATCATATACATCTTCTTCGTATGGCTTTTCCATAGGGAACGGCTGGCCATGCTCGTATAGCAATGCCTTGTCTACATCTTCTTCCGTTTTGTTTTCCGCATATCGCTTTCCGGTATTGGGTCCGCCTGCGTAATCATCAGGCTCAACCGCTCTTGTATCCTCACGGTGCATAGGAGGTGCCTCATTGGTGACACTTGCCTGGTCATGCAGGGATATCAACTCCTCACGAGCGAAGTCCTTCTCCGCTTTTTCCATATCAACAGGCTCTCCGGTTAGTAATTGCTCGTCCAACGGAATGCTACCATCGATATTGGTATCTGTTAGGGGTCTGTTGATGGAACGACCAGATACAGAGGGTGACCCAACCTCATCGGAAGTGGTTGTAAAGTTCTCTCGACCATCTATTTCAACGTGGCGCTCAGAAGTCCCGAACTCTCTCTCTGTGCTTCCGGCTTTCAAGTTATCCTCGTATTTTCTATGATCATCACGGTAGCCCGGGCTCCCGACAACACCCTTGGCTGAGCGTCCTGCCCCAGGCTCTCTGCTCACACCAGGCTCCACTCCACTCCCACTGTCATCATCCTCCATCAATGCCGGCTCCTCGTTCTCCATATAACGATCCATCCTGCTCCCTTCCACCTCTATATTACGGGATTGCATTGGAGCAGGGTCAGCCAGAATCAGCATCTTTCCGACCTTCACATCAAATTCATAGCGGTAGGCTTCCTGTTTATCAATTCCAAGCTCCATCAGGGTGGCAGCGACACTTTTTGACTCCGGAGTCAACAGACTGCCTGGTGAAACAACGGAACTTGTGGCATTCAGGTTGGTGTAGTCGGTTTGCTCCGAACTCACACTGCGTGGCTCCCGTGTAATCGGCTCCTCGCCCAATTGCTCCAGCACGCCGCGTTGGTCCCGAATGAGCCAGATTTCCTCTGAACGATAGCCTTCACCTTTCAACCAGTTAACTTTATCCATCGCTTCTTCTTCCATCAGGTAAGATCCAACAATTTCTTTTCGTTGCTCGGTCATGCGACTTCCTCCTCATGTGTGCTGTATTTTATATTGGCATATTTCGCATTCTGCATTGTTATCAGTCTCGTAAAACTTACGAAAATAGCTTAATGGTTATATACCCGGTAGTCGAAAAAACGTAAACCAACCTAGAAAAAATTTACTAGTAGGGCGCACCGGACAGTGAGCTCATCAATCTAAATACCCCCATCTTTTAAGTAGATAGGGGCATTTGCTTTGCTTATATAGCTTTTTCAAAAGTTAATTCGAAATGCAGCGGCTGTAACATATGGGAAACCTGACTTTCCATTTCCGGTTAGTCAAACGTTTGTTTGAAATTTGCTATTTTAATTTAGTGAATGGTTCGGAATATCCTATCATTCTATGGATTTCGACATCAGCAAATATATATTTCTGCAATAGCTTTTTCAAAAGTTAATCCGAAATTCAACGGTTGTATCCCTTGGGAATACTGATTTTCTTTTTCCTCTTACTCAAACGTTTGTTTAAAAAATACTATTCTTTGTTTGGCTCCTTACGTGGAGGAAATGTAATGGCGGTAAGCGAGCGGTCTTGTACTTCGACACTTGCGATATGTTGTTCAGGCAGGGTGATGTGATTCACTTCAATGAAATAAGTATAGGTTCCAGGGAGCGGAACTATATCAGTCCACGTTATTTTAGTCGTATTAATAATGGTTTTCTCGCATTCACTTTTCCCCATCTGGTTGATTAATGCAAAGCTTTCGCTTGTAAGTGGAGTGGTTTCCCGCAGTAATGAAAATTCCACAATAAAACTGTAGTTAGGGTCATTTTCTGTTAGGATGAAGGCCTCAATCATCGCATCCAATTTAACTGTTTCATTTGGAAGAAAGGTGGTAATATCCAGCTCGATGGCCTGGGTCGGCGTATCAGCCAGGATTGCCAGCATTTCATCCGCCTGGGTGAAATAGTACCGCGGTTCCGTGCTCTTCGGTTGCACTTCACAATTACACGGTACCCTGCACCCGCAACTCTTTCTCCATTCAAAATATAATGACATAGTATAAATGCCTCCTTTAGACATACTATCCACTCCATAACATATGCTTGTCATGGTTGTTTGGCGAGGGTATGAGCCTTGAAAAAGAAAAAAATAAGCCTGTAATCCCATTATTGAAGGGTTCACAGGCACATAATTTATTATTTAGAATGTATATAATCGAAAGCATCTGCAATTTTTTCAAAATGTCTCTCTCCATTTACATCAATATTACCTACAACGAGTTCTTCCAGAAATAATTAAGTGATGGCCCTTCTCCTTGTTGGCGATGGATGGGCCATCACTTTTTTATTCATACAATTCCTTATAAATGATCGCCTTCAACGCCAGCAGTTCCTCATCTGTCAGCTTATCCTCAAACGTCTGGAGCATTTCCATGGCTTCCTGTTCGGACATGCCGCTGGATGCTTTCGACTGGATCTGTTGCATCTCCTGGAAGCTGAGCTTGCTCATGACCATCCTCGTCGCTTCTTCTCTTGTCTGAATCGGCAGCTCTTCTAAATTGGCATTCGAACCCTCTGCGATATAGTTTTTCAGCGCCGGGGAATTGTCGACATATTCCCTTGCCATAGCAAGATCGTTGTTATTCACCATGTCATTTTCGACATACTCCACAGCCTGATCTTCTATGTATTTATTAATAAAGTAATAGCCTGCAAAACCGAGTCCTCCAATAACTAGGGCAGTGATGAATATTCCTTTAATCACTTTCAAATCGGACACCTTCTTTCCCTTCTAACTATAAAAAATGCTGTTCCCAAAAGCAAATTTTGAGAAAATAAGTTTCAAAAGGTGACAAAAAGGCTAAAGAAAAGAAGAAGAGAACAACGACGATAATCTTACATTAATTGAAATATTTTCAAATTAATCTTGTATTTTCTTGAAAAAATAGTAGAATTGTAATATATTTTGTAATTCATTGGGCGGTGAAATTTTAAAAAATGAATGACTTTAAGAGCATTGATAATAAAGACGAGATCATAAAGGTGCTTCAGTATGCCTATCAACAGGGTACGGAGCGAGAGAATATCTCCATGATGGAACTTGTGAATGAAATGAGAGAAAAGCTACAGTTGCTTATAAAATAAATGATAGATTGCTAGATGGCACCTCTGACTAATACTGTCGGAGGTGTTTTTTATAGGCTCTTTTCTCAAAGGTTGTTGCTAATTGTAGCAAAAAGTCGGCATTAGGACTTTTTACCGTTTATCTACTTTAAATAAGGCATGCAATTTATATTGTGTAGCTAGGAAAAGAGCACGACGGCAACGATTAAAACGGACGTAATAAAAATTCGAAAAAGCAACAAAGTTTACGAATACAGTCTTTTTATAAAATGTAGTTGGCTACGATATCCAGTGGTTGAATTCCTCCACGAATGGTGGAAGTATGTTAGAATTAAACTCGTTGTCTATTTGGAAGATTGCAAACAACTAAGAAAAAACTAAAAGTGTAAGGTGATAGAATGATTGGAAGAAATGAACCATGCCCTTGTGGTAGTGGAAAGAAATATAAGAAGTGTTGTGAAAAGAAGCAGGACGGTTTAGGAAAAGTGTTGGAATCGGAGTTGATGGGCCTGCAGGTCGATATCATGCGGTTCGCTTATGAGAAATTTTCAGGAGAGCTTGAGCATGTGAGCACAAAATATTTACATAAATACTCAATGGATGAGATGAAGGAGGAGGCCTTTAATGAGCTTCTACATCTCTGGTATATGTTCACGGTGAAACGTGATAACGGCCTCAAGATTGTGGAGGAGTTTGCTGGTGCAAATGCAGGGAAGTTCTCCCGTCCTCAAGTGAAAGAGTGGGCCGAGAGATGGCAGGACGCCTATCCCTCCATCTACAAAGTGGCAAATCTCCGTGGAGAAGTTTATACGATGGAAGACTTTTTCACTAAGGAAAAAGTGAAGGTCACCTATATCGGCAGGGAGGACAGCTTAAGCAAGAACGAGCTTGTCATCGGAATGTTTGTCCCTTATCAGCAAGCGAAAGTTGTGTTTATGTCGACCTTTGAACGAGGAGTACTTGAGGCGATCCGCTTGGAAGAAAAAATGGCGGACGCGTTTGGCGATCTTACTGTCGACGAGTCCTATATTCGTGAAAACTTCCCAGACCTCGCAGGGCGCATGGTCGAATTTGAACTGAGTGAAGAGGATGTGCAGGAACTTCCTGTACAGGATGCGGCTCAGGGACGGGTACTTGAACTGTTTGCAGAAGCGGCACTGAAACGAAGCTACCCGGAAAAATTCCTTGAATTTGCCAACATGCTATGGTCCATTTATTGCATGAAAGAAAGTCCGGCAATCCGCAATGAACAGAACTATGCGGCAGCCTTGATTTACTTCTTGGATACCCATTTCATGAAAGAGCAGCTGGAAACTCAAAAGGCGCTTGCTGAGGAGTTTGGGGTATCACCGGGAAGTGTGTCATCTACCTTCCGTAAGCTGGATGAGGTATTACAGCCTGTTCTCCAGACTTTTGAAGAAGATATTGAAGCGGCATTGCAGGGCGCTTCTTAGGGATCCGTTAAACACCGCTGTTGATTTTCGCGAATGGCTTCGCTTTCCGCGGGGCGCGGCTGGAGCCTCCTCGGCATGCCTGCGGGGGTCTTCACCAAGCGCTACCTCCTCGGAGTCTTCGCCTTTCGCTCCAATCACCAGCTAAATATTGCTGAAATCAAAGAATCGTTTTACAGAGTTAAAAAGATTAAATGGCATCTGGTTTCCACCGTTAATGTAGGCGTGGAGACTGGGTGTTTTTTTATGATTTCAAGCGCGATTTAACAGAATCATCTTTTGTATAATTTTTCCGTTTGTGCGCATCCTACTAAAAAAATGTAACGAGGAAAGGGAGGCATTTTGGATGCAGCGGATTATTTTGTTTGCTTGTGCACTGATGGTGGGGACGACATTGTTTCTCGGACCGGTCGGTGTTGGTGCAGCACCGAAAGAGGATGAAGTGGATTCTTATTTGAAAGAGATTGGTTGGACGAGGAAGGACCTGGATAGCTATTTGAAGTTCTATGAGGTGAGTTTGAAGGACTTTAAGGACATCGACCATCTTCGTGACGAGCTGGGCACACCGATTAATGAGGAAAATATTCTGATCATGCTGGAAACGTATGATCTTACAAAAGAAGAGTTGGAAGTCTTGCTGTCACGGTTTGGTGAAAAGGTTCAGGATTACACGTTCATCGAGGACTTGGAGCTTGCAGTGGACTTTTATATGACACATGAGGAGGAAGTGGCTCGGGCGGAGGACTTTCTTGTATCAATGGGATTCGAAGCAGAGGAAGCCCGCCTTATTTTTCATCATATTTTAAGCCTTCCAAAAGACGTGCTCGCACAAGAGCTGGAAAGGCTAGAGGGAATGCTGGAAGAGGAGCTGAACTCCGTGGATAAGGTGTTTTCTCTCTGGACGGAATTCATGGGTGTATTCCGTGTGGATGCGGATCTGCATGTCGAGGATGGCGTGCGTATGAAAGTGACGGAGGAGGCCTTGATGCAACCGGGATGGTTGGAGGGCAAGGAAGTTCATTTGGACCTTTATAATGGAGAAGGAAGTCTGCTTGCTTCTGCAGTAATGGATGAGCAGATTGTGTCGCCTTCTTATGTACAGGCTACGGGGACGGAGCTTGTACATCTAGGACAGGTTGGGGTCAAGATGAGCGATGAGCTTTACCATAATAGAATGCCGGATACAGGCTCTCTGTATGGCTTGGGAATGTTGGCGGGGCTATGCATGCTTGTTTTTGCAGGTGTATTGTTGAGATGGAGCGGCAATGGCTTGGGCTTTGCTCGCAGGGGCTAGTTGATGGAGAGTAGAAAGCGTCGTCGTGTCGTATTATTACGTGGGATTCGGGTTTTAGGAATAATGCTATTTGTTGTGGGGGCTGCTTTGTTTGTTGGAAGCGGCCTTTTGTATTGGCAGGGGTTTTCGGCAGTGGAGGACCTATCCTCGAGACATTTGGGGAATCATGAGGGGGCTGCGGAAGATGTTAAGCAGTTGTCTTCTGGTTTGGGAGTTATGGAGCTTCGGGATGTTGAGGAAGGTAACAGGAATGAGGTTGCGTCTGTCACTGTAGAAAAAGGAGAGGAAATCGGGGAAGTCTTTTTTCCAGATCTAGAAGTGGGAATGCCGGTATTCCATGGTGTATCAGAGGAAGAACTCGTAAAAGGCATCGGTCATGTTCCCGGTACCCGTTTGCCTGGGGAAGGGGGGCATATTGTGCTGTCAGGTCACAGGGATACCGTATTCCGAAGGCTTGAGGAGCTTGAAGTAGGGGATAAAATCGTGCTGTGGTTCGGTGGTGGTGTGTACACATATAAGATTGGGAGAATAAGAATTGTAGACAAAGAAGATACTTCGGTAGTTGTCCCAAGGCCTCGGGAGATGTTGACGATTACGACCTGCTTTCCATTCAGATTTATTGGAAGTGCACCTGAGCGATATGTGATGGAGGCGGAGTTTATTGGGAGAGATGATGAGAGTGGATGAGTCAGTAAGTTGCGCTTTTAAACAAAATTTATTCGAAATTGAGTAGATTAGGAACGAATACCATTGCTTCCAGAAGTGTTCGGACACTTACCTACGAATCACCTGAATCGATAGATAAAACTCCTCATTTACGCGAAAAGGGGTCAGACCCCTCTTTAGTGCATTAACGCACAGCGGGTCAGACCCCTTTAAGGGTTATTTGCTCTTCTCAAGCACCGGCTTTTCTTTGATTTTGGTTTTGAATGCTTGTACGAGTTCTTCTCCTGAGTAGCCTTCGATGACGAGGCGTTCAAGCAGATTTTCATGGTAGTTGGTGTTTTTGCGGAATAGCTCACCTTCAAAGAGTATGCTCATTTTATCCTCCATTACTGCCACTTGGCGGATGACAGCCTCAAAGGAAGCTGGATCGTTTGTTGGTTTAGAGATGGTGGCCTGAACATGAAGCGTCTCTTCATTATCACGAAGTGCTTCGTATTTTTCCGGTTCGATCTTCGGAAGCAATGCCTCGATCAGCCAATTTTCTTTTCCGTACTCTCTATTGATAATCAATCCGTCTTGTAAATCCAGTTGTTCAACGTCTTCACCATGTACTAGGGATATTGCTACCAGTTTGAACGTTTTCATGATTTTCCTCCAACGGGTATTTTTTCGGCCCCTATCACTACTATTAATGCGCCGATATCATGTACCAATATTTTGTCTTATTATAACATAAGCGCAAGGAAAGATACCTCTACAAGAGTAAGCATAAAAAAATATCCAATTACTGAAATATCATCATTCGACATCCCCGTGCACGTAAAAAACCCTATTTTCCCCTAAAAGAAAAACACGATTTTCCCAGAAAAATGCAAGCGAAAATGTCAAAACCCTCATTTTACCAGATTTCCATATGCAGTTATGATAACGAAGCAGCACGAAAATTGTAGAAAAAAGGAGGGAAGAAAATGATAAATGAAGTAGTGCTCATTGGCCGGATGGTAAAAGATCCGGACCTGCGTTATACGAGTGATGGTACACCTGTTGCTAGTTTTCGGTTGGCTGTCAATCGATCTTTCAAAAATCACGAAGGTGTCATTGAGGCGGATTTTGTCTCGTGTACCGCTTGGCGGAATCTTGCAAAGACGACAGCGGATTATTGCCGCAAGGGAGCATTAGTGGCAGTTACCGGAAGGATCCAGACTAGTCGGTATGAAGGAAAGGATGGAACAGCGGTTTTTGTCACGGATATTGTAGTGGATAATGTGCGGTTTCTGGAAAAGAAACGCGAGGATAAACAGGCGGTGGCTGCGAATGCAAAAACTACAGTTTTAGCAAATCCTCCCCCACCTGCTCCTGACAACCAGCAATCCACCGGCACGGAGCAAGGTCAGAAAGACAGCCGGAACTGGGAATGGACGCGGGTTCCGCAAGAAAACAGGGAAGATACTCAAAGTACACCGAATCAAGAAGGTTCGCAAAATCAGCAGTTTCAAAAAGGTTCACATGAGTCCTCCCATACACAGAAGGTTCCGGATTTTCTGTCCAAGCAGAAAGAGCCTGAAAATGTGGAAGTTTAGAGTATAATCTCACAAGGTCAACCCGATTGACTCAAATATTATGTATCAAGCAATCTTTACCTATAAAGCAAAGGGCTCCCCTCCCATATTTGCTTTTAGCCTTCCTGAAAAAGGCAACTTGCGGAAACAAGCTGCCTTTCTTTTTATGCTTATCAGCATGATGCAGAGGATAAGCCCTCCTGGTTCCTCTATAGAGAAGTTTTGCCTCTTTGTATCTCCATTTTATGGTGCCAGCCTTTGAGGGTTGGCTTTTTTTCTACTTTCTGGTGTAGGGGGATGTTTGTGGACACTTATCTATTCACATAGATACCCATCATTTCTTCCATCACTTTTCTATCTGTGATGTTTTGTCTGGTGTGCTTATGCT
Organism: Bacillus sp. LL01; assembly: GCF_001037965.1. Classification (NCBI taxonomy): domain Bacteria; kingdom Bacillati; phylum Bacillota; class Bacilli; order Caryophanales; family Bacillaceae; genus Bacillus; species Bacillus sp. LL01. The sequence goes on along the minus strand of NZ_LFEL01000002.1, from coordinate 356,179 downwards.
TTTCCGCATTTCTTTCTTTAAACGTAAAGGATAAGAGAAGTGACGGCTGTTCTTAAACGGAATAATCAAGTTAATTGTCTCATATATAACATTGTCGAATTTTGCAAAATCAAGAGAATAAAGGAGAATAGTTAAGAATACCTAGACAAAAACGGCGCACCCCTCTATTTCCTATATTTTCAATAAAAAGTAAATTTATCTATACTTAGGAGGAGTGAAAAATGCAAGAGGGAGTGATAGGAATGACAGATTACAAGTTAACTACGGTTAGCTTTCATCCTGATCCGGCTAATAAGAAACCGGAGGGACAGAACTATTTCATTTATGTAAAAGAACCAATGGACGGCTACTCAGGACAAGGAGCCTCTTTTTTTGACGCGTTGGAAATCAGTAAGGAAAAACCGTCATTAAAGGAGAATTGGCGCTGTATTTCCACAACCAGTCACCAGGCAGTTGAACTGCACTTCCGTTCCTATGCGGATAAACGAATCATCTCGGTCACCATCAACCTCCCTAGCTATCAACTTGATATCTCCTCCTATGCCTGGTACCAGCAGCGTAAAGCTTTCCTCAAAATAGACTATCCTGAACATGTGGGCAATAATTTAGTGGAAGGGCTCTTACAGAGAATACTTGTTAAATATAAAGGAAAAACCGCCTATCTGACGATGAAAGAATCGAAGTCGGGCGTTACAAGCAAGAGATTTTAGAAGGAAGGGTAACAGTTGGGACACACCGTAATTAAGATACTGAAAAAGTAACATTTACGGTGGTGCTCTCATATGGGAAAGAAAAGAATCATATACTATTTGTTTCTTGCTTTGGGATGGACCGTCATCCTGTTCTATTTGTCTTCCATGTCCTACGCCGATCAGGATATCAGGCCGTATCTGCGGATGCTGGTAGCGGAGGAGCATATTGTACAGGTATTCTCCAACGTTGAAATACCTTATCGTAACAGCACGGTGAGTGTGGACAATATGGGAGGATATCAGTTTGTGGAATTTCTTTTCCGCAAAGGAGCCCATCTGTTTTTCTATAGTGTTCTGGGCTATCTGCTTGTGCGGTATTTTGCGAGTTCTTTAGGCAGGAAGTATATGAGGGTCTGTTTTTTCAGTCTGTTCATTCTCCTTACAATTGCGATGCTTGATGAATATCTGCAACATATGCACCCGGAAAGAAGCGGGCAGTGGGCGGATGTTTGGTTGAACTGCATGGGAGGGATCAAGGGGATAGTCACCGGTTTCCTGTCCACCTATATTAAAAAGAACCGGACCGAAGCCACGCAAAAGAGCGCGGATCCATCTATGTAAGATGGGTCCGCGCTCTTTTTTCTAGAAAAAGAAAGCATATAATTCTGTTGCTTTCCGTTCCAGGCGCTTCGCTTTCCAGTGGGCGGTCCGGGAGCCTCCTCGGCAAGCCTGCGGGGTCTCCCCTGTCCCTTCCTCCCACAGGAGTCTGCGCGCCTTCCACTCCAATCAACAAGGTGGTTTCATTCATCGAAAGGATAACCAAAAACTATCATATGAGATACTGGTTTCTAGCTGTGGATTGGAGCAAATAGCCTAGACTCCTTGAAAATGCGAGCATTTTCTGCGTGCGATGTATCGCTGCCGTAGCCTTCCTTGTCCTACGGGGGAGAAGCGACAATCTTGAGACCCGCAAGCGTTGTGAGGAGGCTCAAGGTCGCCCCGTGGAAAGCGAAGCTATTTGCGGAAAGGAACAGCGGCGTATAACCACCCAACAAACAATGAAGTGCATTTTTCAGAGTTAAAAGGACCGGGCGGTTATTCCCGGTTTTTCTTATCAACGTAATGTCAATAAATCTCTCAAATCCTCATTATCAAGCTCCGTAATCCAGCCTTCGCTTGTGATGATTTGGTCATTCAGCGCTTGCTTGGACTCGATCATAGCGTCGATTTTCTCCTCCAACGTTCCTGTGGCGATAAATTTATGCACATGGACAAATCGGTTCTGGCCGATTCGATAAGCCCTGTCAGTCGCCTGGTTTTCAACAGCCGGGTTCCACCAGCGGTCATAATGGATGACATGGTTGGCAGCAGTCAGGTTCAGGCCGGTTCCACCAGCTTTCAGCGAGAGGACCAGGACATTGAATTCCCCGTCCTGGAAATCCTGGATAAGCTGATCGCGGTCCTTTTTGACCACACTTCCGTTCAGAAACCTTCCTTTTTCACCAAGCGAGGATTGCAAAGTCTCAATAATCATATTTCCCATTGAAATGTATTGCGTGAAAATAAGGCAACTTTCCCCACGTAAACGGATTTGCTCCACCAATTCCACCAGTTTTTCCATCTTACTGGAGCGCATCAATAGGTTATCCGGAGTTTCCTCTTTCAAATAGAGGGCAGGATGATCACAGACCTGCTTCAATTGCCCAAGCATTTTCAGTACAAGGCCGCGACGCTGGATGCCCCCCAATTCCTCCACTTTATCCAAGGTCTCTTTTACAAGCTGTTCATAAATCGAAGCCTGTTCAATGGTCAGTGGACAGTATTCCTTCTGCTCTTGTTTGGCAGGGAGATTCAGGGCAACCTGTTCATCCTGTTTTGTGCGACGCAACAAGAATGGCTGAATTAACATTTGTAACTGCTGAATCTTCTTTTTATCCTGATCCTTTTCAATCGTCAAAACAAACTGCTTGTGGAAGGAACCAAGTGAACCCAGATAACCTGGGTTGATGAAGTCAAAGATTGCCCACAGCTCTGACAGGCGGTTTTCCATTGGCGTTCCTGTCAAGGCGATATGATGTCCACCGCTTAGGTTCCGTACTGCCTGGGACTGTTTCGTATCGGCATTTTTGATGTTTTGCGCCTCATCCAGACAAATGGAGCGCCAGCCGACACTTGCCAGCTCCTCTTCATCGAGGTGGGAAATGGCGTAAGAGGTTAACACCACATCAAAACCTAACACAGACTCCCGGAAAATAGATCCTTTTCCGCGGTTCGGTCCGTAATGCAACATGACATCAAGGCTTGGAGCGAATTTTTCCAGCTCCTTCTGCCAATTTCCAAGTACCGAGGTCGGGCAAATTATCAGTACGGGTGGTCCATCCGGCTCCTTCTCTTTGCAGGAAAGGAAATAGGCGATAAGCTGAATGGTTTTTCCGAGTCCCATGTCATCCGCTAGGCAGGCTCCGAAGCCGTGCTCCCTTAAAAAGGTTAGCCACGCAGCACCATGTTCCTGGTAAGGTCTGAGCTCGCCTTTAAACGTGTCAGGCACCTCAAAAGGAGGGATGTCCTTCCCTTGATACAACTGTTCGATCAAGTGTTCGGCCGAGCCGGTCAATTCGTAGGATATATCCTTCACAGAATAGCTTGAATTTGCGGCATCCGCTTCATCCGGGAACTCCTGGCCCATGCCTGCAGCATTGCTTTTAAGCAGATCCTCCATACGAATACCGTTTTCCTCTGCATGCTTCATCATCCGTTTGATCTCTTCTATGAAGTGCGGATCCAACACGACCCACTCGCCTTTTATTTGTACAAGACGGCGGTTTTCTTCCACCAGAGCCAGAAACTCCTCTTCAGAGAGCTCCGTATTGCGGGTTGAAAAGCGCCATTCAAAATTGACCAGCGATTGCAGTCCCACGAAGGATTGGGAATGGTTACCGCCTTTTTTAGATCCGTTCACGCGTGCCTTCACTTTGATGCGTGAATCTTTGATCGCCTGCCACCAAGGAGGGAGGTAGATGAAGCTGCCGATTGCCAGCAACCTTTCGCTACCTTCCACAAGGAATCGCCAGGCGTCCTCTTCCGTCAAGTAGTCCCTGATCTGGCCGTTTGAAAAGAGGGAAGGGGTCAGCTGCTGCCATTTTTTGAAGCCACGGTTCACTTCTTTTTTGTATTTTTTAAAGGAAGGAGGAAGAGTATCTTCTTTCCATACATATAACTCTTCGGTCTTCTTGTCTTTAAGAAGGGTTTCCAGCTTCCAGTCCTGCTCTCCTTTTTCAGCCTCCAATAGACGCAATCCAAGCTTGAATGGGGTGGAATCCTTCGTCCAGCCGATATCGCGGAGCCAATCCTCCTCGTCCAGGTACTCGACAAGCGTCCCTTTCGCTGCAAGTTCGCGGGGATCTCCAGCATAGTTCATCCAGTATGTTTGCAGGCTTTCGGTCTCTTCCCGGTCCATCCAATCCTTCAGAATGGCATCGAGCCACTCTTCCATTTTATGTTGGTAGGAGGGGAGAAGTGGGTTCTGCTGAATAAGCTGCATTCCTTCTTCGTTCAAAGTATATGAAAACCTTCCTTCTTGCCATGCAGTAAAGTCCGGTTTAAAGGCTCTTTGATTCAACACGTCTGAGACGACTGGGGCAATCAGGCGATACTGTTCGGATTGATCACACCATTCGAGCTGCAAAAAGGAGTTTTCCGTATTGTTTGCAAACAGCTCAAGTGCATCTCCGGGATTCAGAAAAACACCTGTATTTCCCTCATTCGTAGACTCTTGAAAAAACGAACCGAAAAAAGACCCTTCATGCCAAGTGAATAGGAGCGGAATAAATCTTGATGGTGGAAGAACGGAAGATTTGAGTTTTACATAGAGAAAAAACTGGTTCCGTTCTTCGATGTAGGTTGAATTGGCATATAACGCCTCATTAATCATAACTGAATCTTCCCTTTTTCAATTCTTCTTGGAAGGAGCGGAGTCGCTTGGTTCCTTCTTTTAACTGTTGTAAATAATCGAGCCAGACATCTTCCAGCTTTTCTTTTTTGTAAAGGCTATGTAATGCCTTAAGGAGAGAGGTTGCCTCTTTGTATGCTGTCTTGTTCCGTTGCTCCAACGTCTTATGGATCGCCACATGGTAAAGCGGGAAAAGGGCATACGGGTCCGTTTTCTTTATCTCTTTCAGTTTATATGCCTCCAGTCCGCTTAGCTCAAACCCCATCCAGAGCTGCAATTCCACCCATTTGCGGTAGTTCTTCGTTTCGAACAGGTACCATTCATATTCTCCATAACTGTAAGGCATCAGATGGCGTAATGCTTCCTTATACAACCTGTCATGCTTTGTTTCCATCGCGTATTCAGTCAATAGCTTAAGCAGGTGTTTGGTCAGCTGCCTTTTCCGGTCATAGGTAGGCTCTGAATGAATATAGTCCGTCACAATCGGTAGGGACGTGGCCAACCAGCTATCCAGGCGGTCCTTTGCTTTGGCTGAAACAAGTGACTGTAACCAATGGAAAATATATGGAGCGTATTGATTGTCATTCTTTCGAACTAATTTTAACGCAGCTTCATCCTTTTTCTGCAAAAATAACAGATGGGTTTTGGCCAGTTCCGCCTGAAGGGAATGTTCCCCCTCAAGCTCCTTCAATTCCGAACCCATCCAGTTGCGTCGTTGAAATACATCATTCCAGGTGAATTGGTACACAAAAAACATTTCTCGGATAAAAGGTTCCTCTTGCTCCAACAGTTTAGCACGGATCAGCTGCCTGCTTTCCTTCAGTAGGGAGTCCAACTGAAACGCAATGGCGCTATGGAATAACCCTTTGGATTCCTCTTCCACAATATCCACAAACCGGTGGAGGATGTCTGATATGTACTGATAAGGCTGTGAGCTGTCATAGCTTTTGATTACCTGTTCCATACAATAGAGGGAGGCATGCAATAAAAATAACGGACGTATTTCCGCCTTTTTCGGAGCCTGAAGACGCAATTTCGGAAAAAACACATGCGTCAGACCGGTCAGATAAGTCCTCTTGGTTGGAATGGACCTTTTATATTCTGCGTGCTGATATTCCACAAAATCCAGCCAACTTGCAAGGGAGGTTTCTTCGTAGCTGGTCGCCTCTTTTTTTGTATCAGTAGCAAGAGGAGAAAGGATGTTTGTGGTCGACTCATCCTTCCAGGCGTCTATTAGGGATGCGATTGTTTTTGTTTGTGACCAAACGGATAGAAAGGTGGCAAGTTGGTGGGAGCAAAGGGTAGATGCACCGCATGAGCATCTGCTTAGGTCGCCGATTTCTGCATCAAGAAGGACGTGTTTTTGACCGTTGTCTTGGACTTTTCCGACCATGGTTGTGCCTTCTTGGTAGGCGTGGATGACGTTGCCCTGGCGAAACAGCTTCAGGCCTTCTTTTAGGGTATGCCGATTTTCATCTTGTGAGAGCGGATAAGTATCTATTAGCCATGCTGCAAACTGCTCCATTTTTGTGTCACCTTCCATTAACGAGTAAAAAGTATGTTATAGCCAAAAACGAAAAGGTCTACTTCATCGCGTAGACCTTTGCCGGTAAAATCTTCTTATTCTATTATAGGTTTTTTACGATTGAGTTACAACCTCGTGGCACAGTTCCGTAAATCATTCGATGGTGAAGGTTTCTTTTGCTGAAGCGTGATGGTTGGCGTCTTTGAAAATGAATTGGATAGTGTATTCTCCTGCAGGAAGGTCCGCTGTCACTTCGTTGTATGCTGCCGGATATTCAAGGCTTTCCCCTGGAGCCAGTACAAGTTCTTTTATTGCTTGTGTGTACATCATTCCTGTTGAGTGTCTTTTTACGGTTTTGCCGGATTCGTCATATACGGCATAATCATATTCCTGGCCGGAAGAAAAGGTGATTTCCGCCTCTTTGTCCTGGTTGTTTGTTACGGTGAAGAGAAAATTTTGGTCCTGTCTGTCGATTTGACCAGCCAGTTCACCTTCTTTAGTACCTTCAATTTCTAGATTCTTTTTCAATTCCTCCTTCGACTTGTCCGAGTCTTCAGGTGCATCTGCTTCATCCGTATCATCGGAAGTATCTCCTTCATCCTCTATTTCGCTGCCGGAAGAATTGCCATTTATCGAATTAGAACTTTCCTCAGAGGAGTTCCCCCCTGTTCCACATGCAGCGAGCATCATGAAAACTAGTAGCAATATCGTCATTTTATACATCTCTACACCTCCGTATTTGTAATATGGGCAAGTCGAACGAGTGGTTCCTAGCATTTCTTTTACTATATATGAACCATACCCCTCTTTGTATTGTTAGACGCTAAATTATATAAAAGGTTACAGAGAGGTGGATAGGTAAGATGCCTTTTTTTGTAAAAGTTTTACAATTGCGACATATAATGATAGTACAAATGGTCTAAATTTGTAGAAAGAGGTGGAATTAATGAAGATAGTGTTGGACGCAGGGCATGGATATAGTACCCCTGGAAAACGTACACCGGATGGGATGCGGGAGTACGAATTCAATCGAGTGGTGGCACAGTACACAAGACAGGAATTGCTTCGTTATCAGGATGTAGAAGTATTACTCACCCACTCCGATGACAGGGATATCCCTTTGCAGGAACGTACGGACAGGGCAAACATTTGGGAAGCGCGAGCATTTGTCTCCATCCACGCCAACGCCTTTGGAAATGGAGGTTGGAACACGGTCCAAGGGATTGAAACATACACCCCGGTTGTCCACTCCCCCAATTCCGATCGCCTCGCCAGTATGGTACACCGCAGACTTATTCAAGCAACAGGAAGAAGAGATAGAGGAATCAAATCCGAGAATTTCCATGTTCTACGCGAAACGAATATGGCATCGATTTTGTGTGAATGTGGATTTATGACCTATTATCAGGAAGCGCAGCTATTGAAAACGGATAGCTACCGCAGAACCTGCGCGCTCGCCATTGCAGGAGGGTTGGTGGAATACTTCAACTTAAAGCTGAAACCAACTCCACCACCGACTACTAGAATATACAAAGTACAGGTAGGGGCTTTCCGCGCGAAGGAGAACGCAGACAGTCTAGCTGCAGAATTAAACAGAAAAGGCTTTAATACATTTGTATTCAGGGATGAAAACCTGTACAAAGTGCAGGCGGGAGCTTTTTCGCAAAGGGAAAATGCCGATCGTCTAGCGGCATCGTTGAGATCCCAAGGCTATTCGACCTTTATCAGTGTATGAAAAAAGGCCCTCCATGAGGGTCTTTTTTCAGTTTCGACATTTTTCTAACCAAAATTAAGAAAAAAACAGGGAAAATGTACTTATTTATCGAAATATTAAAAAAGAGATAAATGAAAAGGGTTTTAGGGGGATTCTAAGAAAATGAAATCTATTGAATGGTGGCCGAAAATTAAGATCTTCATCAATTCTGTCTGCTTTGCACTCTCGTTGCTTTTATTACTTTACAATATCAGTATAGTGGGGTTTTTCTATTTATTAGTTACATACGGGGAATCTCAGGGGACGATGATCTACTCCTTATTGAGCGTGGCTGGGATTCTTTTGGTCATGATCCCGCTGGTGTTTCGAATGGCAGAAAAGAAGTTCTACCATTTTGCCTTGATAGGCCTACATTTTTTGGCGGCATTTTTACCTATACTGATGAAAAATATGAATGGTGTGTTTGACAGACTATTGTAATTTGTCGAACCGTTGGTAGTTGATGTTTTTCCGGTATCAGGTAGAATTGATATTAATAGAAAAGACGTCCAAAAAAGCTTTAAGAGGTGACGGGATACAGTGAAAAAGGGAATGATTGTGGCCATCCTATTTATTGTCGTTGGTGTTTCATTTATAGGCTATGGCCTTTTTGAAAAAATAAGTATGGATCGGAAAACAGAGGCGGCTCTAAGGGATGCTGTTGGAATGACGAAGGAAAAGGTGGGGGCGAAAGCGAATCCTGAAAAAAAGGAACGTCCTACTAAACCAAATGACTTTGCACCAGAGATAGGAGAAGTCATCGGCCTCCTGGAAATTCCGAAGCTTGATGCCGAGCTTCCGATAGTGGAAGGAACAGATCCTGCAGAGCTTGAAAAAGGGGTAGGTCACTATAGAGGGGCATCCTTTCCGGGAGAACTCGGCCAGATTGTGTTTTCCGGACACAGGGATACGGTATTCCTGCGACTAGGGGAGCTAGAGATTGGGGATAGGTTCTTTGTCAGCATGCCTTATGGAGATTACACGTATGAAATCTATGATTCAAAAATAGTGGATGAGGATGATAGGTCCGTCATCACCTTGCAAAAAGAGAAAGAGGATCTGCTTTTAACAACGTGCTATCCTTTCACACTTACCGGTGCTGCACCAGAGAGGTATATTTTATATGCTAAACCCGTTGATTCTAGATAGAAAACACCTTTCGAGGTGTTTTTTTCTTTCTCTCGGCAGGAAGGAGAAAAAGTTTATAGATACAAAGTAGCTTTTTCTAAAAAGTATTTTAATGTCGAAAATAAGGCTCTGTTTGGAATTATCTGTAGATTTTTAATATATTGATATATCTTTTAGTGAAGTGTTTTTGGCTTGAATAGTGCTGGAATTACTGATTTCCCTTAATTCGACAAAATACACCCATTCTAATTAGACTTCTACTATGATAATATAATGGTAGACTATAAAAGATAGAGAGATAGTACAAAAGTACTGTTTTTTGGAGGGGTTCAAATGATTGATGTTCATTGTCACATTCTCCCAGCTTCCGATGATGGAGCGAGACATATGACTGAGAGCTTGGAAATGGCCAGAGCGGCTGCAAAAGAGGGAATAACGAAGATAGTGGCCACTCCTCATCATAATAATGGGCAGTATATGAATTCAAAGGTAGAGATATTGGAAAAGGTCAAGGAACTCAATGATCGTCTATCGAAGGAAGGGATTGATATATCCATCCTGCCAGGCCAGGAATGCCGTATCTCAGGTGAGTTGTTGGAGCAGTATGAGAATAATGAACTGTTGACGATAAACGATACGGATCGATATGTATTTATTGAACTTCCTTCCAGTCAAGTACCTCTTTATACGGAAAAAATCATCTATGATGTTCAGTTGAAAGGACTTACCCCAATTATCGTACATCCTGAACGAAATGCAGAATTGATAGAAAATCCTGAAAAACTGTATCAGCTAGTGAAAAAAGGTGCCTGTACCCAGATTACAGCAGCCAGTGTAGTAGGGAAGTTCGGAAAAAAAATCAAAAAGTTTTCATTGGATCTGATAGACGCCAATCTTACGCATCTTGTCGCATCTGATGCACATAACTTGAAGAGCAGAAACTTTCAATTGGCGGACGCTTATAAGGTGATTGAGAAAGAATGTGGTAACGATGCAAAGTATTTATTTATGGAAAATGCGGAGTTGCTGGTGGAAGGTTCTATGATCATGAAAGAGATTCCGGAAAGAATCAAGAAGAAGAAGCTGTTCGGACTGCTTGGATAAAAGGGATTTAAGTATAAAAAGAAAGAGGGGCTTGCACGTACTGCAAGCCCCTCTTTCTTTTAATTGTTGGTCGCAACTTCCGAATCGAGTTCTAAGTGATCTTTTAGCAAGTTGGAAAGATTCAATCGATCTTCTTCTCCAACTAAAAGGTAATAAATATTATCTATTCTAGTACCTGATCCATTTACCTGGTGTTGGGTAAGGTTATGGCGAGCGTCTTTATAATTTGACTGGATATTGACCATTTCATCAAAGGTCAAGTTGGTTCGGATGTTATTTCCAAGTATATCAAGGATATCATCAAATTTTGTAACACTAGAAACCGAGGCACCTTTATTAATGATTGCTTGGATAACATCTCGCTGTCTTTGCTGACGGCCGAAGTCGCTATCTGCTGAACGCATGCGTGAAAAGCTTAATGCTTCATCTCCGTTTAACTGAATCTCTCCCTGTGGGAAATGATGCCCGCTTTGGCTAAATTCCAACTTATTCTTAATTGTTACTCCACCAACAGCATCTACAATATCTTTGAAGCTTTCCATATTGACCTGTACGAAATAGTCGATAGGAATATCCAAGAAATTCTCGACTGTTGCAATCGACATTTCAGGTCCCCCAAATGCATAGGCATGGTTAATTTTATCATCAAACCCTTTTCCGACAATTTCCGTTCTTGTATCACGTGGAATACTTACCATTTGCATGGATTTCTGATTAGGATTTACGGTTAACACAATCATAGAATCGGATCGTCCACGGTCTCCAGGGCGTTCGTCCACTCCTAATATCAGGAAGGATAATGGATCTTTCTTATTGAAATCCACTTCTGTAACCCTTTTCTCCGAATTAGGTCTATCTAATGGGGAATGCATCGAACCTGCCGCATCTTCCAATGATTTGTACACACTAAAAACAAAAATTCCGACGCCGATTGTAACAATTCCAAGGACACTTATTAAAATTTTGAACCATAATTTCTTAAACATTCAGCACTCTTCCTTCTTTTAGTTATCTATATTAGATTATATGGTCAAACTTAATCTAAAACAATACATTAATAGGAAAATACTCCTTTTTATTGTAAGTTACTGTAGATATTTCTGTGCACTTTATGGAGGAGTGTTACTTTAACTTTACAAAATGGAGTTAAAGTGGATTTTTTGAGTATATCAAATTATAATGTTTCCTTAGGTGAAACTTGTATTTCCAAAAGTAATTCTATATATTTTAAATCACTATCAAAAAACATTAATTGGATAAAAAGCATCTCCACTATCTTAGGTATTTTGCCAAGGAGGATTAACAGATTATGAATAGAAAAATAGCACTCGTAGGACTAGGGTATGTTGGTTTACCAGTAGCGGTTGAGTTTGGTAAAAACCATCATATTATCGGTTTTGATATTAATGAACATAGAATCAATACATTAAAGCAAGGAATAGATTACACGAATGAGGTAACATCAGAAGACCTGAAGCAAGCAGACATTGAATTTACCATGAATGAATCTGACCTCTCAAAAGCGGATTTTATCATTGTGGCTGTTCCGACGCCAATTTATAAACATAATGTTCCTGATCTTACACCATTAATAAAGGCTTCTGAAACGGTAGGGAGAAACCTGTCTGAAGGGACTATTGTGGTGTACGAATCCACTGTTTATCCTGGGGCAACAGAAGAAGTTTGTTTGCCTATATTAGAAGAGAAGTCAGGACTAAAAGGTGGAAGAGATTTCTTCATTGGTTATTCACCTGAAAGAATTAATCCTGGTGATAAAGAACGTACATTCAGAACCATTACTAAGGTGGTATCCGGTCAAAATGATGAGATTCTGGAAATAGTAGCCTCCGTTTACAATTCTGTTGTAGAGGCTGGCGTCTATAGAGCCAGTACCATTAAAGTCGCAGAAGCAGCAAAAGTGATTGAGAATACACAAAGAGATTTGAATATCGCCTTAATGAATGAGTTAGCTCTGATTTTTGATCGATTGAATATTGATACAGAAGAAGTACTGAAGGCTGCAGGAACGAAATGGAATTTCCTTCCGTTTTCTCCGGGGTTAGTTGGAGGTCATTGTATCGGTGTTGATCCATATTATTTAACTTCAAAAGCCGAAAGTGTTGGATACAATCCGGAAGTGATACTGGCAGGACGCCGAATTAATGAAAATATGGGCAAACATATCGCCACTTCATTAATTAAAGAAATGATAAAAAAGGATATGAAGGTACAAGGATCGAAAGTAACCATTCTCGGCTTAACCTTTAAAGAAAATGTTCCGGATTTAAGGAACTCAAGGGTTATTGATGTAATTGATGAGCTAAAGGAATTCGGGGTAGAAGTCCAAGTTACCGATGCACATGCAGAACAAGAGGATGCATTTAGAGAGTACGGGATTGAGTTAGTGGACTATGAGAACCTGCAACCGGCTGATGCAGTAGTTTTTGCAGTTCCACACCAAGTCTATGTAGAAAAAGGCTGGAGTCAGTTTGCAGGTCTATTAAAAGACAGTTCTGGCGTGGTAGTGGATATTAAGAGCAAATTGGTCAAGGAAGAATGTCCGGAAAATGTAACTTTGTGGAGATTATAGAAAGAGGGAAGAGCTTGGATGCCTTGGTATCCAGGCTTTTTTTTATTTCAGATTCATCCATTTTTCTCTCCATGAATCATCCCTTTACATAGGGAAGTTTACAAAAGAATTACACTGTATTAACATTATCTTTACATGTAAAATTAAGAAGGACTGGGAAAATACAGGATAAACACTGTGTTTTTCTGAAAAGGAGGGCAGACATCCGATATGGCACAAGAAATTTTCAGCCGATACGAATTGAAATATTTAATCCCCTTCGACATGTACTTAATGCTTGTTGAAGAAATGACACCTTATATGAGGTATGACAAATTTGGGACGGAGGGAAAATACAATATTATCAGTTTGTACTTTGATTCGCCGGACTACAAAATCTACTATGAAACTCGGAATAAATTATATTTCCGTCAGAAATTGAGATTACGAGTGTACAATGAAGTGACAATGGAAGATCCCGCTTTTTTCGAAGTGAAGCAAAAGTATAAGAATGTGGTAAATAAAAGAAGGACAAAAATTTCCTTGCAAGACGCATACCGCTATTTAAATCAAAGCGATTTTTCTCTTCCACAAGATTTAAACATTTCCAATCCCCAAACAATGAAAGAAGTTCATTCCTTTCGCTCGCTATATCAATTGCAACCGGAAGTGGTGGTAAGCTATGATCGCCAAGCGTTTCATGGCATTTACGATGAAGACTTACGGGTCACGTTTGATTATAATCTAATGTGCCGTTCTCATGATTTGCGGATTGAAAATGGTCCACTCGGAACGAATTTCGTGGATTCTAATCTAGTCATTATGGAAGTAAAGGTAACCCATAGTGTTCCTTTGTGGCTGACAAGACTTCTAAGTGACTTTCAATGTAAAAAACAAAGCGTTTCCAAATTTTGCACAAGCATCGATTTGATGGCCGAAGAAAGAAAAAGGGATACTGCTTTAGCGAATCCCACGGTCTATACAGGATAAGGGGAAAAACACATGAATAAATGGTTGACACTCACACTAATGATTTTTAGTTTTCTGGCCGTTTTCGGGTTGGCGTTTTTCCTTGCAGCCTCTCCGGATTCCATCGCTCCAAATGAAAAAGAACAGGAAGAGGTTGAGGTGCCTGAACATACTCCTGAATCCAACGAGGAAATTGGGAATCTGTATGTAAGCGTAGATGAACAGGAATTGGACTACTTATATAGCAGAGAGGCTTCAGATGATCAACGGATAAACGTCGCGGTTGCTGTAGACGGAGCATCAGTGGGACATACTGCAGAGCTTAGATTCAGAGGGAACTCTTCTAGAGGCCTTCCGAAAAAATCATGGAGCATCCGTTTCGATTCCCCCAAAGGCTTTATTTTCGGTGGGACACACATGAACCTGAATGCCATGTACACAGACCCGTCCATGATGAGGGAGAAAATCTCGTTTGATATGTTTCAAGAATTGGGGCTTCCGGCACCTCGGACAAAATATTTCAATATTTACGTGAATGGTGTTTTTGAAGGGTTATATCTTCATATTGAACGGATAGACGAATCTATGCTGTCACAAATCGGGTTAAATCCAAGAGGGACATTGGTAAGGGATGAATTCAGACATAATCAGCAACTGGAAAACGTTGAGTCCACCTCCATATTCAGCTTTGATATTCAAACTGTGGAAAATAAAGTGGATTTTCTGGAACAGACCACCAATTACCGGAATAATCCGGACTGGGGAGCTTTTTCAGAGTTCTTGGATTGGGTGTACCAGACCGATCCTGGGCCGGATTTTGCTAGTGAGATTACAGAGCGTGTGGATATGCAGACCTTCATCGACTGGCTAGTTATTCATTTTTTAGTAGCTGATGTTGACGCTTTCTCCGATGACTATTGGATGTACCTTGATACACAAACGGAAAATGCGAAATGGAAACTGATTCCATGGGATAAGGATCTTTCGTTTGGTTCTCATTATCGTCAAGGGGCAGGAACAGGGAACCATTTCTTTGCCTATGAATCTCCTATCCAATCAAGATTTGATAACCAACTGTTACAAAAGTTTCTCGATACACCAGAGTTGCGTTCTCAATTAAATGAGCGGATGCAATACTTGATGACTGAAACCTTTACACACACTTATTTCAAAAACAAGATAGCCGAACTATCTGATACCTTGGCCTTAAACGGCGAATATATGGCGGAAAAGAAATTTCTCTTACATCAACAGAACACCATAGGCGAAAAAGAACACGAGGAACTTTATAAAGAGAATATACTCGACTTCATAGAACTGCGTTATCAATATCTAACGCAATACCTAGAAGGGATAGGGACTGAAAGCAATACTGCGACTCTAGATGTTACCAACTCCAAGGCTGGAGATGTGCTCTATTTTCGAGACCAAGAGGGATGGGTAATCGGAAAGGTGGATGTGGAAAGTATCGAGAATGTCCAAAGCGTAACCTTTACAGTAAAACCATCCAACATCTCGCCTGACATTGACCGCAGCTGGATAATTGAAACGAATGGTGGTAGCTTGAAGGGCAAGCTGACACTCTTTTATCGAAATGATACGGGCTGGATTGGAAAGGAAAACTGGTACGTTGAGGATACGCCAACAGGTGAACAATGGGATTTACAGCTGGCTCAGCTGGGCGGAGCTGATCGAGTGAATACAATAGCATCCTATGTAAATCCATTCTCCAATAAAGTTACAAGTGAAGAGCCTGTAGAACTAAAAGAAAAACAAGAATTTATTTTGATTAAACCATAATAAGGAGGGGAGCTCTTATATGCAGAAAAAGCTCATGCTCATTATTCTTTTAACACTTCCTGTGCTGTTTCTTTGGGGTTTTGTATTCCAAGTCTCACCAAAAGGGATATATTTTGCAGATAAAAGAGTGGAAGAGGCGGTCCGTGAAGTCATTCAGGAGGATGGCCTCATCACCCAAGACCAATTACAAACAATAGAAGAACTAGTTATCCGCGACGCGGGGATCGAGAGTCTGGAAGGATTACATTTCCTCTCCGACTTAAAAACACTGGATCTGCGTGATAACCAGATCACTGACCTCACCCCTATTGAGGGATTGTCCAAACTAGTAGACCTTAATCTGAGGGGCAACCAAATAGCCGATATCTCAACTCTGGCGAATCTCGAAGATCTTAGGATACTCAATATCCGAAACAACCTGATTGAAGATATTTCCCCTCTTTCAAAAACGGTGTACTTGGAGGATATCAACCTTCGATACAACCGAATTACGAACATTGAAGCATTACATGATCACGAATACTTAACAACACGCCTTTACTTAGAAGGCAATCCGATAAAGGATTACAGCCCAATCGACCACTACTACCCTTCCATTGAAGACAAAGACTTCTAACCGGAAGAAAAAGAAAGGTGACAAGCATGAACCAACTAATCGAAGAGTTTTCCAAGCTCGCCAATTTAACGACAAAACTTACGATCGTCCAAGCATTTATCGCCATATTTTTGACCTTCATCCTTACCATCATCATTACACAGGTCTACAAAAGAACACACAAAGGAAACAACTACTCCCAATCTTTTGTCCATACCATCATCATTATGGGTGTCGTCGTCTCCATCATCATGATTGTCATCGGGAACAATGTCGCAGTCGCATTCGGTCTTGTAGGGGCATTCTCCATCATCCGATTCAGAAGCGCCATGGCCGATCCGAAAGACATCGCCTTTATCTTTTTCGGAATGGCAGCAGGAATTGCATGCGGACTAGGATTCTACCTACTTGCCATCCTATTTACCGTGTCACTATCCATTCTGATCTACATCCTGTTCCTATTCAACTACGGACGCAGAGGAGAAGCAACCAAAAGCCTGAAAATCACCGTGCCGGAAAACCTGCACTATGAGAATCTGTTTGATGACATTTTTGAAAAGTATCTAGAAACCTACAGCCTGCAAAAGGTTGAAACCACGAACCTTGGGACGATGATACAAATGGAATACCTCATTAATAATAAAACGGATGTAAGCGATAAGGTCATTATTGATGAGATTAGAGAGCGTAATGCCAATTTGAAGGTTAGTATGAATTATGTGAAGTATGAGGGAAAGTAGATTTCGAAATACCTAAAAAACATATTTAAATAGGTTATAACGTTTATTGAGAAAGTAGTATAATAATTAGCAAATACACTATACTAATGAGGTTAAAAATTGTTATTAGTAATAGATACGAACTGCAAGCATAGAGGTGTACAATATGAAAAAAATTAAGGTAATGACAGTGTTTGGTACACGCCCTGAAGCAATTAAAATGGCTCCCGTGATAAAGGAGATTGAACGGAATAGTGATGTATTCGAACCTATAGTAACGGTTACTGGGCAGCATAGAGAAATGTTAGACCAAGTTTTGGAGTTGTTTGGCATAAAAGCTGATTATGATCTTAATATAATGAAAGAACGTCAAACATTAGTAGAAGTTACTAAAAATGTATTAGGTGAACTGGATGAAGTTTTTAAAAATAACAAACCTAATATTGTGTTAGTTCATGGCGACACTACAACATCTTTCGCTGCAAGTTTAGCGGCTTTTTACAATCATATTACAATAGGTCATATTGAAGCGGGTTTAAGGACCTATAATAAATATTCTCCTTTTCCAGAAGAAATGAATAGAGGGATGACAAGTGTGTTGGCTGATTTGCACTTTGCTCCAACAATTGAAGCACGCCAAAACTTGCTTAATGAGAATATAAATCAAAATAATATTTTTGTGACTGGGAATACTGTTATTGATTCTTTAAAGATAACAGTTAAAAATGCATATACTCATAATTTATTAGCTGCTGAAGGTCGATTGATTCTGCTGACAGTTCACCGTCGAGAAAACATAGGTCAACCGATAAAGAATGTATTTAATGCAATTAAAAGATTAGTAGAAGATTTTCAAGATATATATGTCATATACCCTGTGCACTTAAATCCTGAAATAAGAAAGTTAGCAGAAGAAGCATTGAAAAATTGCCCTAGGGTATATTTAATTGATCCCATAGATGCCTTTGATTTCCATAATTTAATGGCTAAATCATATGTCATATTAACAGATTCCGGAGGAGTACAAGAAGAGGCACCTTCTTTGGGGGTACCTGTTATTGTCCTAAGAGACACAACAGAACGTCCAGAAGGTTTGAATGCTGGAACACTAAGGTTAGTGGGAACTAATGAGAATAAAATATATGAAGAAGTTAAGCAATTATTAGTTAATGGAGAGTTGTATAATGATATTAGTACAGCTGTCAACCCATATGGAGACGGTAAGGCTTCAGAACGAATAGTAGATGTTATTAAATACCATTATGGATTAAGAGAAAATAAACCCTCTGAATTCACATTATATTAAAGCTGTCTTCAAGATTAATAGGGGGAATTTCATGGAAAAATTAGCGCTATTAGGAGCAGGAAGCTGGGGTACTGCTTTAGCGTTAGTCCTGGCAGATAATAATAACGAAGTGAGATTGTGGACATATAAGGAAAAAGTAGTAAGAGAAATAAATACTTACCATACCAACTCTAAGTATCTACCAGGAGTAAACTTGCCTAAAACAATAACAGCAATGTCAAGTATGAAAAATACTATTGAAGATATAGAAGTTATCATCCTAGCAATACCTACTAAAGCTATGAGAGATGTTTTAAGTGAAATGAAAGAATTTCTTTCTGTGCCTGTGACGATTGTGCATGTATGTAAAGGTATTGAACCGGAGACACACCTAAGGGTATCAGAAGTAATAAAATCTGTAATACCGTCAAACCTTATAAAAGATGTGGTTGTACTCTCAGGACCTAGTCATGCAGAAGAGGTAAGTGTTCGGCAACCAACTACCGTAACTGTAGCTTCTGAAAAATTAGAGGTTGCAGAAAAAGTACAGGATTTGTTTATCAATAATCAATTTAGAGTTTATACTAATAACGATATGATAGGAGTGGAGATAGGGGGATCTCTAAAGAACATAATAGCATTGGCTGCAGGAATTTCTGATGGGTTAGGTTTCGGTGATAACGCAAAAGCAGCGTTAATTACCAGAGGTTTAGCCGAAATAGCTCGTTTAGGTAAAGCACTAGGAGCAAACCCGATAACATTCCTAGGTCTAACCGGTATGGGGGACTTAATTGTAACATGTACAAGTATCCATAGCAGGAACTGGAGAGCAGGAAATAGGATAGGCAAAGGCGACAAATTAGATGCAATTCTAGAAGAAATGGGGATGGCAGTTGAAGGTATAAGAACCACAAAAGCCGTTTATCAATTAGCGAAGAAATTAGAAATCGAAATGCCGATAACAAATGCATTATATCAAATAATATTTCAAAAGGTAGATCCCAAAACAGTTGTTGAAAGATTAATGAAAAGAAGTAAATCTACCGAGATAAGCTAGAATTATGATAAGAAAAACCCCATCATTAAAAGATGGGGTTAAATTTTCAATTAATTATAATTAATTCTTGGAGAATATAGTTCTTAAATTACTAATTTTTTCCTGAAAAATGGTTGAAAAAACTTTAAATAGATAAATAGGAATTGCTAAAGATCTTTTTAATCTTGTTGGTTCACTTAATATTCTGTATAACCATTCTAGATTATACTTTCTCCAAAGTAAAGGGGCCCTTTTTGTTACTCCAGCTAATATGTTAAAACTGCCTCCAACCCCTATAAAGATACCTTTTTTAAAATGACGCATATTTTCGTGAATCCATTTCTCTTGCTTAGGATACCCTAAACCGACAAATACTAAATCAGGTTCTCTTTTTTTAATTTCTTCGATAATTAATTCATCCGATTGAAAATAACCATGGTGATATCCAACTATTTGGATGTTCGGGTAAGTTTTTTTTATATTATCGGCACATAAATCAATTATATTAGGTTTTGTTCCAAGTAAATAAATTTTTAGTTTTTGGTTTTGTGATAATCTAAGTAGTTCCTTCATCAAATCAAATCCCGGTACTCTTTCCTTCAATGGTGTTTTTAGTAGTTTTGATGCGATAACTATACCTACTCCATCAGGAATAATGTAATTTGCTTTTAATAGTATTTCTTTATACCATTCGTATTTATTAGCAAACGTTATTATTTCTGGATTAGCGGTTACTATAAATGTCTTTGAATTAGTTTTTATTTGAGTATTTATAGCACTTAATAATTCTTTCATTGTGCAATTAATAAATGTAAAACCTAAAATTTTTACATGTTTAAACATTTTTATGTTACTCCAATTTAATTTGTTAGAATTTAATTAATAAGGTCATTAATTCCATTGTGACATAAGTTGTGAATTTATTCGACATTTTTTTTAAAAAAATAGAAGTGTGTAATATTTTTAATAATTGTTAGCTTAAATTATTCTTTGAGTTTATACCTCAATACTTAATAAGTATCTTAACTAAAGTAGAACGTCATTTAAGATAATCTAATAAAAATTACAAGAAACTTAAAATAATAATCTAATAATGAAAGAGTCTTTAAGTTTAAGGTTATCTTAATGTTCCAAATAATCCCACTGTAAATAATATGAAAAAAAGTATGAAAAATAGTATGTTTTGTAGTATAATGTCAAATATACTTTTGATTCTACTATGCTTATAAAGTAGAGGCACCTAAGGTAATGATTGAAAGAATATCAATGGACTAAAATTCTTTTATCATTTAAGAGGTGCTCTTTATATTTAATAGAAATAAATGGTAAAAAATACATATAAGAGGGGAAAGAGATGAGAAAAATATTAACATACGGAACGTTTGACTTATTACATTGGGGCCACATAAATTTATTAAAGAGATCGAAAGAATTAGGTGACCATTTAACTGTGGCAATATCCACAGATTCATTCAACAAATTGAAAAATAAAAAATCTTATCATAGTTATGAGAATAGAAAAATGATTTTAGAATCTATTCGATATGTAGACAAAGTAATTCCAGAAGAAACCTGGGATCAGAAAATTCAAGATGTTATAAATAATGATGTCGATATTTTTGTTATGGGGGATGATTGGGAGGGTCACTTTGATTTCTTAAAAGATTATTGTCAAGTAATTTATTTACCAAGAACAGAGGGTATCTCAACAACGAAAATTAAAGAGGATCTTTTTGCTGTTACCAATGCTTAGAGAAATAGCTATTAATATATATCTTTTTTTCTTCAAATTCTTTTTTAATATATTTAAGATAATACCACTAAAAAAACGCATAGTTTTTGTTGTCACTTTTGAAGAAAATGTATTGCAAATATGCAAAGAAATTAAAAATAGTAAACATAGTGCACTCGTTACCATTATATGTCACAGTAGAATATTGTGGCAATTAAAAAAATGTTTACCCGAATTTGATATTATTCCTTATAATTCTATAAAATCTAGTTTTTTTCTAAAGAGTATTTTTTTATTGTCAACTTCTAAAACCATTGTTATTGACAATTACTTTGCTTTCCTTTCGGCAATTAGATTTAAAAAAAATGTAGAATGCATCCAAATATGGCATTCTGTTGGTGCGATTAAGACCTTTGGCTTGTTAGATAAGTCGGTGGCAAAAAGAACTGATATTGCCAGAAAAAGATTCGAGAATGTGTATAAGCAATTTGATAAAGTAGTTGTTGGATCTAATAGAATGAAACAGGTTTTTACAGCTGCATTTAACACTCCGCAAGAAAACTTTCTTGAAACAGGTATACCAAGAACGGATGTTTTTTTTAATAGAGAAGAAGTTAATAAAATTAAATTTAAGTTTTTTCAACAATACAAATTTCTAGGAAAAAAAAAGGTTATCTTATACTCACCTACATACAGGGATGAGGAATTGAAAAGTTACAAACTGAAACTTGATTTGGACCTTCTATATAAAGAATTGAAAGAGGATTATGCTCTAATCGTTAAATTACACCCAGCAGTAAATAAAGTGAAATCCTATATAGAGAAATACCCTGACTTTTTAATTGACCTTTCTAATGACTATAGAACGAATGAAATCTTAATCATTAGTGATTATCTGATTACCGATTATTCATCAATCCCTTTTGAATTCGCGTTACTTGAAAAACCCATAATTTTTTATCCTTATGATTTAAACTACTACAAAGATAACAGAGGTTTATTGTTAGACTTTGATACGGAATTACCAGGTCCAATAGCTTATAATACTTCTGAGATACTCAAACTTATTAAAAGTAATCAATTTGATGAAAGAGAAATCACAGATTTCTCCTATAAGTGGAATCATTACTCAATAGGACAGTCATCATCTAACTTTGTAAGGTATTTAATAAAAACTTTATGAAAAATGTTTTATCTGTAGAAAGGAGGAAAAAGGGTTTGGGGATAATTAGATATGTGAAAAGAAGTTCCATTACATTAAAGATATACAAAATACTATTTTCAATAATAGGCTTATTTCCTGTTAAAAAAGATCTAATTATATTTGAGAGCTTTTCGGGTAAACAGTTTAGTTGTAATCCGAGAGCTATATATGAATATTTATGTGAAAAGAATTCTCCTCATAAGATGTATTGGAGTATAGATAAAAAGGCTGAAATAACTGATATCAATAATAGTGTCCTTACTGTTAACCGTTTTTCAATTAAATGGTTATTTTTATTGCCTAGAGCAAGGTATTGGATTTCTAATAGCAGAATGCCTTTATGGATGAAAAAACATAAAGATACAATTTATATACAAACATGGCATGGTACACCTCTGAAGAAATTGGGAGTGGACATAGATGAAGTTGTAATGCCAGGTACAACCACAGATGACTATAAAGAGAATTTTGTTAAAGAGACTGGAAAGTGGGATTATCTAATATCTCCTAATGCATATTCTACTGATATTTTCAAAAGAGCTTTTAAGTTTAATAAAAATATTATAGAAACAGGATATCCTCGAAACGACTACCTGATAAGCAACAACAATTTTGAAAGAATAAATCTTTTGAAAGAGAAATTAGGCATCCCAATAGGGAAAAAAATCATTCTATATGCACCTACTTGGAGAGATGATGAGTATCATCGGAAAGGTGAATACAAGTTTGAGTTAAAATTCGACTTGAATAAATTTGAAAAAGAACTTAAAAATGATTATATAATTCTATTGAGGATGCATTACCTAGTTAAAGAATCATTTGACCTTAGTGGTTATAAGGATTTTATATATGATTATTCTGATTATAGTGACATAAGGGATTTGTATCTAGTTTCAGATATACTAATTACTGATTATTCATCTGTGTTTTTTGATTACTTAATCCTAGATCGGCCAATAATATTCTTTACCTATGATATTGAAAAATATCGGAAGAAAACTAGGGGTTTTTATTTTGATTTAGAAGTAAATTCACCAGGGCCGTTAGTAAAAACATCAAATGAATTGCTAGAACTTTTACAGTTAATTACCAGAACGGAATACACAATATCCGAGAGTCAATTAAATTTCAAGTCTAAATATAGTTATTTAGAAAATGGAAGTTCCACTAAAAAAGTTTTAAAAAAAATATTAATAGAAAATCAAATTTGAAAATGATTTTGCAGGAGGAAAATGATGAAGAGAGTAAAAAAGGCTATAATTCCAGCTGCTGGTTTAGGAACAAGATTTTTACCCGCAACTAAAGCTATGCCTAAAGAGATGTTACCTATCGTTGACAAACCAACCATTCAATTTATTGTAGAAGAAGCAGTAGCATCAGGGATAGAAGATATTATTATTGTTACAGGAAAAGGAAAACGAGCAATCGAAGATCATTTTGATAATAATCCAGAACTGGAAAATAACTTAATAGAAAAAAACAAATTCGATATTTTAGATAAAGTTAAGCATCCTTCAAATTTAGCTAATATTTATTATATAAGACAGAAGGAGCCTAAAGGTCTGGGTCATGCAGTTTGGAGTGCGAGGAACTTTATTGGTAATGAACCTTTTGCAGTTTTACTTGGGGACGATATAGTTCAAAGCGACACCCCATGTATGAAACAATTAATTAATCAGTATGAAAAAACAGGGTCCTCTATAATAGGTGTCCAACAAGTAAAAGATTCAGAGACACATAGATATGGAATTATTGATCCTATGACGAAATTTGACCGATTATATGAAGTCAATAATTTTGTAGAAAAACCAGCTCAAGGCACAGCGCCATCTAATTTAGCTATAATGGGAAGATACATTTTAAATCCTGAGATTTTCTCGATTTTGCAAAATCAAGAAGAAGGTGCAGGAAATGAAATTCAGTTAACAGATGCCATACAGAAGTTAAATGAATTACAAAAAGTGTACGCATTTGATTTTCAAGGTAAGAGGTACGATGTAGGGGAAAAGGCTGGGTTTGTAAGAACTACTTTGGAATTTGCGCTGCAACATGACGAAATAAAAGAAGAAGTGCTTAACATAATGGAAGAATTGTTGAAAAGTGAATTAAGTTTAATTAGCCGATAATAAACGAAGAATAAGTTCAAATAGGAGTGTAAATTTTTGTGAATAAGAAGATATTCAAAAGAAAACTAGACTTCATTATTCAGCCGATAACTAATTATCTGAATAAGCCTAATCATAGAAGGGTAAATAAATACGCTAAATATTATGATAAATTAAGTATAAATAAGGGTACTATCTTGTACGAAAGCAGAGATGGAAATAGTATTACTGATAGCCCTTATGCGATCTTCAAGTACCTACTTGAAAATCCAGAATATAACCATTTCACCCATATATGGTCTATTGCAAACTTTCAAGAAATGAAAACTGTTATAGAAAAATATAAAGGTATTAAAAATATAAAATTTGTAAAAAGAAATTCCAATGAGTATTTAAAACATTTGGCTTCCGCAGAATATCTAATTAACAATTCCACATTTCAGTCATTTTATATCTCAAAGGATGGACAAAAGTATATTAACACCTGGCACGGAACACCATTAAAAACTATGGGCTTTGATATACCGGGTAACCCTTCTTTATCTCAAAATGTAGTTAGGAATTTCTTAAGTGCGGATTATATAATTAGCCCAAATGCGCATACAACACAAGTGTTTTTTAAAAGTTATAAATTAAATGGTATTTTCCAAGGAGAAATTTTAGAAACGGGTTACCCTAGGATTGATTTGACTATCAATACTAATCCAGACGAATATATTAACTATTTAATAGGGTTAGATATTAGCATTGATAGAAAAAAGCAGAATATATTATATGCTCCGACATGGAAAGGCACTAATGTTACAAACGTAAAAAACAATTTAATGCAAATAGTATCAGACATTAACTATCTTAAGAAGAGTGTTGGAAAAGAATATAATCTCTTAGTTAAAGTGCATCCATTCTTATATAAAGAAGCAGTTTTACACAAAGGTTTAAAAGGAACTTTAATTCCGGATAATATTGATACCAATGAGCTTTTATCTACAGTTGATATATTAATTACAGATTATTCAAGTATCTTCTTCGATTTTTTAGTTACAAATAAACCCATTCTCTTTTATACATGGGATTCAGATGAATATAGCGAAGAAAGAGGTCAGTACTTCTCTGACTCTGAACTACCAGGGCCGTTGCTTTATAATGTAAAAGAATTAGAACAAACTATAAAAAAACTCTCGGGAAAAACACATTTTGAAAATGCAAATTATAAAAGTATGAAAGCAACATTTACATCACATGAAGATGGAAACGTTACTAAGAGAGTAATTAAGGCTATTTTTGAAAGTAAAGATCCCAAAGTAGTTAAAAATAATAAATTACTAAAAAGAAAAGAGAATTTGTTATTTTACCCTGGTGGAATGAGAGATAATGGAATTACAAGCTCATTCATTAATTTAATGAACAATATTGATTATAATAATTACGATGTAACTATCTTTATGGCAACACCCAAGGCTAAAGAGGTACTGAAGAATATTAAAAAGGTGGATAAGCGCGCAAGATTTCTTTTTAAACCCGGTTTACCTGTTTATAAATTTTCTGAAGTTTATAGAGATAGATTTATCCATAACAGAGGAGAAAGAGGTTTATTAGGTAAAGTTATTTATCCAGAGAAGGCATATAAAAGAGAACATAAAAGATTATTTGGGAATGCTAGATTTGATCATGTAATAGATTTTAGTGGCTATAGTCTCTTTTGGGCAAAGTATTTATTAGGAGCAGATGCCAAGAAAAAAATATGTTACATGCACAATGATCTTCTTTCTGATAGTGAAAGAAAGATAAAAGGGAAAAGGCCACATAGAATCAATTTAAGAGGATTATTTACTGTTTATCATAGATTTGATAGTCTAGTTAGTGTTTCTAAAGGAACAATGGAATTAAATAGAAGCAATTTATTAAAATATGCAGATTTTAATAAATTCGATTATATAATGAATTCTATAAATCCAGATAAGATACTAAATTTATCAACTAATGATGAAATTCAGGAGAATCATAATTTTAAAGTAGAAAACTTTAAGTCTCGGGCTATTATAATGAATAGAAAAGGATATAAATTATGGAATACACTCCCTGATAGACTTAATGCTAAACAATGCCTTCTAGAAAAAACGTTAATAAATAAAGAATTGCTAATTACTAGAAAGACAATTATTAATGACGAGCTTTTTTACAAAGTTTCTTTTGAAAATCAAGTGATAGGTTGGATTAATGAATATGCACTAAAGTTGTTACCCGATAGCATAGTGGAAGAAGTTGAAGTAGATCAACTTGGAGAAATTATTAGACCTAACGGCAACCATATTTGGTCAAAACCTTATAAAATTGAAGGGTGCTATAAAGTTTCTACTAGTTTAGATTTTAAAGGGATAGTTTTTAGAATAAAAAAAGTGGCCACTACTCAGCATGGCAATTATAGTGAGATTTCTCTAAATAGTAACGTAATAGGTTGGATTGATAATAGAGCTTTAAAAATTATTAAAAATGCCACTGTAACTGAAGATATGAAACCTAGAGAAATGGTCAAGATTAAGAAGTATCAGATTAAAGTTCTTAAAATAAACTATGACAATAATAAGAATTTCATAGACAATATTTCAAATAGAACGTTAAGAGAAACAAATAGGTCCATGTATGCTGTGATTTTAGAGATCAATAATCATTCGATTTGGACAAAAGCGTATCCCAATTATGGTGTGGAAAAAGTTGAACCTCCAAATGAACTTTCAGGTAACATAGTAAAAATTGTTACAACTCATAAAACATGTAAGGGAACATACCACTTATTTGAGTTTGAAGACCAAAAAATCGGTTGGCTAGATCAAAGAGCTTTTAAAATTATCGAGAAACAACCAGTTATTCTTCAACAAAGAAAAATATCTCAAACAGCAGTTGTAGCAGCAAAAGAAGAAGACTATATTTGGGATAAGCCTTATGGGTTAAGAAATGCAAAGAATATAAAAATTAATATGGAAAAACTAAATGATTCAATTGTTGAAATTGATAAAGAAGCAACCACCTTTAAAGGGACTTACTCCCACATATTAAAAGATGGGGTGTCTTTAGGTTGGTTGGATAACCAAGCCCTAAAAATTAAAGAAAACAAGGGATTAACAGTTAACGGGAATCTAATTATTGAACCCCAAGAAGATGAATTGAATTTTGTAAATATGGGTAGATTGTCGCCAGAAAAAGGACAGGATAATTTGATTAAAGCATTTTACAATTTTCATATGGATAATCCTAAGAGTAAACTATATATTCTAGGTCAAGGTCCATTATTGGAAGACTTGGAATCCCTAATTAATGACCTTGGTCTAAATAAATCAGTGTTTCTACTAGGTCAATTAGAAAATCCATTTACCTTTATGAAAAAGTGCAACTGTTTCATCTTATCATCACACTATGAAGGACAACCTATGGTTCTTTTAGAAGCTATGACACTTGGTATGAAAATAATTGCAACAGATATAGTTGCGAATCGTACGGTACTAGAAGATGGTAAGTATGGCCTTCTAGTAGAAAATAGTATAGATGGACTTGAAAATGGGATGAAAGATTTGGCTAACGATAAAATATATAACGAAGAGTTTGACTTCGAAAATTATAATAAGATTGCTATCGGAAGTTTCTACCAGCGTTTGTAATTGAATAAATAGGACAGGTAATTATATATACCTGTCCTTATTATTGTACTATTAACAAGAATTTACGGATTTCTGAACGGAGACCAATTATATGAATGCTAAAATATATGCTATAAATCAAGTAACGGATGAAAAAATAAAGATATGTGGCATCTTTGAATCAAGCAATGAATCAAGCCTTCCTACTTTCTTCTTACAAGAAAGAATACCTATAGATGATTACATAATTCCGGAAAGAATTTATTTAGAAGTTCAGTGGGATGAGTATGAGTTCGAATTTTTGGCGAATTTTGCACAGATAGTTGAAAATTCTAAAAGACACATGATTTGGGACTGTTTTTTTTCTATAGGGAATATGGTTGAAAAATTGACTTTTGATATAGTTCATAACGGATACTCTAAAGAGTATACTAATATTGATTTTATCATTAATATGTACCAAACAAAAATAAAGACACTTGCATTTTCAACAAAAGGAAGACCAAAACAAGTGGAGAATTTAGAATTAAAAGTTATTAACGATGTTATAGTTGGAAAGTTTGAATTAGATTCATTATTAATATTGAAAGCTGACAAATTGTCAATAATTACTAAAAAAAGAATTCAAAACGATATACTCTATCATAGTGATTAGTGATTCTATATTATCTGAAGCAGTATGTGTCGATAATATTTTTCATTTTGAAATTAACTATAAATCATTTTTTGCACATGGAAGTCATCTGAAAAACACTTGGGATTTTTTTGTTGATGTAAAATATCAAAATCAAAAAGAAAGTACGCAATTCCCTTTAGTTTTCGAAAGTAGTAATTTCACAAAAGCAAACTATACTTATAATAAAACTTTGGATTTTAAATTTTATCAAAATTATAGAAAAGCTTTGTCTCTGTCCACTTATTTAAATAAAAATAAACCATTTTTAAAAGTTCTTAATATAGATATAGATGGTGAGGATATTAGATTAGTCGGTAAACTTTCAGAGCAGTTGGACTTGCATAAAGTTGTTATGAGGAAAGATTCAAAATTTAAGCATGGAGACTTGTCAGTAGGTTACCTGGAAATACCTTTCTACTATGATGATGATCACGAATTAATTATAAGTATTAATTTAATTGATTCTATGTCTATACTTTTCTTGGAGGACGGAACCAAATTTATAATAGAATTGGAATTAATAGAGAAAAAAGGGAAAGGGAAATACTTCCTGCCATTAATTATAAATGAACATATACCCCCTCAACATTTGATGTTGAATAATAATTTTCAAGCCACAGTTACTAAAGACTCTTCACATCAGTTAACTGTAAACATTAAAGGAAAAACCTTAAAAAATGAAAAAAACATTATAAATATTGCAGTGAGTGGGTCTTGCTTTAGTAGACTTGCATTTAGTTCAAATGAGTTTTACAACCCTAATTATAAAAATAAATATAAGTTAAGTTTTACTCAGTTTCATTCTTCTGTTGTTAGTATTATGAGTAACCCAGTAGATTTTCCTGAAAGTAAATTTGTGGGGTTTAACAAAAGAGAAATAGAATATATTAAAAGCGATTATGAAAAGGATTTCTTTAAAAAGCTTGAATTAGAAAATCCGGATTTTCTTATACTCGATTTTTATGTTGATGGTTCCAAAGATTTACTTTTTTTCGATAATGAACATATAGTAACAATAAATTATATGCTTAGAAGAAACACTAACTACTTGTATGAAATTAAGAACGATGTAAAAGTTTTAACACATGAAAATATTGAAGATTATTTAGATTTATGGTGCGAAGCAATTGAGAAATTTGCTGAAAAGATAGTTCGAATTATTCCTGAAGAAAGAATAATCTTACAGAAAGTCAGAAAAACTGAAAAATATATTAACAAGGATGGGAAATTAGAACCGTTTAAAGATATAATTAGGCATATTAAAAGAAGTAATTACCTTTTTGAATATATGGAAGATTATTTCGTGAAATTATTACCAAATGTAAACACGATAAATTTAACTAATAATGATTATTATTCTATTGAAAATCATCCGGAAGGCAAAACTCCAGATCACTTAGAAAGCGTTTATTATAGGGATTTCCTTAAACAACTTAATGAAATAAGTTTAAAAAAATATATAAGAAATTAAGGTGGATATTTAATGATTTTAGTAATTGGAGGGGCTGGCTACATTGGTAGCCACCTTGTTAAAGAGTTAATCAAAGTAGAAGAAGTATTAATTTTAGATAATTTATCTACAGGCTATAAGTCGCTGGTTGAGTCTAGAGCTACTTTTATTAAAGGCGACCTGGGAGATGAAAATCTTTTAAATGAGATTTTTGCAAGGTATTCAATAAAAGCGGTGATGCATTTTGCTGCAAACAGCTTAGTCGGAGAGTCAGTCGAGAACCCACTAAAATATTATGAGAATAACGTTATTAAAACTATTACCTTACTAAAGGTAATGATGAAGCACAAAGTCAATAAATTTATATTTTCTTCAACAGCTGCAACTTATGGTGTACCTGAAGTAGATGTTATTGATGAAAAGCAATCTACCAATCCAATTAATCCTTATGGACAAACCAAATTAATCATTGAAAAGGTATTAGAAGACTTTAATAATGCTTATGGATTACAATTTGTGGTTTTACGGTATTTTAATGCTGCAGGTGCTCACGAGTCTGCTCAAATAGGAGAAAAACATGACCCTGAAACACACCTGATTCCAATAATTCTTCAACACCTTTTAGGGAAAAGGGAAAAAATATCTGTTTTTGGGACAGATTATCCTACTCCTGATGGAACTTGTATTCGAGATTATATACATGTTACAGATCTTGCACATGCTCATATAGCAGCACTAAACGCACTTCTTACAAAAAAGAAAGACTGCGCTATATATAATCTTGGTAACGGTAAAGGCTATTCAGTAAGTGAAGTGATAAAAACTTGTGAAAATGTAACCGGAAGAAAAGCAGACATTAACTATGCAGATAGACGAATAGGTGATCCTGCAAAATTAGTAGCATCAAGTGATAAAATTTATGAAGATCTTGGATGGAAAGCTTCTATAAGCTTAGAAGACATCATCAAAAGTGCATGGAAATGGCATGCGAAATAATAATGTCTAACAGTAAACCAAAAGAGTAGGAAAGACTTTTTTTTCTATTAATGTTAAAATACGATTGTGCAGAGTATATTTATATATAATATTTGGCAGAAAGGTCATGACTATATGCAACATGCATTTACTATAGTTAAAGAACAGGTTTTAAATTTTTACCTAGCTAGAAGGTTATCTTTATATGAAATGAAGAGTTCTAATAATAACAATTACCTTGGTTTTTTATGGGAAATTATTAATCCTTTGATACTAATTTCTATTTATTGGTTTGTGTTTGGGTTTGGGATATTTAGAGATAGAGGTAATATTGAAGTAGCTGGTGCGGATGTTCCATTTCTACCTTGGATGCTTTCAGGATTTGTGGTATGGTTTTTTATTAGTCCTTCTATACTAGAAGGATCAAAATCTATATATACTAGGATAAAAATAATATCAAAAATGAATTTTCCTATTAGTGTTATTCCTACATATGTAGTTTTATCAAAGCTGTATCAACACTTTGCAATGCTCATAATTATATTTATTTTATTGCATCTTTTCGGATATCCTGTAAATATCTATTACTTACAACTTCCATATTTCATAATTTCTACAGTTATTTTTCTTATTATTTTAACTTTATTGACATCGACATTAACTGCCATTGTAAGAGATATACAAATGGTTATACAATCTTTTGTACGAATATTAATATACCTAACGCCTTTTCTGTGGCCACCTTATAACCTTAAACCAGAAATTATCCCAATATTAATGAAGTTGAACCCATTTTATTATCTTGCAGAAGGGTACCGCTATTCCTTATTGGGAATAGCGTGGTATCCTATTGAGAATTGGCAATATAGTTTATATTTTTGGGGAATAGCCTTGATTTTATTAATTATTGGTTCAACTTTGCATATTAAGTTCCGAGATAGGTTCGTAGATTTCCTATAAGGAAGTTTCTGAAGGAAAGAAAGTGGAGAAAACTTATGAAACATTCAGTTGTATTTCAAAGTGTAACGAAGAAGTATAAAATGTATAATAAAAGTTTTGAAAAACTTTTGGATATATTTACGCCTAAAGGGTTTGGTGAGGATTTTTACGCTCTCCAAAATATCGATTTTGTTGCAAATGCTGGTGATGTTATTGGTGTTATAGGTGTCAATGGTGCTGGTAAGTCAACTCTTTCAAACCTTATCACAGGTGTAATACCTCCCACTTACGGCAATATTAAAATTTGTGGGAAAGCATCATTAATAGCTATTTCATCAGGGCTAAATAATCAATTAACCGGTATTGAGAATATAGAATTAAAATGTTTGATGCTAGGATTTAGTAAAAAACAAATTGACGAACTTATTCCAGAAATCATTGAATTTGCTGAGTTAGGAAAATTTATTGATCAGCCAGTAAAAAGTTATTCTAGTGGTATGAAATCACGCCTTGGCTTCGCAATTTCAGTAAATATAGATCCTGATGTCCTTGTTATTGATGAAGCGCTTTCAGTAGGGGATCAGGCCTTTGCAGATAAATGTTTAGCTAAAATGAATGAATTTAAAGAAAAAGGTAAAACCATTTTCTTTATTAGTCATTCGTTGGGACAAGTAAAGCAGTTCTGCCAAAAAGCTCTATGGCTAGAAGCTGGTGAGGTCAAAGCCTATGGTGATATAAATGAAATTGCCCCTAAATACGAGGCATTTTTAAAAGAATTCAAATCTATGTCAAAAGAAGATCAGAAAGCATTTAAAAAAAATATAATGTTAAAGAGAGAAAAACTGAATCAACCTTTATCATCTCTGAATGAGTACACAGGGAGACAATCGAATTTCCATGAAGGAAGAATATCAGATAGGAAGAATAATAAAAGTAAATTTACACTTAACAAGTGGTTTTTACTTGGATTACTTTCAACCATTGCAGCAGTACTTGTGATTTTCTTTTTGTCTGGGAATGAAAATGTATCCAAAATTGTGGAAGAAGAAGTAGTTAATGAAAACTCTGAAAAGCCATTGGCGAATTCAATTACACCTACTCAAGTGCAAATGAATGGTGTTATAACTACAGAAGTAGCCCCAGTATATTTTGATGAGAATTTGGAGTATAAATTAATTGATGCGATTTTTTCAACAGTAGTGTTTATTGATTCAGAAATAAATGGAACATATAAAATTGAAATAGATAATCAAACAGGGTATATTAACAAGGAGAACATTGAAATTCTAGAAGAATCTAAAGAAACTACATTATTCTCTTTACAAACATTTACATCTCTCTATCCAGAACAATTTTCAAGCTCATACGAATATTATTTTGCATTCCTAGGCAGTGAAAAGCATGAAATAGAAAATATATTCTCGGATTCAACTGTAACAATTGACGCAAATGGATTGGAGTATTTAGAATATCCATATGCCAATGTGAGGTATAAGTTTAATGAAAATAACGTAGCTGATACGCTTTTAATAAATGATATTCTTATTGAGAGTGCCTTGATTCAAGAATTACAAAGTGAAGCTAAGTACCTAAGTCCAAATGGTCAAGTTATGTTTTATGAGCTCCAAGATGACAGAGTATTAATTTTAAACATGAGAGAAAAGACTCTCGAATTTAAACTTAATAACAGGGATTGATAAGAAAGTGATTCATAAGAAAAGGACAAACGCAAACATTGCTCTTGTCCTTTTTACATTTTAGTCATTACCGATAATTAATGATTCCTTTATTTTTCTGATATTTCCAATTTTACTTACTAGATTGTCTGTATTTATAGTAGAAGCAACCGCACCTTTAGTTAATACCTGCTCCAATTCATCTAATTGTTTAAAAGAAATCTTTTGTGCCAAATCCTTATTTGAATTATTGTTATAAATATTTTTTGCTTCAGAAATTGAAGTCCCTTCTACCAAGATAGATGCTACATTCTCAAAAATATATTCATCCATGTTTTTGAGTTCAGAAGTATGTTCATTGTATATTTTCATCATGTCTTCTAGTGTTATAGCTGTTTCAACTACAAACTCTTCTATTTCCTCTAATATTTCTTCTTCCTCTACTGTCTCTACATTTGACTCTTCCAAGTCCGTTACTGTCTTAGGAGGCAGCAAAGGTGTTGGTCTTGTCTCAGGCTTAGGTTTAGGCACAGGCTGTGGTTTAGGAGTTGGCGTAGGCCCTGGCTTAGGATCTTGAATTGGCGCAGGCTGCGGTTCAGGGACTGGCTCTGGTGTAGGCACAGGCTCAGGCTCAGGTTCTGGTTCGGGCTCTGGTGTAGGCACAGGCTCAGGATCAGGTGTAGGTTCAGGGTCAGGCTCAACTATGGGATTAACAATTGGATTGGTATTCGCAAAATAAAGATTTGTAAGAGGATGGTGTGTATGTATGCTTGTTTCAGAAGATGCAACGCTTCCGCCACCTAAAGTAGCGGTGGTTAATATTAATGTATAGATGAGAGGAGTGCGGGCTGTAAATTTCATTTTTTCCTCCTAGGAAATTAATTGTTATTTTCTATAGAATTTTATCATATTTTGTAAAAAAATGCTTATAAAACTATTTGTTTTATCCTAGTAAGTATATAATTATTTGTAGAAAATGTTTGGGAGATTGATAACTATGAAAAAATTAGTATTGGTATTGTTTTGTGTATTAGGACTTTCATTGATCATCTATGGTAAATCACAGTATGAAAACAAAATTGCAATATCTGGTCAAAAGAAGGTAGAAGCGGTAGAAGAAGTAAATACTGAGTTAGTAGATATGACAGATAATATGAGTAACAAAGTTAAAGAGCTGGTGATTGAGAAAATTGAAAAAGAAGAAAAAATTCAAATCTTAATTGTAGGATCTAACGCTATAATGACAGGTGACGCTGAAAATCTTCCTTGGCCATTGAGGGTGAAAGAGGGCTTAGATAAAACATATGGGGAAGGTGTTTTTGAGCTCGAAGTGATTAACTATAAAAACATCAGCACGAACCATTTAATAGAAAGTGAAGCGTACAAAAGCATTTTTAAACATCATAATGACATAATACTCTTTGAACCGCTACTTTTAAATGATAATGGCTTTGTCAAGGTAGAAGATTCGTTGGCTAATATCAGTTTGATATTAGAGGCAATTGCCATGGAGTTACCTCAATCTCATGTTATTCTTCAACCAGCTAATCCAATATCCCATGCCCCTGTATATGTAAATCAAATTGAAAAGTTACAAGAGTATGCTAAAGAAAAAGATATTGAATACTTATCTCATTGGGACAGTTGGCCAAATAGTGATGAATTGGACGGCTATCTTAAGGGGGGGTATCCGAACAGCAAAGGGCAGGAACTATGGGCAAAATATATATTAGGCTACTTTGCCTCTAATTAATGCACTCTAGCAAATTAGATGTTTTGAATATTAAAGAGTAAAAAAGGACCGGGCAAAATTTGCCTGGTCTCTTAAATTTCATAACTCATTTTCTTTGTTGCTCCAAGAGGGGAATATATTACTTAAAATCTTATCAAGATTATCCAAAGGATAAAAGTGAGTATAAGTAGACATAGAAAACTATATGATATTACTTTCCCCATCCTAGAATGAGAGGTCATATGCTGTATAAAAAGCGTAGGAATCAATAACCAAGGCACTAACAGAATAAATGAAAGAATATATCCGATTAGAGAGTGGGAACCCGTTGCCAGTTTGAATGTGAGAGCAGGAATCACAGTCAACAGGGGAGTTAAACATGTTAAGATAATTAATCGGATTCCATACGCATTCATAAAAATTTTAGTGTTGTCCCAATTCCAATCCATTTGGTAAGCTTTCAAACCTTCATACCTGTTCTTCATATAAGGAACCAGTTTGTTTG
Organism: Bacillus sp. LL01; assembly: GCF_001037965.1. Classification (NCBI taxonomy): domain Bacteria; kingdom Bacillati; phylum Bacillota; class Bacilli; order Caryophanales; family Bacillaceae; genus Bacillus; species Bacillus sp. LL01. The sequence goes on along the minus strand of NZ_LFEL01000002.1, from coordinate 320,429 downwards.
TAAGTGCTGCCAAATTGCCACCCTCTTCCTTGAAAATGTATTTGTATTAATCTATGAAGCTTCCTGGAGGAATATACATAGAGTTGTAATAGAAATAGGAGGTTATAAGACTCTCAAAATGTAATTTCCCTATTTAAAACAATTTCAAACAATAAGGCTCTTTTCTAAAAGATTGTTGCTATTTACAAGTGAAAAGTCGGCATTTGGACTTTTTACCGTATATCTACTTTTAAATATCATGCAGTTTCTCCTGAATAACTAGGAAAAGAGCACGACAGCAACAATTAATACGGATGTTGAAAAAATACGAAAAAAAGCATTCTAGTCAAGTCACACTAGAATGCTTTTAGTTATGCAGATTTTGGCACCTGATTGTTTCTTCTGTTGGAGTTTTTTATTTTCGGTACTGTCACCAAGTAATGATCAAAAGGCAATAGCTGAATTGCTTTTACAAACAGGACAGAGCCTATAATTATGCCAATAAAGACAACAGGAAAGTTTAATGTTGTCCATATGAAGTCAGGCAAATAATTTACAAACGCATATATGATAAACATGTGTACCAGGTAGATTCCCATAGATAACTGTCCGACATAAGATAGTGCATTTTCCACTACCTTTACTTTGGATATATAGTCATAAAGGCCAATAATTGTAATAAAAATCACAGGTATATAAATAAAGTTCAATGGTCTATTAGAAGATACCGATCCGTTTGCTTTATACTCAAAAACCGTGAGTAAAATGATAGAAATAGATGCAAGTAATGAGACTACCTTGATTTTTTTTGAAAAATTATAAATACTCTCCCAATTATATGCAGCAAAACCGCCAAAGATAAAAAAGAAAATCCAATTTAGAAACAGGGCACGTTGTGATAATGCATAATGGATTAGTTCGTTATTGGCGTTTGGAGTGTAAATCTCTACAAAGAAATAGTTCAACCCTAAAGATAGTAGAAGGAGGATGCTCCATAAATGTTTGGATCGAATTTTTTGCAGTAATGGAAACAACAGATAAAATTGAAAAACAATTGACATAAAATACAGATGAACATAAGAGTTACCTAAAAGGAAGTTAATAGTGAAAACTTTTTTTCCTTCTGCTAAAGGTGTTGCCCCTTCCAAAATTACTAGTAAGAGAATATAGAATAAGCTCCAAAATAAAAATGGTGAGCCTACTTTCACAAACCGGGATGTAATGAATTTGTTGAATTGAAATCCTTTTTTTCTTACGTGATAAAATAATAGAAAGCCACTGATGACTGCAAAAAGTGGCGTGCCGAATCTTCCTATTTGATTGAAGAAGAAAGTTATATTGTTATACCCATCTTGTTGATAGTAATAGGTGGCAGAAACATGGACTAACACTACAAGTAGACAGGCAACAGCTCTAATAATGTGAATTTCTTCTATATAACCCGATTTTTGTTTTTCCATATTGTTTCACTCCTTAGCTGGAATGCCAACAACATTGTAACGGAATTATATTAGTATAACAATGGTTAATAATTGAAAATAAGCAAAATGATACTAATAATTCATTGACTAATAGCCGTTCGTTTCTTAGTATGATAATGTGCAATTATAAAGAGAGGAGGAAATGCATTGAAGAAATTAGCGATTTTAATGTTTTCCCTTGTAATGATATTGTCAGCATGCGGAACTTCAACTACCAATAATGTTGGTCAAAATGAGTCAATTGAAGAAACTTCCGGTGCTAATAATAACAATGGGGAATCAAATGAAGAAGCTCAAGATGCAAACATCCAGGAGTCCGTCGGTGTGTTTAAAGGATGGGCAGATAATCATACTATTGAAGTGGAAACTGACAATGGATATGTTACCTATTATATAACACCTGAAATGCAAGATGCAGTTAATGCGTTGGAAGAAGGATCCGAGGTATCAATAGCCTTTTTTGAAAATGAAGAGGGCAGATTGGAACTTCAAAGTGTCGAAGCTAAATAATTTTTTACATAAACACCCATAATAGGGTGTTTTTTTATTTGGGGAATTTTACGGAAGTCGACCCCCTATTTCCTTTTTTATTACAGTAAATAATAAAAGATTACAATCAATGATAAAAGATTACAATCTATGACAAAATACCCGTTTACTAAATGGTAATATTTTGATAGATTAGTAATATAGAGATAAATAGGAAAAGTCTAAGGGGGATACATAAAAATTGAATAAATTAAAGTTTTTGTTAGTTTCAGCGCTCGCATTTCTACTGTTTTTTTCACCAGTTTTCACATCGGTAGGTTCAGCATCGAACATTTCTATTAAGTTGCAGAATTATGTCGGAAATAAAACCGAAATACAGATTAACACTACGGGCCAATACAAACTTGAAAATGGAAATGTCAGACTATCAGGTGCTGACCGCTTTGAAGTGGCAGCAAATATCGCTTCAAGTGGCTGGAATGTTTCCAATACGGTATTTATCGTCAGCCAAGAAGCTTATGCAGATGCGTTATCAACAGCACCATATGCATTTGCAAAAAATGCACCAATTCTTCTGACACGTCCACACTCCATTCCTGATACCACCAAAAAGAAGCTTCAACAATTGAAGCCTAAGGAGATTATCGTCATAGGTGGAACAAACAGTGTATCCAATACTGTTTTGAATGAACTAAAAGGAATCACTCCTACTATTTCTCGAGTGAATGGTGCAGATCGATATGAAGTAGCTAAAAACATTTCTACTTTATTGGGTAGTTCCAATCGGGCTATTGTTGTAGGTGGAAATGCCTATGCAGATGCATTATCTGTAGCGCCATACGCTGCTGTCAATAAAATTCCAATACTTTTAACAAGAGATAAAAGTATTCCTTCTCCAACATCTGAAGCTCTTAAAGGGAAAACACAAGTAACGGTTATTGGTGGTACAACGAGTGTTTCTCAGAATGTCTTTAATCAATTGCCAGGCACTAAAAACCGTATAGGTGGTGCAGATCGTTACGAGGTTTCTGCGAATATTATTCAGACCCTGAATTTAGAAGCGTCTGAGGTGTACCTTGCAAATGGAGAGAAATATGCGGATGCATTTACAGGAGCAGTGTTAGCTGCCAAGAATAACCGTCCTCTGTTACTGACAAGAGCGACAAGTATCCCATCTCCTGTTCAAACTATCATTAAGAGTAAGAACACCAAATCCTTTACGATCCTAGGTGGTACGCTATCTGTTACAAGAGAAGTGGAGAACCAGCTTCCAAATGAGCTTTACCTTGATAGCAGTAAGACATATCATGTCAAGAACAGTAACGGACGAATTGGTGTATATGAAGGTACACAACTTCTGAAGGACTTTGGAAGTGCGAATTTCAGCATGGTTCCTCAAGCATATAATGAGAGTAATGTCATTAAGCTGAATAACCGTCCATATCTAGGCAAGATAGAGTTTCTTCTAGAAAACGGCTTTGTTAGACCTTATAACCGTAATATCCCATTTGATGATTATTTAAAAGGTGTTGTTCCTGCTGAAATGCCGGCATCTTGGGAAATGGAAGCATTAAAGGCACAGTCTGTTGCAGCGAGAACATACGCTTATTCCACAATGGGGACTACGATCAATGATACACAAGGATTTCAGGTATATAGAGGTTATGAGTGGCATGTGAATACAAACAATGCAATCGAAGCTACAAAAGGGGAAATCCTGACGTTCAACGGTAATCCTATTGGCCAAAATGCGGTATTCTCCTCAAGTAATGGAGGTTTTGCAGAATCGAATTCCAATCTTTGGGGCGGCTCCCAAATTGCTTATTTAACGGCAAAGGCGGATTCTATGGATACTTCCTATCAAGGATGGAACCTTACAATGAACAAGAGTCAATTGGACTTGGACGCTCTAGATTTGAAGAACCCGAATTCTTGGTGGAATGCGACAGAGGAAGTTCAAGCGAGTTCTATGAACGGCTTGAGAAAGTGGTTGTTAGACAATCACCACAGCAATTCGGAGTTTAAAATTGTAGGCTTGAACAATATTGAACCGCTGAATGTTAATAGTAGCGGACGTAACAAGGATACAAAAATTGAGATTGAGTACTTTGTAAGGGACCTTAGTAAAGGATTTGTAAATGAATCCGATGGATCTTTGAAGAAGCATACTTTATCGCAAACGATTACAGCAAATGCGTTCAGAACCATGTTTGGTACGATGAACATCAAAAGCACGATGTATGATGTTGAAAATGGTGAAGAAACGTTAAAAGTGGTTGGTAATGGGTTTGGACATGGGGTAGGTATGAGCCAACATGGTGCACAATCCCGTGCAAAAGCAGGTCATAATTACAAGCAAATCTTAGACTTCTATTATAAAGGGACAAATGTCACGAAAAGATAAGCCGGATCACTCCGGCTTTTTTTTATGGTCCTAGTAAATTAAGGTTTCTGTGATAATTGACTTATTTTTGCAAAAATCGACTTTTATTTGTAATAAACTAATGAAAAATATGCAGAATTTTGATATATTTGTCGAGAGATGAAAATTTTAGGGAGGTAATCAAGTGCGTAAGTTTATTATGCTCATCTGTTTGGTTCTTTTTACTACGCTTATCGGTGTAAATACTGCTGAAGCTAGTGGACCAAAAAGAATAGATGGAGCAAACCGTTACGATGTTGCTGTGAATGTTTCTAAGGAAGGCTGGACTACATCCAATACCGTTATCATTACTTCAGGTGACGCATACGCGGATGCGTTGGCAGCTTCTCCGTTGGCATATCGTTTGAATGCACCGATACTATTGACGCGAGCTGGAAGTCTACCGGATACAACCAAAAAGAGATTACAAGAGTTACGAGCAAGTACTGTGATTGTAATCGGTGGAACGACAAGTGTATCTGATAATGTAATATCTGAGATTAGAAGATTAGGAAACAATATTACTGTAAGAAGAATTAGCGGGAAAGACCGATATGAAGTTGCGGCCAATATTGCAAAAGAGATGCCAGCAAAGAATATTGCAATCGTTGCAAACGGCAGGACAGCGGCTGATTCACTATCTATCGCCCCTTATGCAGCAAGAAATGGGATTCCGATTCTTCTGACAGAAAACAATAGTATTCCAACTGTTACTTCTACTGTCTTAAGAAACAGAAGTGTATCAACTACATACGTTATGGGAGGGGAAACGAGTGTTTCCCGTAATGTACTCAACAACTTGCCATCTACGAACAAAACGAGAATCGGCGGAAGTGACCGTTTCCAAGTTGCAACGAATGTTGTGAAGCAGTTAAACCTAAATTCAAAGAAAGCTTACATTGTTAATGGACATGCTTATGCAGATGCATTGGCTGGGTCAGTCCTTGCAGCTAAGCAAAACTCTGTTATTCTTTTGACTCAACCTACTCAAGTACCGAGTACAACAGTTAGTGTAATCAAGGAAAAAGGTATAGGATCGTTTGTGGTTTTAGGTGGGTCAACTTCTGTTGGACCAAACGTTGTAAAAACACTCTCGGCACCAATGCTTGGGAAGAGAATAGCCATTGATGCAGGACACGGTGGTACAGATCCAGGTGCTGTCGGAAATGGCGTACAAGAAAAAACAGTCGTGTTGGATATTGCGAAGCGACTTCAGACTAAAGCGACCAATGCGGGGTCACTGCCTTTGATGGTAAGGTCCAATGATGTTTATATTCCATTGGCAGATCGTGTGCTAGATGCACAGAACAGAGGCGCGGATATTTTTGTCAGCATTCATGCAAATTCTTTCACTACTCCTGATGCCAACGGAACGGAGACCTGGTATAGTGAGAGATATCAATCAAAGGAAAGTAAAGAACTGGCAGAAGCAATCCAGGCAGAGTTAGTGAAGGAGCTCGGACTACGTGATCGAGGTGTGAAAGAAGGTTCCTTCGTCGTCATCCGGGACTCACAGATGCCTAGTGTGTTGGTGGAAGTGGCTTTCATCAGTAACCCTGATGAGGCAAAGTTATTAGCAAATGCATCCTTTAGAGAAAAGGCTGCCCAAGCAATCTATAAAGGGGTAGAAAAGTATTTCTCCAATTAAAAAATTGAACAACCATTTAGCCTGTTTCTTTTCAGAGAAACAGGCTTTATTTTTTTGGGGAATTTAGTGTGAGAATTTTTACATGATTGAAAAGTAATTGTAATATCTAAACGGCTTCTTAGAGGTAGTAATAAATTACTTTGTGCTATAATCTATAAATGGGTTTTTAATTGTAAATAATAGAAGAAAGTTAATTTAAAGTAGGTATTAAATATGTCGACAATCACAAAACAAATTTTATCCGGAGCAAAATGGACAGCACTAGCCACGATTATCATTACTGTAATTCAGATTGTTCAATTTGCCATCCTGGGTAATCTATTAACAAAAGAACAATTCGGTATCGTGGGAATGATAACTACGGTTGTTATTTTTACACAGATTCTTTTAGATATGGGATTCAGTGCAGCTATCATCCAGAAAGAAAAGGTTTCAAATGAGCAATTATCTACATTATACTGGCTGAATATTATCGTAGGTATTGTATTATTTGTTGCCTTGTTTTTTGCTAGTCCGATCATTGCCGGATTCTATAACCAGCCTGAATTGATTCCTTTAATAAAAGTACTCGGAATCATGTTTCTGATAGCTCCAATCGGTCAGCAATTTCAATATTTGCTGCAGAAAGACCTTAATTTCAATCTTCTAAGCAGGATAGAGGTAGCAACGAACCTTGCTTCCTTTGTAAGCTTACTTGTTTTAATCTTCCTTATTCAGGAGTTATACGCTTATGTCATCTCACAAGTTATTCTAAACTCATTAAAAGGTATATTGTATTTTGTAGTGTACTCGAAAACATGGAAGCCGTCCTTCATATTTAATTTATCTTCCATTAAAGAGCTGATGTCGTTTGGTGTCTTCCAACTGATGTCCCGCCTAGTAAATAGGATCGGTGCAAACATCGATTATATCCTAATAGGAAGATTTCTAGGAGCAGAAGCCCTTGGTATCTATTCACTGGCCTATCAAGTAGTGACAATCCCAGTAATGAAAATTAACCCTATCATAACAAGGGTGGCATTCCCTGTTTTTTCAAGAAGCCAGTCTGACAATAAGTTGTTGATAGAAGGGTTTCTGAATGTAACAAAAATGCTGGCACTTGTCAGCCTGCCTTTATTATTGGGATTAATGGCAATTTCAGATCTATTTATTGAAGTGTTCTTTGGAGCAAGGTGGTTGGAGGCAGCGCCTATATTGGGAATCTTGGCCGTAGTGGGTATCTTGAGGGTATTGATGAATCCGAACGGTTCCATCATATTGGCAAAAGGAAAAGCAAATATTGCCTTCTATTGGGATTTTGGTGTCATGCTCTTATACGGTATCACTATGTACTTTGCTACCAAGTATGATATATATATAGTTGCTTGGACGTATGTTGTCACAAGTTTCATCAACTTCTTTATTGGAAGATGGCTATTAAAATTGTTAATTGATCTTGAAATGAGGGAATATGTTAGAACATTACTGAAACCAATTCTTCTGACAGGTTTAATGGCCATTCTAGTTTATTTCCTCAAAACGGCTTTATACAATGTTGAATTTGTGAATATCTATATAAATATTGCCCTCTCGGTTGGCCTAGGTGGGATCATTTATACCTTTGCCATCTATTATGGATATCCGGAAGTAAGAGAATGGAAGCCTGTTAAAAAAATTTTTAGTAAAACAAGGGGGGGATTGTGATGAAGGTGCTTTTTATTACAACCGCTTATCCTTCTGATCATCTGCCGGGTGCTGGTGTTTTCCACCAAACACAGGCAGAGTCTATTCGCGGTTTAGGGGTGGATATAGAGGTGGTGGCACCTGTACCATATTCACCTGGCATTTTATCACGAGTCAGTAAGAAATATAGTAATTATAAAAAATTCCCTGAAAGCTATGAATGGAATGGGATCAAGGTTCATCGTCCAAGATTCATAGCCATTCCAGGGCAATTAAAATGGGCCCAGCCTCATAAACGTTTTGCAAAAGCAATTGACCATTTCATAAAAGAGAACAATATAGAATTTGATGTTATACACGCTCATTTTGCAATGCCTAGCGGTGGGGCAGCGGCTATTCTCTTAAAAAATCACAAAAAACCTTATGTATTAACACTACATGGTAGTGATGTAAATATATATCCACAATACAGTAATGGAGCGATGAGAGCCTTTAAATTTGCAGTGCAAAATGCAGGGAAAGTTACCACAGTGAGTACTGCTTTAGCAGAGAAGACAGAGAAAATGACAGGTATAAAGCCTGAAGTACTTGCTATTGGGGTAAACATGGATAGATTCTCCGGAAATGATATGACCCAAGAACTTAAAACTGAATTAAGAAAACAACTTGATTTGCCAACAGATAAAAAGCTATTACTATATGTAGGAAGACTCATGAATGAGAAAGGTATAAGGGAGCTAGCATCAGCAATGGAAGAACTTGATGACCGCTTTAGACTTGTTCTTGTAGGTGATGGTCCTATAAAGAGTTCTTTAGAGGAAAATGAGAAGATCCTCCTGACAGGCCAAGTACCAAACGAAAAAGTAAAGGAGTACTTACAAGCTTCGGATCTCTTTATTCTTCCATCCTATAATGAAGGAATGCCTACTGTTATTATTGAAGCATTGTCTTTAAAAGTTCCTGTCCTTTCTTCTAATGTTGGTGGTATTCCGGAATTGTTTGGAAATTACAAAAATCTTTTAATAGAGCCGAGGTCCACCCAAGAAATTATAGATGGTGTTAAGCGCTATATAGATGAAGATGAATTCAGTACAGAAGTTTGTAATGCTCTCTACGAAAGAGTAAAAACAAAATTTGATGTAACTAAAAATTCTAATGAGCTAATTCGCATTTACCATAGTTTAATGAAATGAAAATTACTCCCATGAGGTGGAAAATATGACAATTAAAAAGGTAATTATCCCAGCAGCTGGACTTGGTACCCGTTTTTTGCCTGCCACAAAAGCACAACCTAAAGAAATGCTCCCGATCGTAGATAAACCGACAATACAGTATATCGTTGAAGAGGCGGTACAATCAGGGATTGAAGATATCATCATTGTTAGTGGAAGAGGAAAGCGTGCAATAGAGGACCATTTCGATAAATCCTATGAACTGGAAGAAACGTTAGAGAAAAAAGAGAAATACGACATTTTAGAAGAAATTAAATCTATTGCCAATTTGGCGAACATCCATTACATAAGACAAAAAGAACCGCTTGGATTAGGACATGCCATTTGGTGTGCAAGAAAGTTCATCGGTAATGATGCTTTTGGTGTCATGCTTGGAGACGATATTGTTAAAGGAGAGACACCTTGCCTGCAGCAGCTGATTGATGTATATGATAGATACGGATCATCTGTAGTCGGTATTCAAAGCGTACCTGATGCTGATGTTTCAAAGTATGGTATTGTTTCCCCGAAAAAAGAAAAGCTAGAAGAGAATGTAATAAATGTAGATGGATTTGTAGAAAAGCCTAAGCTGTCAGATGCACCTTCCAACTTTGCAATCATGGGTCGTTATGTTTTGACCCCGGAGATATTCGAAATACTAGAGAATACGCCTAAAGGTTCAGGTGGGGAGATACAATTGACAGATGCGATAAATACTTTAAACGGCCATCAACAGGTATTAGCCTATCAGTTTGGTGGAATACGTTATGATGTTGGAGATAAGTTCGGCTTTATTAAAGCGACTGTTGACTTTGCACTTGATAGAGATGACTTGCGAGAAGAAGTGATAGAATATCTAAATTCCTTAGCTAATTCTAATTACATCACGAAAGGATAGGTAGTATGAAAAGAATAGCAGTAGTGGGAACCGGCTATGTCGGATTAGTGTCGGGGACTTGTTTTTCAGAGATTGGCAATCGTGTCATTTGTTGCGATATAGACGACCAGAAGATAAATAATTTAAAGAATGGGATTATCCCTATTTACGAGCCGGGTCTTGAAGATTTGGTGAAAAAAAATGTGGAAAATGGAAATCTTTCTTTTACCACAGATATTGCAGATGCCATTAAAGATTCTGAGATAATTTATATAGCGGTAGGAACACCTATGGCTGACACAGGTGAAGCCAATCTAACCTATGTTGATGCGGTTGCAAAAACAATCGGTGAAAACTTAAATTCTTATAAAGTTGTTGTAAATAAAAGTACCGTCCCAGTAGGTACAGGTAAAAGGGTTTCTAAAATCATCAATGAGGTTTCTGGAGGTAACCAGGAGTTTGACGTGGTATCCAATCCTGAATTTCTACGTGAAGGGTCAGCTATAGAAGACACAATGAATATGGAACGTGCTGTAATTGGTGCGTCCAGTGAGAAGGCGGCCAGCATAATTGAAGAATTACATTCTCCTTTTAATACCATCATTTTAAAGTCTGATTTAGAAAGCGCTGAAATGATTAAATATGCTTCCAATGCCTTTTTAGCTACTAAAATTTCGTTCATTAATGATATCGCAAACATTTGTGAAGAAATTGGAGCTGATGTCACGAAGGTGGCAGAAGGAATGGGTTTGGATAGCCGAATCGGTAAGAAATTCCTTAATGCCGGGATAGGATATGGAGGATCGTGCTTCCCTAAAGATACAAGTGCCTTGCTCCATATCGCAAATTCTGTCGGTTACGACTTTAAATTAATCAGAGCAGTAATGGAAACCAACGATTTTCAAAAGAGCAGGGTCGTCCAAAAGGTCATGGATATCTTTGGTGAAATTGAAGGAAAGACATTTGCTGTTATGGGCTTGGCATTCAAGCCGAACACAGATGATATGAGAGATGCTCCATCACTTGAGATCATTCCTGAACTTCTTAAGGCTGGTGCAAAGGTAAAGGCTTTTGACTCGATAGCAATCACTGAAGCAAAAAAGCATTTTGGTGATAGCATCGATTATTTTGAGCATGAATACGAAGCTCTAAATGATGCAGATGCTTGTATCATTGTTACAGATCTACCTGAAGTGAAAGAACTGGATCTCCAAAAAATGAAAGAATGCTTAAAAAATCCTATTGTTATTGATGGTAGGAACATTTTTGATCTGAACGAAGTGAAAAAGTATTCCATCATCTATCACTCCATTGGTAGACCTGTAATCAATTAACGTATAAGTATCGGCAGTAAAGAATTTGGAATAATATAATTAACACTTCTTTTTGATGGAGGCTTTCTAATGCCGTGTAGGGAGCTCCATTGATTAATAAATTGGTAAGTGGATTTAGGAGGAGGAAAATGAACCTGGGATTTGCTGGCATCAGGCAAGTGGTAATTGGGGTAGGTGGATTATTACTGGGGGCAATACTTACAGCAGGTTTCATCTTTATTGATAAACCGAACATATATATACCCTTGGTACTTTTCAATTTTGCTTTACTAATATTAGTCATCTTAAAGGAATACCTTTTCGATAGTAGATTTTTGTTGGTTTCAATCTATGTGTTATTGGGCCTAACCTTTTTAAACAACGCTTTTTTTGCAATAAACTTAGGGTTCTTCAGCTTGTTTCCCTACAGGATATTGTTAATAATAGTAGGCTTTTTGATTGTTTTCAATTTGATTCGCAGTGAGTTCAGAAAAGATTTATGGTTACAATGGGAAAGAATAAAGGTAAAAGGAATGCTGCTTTTTTTTGTTTTTTGGATTTATTATGCTCTCCTGACACTATTGTGGGCTAAATCGGTTACAAATGGTATTAAGTATATTTCCATCTTAGTAATGGGGATTTTCCTCATGTTTATCGTCACGCTATTCATTAACAATTTGAAGAGATTAATGAATTTCTATTATATATGGGTCTTCATGTCTGTATTTGTGATGTTAATTGGTTATTGGAATGCTTTTACCAAAAATCATCTTCCTAGTTCCACTTTATATCTGGGTCCTGAATATAAACAGCATTATCCTACCTCTGTTTTTACTAATCAAAACGATTTTGCGACTTTCCTTTCCGTTTCCTTGTTCTTTTTTCTATCGTTGATTAGAAATGGAAAAAATAATTATTGGAAGGCTATAGGGGTTGTATTATCACTAGTGGCAATTCACCTGATTCTGCTAAGTGAATCCCGTGCCAGTCAATTAGCGGTCGTTGTTGGGATTGGAGTGTATGTATTTATTTTATGCAACAAAAAGTTGAAACGGTGGATATTAGGTTTGGGAGCAGCTGGTGCGGCGTTGTTTGTTGCAGTATTTTACAATAAGCTCTGGACCACCTTTTCCACCCTGTTCATGAGTCCTACCATACATGATTTTTCAGAGAGACTTCCTTCTAATGTCGGAAGAGCGAATCTAATTAGAAATGCATTTAATTTTTCTTTGGATTCCTTTGGCATGGGAGTAGGAGCTGGTAATACCGAATATTACATGCGCAATTATTCCATTCATGATACCGATGAAGTTGCTAATGTACATTTCTGGTTTTTGGAAATATTCACGAACTTTGGTATATTTGTGCTTTTAGGCTACTTAACATTGTATGCATATCTCTTGTTTAAACTGTACAAACACCATGAGAATGGATTAACCAATCAATATAAGCTTGTTACGGAAGCAATCCTTGTCGCTTTAGCTGCTTTTGTCGTTTCAAGTATAAGCCCTAGTTCTGTTTCCAACCTGTTTTTCCATTGGGTGCTGTTGGCGTTTGGAATAGCCTCACTAAATATATTGAGAATAAAAGGTAGAGAAGAAAAAGTGATACTATCTAATCATAACCTTTGAAATAAAAGGAGAATAAAATGGACAACTTATTAAATAAATTGTTAATCCGGATTAAAAAATCCATTCCTTTAATTATTATTTTACCCTTGTTATTAGGCGGTTTAGGTTATTTCTTTGAGAAAAATTCAAAACCTGTTGTCAGCTATGCCGCTAAAACAAAAATAGAGTTAGGCTATTATGACGACCCGAATATGAATAGCCCGGAAAGTGTTAAAACTCTCTTGTCTGGCTATTCGTTTCTCGAATCAGTATTTCCTGCATATCAGCCTGAGGATTTAGAAGATATTAAATCGGGCTTAGTGATAAATACCGTTTCAAACAGTGCCATTGATATGACTTACCGATCAGACAATGAAGAGGAAGTAGAAAAAGTATCAAATGAGCTTGTAGAAGCATTTTTAACATATGATAATGAAAAGTACGAAGAAAAAGCATCTATTTTAGAAGATAGTTTTCAAACGTTGAGTGATGAAACAGTTAGTGAAGACTCAAAGGTGGACAAACAACGTTTCATCTATGAACTACAAAATGAATTGCTAACGTTGTACCCTTCACAGTTATCTGAACCGGTAAGAGTGAATGAATATCGACAGGAAAGTTTTTCTGCAAAGAAGCGTGCTGTGTTGGGTGGACTTGTTGGTTTAACGTTTGTATTCGCTTATATTGTGGTCCCAATTTTATTTAGAGAAGACGAAATGTAAGGATGGTGTTTATGTATGTCTTCCCCACAAATTTCAGTCATAACTCCTTCCTATAATGCTGAGAAATTCATTGCTGAAACCATTGATTCAGTCCGAGAACAAACATTTGCTAATTGGGAAATGATTATTGTGGATGATTGTTCCAGTGATAAAACGAAGGAAATTTTAAGTAACTATGCAGCCCAAGATCCACGAATCAAGCCAATATTTCTAGAGGATAACAGTGGTGCTGCGGTTGCAAGGAATACAGCTTTGAAAGAAGCGAAGGGTGATTATGTAGCCTTTCTGGACAGCGATGACTTATGGTTGCCGGAAAAGCTTGAAAAGCAATTGGCTTTCATGCAAGAACATAATCATGCGTTCACTTATACCGCATATAATTTAATGGATGAAGGCGGTAAGCTGCTGGATAAAGTCATTAAAGTTCCGCTTAAAATTAATTATAAAGGTTTGCTGAAAAATACAATTATTGGCTGTTTAACCGTCATGATTGACCGGAGGCAGGTTGGTCAACTGCAAATGCCTTTAATAAGAACCCGACAGGATTATGCCTTATGGTTGCAAGTGCTCCGTGAGGGACATGTCGCGTATGGGATGCAAGAGCCGTTATCCAATTACCGACTAGTGGAAGGGTCTATATCAAGCAATAAATTAAAGACCGCAAAGAGAAACTGGTATGTCTACAGAAAAATTGAAAAGCTAAGTGTTCCTTATGCCAGTTGGTGTTTAATCAATTATGCATATCATGCAATCAGAAAAAGGATTCAAGCATAAGTAAATAGAAAGCAGGAAGGGAAAACAATCAGTTTTTCCTCCTGCTTTTTTATTGTGAAACGAAAGAATTTATTTCCAATTTATTTGTTGAATGGTTATAGGGAAACTTTTGGAGAGTTTTTACGTCTTAATAAGTGGGTATAACAAGGTAGAAGTTTAATCTATATTCACAATTTACAAACGTAACATAAAATTAATTCTCCAGACAGTTTATTAACACCAAATTATCTGTTAAAATGGTACAGGATTAAATTTTTTCGTTTAGCGTGCAAATTTTGGCGAAAAAAACCTAACATTCATTCTTCTTGTCAGGTGAAAAATAAAATAAGACTTAAAAATAAAATTACAGGTGGTTCTAACAATGGACATTAAATTGATTTTGACATTCTTGGCTGCTTTCGGTACAGTCCTTTTGGTTACCCCCTTAGTGATAAAATTCGCTCACAAAATTGGAGCGACAGATAAACCTAATCATCGAAAAGTGCATCAAAAAGTCATGCCGCGACTCGGTGGTTTAGCGATATTCATTGGTGTAGTAGTTGGATATATCGTATCAGGTCTTTATGATGAAAGAATATACGGAATTACAGCAGGGGCTATCATCATTGTAGTGATCGGTATTTTAGATGATATGTACGAATTAAAAGCCAGAACCAAATTATTAGGGCAGCTTCTCGTTGCAGGTGTAGTAGTTTATACGGGATTAAAGATAGAATTTATTACCATTCCTTTTGTCATTGAACGATTTGATTTAGGTTGGCTGGCAATCCCGGTAACTATTCTGTGGATTGTAGGTATTACCAACGCCATCAACCTAATTGACGGACTCGACGGACTAGCTGCTGGGATTTCCTCTATTGCGATTGCCACATTGGCGGTAATGGCGGGTATCGCAGGAAAAGAAATGATCCTGACATTATGCTTAATTGTATTGGGAAGTACGATTGCATTCTTATTCTACAATTTTCATCCAGCGAAAATTTTTATGGGTGATACTGGTGCATTATTCTTGGGTTATTGTATATCCGTATTCTCTTTGTTGGGTTTGTATAAAAGTGTAACTTTGTTCAGTTTCGTTATTCCAATTATCATTCTTGGTGTTCCGATTTTTGATACAGCCTTCGCTATCATCAGACGTTTCTTAAATAAGCAGCCTATATCGGCACCTGATAAGAGTCATCTGCATCATCGATTACTCGCGATTGGAATTTCCCATAGAAATACGGTCCTACTCATTTATGTATTCGGTATTTTCTTCAGCGTATGTGCTGTGATGCTGACTTCTGCGACATTTCTAGGCACTATACTGATAATGATTGCATTGGTCATCACCATACAATTCATTGCGGAAATAGTCGGGATTATCAATGTAAAAAATAGGCCGTTTTTGAATTTCTATAAAAAAGTTACAGGTAAAAATTAATGGTAAAAAGAATGTAGAAGCTCAAAGTTTTCTACATTCTTTTTTTATGCAAATAAATGAAGTCTTTAGCTTTTAGGGACTGGAGATTATTACTATATCCTAACTCTATAAAAGTTATACGTATAATTTAACTATATCTCTAAAAGAAGAGGCAGTTCGTAAAGTAGGTTCATACCTGCTTCACGGACTGCCTCCGTTTCATTATTCTTCAGTCGGTTGTCTCTTCGATCTCCAAATGCTTTTTCAGAGTGCTTCTGATATCAAGGATGCTCTCTTCATATGGAATGAAGTAGTAAACACCGGTACTGCTGTCATCAGCGCCTTCGAGTGTAAGGCTCTCCAAGCTGGAGGAGTTGAAACCTGCATAAAGTTTGCTTAAACCAATTCCTTCGGACACTCGAATGTTCGTTTGGACATTGGTTCCCATTTCTTTTGCGATGTTATCCACTTTAAACAGATTGCTTGGAGAAAGCATTTCGCTTACTGCAGCCTGAATGATCTGTTTTTGTCTGTCGTTCCTACCAAAATCACCACGAGGATCTTGTTTTCTCATTCTAGCGTAAGCAAGTGCTTCTTCACCATCCAGTTTCATAGGTCCCTCTTTAAAGTATATTTTGGAACTGTCCACATCAGATTTTTCAGTAAAATCAAACGGAACCTCTACTTCTACTCCGCCCACAATATCAATGACGTTCTTGAATCCTTCAAAGTTCACTGTGGTATAATAATCAATCGGAACTTCCAGCAGTTCTTCCACTTTTTCTATGGTCATTTCTTTGCCACCATACGCATTTGCATGATTTATTTTGGAATAATAGCCTAGGTGTTCAAAATAAACTTGCGTATCACGTGGGATACTTAACAGTTTCATTGTTTTATCTTTTGGATTAAGGGTTGCGACCATCAGTGTATCTGTTCGACCATTTTCTCCACCTGTAGAATAATCCTCAATTCCCATGATTAGTACGGAAAATGGATCTTTGTTGATTTCCACTTCCTTATCCCGGTATTTGGACTTGTCCCTGTCCAACTCAGTATATGCTTCATTTGCAGCTTGGTATGTTTCGAGTAATAGGTAACCACCATAAGCAACTACTGCCAAGAAAAGCGTCAGAAAAACGAAAAGGATACGCTTTAATCTTCTACCCTTCTTTCTTTTCTTTTCATATCTAGAATTAACCAATGTCTTGTCTCCTCTATAAAAGATTTACACGTCCTGTTCAAGGTAAAGCCGCTCTCCAGGAGTGATTTCCGCTTTTCCATTTGTGATGTCTGTCATCCAGTCCAGGAAATCCTGTAATTTATCTTCCTCTACATACACGTCGAACGTTACATCTTCCAGATAGTGAATGTCCTTCAAACGGTGTATGGATGAAGAGCGTAATTCATTTTCTATCTTACCTAGTAATGTGTACTCAACTTTTGTATGCATAATTTGCACTAATTCCCGTTTTACCATTCCTGTAGCGTTAATTCCTTCGGAGGTGGCTTTTCCGTAGGAACGGATTAGTCCTCCGGCACCAAGTTTAATGCCGCCAAAGTAGCGGGTAATGACAACTACAGTGTCTTTCAGATCCTTTTTTTTCAGAACTTCAAGGATGGGGACGCCGGCTGTGCCGCTGGGCTCTCCGTCATCGTTGGCTTTTTGGACCTGGTTGTGTTCACCGATCATATAGGCGGAGCAGTTGTGGGTTGCATCCCAGTGCTTCTTTTTGATGTCTTGGATAAAGCTTTGTGCTTGTTCTTCAGTGGTTGCACGGGCAACGTGAGAGATGAATCTTGATTTTTGTATGTTTATTTCATGCTCTCCATGCCCTTTTACGGTATAGTAGTGAGATAGCAATCTGACAACTCCCCTTTGATGATTGGCACATTTGTAGGTCTCTAAATAAAAGACCCATGCCCTTTCTATTATAATTGCTAAAGGTGAGGACATCAAATGAATTCTAGTCCATAACTCCTTTTGTGCGGCAAAAATCGACAAAGTTTAACCCGATTGTAATAATAATGTTATACAAGTAAAACTTTCGTCCGATATAATGAAGTGTGGACAATTTTCGACAGGTACCCCCATAAACAATTGGAAGATTTGGAATGATATAGCATATGGTGTCTTTCTTAATTTTGGGTATAATGTACTATATCGATAAAGAAGCATTCTCGATATTCTTTTAAGAATACCGGGTCTTTTGGAGGATGTCCTATGTCTCGGAAAGTTATAAACTCTAAACAATTAGACATGATTATTGAACAAATGGTAAATACGGTGGAAGTGAGCAAGGACGAAATTTTCGAAATAGGGGAAAGTTCCCGTAAGGAATTTGAGAACCTTGGGAAAGAGTTGAATGCGGTAAAGCTTGAAGTCACGCAGCTTATACATAAACAGGATAAGCTTGAGGTTCAAGTCCGCATGGCACGAAACCGTCTTTCGGAAGTAAGCAGGCAATTTAAAAATTATACAGAAGAGCAAATCAGACAAGCGTATGACCATGCACACGAGCTTCAACTGGAGCTACATACCATCTCGCAAAAAGAGGTGCAGCTGCGGAATCGCAGAAATGAGATTGAGCGTAGGTTGCTAAATCTCGAGGAGACAATTACTAAGGCGGATCGGCTTGTCAGCCAGGTTTCCGTGATACTCAATTATGTCACAGGTGACTTGCAGCAGGTCGGACAGATGATAGCGGATGCCTCCGAGAAGCGTGAGTTCGGCTTCAAGATCATGGAAGCGCAGGAAGAGGAGCGCCGGCGCCTTTCAAGAGAAATACATGATGGCCCTGCACAGATGCTGGCAAATGTGATGATGCGCTCGGACCTGATCGACCGGACCTTCCGGGAGCGCGGGCCTGGTGAAGCATTATCGGAGATCCGTTCATTGAAAGTGATGGTACGTTCCGCCTTATATGAAGTACGAAGAATCATTTATGATCTTCGCCCGATGGCACTCGACGATTTAGGGTTGGTGCCTACGTTAAAGAAATATATTTCGACTATCGAGGATTATCATAACGGCTATCCCCGAATTGAATTCATGAACCTTGGAGTCGAGCATCGCATTTCGTCGAACCTGGAAGTTGCAGTGTTCCGGCTTGTGCAGGAATCACTCACAAATGCGATTAAGCACGCAGAAGCAAGCTCCATTTATGTGAAATTAGAAGTGAAACCTACCCATATTATTGTCATTGTAAAAGATGACGGTGTAGGATTTGATACGACAGAAAAAAAAGAAAAGTCGTTTGGCTTGATTGGAATGAGAGAACGGGTAGAGCTTATCAGCGGGGAACTGGATATCCAGTCCAAGGCTAGCAATGGTACCACCGTCTTTATCAAAATTCCGTTAAGCTGAAAATGTATTTGGGAGGATGAGAGGAATGGATACGACAAAAATCGTGATTATTGATGATCATCAGCTTTTCCGTGAAGGAGTAAAACGCATTCTGGATTTTGAAGCAAACTTTCACGTGGTGGCAGAAGGGGACGATGGAGCAGATGCGCTCGAATTAATGCAAAAGCATGAGCCGGACGTCTTCATCATGGACATCAACATGCCGAAAGTAAACGGTGTGGAGGCTACAAGGCAACTTGTCGAAGCCAACCCGGAAGCGAAGGTCATCGTACTATCCATTCATGATGACGAAAACTATGTAACGCATGCATTGCAGACTGGTGCACGCGGGTATTTGTTGAAAGAGATGGACGCAGATGCACTGGTGGATGCCGTAAAGGTTGTCGCTGATGGCGGATCCTATCTTCACCCAAGAGTGACGCACAACCTCGTAAGAGAATACCGTCGCTTAACCGAAAACGGAGTGGGCAGCGGTGCGCGTGGGGGCAATGGTGGCTCGACTGTTACAACATACCAACAAGTTGAAATTCGCCGTCCACTTCACTTACTGACTCGCCGCGAGTGCGAAGTGCTTCAGCTATTGGCTGACGGAAAGAGCAACAAGGCAATTGGGGAATCGTTGTTCATTAGTGAGAAGACGGTTAAGAACCACGTAAGTAACATCCTTCAAAAAATGAATGTAAATGACCGTACACAAGCCGTTGTTGTCGCAATCAAGCATGGCTGGGTAGAGGTTAGGTAACCTTGGGGATTTGGTTCTCCAGGGTTTTTTTGTGGGGATTTTTGGGAGAGATAGGGGGAGGGGACGGGGGGCTACTGGTGGCGACGGGCGAAACTTGTCTGGTGGTGTCGAATGGCCTTTAAATGCTGCGACTTGGCTCATAAAATGAAAAGTTGGACTATAAATCAAAAAGTTGGCTTATAAAACAAAAACTTGGATAATAA
Source organism: Bacillus sp. LL01 (assembly GCF_001037965.1). NCBI lineage: Bacteria > Bacillati > Bacillota > Bacilli > Caryophanales > Bacillaceae > Bacillus > Bacillus sp. LL01. Next base: position 300,527 of record NZ_LFEL01000002.1, on the reverse strand, counting down.
GTTCCAGGAGTTGGACAATAAAAGAAAAGCTGGCTGATAAAGTCACCTGTGAGCTCTGTGTAATGTGGTTATAGGACGCCAAAAGGCTACAAAGTGTCCACGATTCCCTTCCCCGAACAAGAATTTGATTTGCTTTTTGTAAAAACCCCTTCAAAATTAACTCGAATTACATGACCGCCCTGAGTATCTTCACCCCTCCAAATAAAAACCAAACAAAAGATGAAACTTATTCCCATATCATGTACAATCTAAATAGATAACAGAAATAAGTTGTATAAGGAAGGTCTACCATTATGAGAACGGCGATTGTAACAGACAGTACAGCCTACATCCCAGCAGAATTACGCGCAAAGCTTGATATACATATGATCCCGCTGAATGTCATTTTCGGGAACGAATCGTACCAAGAAGAAGTTGAAATTAAAGTTGACCAATTCTATGAAGAGGTAAAAAATAGTCGTGACCTGCCGTCTACTTCACAACCGGCAATCGGAGAATTCGTTGCACTTTATGAAAAGCTTGCAAAGGATTATGACGCAGTAGTTAGTATCCACCTTTCAAGTGGCATCAGCGGCACCTACCAAGGGGCAGTTGCGGCAGGCAATATGGTCGAGGATATTCTGGTTCACGCTTTTGACTCCGAGATCAGCTGTATGATCCAGGGATTCTACGTCTTGGAAGCTGCGGAAATGGCCGGGGAAGGAAAGACGCCTGAACAGATTATTGAACGCATGAACATGATGAAAGAGTCTGACCGTGCCTACTTTATGGTGGATGATCTTTCCCATCTTCAGCGCGGAGGTAGACTTAGCAGTGCTCAAGCGATTCTCGGTAGCCTCCTGCAGGTGAAACCGTTGTTGCATTTTGTCGACACGAAAATTGTCCCGTTTGAAAAGATCCGCACACGCAAAAAAGCGATTAAGCGCATCCATGACTTGTTTGATGAAGATGCTTCCCAACAATTGCCGATGCGTGCAGTGGTGATTCATGCGAACCGTGAGGCGGAAGCGGAAGATATGAAAAAGGAACTTGAACAGAAATATCCACACGTCGAGTTCTTTTTGAGCTACTTTGGTCCGGTAATTGGGGCGCATTTAGGTGAAGGTGCTCTTGGGCTTGGCTGGTACAAAAGATAATACAAACTACGAAAACAGACATCATGAGCAGGCTTGCTTGTGGTGTCTTTTTTGGGATTGTTATATCCGTGCAAGACATAGCTTTAGAATCGGGTTATACACCGCTGTTTATTTCCGCAAATGGCTTCGCTTTCCGCGGGGCGACCTTGAGCCTCTCGCAACACTTGAGGGGTCTCAAGATTGTCGTTACTCCCCCGCCGGGTCTTCGCCTTTCGCTCCAATCACCAGCTAGAGTTTCTAATAAACAACCGCATCCTAAAACTACACTAACTAAGGAGGAATCCAATGCTTTTCAACACCACACAAAATAATTTATTGACCATCAAAAGGAATGGCGCGAAGAGAATATCCGATATCCTTGATATCCCCCATCCGCCAATCCAACACTCACTCCCCTTCAACCACGATCTCCAACAATACCTCAACGGTAAGCGACTTCTCCCTGATGAAATTCCTTTTTCCAAAGATACCATCCAATCTCATTATCAGCATGGGTACATAAGATACGGTCATGGCATGAAAATTACTAAGTCCGGTCATTCATGTCAAAGGTGTGGTAACGGGAAGCCTAGCCTATTTGCTTCATACCATTGTGCTCGCTGTCTCCAGGAGTGCACCTATTGCCGGAATTGCATCATGATGGGGAGGGTCAGTGAATGCACGCCGCTCATCAGTTGGAGTGGACCGCAACCAGAAAAGGTAACCCTTAACTGTAAGCTTGACTGGGAAGGCACTCTTTCTAAAGGGCAACAGCTAGCTTCCGGCAAAGTGGTCGAAACGGTCCAAACCAACACTTCCTTACTAGTATGGGCTGTGTGTGGAGCCGGTAAAACTGAGGTTCTATTCAAGGGTATAGAAACAGCGTTATCAAAGGGCAAGCGAGTCTGCATCGCTACCCCACGTACCGATGTGGTTCTAGAACTGTCTCCACGCCTCCAACAGGTGTTTCCGGATATAAATATTGCCACACTTTACGGCGGCAGCGAGGACAGGTCGAAAAACTCCCCGCTCACCATCGCTACGACCCATCAGCTTCTTCGTTATTACCGCGCATTTGATACCCTCATTATTGATGAAGTCGATGCTTTTCCTTATTCTGTTGACCCTGTCTTGGAATATGCAGCCAGCCAAGCTAGAAAGGAAGAGGGGAGCACGATCTATCTGAGTGCAACACCATCCAAGAAAATGCAGCGCGATGCCCATTCGGACAGGTTGCCTTCTGTCATCATCCCGGCAAGATATCACCGGAAACCGCTACCGATACCAGCCATGGAATGGTGTGGAAACTGGGAAAAACGGTTGAAGAAGAACAGGCTTCCGGGGAACGTGCTTTATTGGATTAACAAGTACAAGGCTGCAAATCGACCAATCTTTCTTTTTGTCCCTAATATTGCTTTCCTAGAACAGATTGTCGCTATTCTTCAAAAAGAGCACGGAGATCTTGTAGCTGGTGTTCATGCCAAGGATAAGAATCGCAAGGAGAAAGTGGCGGGCTTTCGCGAGGGCAAAATAACCATTCTGGTGACAACAACGATTCTCGAGCGTGGAGTGACGGTTAAGAATGTTCAGGTAGGTGTAATTGGAGCAGAGGATAGCCTTTTTACGGAAAGTGCACTCGTGCAAATCGCTGGCAGGGCTGGTCGCAACAGTCAGCATCCGGACGGGGATGTGCGTTTTTTTCACTATGGCCGAACCCGCGAAATGATTGCGGCAGTCGACCAGATCAGACGCATGAATTACAGGGCGGAGAAAGGAGGATTTCTTAATGAATTACTGTTTAATATGTAAGGAAGAGATTACTTCTTCCTTCGGCTGGGGGGAGTTCCTTGGTATTAACAAGCCCAAGCAGGTTTGTGAGCCATGTGAAAACTCTTTTCGGAAAATCTGCGGTAAATTATGCAGAATTTGCGGCAGGGTATGGGAAGAGGTCCCATTGGAGAACCGTTATGAGGATATTTGTTTTGACTGCCATAGGTGGGAGAGAGAAACGGAAACAGCGGGAACTTTACAGATGAACCGTTCCGTCTTTTCATACAATGAACCCATGCAGGAAGTATTGGCGCTATACAAATTCAGAGGGGACGCGATACTTGTAGAAGCTTTTAGCAAAGATTTCCGTCAAACGTATGATTTGTTTTTCAAAAAAGAACAACGCATGCTAATTCCCATTCCGTTAAGTGACGAACGCCTCTATGAGCGTGGATTCAACCAATCACTATTATTGGCAAAACTACTATCCTCAACAGAAATCATTGAGCCCCTCGCTAAAACAGATTCTGTCAAACAATCCAAAAAAATCCGCCGAGAACGACTGCAACAAGAAAATCCGTTTTCCGTCATTGAGCCCCAAAAGGTAGAGGGGAAAAAGATTCTCCTGATCGACGACATCTATACAACTGGAACAACTATACGGATGGCTGCAAAGGTCCTAAAAGAGGCTGGGGCGACTGATATCTCCTCTCTCACTTTAGTTCGCAGTTAACATTTCGCCTTCCCTTACGATATAAAGAGTAAGAACTTTTTGCTCGAAAGGAAGTTGCCTCATGTCCCAACTAGATAATTGTCCAAACTGCGGGCAGATTTATGTTAAAAATGCCTTCAGGGAAGTGTGTGAAGCATGTTATAAAGAAGAGGAAACGCAGTACCAAAAAGTGTACAAATACATTCGCCAACGGGAAAACAGGATGGCGAGGCTGGACCAGGTTGTGGAAGGTACCGGTGTTTCAGAGTCCTTGATTCTGAAGTTCATCCGAAAAGGCCGAATTCAGCTGGCTCATTTTCCAAATCTGGGGTATCCGTGCGACCGATGTGGTAGGATGATTAGAGAGGATAAGCTCTGTATCGGCTGTAAAAAAGACATCCAGGGACAGCTTTCACAGTTGGACCGGGAAGAGGAAAGACAGCAGAAGATCAGAAGTGAAGGAAGAACATACCATGCAATTGATAAGAAGTTCCTATAAACATTCGAGAAACTGTGCCGATATTTATAGATAGACAAACTGTTCGAAAAGGAAGGGATAACAATGAAGATTAATAATATTGGTCCTTCAGGAGTAAACCCATATAAGAATCACATGAAACAGCAGCAGGTTATAGCGCCAAACCAGGCAAAGAGCGACCAGGTGGAGATCTCCAGCAAGGCAAAAGAGATGCAGGAGCGTTCCCAATTTGCAGCTGACCGCCAGGAAAAGGTTGCAAAGCTTAAGGTTTCTGTGGAAAACGGTACCTATCAAGTGGACCCTAAGACCGTTGCAAGTAAGATGATTGATTATTATTTTAATAAATAGGGTCTGTTAAATAGTATTTTATATAACGGAAATCAACACACTCGTTATAAACAGGTCCTTAAGAATAAGGAGATCCTATGCCAATCCCAACTATTATATCCATATTAGAAAAAATGCTCACCTTGCACGCCTATCTCTATGAACTGACTGTGCGGAAAGAAGAGGTCGTAAAAGCGAACAAGGTGGACGAGCTGCAACAGATCACAAGAGAAGAAAAGCAATATACACGAGCGATTGTCCAGCTGGAAAAGCAACGAGCGGATCTCTCTCATGGGAAAACGGTGACCGAGCTTGCGGAAATGGGCACACCGACTGAGAAAAATGCGCTGCTTGACCTGAAAACAAGGCTGACTGAAACGATCGGCAACATCCAAAAGCAGAACGAGCTTAATCAACTCCTTCTCCAGCAGTCCCTGCAATTTGTCACGATGACCATCAACACCCTTAACCCGCAGCCGAATGCTGTAAACTACGAAAAACCTGCGAACACGAAGAAAAGCGTGAGTGCACCTGCGCGCTCCCTGTTCGATTCAAAAGCTTAGGAGGAACACCCATGCGTTCAACATTTCATAGTCTCGAAGTTGCGAGACGTGGTCTGGTTACCCAGCAAACTGCCCTTCAGACGGTCGGTCATAACATTGCCAACGCCAATACACCGGGGTACACAAGACAACGCGTCAATTTTTCCCAAACAGAACCGTACCCACCAGCTTCCATGAACCGTCCTCAAATACCAGGACAGATGGGAACCGGGGTAGAGGCAGGCAGCATCCAGCGTATGCGGGAGAGTTTCCTGGATATCCAGTATCGCGGGGAAAACAATAAGCTTGGCTATTGGGAATCTCGTGCCGATTCTTTGCAAAAGATGGAGGAAATCATGAACGAGCCATCCGAGACGGGGTTATCCACGACGTTGGACCGTTTCTGGCAAGCTTTTCAGGATCTTGCGGTTAATCCTACCAATGCTGGTGCACGTTCCGTTGTAAGACAGCGCGGTTTGGCGGTTGCGGAAACTTTCCGATTTCTTTCGGATTCCCTGAGTTCGGTTCAGGGTGATCTCAAAAATGAGATGGATGTCACCGTGAAGCAGGTAAATGCGCTTAGCCAGCAGATTAATAATATCAACAAGCAAATCGGTGAAATAGAGCCTCATGGGTATCTCGCAAATGACCTTTACGATGAAAGGGACCGTTTAGTTGATGAATTATCCCAGCTGGTTAATATAAAGACTTCTACAGTAGGTAGCGGCGGTAATTCGAGCAGTATCGCAGAAGGAAAGTTTACTATTGATATGGTGGACGATTCCGGTCGTAAAATAGGTACACTGGTGGATGCCTCTAGCCTGAGAGTAAACAGTCTATCCTTAGAATACCGAGCAGATACTGGACTTGTCGATGGCTTCAAGTTAGGGGATACAAGCTTCGGAATCGGTAGCATGCAGGCTTCCGGTAAACTGCGAGGCCTGATTGACTCATATGGATTTATGGAAGGGAACGCCCAAAATGGTCTTTACCCTGATATGTTGAACCACTTGGATACGGTTGCGTTCGAATTTGCCCAGGAGATTAATAGGGTTCATGAATCCGGCTGGAGCATCTCGAGCATGGAAAACGGAGAACACACAGCTTTTAAATTCTTTGAATTTAAAAATACAGACATCACTGCTGACAATAAAAAGAATGCAGCTAAGCTGTTTACGGTATCCGCTGACATCGTCCAATCCCTGGACAATATTGCAGCATCCGGTTACAACAAGGGAATCATCACAACAGGGGAGTTCCATGGCTATAATAGTGTAGAAAATGTGTCTGTTACTGTGCAGTCTACTGTGGATGCCGATGGGGTTCAACAGTTTACCTACAAAATATATGATGCAGTTAAGTCACCAAAACAGGAGATGAAAACCTCTGGGAATTTCACCAGTCTAGAAGCGCTCGGAGCAGGACTTTCCGAAGAGTTTACGGATGGTAACGGAAATCCTTCGGTGAATTTCAATTTGGATAAAGTTCGCCTGGAAGACGTGTCAAAAGGCAACTTCATCAGCGTGGACATCCCGAAAGTCGGTGAAGTCGGCGGACGTGTCGGGGACGGAAGCAATGCGGTTGCATTAGCTGAAGTAAAATCACGATCGCTTCAGTTGAACGGTGTTTCTACCACGTTCCAAAACTACTACGAAAGTGTTATCGGCGGATTGGCAGTAGATGCCCAGGAAGCGAACCGACTTGCCTATAACAGTGAAACGTTGAGGCTGTCTGTGGACCAGCGTCGCCAATCGGTCAGCGGTGTATCCCTAGATGAAGAAATGACTAACATGATCCAGTTCCAGCATGCTTATAACGCATCTGCAAGAATGATCACGTTAACAGATGAACTTTTAGATAAAATCATAAACGGAATGGGAATAGGCGGAAGGTAGGTGTAGATAAATGCGCGTAACACAGAGCATGCTGACGCAGAACTCACTGCGACAATTAAGTACAAGCTACAGCAAAATGGGCAAGTTGATGGAACAGCTCTCCACCGGTAAGAAAATCTCCCGGCCATCCGATGACCCGGTCGTTGCGATGAAGGGGATGTACTACCGTACAAACCTGACGGAGCTTGAGCAATACAAACGAAACCTGAGTGAATCGTACGCTTGGATGGAGAATTCGGAGGCGGCATTGGATCACGTTCAAAGCGTGATGCACCGAGCGCGTGAATTGGTGGTGCAGGGTTCCAATGATACATATTCTCCTGAAGATCGTCAGGCAATGGCAAAAGAGATCGAGCAGTTGAAGCATGATTTCGTTCAGGTTGCGAATACACAGGTTGCAGGGAAGTACATATTCAATGGGACGGCTATTGATAAGCCACGTATCACGGATGCGAATGATCCGACTTCTGTGAGCACGGAAAACTCCCCGTTCGAGGTGGAGGTCTCCCGTGGAATCAAGCTGCAATCCAACATCAATTCAGAAAATGTCTTCAACAAGGACATGATGGATATCTGGAATGGTCTTCAGTCGGCATTGGAAACGAGTGATACGGATGCGCTGAAAGATTTGATGGGACGTTTTGATAAGGCTGCCGATACGATTTCAGCGGAGCGTTCGGAGCTTGGTGCTCGATATAATCGTTTGGAGATGGTGGATAATCGTATTGGCTATCAGGAAGTGGTGGCGACGCGGATCTTGTCTGATAATGAGGATGCGGATATTGAGAAGGTTATTACGGATTTGACGTCGCAGGAGAGTGTGCATCGTGCTTCGCTTGGTGTGGGTGCGCGTGTGATTCAGCCTTCATTGTTGGATTTTTTAAGGTAGGGAGTGGAACTGTCTTGGAGGGAGCTGTTTAGGTGGCAGTTGTTTCTAGGGCAGTTTTTTTGTGAAAAAATTATAGCATATTCGCTCTACGGTTGATTTCCGTTGCAGGCGCTTCGCTTTCCAGTGGGCGGTCCGTGAGCCTCCTCACTTCGTTGCGGGGTCTCACCTGTCCCTTCCTCCCACAGGAGTCTACGCGCCTTCCACTACAATCAACTAGGGTTATGCATTCACAATAAAAAACTTCGAAACCCTTTAAATAAAGGAGTGAACAAGAATGCTTTTTCCACAGATTCGTTTACAGTCGGCGTTTGCACAGACTGAACTGCAGATACAAAAACCTGTTCAGAGGATTGAACAACCCAAATCGGAGCTGAGTATTGAGCAACCGAAGGCGGAGTTGGTGATGGAGCTGACGCCTGGGAGGTTGACGATTGATCAGACGCAGGCGCGAGAGGATATGGATTTGAAGAGTGTTGGGAGAAGGATTGAGGAGGCGGCGCAGTTTGGGCGGCAGGATTGGTTGGCGGGGCTGGCACGGGTTGCGCAGGATGGAAATGAAATGATGCGGATTGAAAATGGCGGCGGGGCGATTGCGCGCCAGGCAAAGCGAAACAGCGAAGGTCCGCCAAAAGAATTCAATATCGGCTGGATTCCATCGCATTTTAGTGTGAAAATTGATTATGAGCCAGGTCGAGTGGATATTAATGTGCAGGAACGCAAGCCTGTAATAGATGCGAAAATAAATAAGCCGGTGCATGAGTACACACCAGGTTCCACACAGGTCAACATGGCCAACCATCCATCACTGCAAATAGACTTTGAGAACCTGCGCCATGTCGGCACAGGCGGCTACGAACAAAAAATATAAGGTTGTGAAACGATGAAAATAGAAACGAAATATCATGGATTGATAGAAGTGCAGGAGAAAGAAGTGGTAAGGTTCCCGAATGGACTCCCGGGTTTTTTAGAGGAGAATGAGTTCACGGTCATTCCTTTTTCGGAGGAAGGGACGTTTTATATTCTGCAGTCGCTCCAAACACCGGAGCTTGGGTTTGTAATGACCAATCCATTCACGTTCTATCCCGATTATGATTTCAATTTGGAGAACCAAGCGGTGGATACCCTTGAGCTGGATTCTCCTGAAGATGTGACTGTCTTTACGGTTTTGACGATGGCAGACCCGTTCCATCTAACAACTGCCAATCTCCAGGCACCTGTTGTGGTGAATACGAAAAAGAAGCTCGGTAAACAAGTGATCCTGACAGGCAGCCCTTATCAGACGAAGCACAATCTATTCCCAGAAACGATAGCAAAATAGAGAGGAGGAGACCGCATGCTAGTACTAACCCGCAAAAAAGACGAAGCCATCAAAATCGGTGACGACATCGAGATCACGGTCCTCAGTATCAACGGCGACCAGGTGAAGCTCGGCATCCAAGCACCAAAGCATATCGAGATACTTAGAAAAGAAATCTACCTTTCCATCCAAGAGGAAAACAACGCAGCATCCCACTCCTCTCTTGACCTTTTGCAGGCTTTAAGCAACCAATTAAAAAAATGATACAATTTGTAAAAAAATTCTCTCTCACCCTATAAACAGTTGTCGAGACAGGTCGATATAAAACATGTAAGCAAATAGAATCAAAAGGCGGCCGACTTTTGACCTATCTGCAAATCTAACTCCGATTACACAAGGACGTGAAATCGGCGACAACTCAAGGAGGAAAATTGTAATGAGAATTAATCACAATATCGCTGCGTTGAACACGCACCGTCAATTAAACAGTGCTACTGCTGGTCAAATGAAATCTATGGAGAAATTGTCTTCTGGTTTACGTATTAACAAAGCTGGGGACGATGCTGCTGGTCTTGCTATCTCTGAGAAAATGAGAGCTCAAGTTCGTGGGTTGGATCAAGCTTCCAGAAATGCCCAGGACTCAATTTCGATGATCCAGACCGCCGAAGGGGCGTTAAATGAAACTCATGACATCCTTCAACGTATGCGTGAATTAGCAGTTCAAGCTGGTAATGATACAAATACTGGATCAGATCGTGGAGAAATTCAAAAAGAGATTAACCAACTTACAAGTGAAATTAACCGTATTGGAAATACAACTGAATTTAATGGTCAGAAATTACTAAACGCTACTGATGGAGTTGTAACTGGTGGAAGTCCAGCTGTACCAGGTGCACCTGCCGTGCCTGCAGCAGCAACTTCAAATCAAACTAACGGAACAAGTGGGGAAGTTACTTTTACAGATGCAACAACGTTTACAGGATCTTCAGCAACATGGACATTAGCAACTGCTGATGGAACAGCCTTTACTTTAGATAAAGGTGATGGAGCGGGAGCAAACCCTGTAACTTTCACTTCAGGTAGCTTAACAGTAGATGGTTTAGAATTAAATCTACCAACCACACCAGCTGCAGGAGATTCATGGGAACTTGATGTAACTGCAGCAACACCTGCTGGAACTGGTACGCCTGCAATTGGTGCAAGTTCTTCATTCTCTACTCAGATTGGTGCGAACGAGAATCAAACAATGACTTTAGAGTTTTCTGATATGAGAGCTGCGGCACTTGGTCTTACAGGTACTGCAAGTTCTACAGGGTTTACTGCTACAGATACTGTAACAGATGGAACAAACAACTCTGCTAACGCAGCAGCACTTGATGTTTCTACAGCTGCTAATGCCGGCAACGCCGTTACAGCAATCAACAATGCAATCGAAGCAGTATCTGCTGAACGTTCTAAGCTTGGTGCAAACCAAAACCGTTTAGAGCACACAATTAACAACCTTAATACATCTTCTGAAAACCTAACAGCTGCGGAATCTCGTATCCGTGACGTTGACATGGCGAAAGAAATGATGGAACAAACAAAGAATTCTATTCTTGCGCAAGCTTCACAAGCAATGTTGGCTCAAGCTAACCAACAACCACAAGGAGTTTTACAACTTCTTCGTTAATAATAATTATAATGGAGACCTTAGAATTACTAGGGTCTCTTATTTTATTTTAATCCCCATTACGCTTCTACTATTATTTCTTACTCTAACCTCTTTATATCCTTTTTTACTTACCGATAATACTAATAGAGTATTTATTTCACGGAGGGGACCCGTATGCACATTTCGCCAATGGCCAGCACCTTTGATCCCACAACACGAGTAAAGACGAATCAAGGAACAGTTTCAACTAAAGTAGATGTATCAATCCAGGAAACAAAGCAAGCTCATCCTGAACAGAGCAGAAGACAGATGGAAACGATCGTGGATGGAATGAATGATTTTATGAAGCCTATGAATGTGTCTGTTCGTTTTGAGTTGCATGATGAGTTGAATGAGTATTATGTGACGGTGGTGGATATTGCCACTGATGAGGTTATACGGGAGATTCCTTCAAAGAAGTTTTTAGATATGTATGCAGCAATGACCGAGTATATGGGGTTGTTTGTAGATAAAAAGATTTAGGTGGTGAAGGATATGCGTTTGACTGGTTTTCAGAGCGGGCTTGATATTAATCAGATGGTAGCTGATCTAATGAAAGCTCAGCGTATGCCAATGAACAAATTGACACAGCAGAAGCAGTTGTTGGAGTGGAAGCGGGACGAGTATCGAGAGGTTAATAGATTGCTTAATGAGTTTAGCAATTTATCTTTTGATATGACCTTGCAGCGGACATATTCTCAGAAACAGGTTACTTCAACAAATGACAAGGTTTCGGCTTCCGCCACTTCATCAGCGGCGAATGTTTCTTATACGATTTCTGATGTTCAGGTTGCAACAGTTGCCACCAATGCTTCCACCTCTTCTATGATGGATGGAACGAAAAAGCTCGATACATCGAAAAGCTTATGGGAGCAGCGTGGGAATATTGCGAATTATAATGCTTTATCACCAATAGTTCCCTCCACTACATTAACTGAAGCGACAGACAGGATACAGGCTGGCACTGGTATTGACTCGAAGGATATGTCGTTGGTGAAGGTGAAAACTGGGGATGGGGAACTTCTTACCTATACACTGGTAAATAGTCAGGAGCAGTTTGAAGAAGGAAAAAATCAAGCCTATTATGATGAAACGTCCGGTGAGATTATTTTTAATAACACTTTAGACGTTGGGGCAGAAGTGGAAGTGCCTGCTAACTATCGTTTTTCCATTACGACTTATAATCAAGCAGGAGTAGCGGTGGAAAATGAATTTAATTTTCATGCGGACACAACCATGGATGAGATGGTTTCCCAAATTAACGCTTCCCCTCTTGGGCTAACTGCTTTTTATGATGAACACAACGGTGGATTGGTCTTCAGTAAGAGAGAAGCTGGTGACTTCAATAGCGCGGGTAAGGAAATAGAATTTCAAGGGGCATTTTTGACTGGTGTCATGAACCTTGACCAAAGCCAAGAGAAAGGTGGTACCGCTGCAACAGTTACCATCAATGGTGTCACAACACAGCGTAACTCCAATATCTTTAACATCAATGGGGTTACATTCAACCTTAAAGAAAACATGGCTCCTGGTGAATCGGCTGCAATTAACGTTGCCAATGACACGGATCAAACGTTCAATGCGGTGAAGGATTACCTAACAAAATACAACGAATTAATTGAAAAAATTAACGCCAAGGTCGGAGAACCTCTTTACCGTGAGTATAAGCCACTTTCTGATGATGAACGGGAACCCCTATCTGAAAAGCAAATCGAGCAATGGGAAGAAAAGGCGAAAAGTGGATTGTTGAGGAATGATTCTATTCTTACAAATGGCCTAGGGAAAATGCGCTCATCCCTATATGAATCAATTCCGGGTCTATCTGGTGCATTTAGTCAACTCGGGCAGATTGGTATCACGTCAAGCACAAACTATCGGGACAAGGGCAAGCTTGTCATTGATGATGATAAACTACGCGCTGCCATTGCTGAGGACCCGAATTCTGTGATGCAACTTTTCACAGCCAACGGAAATGATGGTTCCGGTCTTGGAATTGCAAGAAAGCTTCGGGATACAGCACGCTCCACAATCAGCAGTATAGAAGCCCGTGCCGGAAACGCAGCTCGAACTGCTCAGCAGTTCACCATCGGCCGTGAACTTCTAAACGTCGACCAACGCATCTCCGCGTTCGAACGCCGGATGCAAACAGTGGAAGACCGCTACTGGCGCCAGTTTACCGCGATGGAAAAAGCTATCGGGCAGGCGAATAACCAATCTACACAACTGATGAGTCAATTTTTTAATGGCTGATAACAAGGAGTGAATATATATGGCAATGAAGAACCCCTACCAAGCCTACCAGCAGAATTCTGTTAACACCGCTACCCCTGGTGAGTTGACGTTAATGCTTTACAACGGAGCTATCAAATTTATGAAGCTTGCCAAAAAGGGAATGGAAGATAAGAATATCGAAATGAAAAACACGAACCTGATCAAGGCGCAGAAAATCATTCAGGAACTGATGGTAACTCTGGATACAAGCCAAGAGATAGGAAAATCCATGATGACTATGTATGATTATATGAATCGCCGCCTTATTGATGCGAACTTGAAGAACGACCCTGCCATCGTGGAGGAAGTGGAAGGACACATGTTAGATTTCCGTGATGCCTGGAAACAGGTCATCCAATCAAGCCGACAGCAGGCGTTTGCCAAGAGTGGACAGGCATAATGAACGTCATCGAGAACCTTGACAAAGTGACCACGCATCTTTTGACATTGCTGGAAGGGCCTTTGCCGACCGAGGAGGAGCGCGATTCCTTTTTGGAGCAAATCGATAAGGCTTTGGAGATAAGGGATTCCTTACTACAACGCCTATCACCACCTTTTTCAGAAGAGGAGATGGCACTCGGCAAAAAAGTGGCAACTACAAGCCAACAAATAACGCCGAAGCTTGAGACATTCCACAAGCAGTTGAAGCAGGAGTGGGCGCAGATCCAACAGTCCAAAAAGACGGCTAAGGCATATGGTCAGGCCTACACTTCCCCGACTGCGGATGGCATGTATTATGACAAAAGAAATTAGGAGTACAGTATGTCAGCATTAACAGAAGGCGAATTTTACTTGTTACGGAAATACAATGCCCTCCTTGAAACGGTGGAGGAGGCCTTTGAGTATTTGAGCGATGAAAATCGTCCCGCATCCTCTACTCTATCGCGCCAGCTCGTGCTAGACAGCTACGAGGCGATCGGGAAGATTGCGGAAGCCCACGTGAATCTAGTCATTCTTTTTGAAAAGAACGAAGAAGCTTTGCAGGTTATTGCCAACTTTGGCGGCCTCGTCGATGAACTCGAGCAAATCGGTCATTTCGAACAAAACTCAGTCCCAGAGAAAGAAGCATTAGAAACATATATCAGACCTGCTTACGAAAACTGGAAAAACAACATCCAAAAGCACGTCCTGCCCCATATCGCCCACTAACTCTCCGTTCATCTTGGAGGGTTTTCTTTTTCTCTTTATTAAAAGCTATAGGTGATTTATCATAGAGATCCCCCCTGTTGACTGAAGTGCAAGACGTGAGACTCCGGAGGGAGATAGCAGTAACTTGAGACCCCGCAACGAAGTGAGGAGGCTCAAGCACCGCCCCTCGGAAAGCGAACGTCTGGAACGAAAGGAAACTGGGACTTGAATGGAGATCTAAATTTCACGAAAGTTTTCCCGTCCCCCCGCATATACTTGTTTCACCCCACCCGAACAGGCATGACGCAGACATTCACAAATTCTTCACAAATCTTTTACGTTTACGCAGGAATTCTGTAGGGTATTGTAGAAATATGTTTACATAAGCTTAACCCAAGCTTAACCTTCCATTTTTTCCGGAAGGACCATGTAGACAGATTGTTTGGATCCTATAAAAATCCAAACAGGAACAAAAGGAGGAGTTCATTTTATGAAGTACAACGTACGCGGTGAAAACATTGAGGTAACTCCAGCAATCCGAGAATATGTAGAAACTAAGATCGGAAAGATTAATCGCTATTTTGATTCCACAGACAATGCAGAAAGCAAAGTGAATCTGAAAGTCTACAACAACCAACAGAAAATTGAAGTGACCATTCCTATGACAGGCCTAGTGTTACGTGCAGAAGAAAGTCACGATGATCTCTATGCAGCGATAGACCTTGTCGTAGATAAACTAGAGCGACAAATAAGAAAACATAAAACGAAGGTCAACCGTAAGCTTCGCGATACTGGTTCACCTAAATACTTATTCAACGAAGTGATTGATAACGGAGTACCAGCACACATTGCGGTAGAGGATGAAGAGGACGACGCGGACTTGGTTCGTACAAAGCGTTACAACCTCAAGCCAATGGACAGCGAGGAAGCGATCCTGCAGATGAACCTGCTTGGCCATAACTTCTTCGTATTCCTGAACGCGGCAACGAATGAAACAAATGTTGTCTATAAACGTAACGACGGGAAATACGGTTTAATTGAATCTTATTAATAATCAAGGGACCCTGGCGACAGGGTCTTTTTCAAATTCGTCGACCTTTTCCGCTAGCATCATTTCTCGGGAAATGTAAAATCATCAGTTATTCTGTCATTTCCTGATTATTTTCAGAAAAGACTGTCTGCAAATCCCCCTTTAAGTTGTACCAACCCCCAATAAGTGTTAAAATTTATATATTATTTAGGCTATAAGACTATAGTTACAGAGGAGCGTTTCTATGCTTGGTTTATTGAATAAAGTGTTTGATATGAATAAGCGTCAATTAAAGCGTTTGGAGAAGATGGCGGATCAGATAGATTCACTTAGTGGAGATGTGGCAAGGCTGACGGATGATCAGCTACGTGAGAAAACGGTTGAATTCCAAGGCCGTTATCAGAAGGGTGAAAAATTGGAGGATATGATGATGGAAGCATTTGCGGTCGTTCGCGAAGCTTCCAAGCGTGTACTCAGACTTTATCCTTATAAAGTGCAGCTAATGGGTGGTGTTTCCTTACACGAAGGGAACATTTCCGAGATGAAAACTGGTGAAGGTAAAACATTGACGGCAACAATGCCTGTTTACCTTAATGCTATCACTGGCAAAGGCGTACACGTTGTAACTGTCAATGAATACTTGGCAAGCCGTGACGCGACGGAAATGGGTCAGCTCTATGAGTTCCTTGGCCTTACTGTCGGTTTAAATCTAAACGGGCTGTCCCGTGATGAAAAAATTGAAGCGTATAAAGCGGACATTACTTATGGTACGAACAATGAATTCGGGTTCGATTATCTGCGTGATAACATGGTGCTCTACAAAGAGCAGATGGTGCAGCGTCCACTTCACTATGCTGTAATCGATGAGGTCGACTCCATTCTGATTGATGAAGCCCGTACACCATTGATTATTTCCGGTAGTGCCCAGAAGTCAGCAGCCTTGTACATCCAGGCGAATGCGTTCGCCCGTACATTGGTGAAAGATGTGGACTACACGTATGATGTGAAAACGAAAGGTGTGCAATTGACTGAGGACGGAATCACGAAGTCCGAGAAGGCTTTCGGAATCGAAAACCTGTTTGATATCGGCAATGTTACCTTGAATCACCACATCAACCAGGCGTTAAAAGCGCATGTGACGATGCATCATGATGTGGATTATGTTGTGCAGGAGGGCGAAGTTGTCATCGTTGACCAATTTACTGGTCGCCTGATGAAGGGCCGCCGCTATTCCGATGGACTTCACCAAGCCATTGAGGCAAAAGAGGGCTTGGATATTCAGAACGAAAGCATGACGCTTGCTACGGTAACATTCCAGAACTACTTCCGTATGTACGAAAAGCTTGCCGGGATGACCGGTACGGCGAAAACAGAGGAAGAGGAGTTCCGTAACATCTATAATATGAACGTTATTGCGATCCCGACAAATCAGGACATCGTGCGTGATGACCGTGCCGATCTTATTTTCAAAACGATCGAAGGCAAGTTCAACGCGGTGGCGGACGATATCGCAGAGCGTAACAAAAATGGACAGCCTGTGCTTGTTGGTACGGTTGCGATTGAAACATCCGAGGTTATCTCCAAACTTCTAACGAAGCGTGGCATTAAGCATGACGTCTTGAATGCGAAAAACCATGCTCGTGAAGCGGATATCATTTTAGGAGCAGGACAAAAGGGCTCCGTTACGATAGCGACAAACATGGCAGGCCGTGGTACAGACATCAAGCTTGGTGAAGGTGTGATAGAGGTCGGCGGTCTTGCTGTCATCGGTACAGAGCGTCATGAATCCCGCCGTATTGATAACCAGCTTCGTGGACGTTCCGGACGTCAGGGAGACCCTGGTGTGACGCAATTCTATCTTTCCATGGAAGATGAATTGATGCGCCGCTTCGGTTCCGATAACATGAAGACAATGATGGAGCGTTTAGGTATGGACGATACCCAACCGATCCAAAGCAAAATGGTTTCCCGTGCTGTAGAATCTGCCCAGAAACGTGTAGAGGGTAACAACTTCGATGCACGTAAGCAACTTTTGCAATATGACGATGTTCTTCGTCAGCAACGTGAGGTCATTTATAAGCAGCGTTTTGAAGTGCTGGATTCCGAGAACCTGCGTGAAGTGGTGGAAAGAATGCTTGTTTCCGCTATCGAGCGTCAAGTCGGTCTTTATACGCCGAAAGAGGAGGTTCCGGAGGATTGGAACCTGCAGGGAATCGTGGACTATGTGGATGCTAACTTGTTGGAAGAGGGAGCTGTAACTCTTAGCGACCTTCGCGGTAAAGAGCCTGAGGAAATGTCCGAGCTTATCGTGGAGAAAGTGAAAGCTCGCTATGATGAGAAGGAGCTTGAGCTTTCCGCCGAGCAGATGCGTGAGTTTGAAAAGGTTGTCGTGCTGCGTGCGGTAGACAGCAAGTGGATGGATCACATCGACGCGATGGACCAGCTTCGCCAAGGTATCCACCTTCGTGCATACGGTCAGATTGACCCGCTTCGTGAATACCAATTCGAAGGCTTTGCAATGTTTGAGACCATGATCGCCGCCATCGAGGAAGATGTAGCGAAATACGTCATGAAGGCCCAGATTCGCAGCAACCTTCAACGTGAAGAGGTTGCAAAAGGACAGGCGGTCGTTCCAAAAGAGAGCGGCGGAGAGCCTCCAAAGAAAAAACCTGTGAAAAAAGTAATGGACGTCGGCCGCAATGATGCTTGCATCTGCGGTAGCGGGAAAAAATATAAAAACTGCTGCGGGAAGTAAGGGCGGTTTGAGAGGTGGAAGTGGGGTCTGATCAGGCTCCACTTTTTACTTGTATGGAAGGGTACTTGACCTTTTGTGGAATAGCAATTTTAAAACAAACGTTTGAATAAGGCGAAGTGGAAAAGTAGGATTCCCAATGGATACAGCCGTTCAGTTTTGGATTAACTTTTGAGAATGCTATCGTAGGTAAGTGGTGGATTTTCAGTGTTTTAGGGGGCTTTTTCTTTGTTGAGATAGCAATTTTTAAACAAACGATTGATTAATCACAAATGGAAAATCAGTTCTCCCATGGGTTGCAGCGTTTCCATTTAGGATTAACTTTTCAAAAAGCTTTTTCAGGAAAGGTTTATTGCTGCCATTAAGGTATTTCTTCTTTACATTCGCTGATAGAGGGCTCAGGTACTTTTTTATTTTGATGAAATACGATATTATAGACTATTAGTTGCCCTGTTAGTTTGACGGGGGTTTAAAATCGGTTAGGGAAAATTTTATGAGGTGAAATAAATGGAATTAGTAGAGATTCGTCACGAGTTGGAAAAAATGGCTAAGCGATTAGTCGAGTTTAGGGGGTCTCTTTGACTTAGAGGCCAAAGAACGCCGTATTGCCGAGCTTGATAATGAAATGTCCAATCCGGAATTCTGGAACAACCAGAATGCTGCACAGGTGGTCATTAATGAAGCGAATGCGTTGAAAGAACCTGTTGGACAGTTTCATGAGTTGAGTGAGAACTATGAAAACCTGCAGTTGACGTATGAATTGGTAAAAGAGGAGCCGGATGCTGAGCTGCAGGCAGAGCTTGGCAGTGAAGTGAAAACGGTAGCCGAAGATTTCAACAAGTTTGAGCTTCAGCTATTGTTGAGCGGTGAGCATGATAAAAACAACGCTATTCTTGAGTTACATCCAGGTGCTGGCGGTACCGAGTCCCAAGACTGGGGTTCTCTGTTGCTACGTATGTACACGCGCTGGGCGGAACGCAAAGGTTTCAAGGTCGAGACGCTTGATTATCTGCCAGGAGACGAAGCGGGAATTAAGAGCGTCACGTTGCTGATCAAAGGTCACAATGCATATGGTTATTTGAAAGCGGAAAAAGGGGTGCACCGTCTTGTCCGTATTTCCCCGTTCGATTCTTCGGGTCGCCGCCACACGAGTTTCGTGTCTTGTGAGGTCATGCCGGAGTTTGATGATAGCATTGAGATCGACATCCGTACGGAAGACTTGAAGGTTGATACGTACCGTGCGAGTGGAGCGGGTGGACAGCATATCAATACGACCGATTCAGCGGTTCGTATTACGCATATCCCGACGAATGTGGTCGTAACATGTCAGACGGAACGTTCACAGATCAAGAACCGTGAGCGCGCAATGAAAATGTTGCAGGCAAAGCTTTATCAGAAGAAGTTGGATGAGCAGCAGGCGGAGCTGGACGAAATCCGCGGCGAGCAGAAGGACATCGGCTGGGGCTCCCAGATCCGTTCCTATGTGTTCCATCCATACTCGATGGTAAAGGATCACCGTACGAATACGGAGGTTGGAAATACGCAAGCGGTGATGGACGGGGATTTGGATCCTTTTATTGATGCTTATTTGAGATCGAAATTGTAAGAGATGATTTTTGGTACCTCTGGCCTTGGATGGCTGGGGGTGTTTTTTACGTGTTTATATCTTAAAGAGATTGGTGGTGGCGGTATAGTGTGATTCCTGAAGGACAATCTAAATATGAATATGTTTCCGTTAACGCTTTACCACGTTATACCAATGCCGTTTACACCCTTATCATCGCGTGCTATACTCTTGCTCGTTGTGTTTAATTTACAAAGATTTTGGAGGGCATAAAGTTGAGTCGTAAAAATAGAAATGGGTATCAAGTGAATCCCGTGTATCAGCGGGTGAAGGAATATACATATGTGGTGTTGGGGTCGGCGATTGTGGCGTTGGCGTTCAACTTGTTCTTGCTTCCGAATCAGGTGGCGTCAGGTGGAGTAAGTGGAATCAGTACCATACTAAATTCACTGCTTGATTGGGAGCCGGGGATTGTGCAGCTTTGTTTTAACATTCCGCTATTTTTGGCGGGAGTTTTCCTCTTAGGAAAGCAGTTCGGTCTGAAGACACTAGTGGGAACCATAACATTGCCGTTAATTGTACTCTGGACGAGCGATGTCGCGCCTGCAACAGATAATGCGTTGCTAGGATCATTGTTCGGAGGTATTGGTGTAGGACTTGGTTTGGGGCTTGTGTTCCGCGGTCGGGCATCCACTGGCGGAACGGATCTGGCTGCTCAGATCATTCATAAATATACTGGGTTGACGCTTGGAGCTTGTGTAGCAATGATTGACGGTCTTATCGTTATTTCTGCAGCGGTGGTTTTTGACCTGGAGCTTGGAATGTACGCTCTTATCGCTCTTTTTGTCACCAGTAAGACTATTGATTTTGTGCAGGTGGGGCTTGGCTACTCCAAGATGGCTATCATCATTACCAAGAAGGAAGACGAGGTTAAGGAGGCCATCCTCACGAAAATCGACCGTGGAGTGACAAAACTTGCTGCTTATGGCGGTTATACGGAAAGTGAGCTGCCGGTGCTGATGTGTGTGGTCGATCAGACCGAATTCACAAAATTGAAACAAGTGGTGCGGACCATTGATCCTTCTGCCTTTGTGGTAGTAACCAACGCATCCGAGGTGTTAGGTGAGGGTTTTAAAAGAGAGTAAATAGGATATAATAAAAGCGATCTTGGTAATTATTACAATACGAAATTGGGGGACCTACCTATGAAAAAGTACTTTATGGCATTTGTTTTAGGTTCATCACTTCTAACGCTTGCAGCTTGTGGTGGCGGCGGTGAAGAAGAGCAGGAAACATCTGGTGGTGGAGAATTCACCATGGTGGAAAATGAAGAGGCGCAACAATCCTACCAGAGCTGTATCGGCTGTCACGGAAAAAACATGGAAGGCGCGAGCGGCCCTAACCTGCAAAAAGTGGGAAGCAAATATAGTCAGGATGAAATTGAAAGTATTATTAACAATGGTAAAGGCAGTATGCCAGCAGGACTTGTTCCTGAAGAGGAAGCTACAGTTTTAGCAGAATGGTTGGCGCAACATAAATAAGTGTTACAGGAACTCTCTGAAAAGGAGAGTTCTTTTTTATGTATTTTTGTTCCTAATAAAGAAATAATTCGTTCTTAATATTGAAATTTAAAGAACTACAATCTATAATAAATAGTGTGTAGTGTGTGAATGGACAAGTTGCAGGGAGGGCGATACATAAAATTAACTGAAATTTCTTAAAATAAAACCAAGGGGAGAGATTTTATTTTGATAAGAAAATGGCGTTCGTTATGTATGGTATTCGCAGCAATAATATTGATACTGAGTACGTTTTCTTTTAGTGCACAAGCGACAGGAAATCAGTCTTCTAATGAAGTACAGCAATTCGCTAAATATTTTGGGGATATTCAAGAAATTAAATCGAGTAAGGTTACAACAGTCATTGTAGAGCTTGAAGAGCCTTCCATGATTGAAGCAAAGGAAAATGGAAAAAAGCAAACGAAAAATAAATTAAAGAAAGCCAGAAATGCCGTGAAAGCAGAGGTAGGGAAAAAAGCAAAATCAAGCAAGGTTAATCAAGAATATGATCATGTTTTCTCTGGCTTCTCCTTAGATGTTAAAGGTTCAGAGATTCCTAATATCTTGACGATCCCTGGAGTGAAAGCAGTATATCCAAATGTGGAATACACCGCAACAACTTTAGAAGAGATCGTCATTGAAAAAGATGCTTATACTCCTGACATGATGCATTCTGCACCGTTCATTGGTTCAGATGTAGCTTGGGATATGGGCTATACTGGTGAGGGTGTGACAGTGGCAGTCATTGATACTGGTGTTGACTACACTCACCCAGATCTTGCTCATGCATTTGGGGACTATAAAGGTTGGGATTTTGTCGATAACGATAATGATCCACAAGAAACTCCTGCTGGTGACCCGCGTGGTGAGTCCACGGCCCATGGTACACACGTAGCCGGTACAGTTGCAGCGAACGGTTTAATTAAGGGTGTTGCACCTGATGCGACATTGCTTGCTTATCGTGTATTAGGCCCTGGTGGAAGTGGTTCTACAGAGAATGTAGTTGCTGCAATAGAGCGTGCAGTTCTTGACGGAGCAGATGTAATGAACCTTTCATTAGGAAACTCTTTAAATAATGCTGACTGGGCAACTTCTATTGCATTGGATCATGCAATGGCAGATGGTGTAGTAGCGGTTACTTCTAACGGAAATGCAGGTCCAAATAACTGGACAGTAGGATCCCCTGGTACTTCTCGAGAAGCCATTTCCGTAGGGGCTAGCATGCTTCCTTACAATGTGTACACAGCGGAAACTACTTCTTCTGACGGTGTTTCCTACAGCTCTTCACAGGTTCAAGGTTTCCCTTCAGATGAAGCTTTATTAGCGTTAAATGGAAATGATTACGAAATAGTTAATGTCGGATTTGGTGCTCCGGCTGATTTTGCAGGAAAAGACTTGACAGGAAAAATTGCATTAATTAGCCGTGGAGCAGGGATTCCTTTCGTTGATAAAGCGACAGAAGCTGCTAAGGCTGGTGCAGAAGGTGCTATTCTCTACAATAACGTTGCAGGAGTGATGCCGCTGATTCCTGGCATGGCTGTTCCGACTATCATGCTTACGCAAGCGGATGGACAAGCGCTTTTGGCAAAAGTTGATAATGTGACTGTGAGCTTTAACATTGAGTTTGAAGGATTAGTAGGGGAAACGATTGCTGACTTCTCCTCACGCGGTCCAGTTGTCGATACTTGGATGATCAAACCTGATGTGTCTGCACCGGGTGTGAATATCACTAGTACCATCCCGACACATAATCCAGAAGACCCGCATGGATATGCAGCTTACCAAGGAACAAGTATGGCATCCCCTCACGTAGCTGGAGCAGCAGCAGTTTTATTGCAAGCTAATCCAGGCTGGGGTGTATATGATGTCAAAGCAGCATTGATGAACACTTCCGAAAAACTTATCGATCCTGCAACAGGTAAAGTGTACCCTCACAATACGCAGGGTGCTGGAAGCATTCGAGTGGTAGATGCATTAGAGGCAAAATCACTAGTTACGCCAGGTACCTATTCTTTCGGTTATTTTGAAAAGAAGGCTGGCCAACAAGTAGAACGCCAACAGTTCTCTATTAAAAATATTACGAAAAAAGCTCAGAAATACTCCGTGAAATTTGAGTTGAATAAAGAGGTATCAAGTGATCTTCGTGTAGTAACCAGTTCTAGTGTGAAAGTAAATCCTGGAGCTACTCAAGCAGTCAATGTTAGTGTAGCCATCAACACTCAAAATATGGCTGCAGGCTACTATGAAGGGAATTTGGTCATCACTTCAGATAGCGGAGAAGTTACAAATGTCCCTACTATCTTGTTTGTAGATGAGCCGGATTATCCTCCTATGACTGATTTGGGAGTTACGGCTTTGGGGAACAATCAATTTGAGGCATATGCTTACCTACCGGGTGGAGCTGACATATTTGCGGTTGAGATTTACGGATCCGATGCTAATGGAACGTTCTATCCTAATCGATATATGGGAGCACCGATCGTTGAGACTAATGTAACGGAAAAAGGTTATATTTACCGAAACTTTGATGGCAACCCCCTTCCAAAGGGATACTATCGTGTAGCAATAATCGCTTTAAAAGGAGATAGAACATCTGCGTATCTAGCCGCAGAGCTAATTGAAATCAAGTAAATAAGCCATTAGAATTAAGCCCACCTAACTCCTAGGAGTTTAGGTGGGTTTTTATATGGAAGAATATTGTAGAAATATAGCGCTAAATAACTGAATTGTCGAAATTGTGTATTTAATAAACTAAAGGATATTGAAAATTAAGATTCTTGAAAATATAATATAGATTGTAAGGATTTTGGACAAACGTAAGTAATTGGTACTTAAGTATATGTCTAGAATTTTTTACATAAGTCGTAAGATACAAAAAAGGGGAGTGGGATGATTTGAAACAGAAGTTAATCGCAGCATTCATGCCTTTGCTGGTTTTGGTACTTGTTTTTAGTACTTTTGCCACAAACGGTGTTTCAGCTAACACAGGAAAAGAAAACCTTGAGTTAGCAACATTACAAGGGGAATTTGATTTATCATCCTCCAAAGCAGTTAAGGTAATTGTCGAATTACAAGAGCAATCTATTGTTGAAGCGAAGCACAATGGGAAGAAGCAGTCCAAGCAGAATCTGAAAAGTGCTCGAGATAAAGTGAAAAAGGAAGTGGCAGAGCGCACTTCCAAAAGTAAAGTGGAGCGTGAATATGACTATGTATTCTCTGGTTTCTCTCTTGAAATTAAAGCAAACGAGATTCCTAGTCTACTAGCAACTCCAGGTATCAAAGCAGTTTATCCAAACGTGGAATATACGACTACTGAGGAGTTGGTACCTGCAGAAGCTTATAGTCCAGCCATGGCTGATTCTGCACCATTCATTGGTTCTAACGATGCTTGGGACCTTGGGTTCACAGGTAAGGGTGTAAAAGTAGCCATCATCGATACTGGTGTGGATTACACGCACCCTGATTTGGCACCAAACTTTGGTGAATACTTAGGTTGGGACTTTGTAGATAATGATGCAGATCCTCAAGAAACTCCAAAAGGTGACCCTCGTGGAGCCGAAACAACACACGGTTCACACGTTGCTGGTACAGTTGCAGCAAATGGACAAATTAAAGGGGTAGCTCCTGATGCTACATTACTTGCATACCGGGTACTTGGCCCAGGTGGCAGTGGATCTACTGAAAACGTAGTAGCAGCCATCGAACGTGCTGTTCAAGACGGCGCAGATGTAATGAACCTTTCATTAGGAAATTCTTTGAATGCACCGGACTGGGCAACTTCCATTGCGCTTGATCAAGCGATGGCTGAAGGCGTAGTAGCGGTAACATCAAACGGAAACTCCGGTCCTAATAACTGGACAGTAGGATCTCCGGGAACTTCCCGTGAAGCAATTTCTGTAGGGGCTACTCAGCTTCCTTACAATGTATATAACGCTTCCATTTTTACTAGTGAAGGAGTGGAATATCCTTCAGCGAAAGTGCAAGGTTTCCCTTCTGATGATGCTTTAACAAATTTAGACGGAAATGAATATGAGTTTGTTTATGTTGGATTGGGTTACCCTCAGGACTTCGAAGGAAAAGATCTAGAAGGTAAAATTGCATTGATTATTCGTGGAGAAATTCCATTTGTGGACAAAGCGACTGCGGCGAAAAATGCTGGTGCAGTAGGTGCTATTATCTACAACAATGTTGCGGGTGAAATGCCGGAAGTTCCAGGGATGGACGTTCCGACAATCATGTTGACCAATGCAGATGGACTGAAATTGCAAGAAGAATTGGCTTCAGGTAATAACACGGTAAGTTTTAATATAGACTTCAATCAAACGGTCGGCGAAACAATGGCAGGCTTCTCTTCCCGAGGTCCCGTAGTGGACACTTGGATGATCAAGCCGGACGTTTCAGCTCCTGGTGTAAACATTGTAAGTACAGTACCAACTTTCAACCCTGATGCGCCACACGGTTACGGTGCAAAACAAGGTACAAGTATGGCAGCTCCACACGTTGCTGGCGCTGCAGCGGTAATCCTCCAAGCTAACCCGGATTGGGACGTGTACGAAGTCAAATCCGCTTTAATGAATACAGCTGAAAAAATTATTGACCCAGCAACAGGTGAAGAATATGCACACAACTCCCAAGGTGCAGGAAGCATCCGAGTGGTTGATGCACTTCAAGCTGAAACACTTGTGAATCCTGGAAGCTACTCTTTCGGAATATTCGATAAGAAGAAAGGCAAGCAAGTGGAACGTCAGCAATTTGAAATCCAAAACTTGTCTAACAAAGCGAAAAAATATAACATGGAATTCTCTTTCAAAAATGAAGTAGGGAAGCATGTGAAGGTAACAACAAGTAAGAACCTCCGCGTAAATCCTGGTAAAACTCAAAAAGTGAATGTGAACGTACAAGTAGACGCATCCAAGCTTGAGCCAGGGTATTATGAAGGTCATTTAGTGGTTACAGAAGGTGACACAGAAATCCAAGTTCCTACTATTCTATTTGTAGGCGAGCCGGATTACCCTAGAGTTACTCACTTTGGTTTCACTCCACTGGGGGCCAACAATTTTGAATTTTACTCCTATCTTCCTGGTGGAGCGGAAGAATTGGAAGTTTGGGTTTATACTGCAACTGCTGCTGGAGGTCTAGGGACTTATGTGGGAGATGCGCTATATGACGCAGATCTTGGCAAAGGCTACAACTACCACGACTGGAACGGTAGTCTGGTAGATGGAAGTCATCTGCCAGCAGGAGACTACCGCATCGCAGTTTATGCGAAGAAAGGTAACCTTGACAGAGCAATCCTAGCTACAGATGTATTAAAAATTAACTAGTGTAACTTTATTAATTTCTATAAAACTTTCAAAACACCTTCGGGGGTCTGACCCCCGAAGGTGTTTTTTTTCTCTCCAAACCGACAATATATTTCGACATGTTTCAATATGCAGGAAATATATCCCTCCATTACCAACCTTCGCATGCAATTGAAAAGAAACTGTAATAATAAAAACTCTTATTTTGTCGAAATAGATGCTATAATAATAAAGTGATTTATGCGGAAATTTTAGATAAATATACATATTGCCTCTTGCAAGCAAGTGATTTATCCGTTACCGCGCATGTTAATATGAATACTCTCCTTCCTGTTTGTCGAAAAACCTAGGATTGCAATGAGATTCAAATCTTTGACCCAAATAGGTGATAAAATGATTGAAATGCAAGACGTCTATAAAAAATACCCAAACGGCGTACAGGCTGTGGACGGTATCAATATAAACATAAAAGCAGGCGAGTTTGTCTATGTAGTAGGACCTAGTGGTGCCGGTAAATCTACGTTCATCAAAATGATGTACCGTGAGGAAAAACCCACAAGCGGGAGTATTGTCATAGACGGAATAAACCTCTCTAAGCTGAAGGAAAACAAAGTACCGATGCTCCGAAGAAACATCGGAGTGGTATTCCAAGATTTCAAACTCCTGTCTCAGTTGACGGTTTATGAAAATGTAGCCTTTGCCCTTGAAGTTATTGAAGAAAGTCCTAAAGTGATAAAAAAACGTGTTATGGAAGTGCTTGATCTTGTAAAACTGAAGCATAAGGCGCGTCATCTCCCAAATGAGCTTTCCGGGGGAGAGCAACAACGTATTTCCATTGCCCGCTCGATTGTTAACAAACCGAAAGTGATGATTGCCGATGAGCCGACGGGTAACCTTGACCCTGATACATCTTGGGAAATCATGAACATTTTTGAAGAGATAAATGAAAAAGGTACAACGATAGTAATGGCCACGCATAACCGCGAGATTGTAAACACCATAAAAAAACGTGTAATTGCAATTGAAAATGGAAAGATCGCGCGTGACCAAGCAGAGGGGGACTACGGTTATGAAGCCTAGAACTCTGCTGCGACACTTTAAGGAAAGTTTCAAAAGCTTGGCACGTAACGGCTGGATGACCTTTGCATCAGTCAGTGCCGTAACGGTCACCCTCCTTTTAGTAGGGGTGTTTCTCGTACTAATGATGAACTTGAACAATGTTGCAACTGAAATTGAAAATGATGTCGAAATTCGAGTTCATGTTGATTTGACAGCAAATGAGGAACAACAGGAAGTATTGAGAGAACAGATACAGAACATATCGGAAGTGGAAACAGTCGACTATTCCTCAAAAGAAGATGAATTAAAAGGTTTAGTGGACAGCTTTGGAGAAGAAGGCGGAGCATTTGAGCTTTTTGAACAAAACAACCCGTTATATGATGTGTTTATCGTAAAGGCAGCGACACCTACTGACACGATTGCAGCAGCCGATAAAATTGACGAGCTGGAATTTACACATAAGGTCATCTATGGTGCAGAAACGGTGGAAAGATTGTTCAAAGTGTTTGAGATTGCTAGAAACGTCGGACTGGCCCTCATTTTGGGATTGGTCTTCACGGCAATGTTCTTAATTTCAAACACCATCAAAATCACCATTTTCGCCAGAAGAAAAGAAATCGAGATCATGAAATTGGTTGGAGCAACAAACGGGTTCATCCGTTGGCCATTTTTCTTAGAAGGATTGTGGTTGGGAATCCTCGGTTCATTTGTACCGATCGGGATTATTCTTACATCCTACTATTATTTGATAGATCTAGTGCAACCTCGAATTCAAGGCACATTTATACAATTACTTCCTTTCTACCCATTTGCCTTCCAGGTCATCGCTATTTTGGTGGCAATCGGAGCGTTTATCGGTATGTGGGGAAGCATGATGTCCGTCCGCAAGTTCCTAAGAGTTTAATAGAGTTCTATGGTAGAAATACCCGCTTTTTAAAAAAGAAAAACCTGGCAGGTTCAACCAAGTTGTTCCTGTCTGGGTACATAAGATTTTAGGGGGAAATAAGGGATGAGAAGAAAGATTGGTACAATCGCTATTGCCGCAGTCATTGGTTTTTCCGGATTTTTCTCTTCAGGGTTAACGGAAAAAGCGTTTGCGAATGAGATGCAGCAAAAGCTTAATGAAGTAAAAGATCAACAATCATCAAATGAATCTACAAGGTCTGAAAAACGAAATGAAGTAAACAAACTTCAAAATGAGCAGGCAACGATTAAAGAAGAAGTGAAGCGTCTGGATATGGCCGTTACGGAAACAAAAAATAAAATCAGTGCCAAAAAAGAAGAAATAGACGGCACACGTAAAGAAATTGAAAAGTTAAAAGAAGAAATTGAAGTATTAAAAGAACGTATTGCAAAAAGAAATGAGCTTCTAGAAGATCGCGCTCGTTCCTTCCAACAGGGTGGAGGATCAGTGAACTACTTAGATGTATTGTTAGGTGCACAAAGCTTTGGAGATTTTCTTGACCGCGTTGGCGCGGTAGCAACAATTGTTCAAGCCGATCGTGATATTCTACAAGCTCATAAAGAGGACATGCAGGCTCTGGAACAAAAAGAGCTGGAGATGCGTGAACAGCTTGCTTCATTGGAGCAGCAATTAATAGACCTAGAAAATATGGAAGTTCAATTGAAAAATCAGATTGCCGAGAAAGATAAGTTATTGGCACAACTGAAGAAAAAAGAACAAGAAACCATGCACGAAATTCATGAACTTGAAAACGAAGCAGAAGTACTTGCTTCACAAGAAAAAGCAATCCGTGCGGAAATCAAGGCTGCACAAGAGCGCGCTAAACGTGAAGCGGAAGAACGTGCAAGACAAGAGGCAGAAAGAAAACGCCTTGAAGAACAGCAACGTAAAGAGCAGGAAGCAGCAGCTGCGGCAGCAAAAGCTGTAGGTAAGCCTGCACCGAAGCCGACGCACGTCTCTTCTCCACCACCACCGGTTTCATCCGGATCTTGGACAAGACCGACAACTGGTAGCGTAACATCTGGCTTCGGTACTCGTTGGGGTTCTCATCATTACGGAATCGATGTTGGTAAAAACGGAAGAAGCGGCAATGTGCCTGTAGTGGCAGCAGGAAGTGGTACAGTATTCCAAGCTTACTACTCAAGCTCTTACGGTAATGTTGTATTCATCACACATTACATCGATGGACAAACTTGGACGACTGTATATGCTCACTTGGAAAGCTTGGGAGTTAGTGCAGGACAATCCGTATCCAAAGGCCAATTCATCGGCAACATGGGGAACACTGGATTCTCAACAGGCCCTCACTTGCACTTTGAGCTACACAAAGGCGGATGGAACGGTTCGAAGTCTAATGCAGTGAACCCAGCGTCTTATATTAATTTCTAATATTTAATCGACACAACCTGGCTGATAGGTTTAAGCGGTGGGGTTGTGTTTTTTTGTATCTTTCAAAAAAATAGAAGGAATGTCTCCATTGAACGTCAATGACGCCCGGAACAGCTGAAAAGTGTCAAAGGTAGTCCTCATAGAGCCTCAATGATTCCCGGACCAGCCAAAAAACACCCAAGTATGTCCTCATACAATAATTTCTATTTCAACCTAAAACATCATAAGCATTTCTACAGCTCCATACATATCTTGCCCACCAATCACATATACTTACACTATAAAAGGCATTACACTCCCTGTGTGATGCCTTTTGCTACAAGAACGGAAGAACTGGCAGGTGGGACAAGCAAACGAGGAACCGTCCCTCACTCCGTGGCCACATACATAAATTTTAATAATTTTCAACCAATGCCCGGCTATGGTACAATTGCGTCATATCTATCGTTCGGTACGGGGTATAGGATGAGGAGGAGCTTACATGAATCGCAAAATTGTCACAGTATTAATGATTGTATCAGTTCTAGTTGGAGCAGCAGGAATGTATGCAGGAATTCAGTGGTTTGGACATGGGCAGGCAGCTGCTGTACCATCCGTGCAGAACCCTCTGACTGACAACACAGAACAGGCGGCACCACAGGAAAAACCGAAAAACACGGAAGAGCAAATGGAGAAGATTCAACAGGCCTATGAGATTATTTTCTCCCGCTATGTCGAGGAAACCGATTCAGAAAAGCTGATTGAAGGCGCTATTCAAGGCATGGTAAATACACTCGAGGATCCATACTCCGTGTATATGGATAAAGATACAGCGGAACAATTTACCCAGTCTCTTGAATCTTCTTTTGAAGGAATTGGGGCTGAAGTAGGTATGCAGAACGGAAAGGTGACCATTGTATCCCCATTCCGTGGGTCACCGGCTGAAAAGGCAGGTCTGCAACCGAATGATCAAATTCTCAAAGTGGATGAAGAGGATATAGAAGGACTTGACTTGTATCAGGCCGTACTTAAGATTCGTGGTGAAAAAGGGACGGTCGTTACGTTGGAAATTCAGCGACCTGGCGTGCAGGAGTCGTTTAATGTAGAAGTGACACGTGACACGATTCCGATTGAAACGGTTTACTCCGAAACAATCGACCAAGATGGTAAAAAGGTTGGTTATATCGAGATTACCTCCTTCTCACAAAATACCGGAAAAGACTTCCAAGAACAATTGGCTGCTCTTGAAGAACAGAATATCGACGGTTTGATTGTCGATGTCCGCGGTAACCCTGGAGGACTTTTGGACCAGGTACAGATCATTGCCGCTGAACTAGTAACAAAAGAAAAACCATATGTGCAAATCGAACAACGTAACGGCGAAAAACAACGCTTCTTCTCCTCCATGACGGAGAAAAAAACGTATGGAATCGTCACACTTATTGATAAAGGAAGTGCCTCTGCATCAGAAATCCTGGCAGGAGCCCTGAAGGAAGCCGGAAACTATGAAGTGGTCGGTGATGCTTCATTCGGTAAAGGAACCGTCCAGCAGGCACTGGAGCTTGGAGATGGAAGCAACTTGAAGCTGACTCTCTACAAATGGTTGACACCTGATGGAAACTGGATCCACAATGACGGCGTTGAACCGACAATCCCAGTCAAACAGCCTGACTACTTCTATGCCAATCCAATCAACATGGAAGAGGACGAAGAGCTGGCACTGGATACGAACAGTGAAAAAGTGAAAAACGTGCAAGTGATGCTGAAAGGCCTTGGCTTCGATCCGGGACGTGAAGATGGTTACTTCAGCAAGGAAACGGAAGATGCCGTGAAATCCTTCCAGGCTGAAAACGATCTATCGACATCCGGAAAAGTTGACAGCCAGACAGCTGAACAGCTTCAGGCACAGCTGCTCGAATCAGTACGTGCGAAAGAGAACGACGTACAGTTGAAAGAAGCGATCAAGACCTTGTTCAAATAAAGGTTGTTCGTAATATTCCTTGCTATCGTGCTCTTTTCTTCGCTATACGGGATAGACTACATGCCTAATTTAGAGTCGATAAGCGGTGAAAAATCCAATGGCCGATTTTTTACTAGTGAATAGCAACAATCTTTGAGAAAAGAGCGTAAATAAATTACTCGAGTCAGCTTCCGTTATGGTGGGAGCTGACTTTTTTGTGGTAAAATAAAAGGAAAGTTTGTATGTTTAGGCGGTGATCGGGTGATGGAATCATGGTTTTGGGAATTGTTGATAGGAGTGGGTCGCCTTTTCATCCACCCTGTCCTTTATGTAACCTTAGCCGTTGCAGTAGTATTGGGATATTTTCGCGTCAAAAGAGAACGTTATGACTTTCATATAAGAGTGGAATACGGCCTCACGGAGTTCCAAAAAGCATGTAAAAGCCTTTTGGTAGGACTTGCTTTATCTGTTCTGACACTAGGGTTGGGATTTATTCTACCGTTCGGAACAATTGTGTTGCTCAGTTTATTTACCATCATTTTTACACTTTTCATAAAGCCGAGATGGCTTTCGACGGCTTACATATTCGGATTTTCACTATTGGGTGTCGTCCTGTTTCCGAAACTGGAAACCAGTGTCACCCTCATTCAGCGATTGTTTGATTCCCTGGAGGAGACACATCTTCCGACACTTGCACTATTGATGGGGATTCTAATGATTGCAGAAGGATTGTTTGTCCTGAAGCAGGCGCCGTTTCAAACCTCGCCTCAGCTTCAGAAAAGTAAACGGGGATTGCCGGTCGGCACACATGTTGTTCAGCGGGTATGGGTCCTTCCGCTATTTCTGTTTGTACCAGTAGGGTCTGGAGGCATTCAGACAAACTTCGAGTGGTGGCCGGTCCTGCAGATGGGGGAACACACCTTGTCCTTATGGCTTGTACCGTTCAGTATGGGCTATTATCAGCGCCTGAAATCTAGCCTGCCGGTTGACGTGATACCTGTCGTCGGTCGTCAGCTTCTTTTACTGGGAGTACTCGTGCTGGCAACAAGTATTGGCAGCTTCTGGTGGGAAAATTCAGCCATCCTTGCAGCGGTAATTGCCGTAGTAGGAAGGGAATGGCTTAACTACAGAGCCAGAATGCAGGACGAAAAGCACCAGCCGATTTTTGTCCAACGGGATAAAGGGCTTGTGATTCTTGGTGTCATCCCGGAAAGTCCTGCCGGAAAAATGAATCTTCAAGTAGGCGAAATAATTACAAAAGTAAACAATATACCGGTGAATTCCGTATCAAATTTCTATGAAGCACTTCAACAGAATCGTGCATTCTGCAAGCTACAGGTCGTGGATGCGAATGGAGAAGCGCGGTTTGCACAATGTGCCCTGTATGAGGGCGATCACCATGAATTGGGCCTGCTATTCGTACAGGTCGGGAAGAAGTGGAAGCAGACGGAAGCGGTTTGATTTGTTTAAAAAGGGAGGGTTCTTGCGTTGTATAAGCGCAAGAACCCTCCCTTCTTTTTTAGGCATGTTTGTCCAAAAACTGCATATACATGAACCGTTATCTTTAGAATTTCTTCAGAAAACGGGAGTGTGAAAAATGGATTTCGGATTGATATCGATTTTTCTTATCGTCTTGCTTGGACCTTTACTTGTGAAAAAAATAGAGGGGAATATGGAAGTATTCCTGTTGTGCATGGGGATTTTCGCTTGCATGGTGAGTGGCGTCTATAATGAGCGGCTATTTTTTATGGCGGCAACAGACCCAATCTACATTTCTATAGCCGTACTGGTTGCAGGTCTCGTTTTCAGGTGGTTACAGGGGCCACTTAGCCGCACACTGCTCCTTATGAAAAATAAGGTTCCATTCAGGCTATTCATATTTTTGATTATCATTTTTCTTGGGCTGATCTCAAGTGTCATAACGGCGATTATTGCTGCGCTTATTTTAGTATTTATAGTGGTTGGCCTCGATTTTGCAAGAAAAGAGCAGATCCGGCTTACCGTTTTAGCCTGCTTTTCGATAGGGCTCGGTGCTGCACTAACGCCGATCGGAGAACCGCTTTCCATTGTGACAATCAGCAAATTGAACGGTGATTTCTTTTATCTGTTCAGGCTGATTGGAGCGGATGTCTTATTGGCATTATTCCTGTTCGGTCTGCTTGCGGCCTTTTTAATAAAACATCCTGGCCTGAAAGATGCTGAGCGTAGTGGTAAGGATAAGGTTGAAAGCTATGAAGATATTTTTATCAGGGGCTTGAAGGTCTATTTCTTCGTCATGGGGCTGACTTTTCTTGGAGCGGGATTTGAGCCGTTCGTCTCCGCTTATTTCATGGGGCTTGATCCATCTGTACTTTATTGGTTAAATATGTCATCAGCGATTTTGGACAACGCAACACTAGCTGCAGCGGAAATCAGCGGTGAATTGGAACCGGCGGTCACGAGGGTCATTTTGCTTGGCCTGATGATCAGTGGAGGGATGCTTGTGCCAGGAAATATCCCGAACATCATTGCTGCGGGTAAACTTGGGATTACGAGTAAAGAGTGGGCAAGACATGGTGTCCCGGTCGGGCTTTGTGCGATGGTGGTTTATTATTTTATTGCGGTTTAAAACAAGTGAAATATGAGACTGGGGTGTTACAAAATAAGAGTATTGGGGGGAAAACGATTATTTGTGGGGGGAATATATTGTTTTCTGGTTTAATCTCTCTTTGGTATGGGGGGAATAATCTTTTCTGTGGGGGGATTATTATGTTAATGGGGGAATTACTGTGAAATGCGGAGGGATCTACCTCTGTTAACGGTTGGAATAAGTGACTATAGTGATGAGAAAAACGATTCGAGTGGGGGGATTGGAAAGGTAATTGATTGTAGGAGGAAATATGCGCTGGAATAGTATAAGTTTATTATCAAAAAGCGTGTCCTTACTCCTGACAGACTCCGTTACCTATCGCAAATACTGAATTTACACAAAAGAATGTATTTCTACTTGCATAGCAAAATGCTGTTCTTTTTGCATATGATAATAGCTCAGTAAAATACTGAACCATTCGTCCTAGGTTACTAAAATCATTAACAGAGCTTTGAGAAAAGACAACAAAAAACACAGAAGTCCAATCAAAACTTCTGTGTTTTTTTGAAATCTCACCAAACCTCTTTAAATTCGCTTCACCGATATCGCCGCACGTACCTTCTGCAACGCCTCTTTTCCTTTATCTTTCTTCGCCATCAATACATTCACATAAATGGCATCAATCATGGCAAGCTGAGCAATCCTAGAGGCCAACGCTTCCGATCTGTAGTCCGTCTCCTCTGACATTGTATACAGTGCAATGTCCACGCCCTGACTGAGCGGAGATTTGGCAAAGTTGGTGATGCCGATCGTCTTGACTCCGTTTTCTTTCACGACCTCAAGAATATGCATCATGTCCTTTGATGCCCCTGTATGTGAAATGATGATGGCCACGTCCTCGTCTGTCAGCTGGCTGGCTGACATGAGCTGCATGTGGGTGTCGGACTGAACGTTAACGGAAACTCCCGTACGGATAAGCTTATGATAGGCGTCCATGGCAATCACGTTGGATCCACCACTGCCGAATAATTCTACTTTTCGTGCTCCCAGAATTGCACTGATCACATTATGAAAAGCGTTATCGTCGAGAATTTTCAACGTATCTTCCAATGTTTTTATATTGGACCGGAAAACTTTTTCCGCAATTGTTTTTTCGCTGTCGTGTTCCATGATGTTCTCATGAATGTCTTGGATAGGTTCGACAATCTCTCTAGCAAGGGCAATTTTCATCGCCTGGTATCCTTTGAAACCGATTCGCTGGCAAAAACGGAACACAGTGGAGTCAGCTACACCGAGATCATCGGCAACCTGATTGATGGTGCTGTGGACAATTTTCTGTGGATTGGTGAGGATATAGTCCGCAATGACTTGCTCCTTCCCCCTGAACTGTGGATAGTGGGAACGTATGCGCATCATGCAGTATTGGGTTTCTTGGCTGTTCATGGTGCGACCCTCCAGAATAGTAATCTACTATCTATCATAAAGAGGTTTCAAAAAAAAAGAAACTATTTTTTGATAACGCTTGCATTTTGAGGAATTTTTTTTCATAATAGGGACATGTTAAAAAATATTTTTTCCTACAAAAGGATGCTTAGATAGAAAGGAGTTTCAAACATATATGAAACT
This sequence comes from Bacillus sp. LL01, assembly GCF_001037965.1. Lineage (NCBI taxonomy): Bacteria > Bacillati > Bacillota > Bacilli > Caryophanales > Bacillaceae > Bacillus > Bacillus sp. LL01. The sequence continues at coordinate 264,656 of NZ_LFEL01000002.1, read as the reverse complement.
GGCAATGATCGGCTTAGGCAAGATGGGGTACAACCTAACATTGAATTTGATAGATAACAAGCATGAGGTAGTCGCTTTTGATGTAGATAATGAAAACGTTGTCAAGAGCGAGCAAGCTGGAGCGATGGGAGCTTACTCAATTGAGGAGGCACTAGGCAAGCTGGAATCTCCGAAAGTGGTATGGATGATGGTACCGGCCGGTGAGATTACGGAAAGCGTGCTTTCAGAGATTACTAGACTTGTAACAGAGGGAGACATCATTATCGACGGTGGAAACTCCAATTACAAAGACACGTTGAAGCGTGCGGAAGAACTTGCTGCAAAAGGTGTCCACTACCTGGATGTCGGGACAAGCGGCGGAATGGAAGGGGCTCGAAATGGAGCTTGCACGATGGTCGGCGGAAATGAAGAAGCGTTCAAGCATGTAGAAAAGCTGTTCCAGGATATTTGCGTGGAGAACGGCTACTTGTATGCCGGGAAATCCGGAAGCGGACATTTCCTGAAAATGGTCCATAACGGTGTCGAATACGGCATGATGCAGGCAATTGCGGAAGGCTTCGACATTTTGGAAAAAAGTGATTTTGACTTTGACTATGAAAAGGTTGCAAGAGTCTGGAATAACGGCTCCGTTGTCCGTTCATGGCTGATGGAACTCACGGAAAATGCATTCAGTAAGGATGCCAGACTCGAAGGAATCAAAGGGGTTATGCATTCATCCGGTGAGGGTAAATGGACAGTAGAGACAGCACTTGAGCTTCAAGCAGCAGCACCAGTAATCGCCCTGTCCCTTATGATGAGATACCGCTCACTTGAGCCGGACACATTCTCCGGAAAAGTCGTTGCAGCACTACGAAACGAATTCGGCGGACATGCAGTCGAAAAGAATTGATTTAAGTAGATAACGAGAGACGTTAAATTAAATAAACATCCCCCTGATGACTGCAGTGCAAGATGTTCGACTCCGGCGGGAGGCAGCGGTAGCTTGAGACCCCGCAACGTAGTGAGGAGGCTCAAGCACACGCCCCGCGGAAAGCGAACATCTGGAACGGAAGTCATCAGGGAGTACACGTTAAAACATAAATTTTTAAAATAGAGCTATCCAAAAAGGAGGAAACAAAACATGTCAGGATCTATGTTAATCTTAATCGCAGCAGCTGCAATATTCCTGCTATTATTCCTAGTCATCCGTACAAAACTTCACGCATTCGTAGCCCTGCTTCTTGTCAGTTTACTAGTCGGTATTGCAGCAGGCATGCCGCTCAATGAAGTCATCGCGTCCGTCCAGAACGGAATGGGAGGTACCCTAGGCTTCGTCGCAGTCGTAGTCGGACTTGGTGCCATGTTCGGTAAAATGTTAGAGGTATCAGGTGGAGCAGAAAGACTTGCTCAAACTTTGATGAAGAAATTTGGAGAAGATAAATCGCAATGGGCACTTGGTATCACAGGTTTCCTTGTAGCAATTCCGGTTTTCTTCGATGTCGGATTTATCATCTTAGTACCTATCGTTTATGGCTTGGCGAGAAAAACAGGTAAATCCCTTTTACACTACGGTATTCCATTACTGGCTGGTCTTGCCGTTACACACAGTTTCATTCCACCGACTCCAGGACCGATTGCGGTTGCTGATCTAATCGGTGCGGACCTTGGCTGGGTTATCCTGTTTGGTGTAATCGCTGGTATTCCAGCTATGATTTTAGCTGGACCGGTCTTCGGTAAATATATCGGTAAGAAAATTCATGTAGTCGTTCCTAAATATATGGAAATTGATGAAGACAAAGAATACGACAAGGACCTTCCAGGATTCGGTCTGATTGCTTCTATCATTCTAGTACCTTTAGTACTAATTTTAGTGAATACGTTTTCAACGGTCATCTATGAAGAAGGCCATATCGTTCGAGAGATTACGACATTTGTCGGTCATCCATTCGTAGCACTGACAATTGCGACATTATTGACGTTCTACTTCTTGGGAACAAAGCGTGGATACACGAAACAAGAAGTGCAAGACATATCAACAAAGGCTTTAGAACCTGCTGGTATCATCATTCTTGTAACGGGTGCTGGTGGAGTATTCAAGCAAGTACTTATTGATTCTGGTGTTGGTGATGTGCTTGGTGAAATGATGGCAGGATCTGCACTACCACCGATTGTGCTTGCGTTCCTGATCGCGGCGGCAGTACGTGTTGCCCAAGGTTCCGCAACAGTATCCATGGTAACAGCAGCAGGACTTATCACACCTCTTATCGGTATCATGGGACTTGAAGGGCCTGTGCTTGGCCTGATCGTTATCTCGATCGCTTCCGGTGCAACCGTACTATCTCATGTGAACGACTCCGGTTTCTGGTTGGTGAACAGATATTTTGGACTGGATGTAAAAGATACATTGAAATCCTGGACTGTCATGGAAACCATCATCGGGTTGGTTGGTTTTGCGGTAGCTGTGATTCTTGGTATATTTATAGGGTAAAATATAATTGGGTCAAGGAAGCAGTTTTCCTTGGCCCGTTGTGATTTTGGAATCAAGGAGGAAGACACCATGACGAAATATATGCTAGGCGTTGATATAGGAACAACAAGCACAAAGGCGGTACTTTTTACAAAGGACGGAAAAGTACAGAGCCAGTATGCAGTAGAGTATCCCCTTTATACTCCCGAGATGGGAGCGGCTGAGCAGGATCCGGATGAGATTATGGAGGCTGTGGCCATTTCCATCAGGGAAGCGGTGCTACTTGGTGGCATTGCTACTGCCGAACTTTCACACGTCAGTTTTAGTGCGGCGATGCATAGCTTAATAGCTGTAGATGTGAATGGTACACCACTTACCAAAAGCATCACATGGGCAGACCAGCGCAGCGAGAAATGGGCGAAGAAAATCAAAAACGAATGGAATGGACATGAAATATACCGCAGAACGGGAACGCCGATTCACCCGATGTCACCTTTGGCCAAACTGGTCTGGTTGCGGAACGAACACCCTCAAACGTTTGAAAAAGCACATAAGTTCATTTCCATAAAAGAGTACGTATTCCATAAGCTGTTCGGAGAGTATGTTGTGGACCATTCAATTGCTTCGGCAACAGGAATGCTTAATTTGGAAAAGCTTGATTGGGACGCAGGTGCTCTGGGAGTCGCCGGTGTGACACCTGGCAAGCTGTCCAGACTTGTGCCAACAACAGAAATCATTACAGGCATAAAACCGGAGTGGGCAGTGAAGCTCGGTCTTCCTACCAATGTAAAGTTTGTCGTTGGGGCAAACGATGGCGTGCTTTCCAATCTTGGCGTCAATGCTGTGCAGCCAGGCGTGGTGGCTCTGACCATCGGAACAAGCGGCGCCATCCGCACAGTAGCGGACAAGCCGGTAACCGATCCAAAAGGCAGAACATTCTGCTATGCGCTGACAGAAAACCACTGGGTAATCGGCGGTCCGGTCAATAATGGTGGCATGATCATGCGCTGGCTACGCGATGAATTTTGTCAGGCGGAAGTCGAAGAAGCCAAAGCGCTTGGTGTTGATCCATATGATGTGATGACAGACAAAATCGCCCAGGTGAAACCGGGTGCGGAAGGGGTTCTTTTCCACCCTTATCTGACAGGTGAACGTGCACCGTTATGGAACGGAAACGCGCGCGGTTCATTCTACGGACTTGGCATCCATCATAAAAGAGAGCATATGATGCGTGCCGTGCTAGAAGGGATCAACCTGAATCTTTATACTGTGCTTCTTGCATTGGAGGAGATCATCGGCATTCCTGAAAAAATACATGCGACGGGCGGCTTTGCTCGTTCGGAAGTGTGGTGCCAGATGCTATCCAACATTTTCAACCAGGAAGTAAGTATCCCGGAAAGTGTGGAAAGTTCTTGCCTTGGAGCTGCGGTGCTTGGACTGTATGCGCTCGGTGAGATTGACTCGTTTGATGTGATGAATGAGATGATTGGGACGACGAAAGGGTATGTACCTGATCTGGCGGAAGTGGAAGTTTATAAAGAGTTGACTCCTTTATTCATCCGATTGAGCCGTTTGTATGAGCAGGAGTTTGATTCGGTGGTTGCATTTCAGCAGAGGAAATGACGGGCAATTTTAATCTATTGTAAGTACAGATACTATAGCTGTTGATTGGAGCAAAAGGCGCAGACTCCGGCGGGAGGTAGCGGTAGACTTGAGACCCCTGAAGCGTTGTGAGGAGGCTCAAGCACCGCCCCGCGGAAAGCGAAGCCTGTCGCGGAAATCAACAGCGGCGGTTATAAGGTAATAAAAATAAAGAACGACATTCTCTCGGTCACCACCATAGCGAGATTGTCGTTCTTTTTTGTACAGCTGATTTAATTTTTCTTTTTTACTCTTAGTCATCTTTGTGCCGAGGTTCGCCAGTGCATACGTGCCGCGGCCGTTTTCAGGGTTGCGTCTACCTTCGCGGACTTGCTTGTCGCGCAGTTTCTTCGCTTTACTTTTTGCCAAAATGATCACTCCTAACATATATTTACAAAGAGTATAACGGAATATAGGAATATTGGAAATAGGTTTTCAGCGGATTGCTATATTTTTCTCAAGCTGATTTCTGTTATAATATCACTATTGTGTAATTTTTGAGAGGTAGGTACGGAATTGTGAAAAATGAACTTTTAAATAAAGAGATAGAACGTCGCAGAACCTTTGCGATCATTTCCCACCCGGATGCCGGGAAAACGACGTTGACAGAGAAACTTCTATTATTCGGAAACGTCATTCGCTCAGCGGGTACGGTTAAGGGGAAAAAATCAGGAAAGTTTGCGACGTCCGACTGGATGGAAATCGAGAAAAAGCGTGGTATCTCGGTAACGTCAAGTGTCATGAGCTTCGAGTACATGGATAAACATATCAATATCCTTGATACTCCAGGACATGAAGACTTCAGTGAAGATACGTATCGTACATTGACAGCGGTAGATAGCGCCGTGATGATCATCGATTGCACGAAAGGGGTCGAGCCACAGACCATCAAGCTTTTCAAGGTGTGTCGTATGCGTGGTATTCCTATTTTCACTTTCATTAACAAATTGGACCGCGAAGGAAAAGAACCGCTTGCGTTATTGGAAGAGATTGAAGAGGTGCTTGGCATTGAGTCCTATGCAATGAACTGGCCTGTTGGTATGGGTAAACGCTTCTTGGGTGTTTATGACCGTTACAATGAAGTGTTCATACGCTATCAAGGTAAAGAAGAAGAGGACCGCATTCCTTTCAAGGAACTGGATGCAGTGGAGGAGATTGCTACACACCCTACGTTCATTCAGGCAAAAGAGGATTTTGAACTACTAGAAGAGGCAGGAAACGATTTTGACATCAATAAGGTGAAGAACGGACTCCAGACACCTGTATTCTTCGGAAGTGCTATTTCTAATTTTGGAGTGGAAATGTTTTTCCGTACGTTCCTGGATCTTGCAAGCGAGCCACAGCCGCGTCAGACACAGGAGGAGAAAATTGAGCCCCAATCTACCGAGTTCTCCGGCTTTATTTTCAAAATCCAAGCTAACATGAACCCTGCACACCGCGACCGCTTAGCGTTTTTACGTATCTGTTCCGGTGTGTTTGACCGCGGAATGACCGTAACGGTAAGTCGTACAGGTAAATCCATTAAGCTGGCACAATCTCAGCAGTTCTTGGCATCAGACCGTGAAACCGTCGATCTTGCCTACCCTGGTGATATCATCGGGATTTATGATCCTGGTGTATATCAAATTGGTGACTCCTTGTATGGTGGTAGCCATAAAGCCGAGTTCGACGAGATCCCGACGTTCGCACCTGAGCTTTTCGTAAAGGTGGAAGCGAAGAACGTGATGAAAGGAAAGCAGTTCGGAAAAGGAATCACCCAACTAGTACAGGAGGGTGCCATCCAACTGTTCCGTCAATATGGCACAGAGGCATACATTCTTGGAGCGGTTGGTCAGCTCCAATTGGACGTATTTGAGTACCGCATGAAAGGCGAGTATAACGTGGAAGTGGTCTACAACATGATTGGATCGAAAATTCCACGTTGGCTAGAGAGCCAGGATGTGGATACGTCATTGTTTGATTCCCGTAACATCCTAGTGAAAGACCGAAATGATCAGTATGTTGCACTGTTTGATAATGACTTCTCGTTACGATGGTTTAAAGATAAGAATCCGAAAATCGGCCTGATTGATATTATGGCGGAAGAGGATTAAGAATGAGTTGTAAATATAAAAATGCCCAAAATATCCGATGGATGTTTTGGGCATTTTTTTTTGAGTCACTGCAAAACTGGACAATATTAAAGGTTACTATCTGATTTTTCTAAAATAACGCTGAGTTTGGCCGATATAAAAAACAAAAACCATTGAACGGATGTAGGGGGCAGTCTTGTGACAAAGCAACAGAATAAATTGATGTGGTTAGGACTCTATCGAACAAGACATTTTGTAGTGGGCGGGATGTCCATTTTACAAGTGAGCGGTCGTGATGTGACAACAGGGAGTACAAAGGTGTTTGTAGAAGAGCTGAATATGGAAAAATTGCGTTTTATCAGTCGCGTGCAAATTCCGGAGGATAGTAATGTGCTATTAGGGCTGAAATTCATTGTTTCAAATCAGATGCTTGAATTTAGAGCCAACATTCTTGGAGTGCAGGCAAACGTGAAAAAAAGAAGATACACCTATTTGGTCGAGTTTGTGATAGAAAATGATGATGACAGACAATCCATCCTTACATTCGTGAACAAAATCCAGCTGGCAAATAAGCAGAAAAAATTGAGAAGTGTGACGGAGATTGCTGTGGAGGTTGAATAGGGAACAGAGTTGAAGCCAAAGAAGAAAATGGAAAAACGGTGATACGCAGAATCTTTGGAGATGATATTCAGGTTATTCCGGTTATTCCGGTTGATTAATTCTTTTTATATCAACGTTGAAAAACTGCTATACTAACAATAGAAGATTTTCGGATGAGATAGAAAAGAGGTTTTCAGATTGTTGGTAAAGCTGGTATTGGCGTTGATTATTCCTGCACTGCTTGTGGTCCTTTTTACGCGAGTGACATACAACCTATATGTTGGTACAGGTTTGGCGGTAGTCCTGATCCTGGTCTCCATTATGAAGGGGCACGGGAACGAATGGTACGTTATGTTGGTGGACATCGTCTCCATTGCAATCGGATTTTTATATGCGAAGCGAATGGTAGGGAAGTTAAAATAAAAAAGAGGGAGCAGCATTTCCGGGTTACGGAAGGTCTGCTCCCTCTTTTGTTTGTTGTGCCGCCTCTTTGAAGTTTATTAAGGCTTCCTGTTCCTCTTTGGTAGTGGTTTCAAGTTTGGCAGGCCTAACCACCCAGAGTGGGTCTTTTCCGAAAGTTTCTCCGTAGCCTGTCAGCACACCTGTGAAGGTAATAACGTCGCCCACTTGCGGGACAGGGTCCAGCTCGTCTGCGAAAGTGACGAGAATTGCTGGCAGAAGCGGCTCCTGAAGCTCAAAAGTTGAGTTGTTCTCCACACGGGTTACCGTAGCCGTCCATCTTACCGACTTGTCTTTATTAGCTTGGATATAATCATGGACATACTCTCCATCCACTTCACTATAGGTAAATTCCTTTTCAGGATTTTCCAACGCGCGCTCATCCAAATAAGGCAAACTCATTGTTTCTTGAGGTATATCATTGAACGAGCAGCCCACCAAGAGTATGGACAAAATACCAACGCAGACCGCAGAAGAACCTTTTAACTTCATTTTTCTTCTATTAAAAAACTTTTTCATCACAAATCTCCCCAAATACAGTTTCCAATCCTGAATAGATGATAATGATAAGAATATAGAAAACAACTATTAAACGCAACAGAGACGGGTATAAAGAAATATGGCGCTCCGGCAGAGGGGTTTCGACGTGGAGGGAGAAATTCCTGTGGGGGTCTGACCCCCCCACAGGAATTTAACCTCCCCGTAACCAAAATGTAATACTACAAAAAGCGAATATCAGTTCGTATTTTTGTTGTTTTGGGCTTCTGTTGTGGTAGAATATTGGTAGAGGTTAAGACGAACGGAAATGGAGGCTTTTTGTGGATGGAACAGTTTGAGTTAGTATCTGGATATAAGCCGGATGGAGATCAGCCGACCGCAATCGCGGAGATTGTGGAGGGCCTCAAAAGCGGGAAAAAACATCAGACGCTTCTTGGTGCAACAGGGACCGGGAAGACGTTTACCGTCTCCAATGTGATTCAGGCGGTAAACAAACCGACATTAATCATCGCTCACAACAAAACGTTGGCAGGGCAGTTATATAGTGAGTTCAAGGAATTTTTTCCGAACAATGCAGTCGAATATTTTGTTAGTTATTATGACTACTATCAACCGGAGGCATATGTACCTTCCACTGATACTTTCATTGAGAAGGATGCAAGCATCAATGATGAGATTGATAAGCTACGTCACTCAGCTACCGCATCCCTCTTTGAGCGAAACGATGTCATCATCATCGCCAGTGTATCCTGCATCTATGGCTTGGGTTCACCGGAAGAATACCGTGACCTCGTCGTGTCTTTGAGATCAGGCATGGAGAAGGAACGGAATGCACTACTTCGTGACCTGGTCGACATTCAGTACAGCAGGAACGACATCGACTTCAAGCGTGGAACGTTCCGTGTTCGTGGAGATGTAGTGGAGATATTCCCTGCCTCCCGTGATGAACATTGCATTCGTGTGGAGTTTTTCGGAGATGAGATCGACCGGATAAGGGAAGTGGACGCACTCACAGGTGAGATCCTAGGAGATCGTAACCATGTTTCCATTTTCCCGGCATCCCACTTCGTAACCCGCGAAGAGAAAATGAAAAAAGCGATCGTCAACATCCAGGCGGAATTGGAAGAGCGCCTTGAAGAGTTGCGCGAAGGAGGGAAACTCCTGGAAGCACAGCGTCTCGAGCAGCGTACACGCTATGACCTAGAAATGATGGCGGAAATGGGCTTTTGTTCAGGAATCGAGAACTACTCACGTCACCTGACACTTCGCCCGGCAGGTTCTACCCCATATACCCTGATGGACTTCTTCCCGGAGGATTTCCTGTTGGTGATCGACGAATCCCACGTTACCCTCCCGCAGGTCAGGGGAATGTTCAACGGGGACCAGGCGAGAAAGCAGGTCCTCGTGGATCACGGCTTCCGTCTGCCGTCCGCCAAAGATAACCGTCCACTGAGGTTCGAGGAATTCGAAAAGAAAACAGCGCAGCTTGTCTACGTTTCCGCAACACCGGGACCTTATGAAATAGAACATACACCGAAAATGATTGAGCAGATCATCCGTCCAACCGGACTTCTTGATCCGGTTATCGAAGTCCGTCCGATCAAAGGGCAGATTGACGATCTTATCGGTCAAATTCATCAACGTGTTGAAAAGAACGAAAGGGTTCTTGTCACCACATTGACGAAAAAAATGTCCGAGGATCTTACTGCCTACTTGAAGGAACTTGGTATCAAGGTTGCATATCTGCATTCGGAAATCAAGACCCTGGACCGAATCGAAATCATCCGGGAACTTAGGCTCGGTAAACATGACGTTCTAATCGGAATTAACCTCTTAAGGGAGGGGCTCGACATTCCGGAAGTGTCCCTTGTCACGATTCTCGATGCGGACAAGGAAGGCTTCCTTCGTTCCGAGCGTTCCTTGATCCAAACAATCGGTCGTGCAGCACGTAACTCGAACGGAAAAGTAATCATGTACGCCGATAAAATAACAAAATCCATGGACATTGCGATAAATGAAACGAAGCGTCGCCGTGAAGTCCAGGAAGCATATAATCTAGAACATGGAATAACGCCAAAAACGATTCAGAAGAAAGTTCCGGAGCTTATACGTGCCACATTTGTTGCCGAGGAAGATGGTAATTACGAAGGCGCGGCGCCAAGACTCAGACCGAAAAACAAGAAAGAAAGAGAAAAGCTCATAGAAAGCATGGAGCAGGAAATGAAAGATGCGGCAAAAGCGCTCGATTTCGAGCGTGCTGCCGAACTTCGTGACCTCATCTTGGAGCTCAAAGCGGAAGGATGACATAAGGATGGCAATGGATAAAATCGTAGTAAAAGGGGCTAGAGCCCACAACTTGAAAAATATAGATGTGACCATTCCCCGCGACAAGCTTGTAGTGTTGACGGGTCTTTCGGGATCGGGGAAATCCTCACTTGCATTTGACACCATTTATGCGGAAGGGCAACGCCGTTATGTGGAATCCCTATCAGCCTATGCCCGCCAGTTCCTTGGCCAGATGGACAAACCCGACGTGGATGCGATTGAGGGGCTTTCACCCGCCATCTCGATCGATCAGAAGACAACAAGTCGTAACCCGCGTTCCACGGTTGGGACGGTAACGGAAATTTACGACTATCTCCGTCTTCTTTTTGCACGTGTTGGACGCCCGACATGTCCCAAACATGGCATTGAAATATCCTCCCAGACCATTGAACAGATGGTGGACCGAATAATGGAGTACACAGAACGGACGAAACTTCAAATCCTCGCTCCTGTCATTCAAGGCCGTAAAGGGACGCACGTTAAAACGTTGGAAGACATTAAGAAGCAAGGATATGTCCGTGTCCGGGTGAACGGTGAAATGGTGGAAATAACCGACGATATTGAACTGGAGAAAAACAAGAAGCACTCCATCGAAGTGGTCATTGACCGGATTGTCGTGAAAGAGGGGGTGGAAACACGTCTTTCCGACTCCTTGGAAACGGCATTAAGACTTGGGGAAGGTAAAGTGATTGTAGATGTTATAGGGGAAGAGGAGCTACTTTTCAGTGAACATCATGCTTGTCCACAATGTGGATTCTCCATTGGAGAGCTGGAACCGAGAATGTTCTCCTTCAACAGTCCATATGGTGCCTGCCAGAAATGTGATGGTCTGGGGACAAAGCTCGAGGTGGACATCGACCTGGTGATGCCAAACAAGAATCTCAGCCTGAAAAAGCATGCACTGGCGCCATGGGAGCCAACAAGTTCACAATATTATCCACAGATGCTCCAAGCGGTCTGCAACCACTTCGGCATTGATATGGATATGCCGGTAAAAGATATCCCCAAAAATCTACTGGATAAAGTCCTCTATGGAAGCGGAAAAGAGGAAATCTACTTCCGCTACGAGAACGACTTCGGACAGGTGCGAGAAAGCTACATCATTTTTGAGGGAGTTATCCCCAATGTGGAAAGACGTTACAAGGAAACAAGCTCCGATTACATCCGTGAACAGATGGAAAAATACATGGCCCAGCAGCCTTGCCCGGCTTGTAAAGGAAACCGCCTGAAAATTGAGAGTCTCTCGGTTCTTATTAATGAAAAACATATCGGGAATGTCACTAAATTTTCCATCGTGGAGGCATTAGATTTCTTCGGTAAGCTTGATCTTACAGAAAAAGAGAGAAAGATTGCCCATATGATACTTCGGGAAATCGAGGAGCGTCTGGGATTCTTGAATAATGTAGGATTGGATTATCTGACATTAAGCCGTGCTGCCGGTACGCTATCAGGTGGAGAGGCGCAGCGTATCCGTCTTGCCACCCAGATAGGTTCACGATTGACAGGTGTTCTTTATATCTTGGATGAGCCGTCTATCGGGCTTCATCAACGTGACAATGACCGTCTTATCCAGACTCTGAAAAATATGCGTGATATCGGGAATACGTTGATAGTCGTGGAGCATGATGAAGACACGATGATGGCAGCCGATTATTTGCTGGATATTGGACCTGGCGCTGGCGTTCATGGCGGTCAGGTAATTTCAGCTGGAACACCGGAAGAAGTGATGAACGATGAGGGTTCTTTGACAGGGCAGTATCTATCTGGGAAAAAGTTCATCCCGCTTCCAACTGAACGGAAGATTGTAAAAGACCGTTTCCTTGAGGTGCTTGGTGCGAACGAAAACAACCTGAGCAATGTGAATGTGAAATTACCACTCGGATGCTTTGTGGCAGTAACAGGTGTGTCCGGATCAGGGAAAAGCACACTCATCAATGATATATTGCACAAAGCACTGGCTCAACGCTTACACAATGCCAAAACGAAGCCTGGTCAACATAAAGAAATAAAAGGGGTTGAGCACCTCGATAAGGTCATAGATATCGACCAGTCACCGATCGGGAGAACGCCGCGTTCCAACCCTGCTACCTATACAGGTGTATTTGACGACATTCGTGATGTGTTCGCTTCGACCAACGAAGCGAAAGTAAGAGGCTATAAAAAAGGTCGCTTCAGTTTCAATGTTAAAGGTGGACGCTGTGAGGCGTGCCGCGGGGATGGAATCATCAAGATAGAAATGCACTTTCTTCCTGATGTGTATGTCCCATGTGAAGTCTGCCATGGTAAACGGTACAATCGTGAAACACTTGAGGTTCAATACAAAGGGAAGAATATTGATGATATCTTAAAAATGACGGTAGAGGATGCTGTTAGTTTCTTCGAAAACATCCCTAAGATTAAGAGGAAGCTACAAACCATCTTTGATGTTGGACTAGGGTATATCACACTTGGTCAACCGGCTACCACCTTGTCCGGTGGAGAGGCGCAACGTGTCAAACTGGCATCGGAACTGCATCGCAGGTCTACAGGGCGTTCGCTTTACATCCTAGATGAGCCGACGACAGGGCTACATGTACACGATATTGCCAGACTGTTGAAGGTGCTTCAGCGTCTGGTGGAAAACGGTGATACAGTACTTGTGATCGAGCATAACCTTGATGTCATCAAAGCGGTGGATTACATGGTGGACCTTGGCCCTGAAGGCGGGGACAAGGGAGGGAGCGTCATTGCTACCGGTACACCGGAAGAGATCATTGAGGTGGAGGCCTCCTATACTGGGCAATATCTGCGACCTGTTTTATTGCGTGACCGCGATCGTATGGATCAGAAAGTAAGAGAAATGGAGACAGTTAGCAAGGGCTGAACTGGCTTTGAAAAATAGAAAAAGGATGATGGTAACGCCTAGTTGGCGACCATCATCCTTTTTATTTATGCTCTACTGGTTTGTCTCTTGTTCTTTAACTTTCTGTTCAATAATATCCTTTAGGAAACGAACATCCATCTCGTAGGTTTTCTCTCTGAAACGAATTTCCCCGGTATTTTCATTCAGTTTACCTTTCAAGTGAAAGGAAGCACTCTGAATGATATATTCCCTTGACTCTTCATCATAGTTGAAATCCGCTTTATCTATCTCATCCGTCACCACTGGACGAATCGTATTCTCGACATAATTGGAAGATGACTCTGTAAAATCAGGGCCAAGTACTCCGAAGAATATTAATCCTGCCAGCACAAGACCGACAATTATCAGTTTGGACAAAATACTTTTCAAGAATGGTATCACTACAAACAGAACGACCAGCACAATAATGATCGTTAACAAATGATCCATAATAAAATCCATTACAATCTACTCCTTTCACACAATCTATACCCAGAAACTAAGCCCATTATACCATGCCAGCCATTCCGACTCCAAAATATCGCTGCTTTGTGTTATCCTTGTCACTTTTGACTCTAAGACCTGAGGCGTACGACGGAAGTTCAAAAAATCCTGCCGGGGTCTGACCCCTTTTCGCAAGTTTTGTGCAACAATAAGAGTAGAAAGCAAGAAATGAAACTTTTAGGTTGGTTTGGTCGTATAGTTAGTATAGATGTTTGTTGATTGGAAGATTGAGTAGTTTATTTAAAGGGAGGATGTTGATGTATGGAAGAACGTAAGCGTATTTTGAAGTTGGTGGAGGAAGGAAAGTTGACGGCGGAAGAGGCTATCATTTTATTGGAGAGTTTGGAGAAGAATAGTGAAGAGAAGAATTTGAGACAGGATGAAATTGTTTCGGAACTTGCGAAGGATGCCAAGGGCTCCCAGGAAGCTGAAGAAAATATATTCCAAGCCTTGTCCACGAAAGTATTTTCAAACTCAAATTCGAATTCAAAAAACGGTTCAGGTTCCGGCACATATGACAAATCAAAATTTGATTCCTACAGCAAGCAGGCTTCCTCTTTTAAAAATAACATTTTGGATTTTGTCGGAAGTGCACTACAGAAAATCAAGGATTTGGATCTGGACTTCAACTTCGGTCCTTCGATTTCCATCCAACACATCTTCCAGCAATCCGATGTTCATTTGCAGCACATCGATCTGGATGTGGCGAATGGTTCGGTGAAAGTGGTTCCTTGGAAAGAGAACGATGTGAAAATCGAGTGTGAGGCGAAGGTGTACGAGGAAAGTTCCCAAGACGATGCCCGCAAAGCCTTCTTGAGCGAGGTGCTTTTTTCCATCGAAGCAGGGAAGCTGAGATTTTCCGTCCAGAAGAAGCATATTAAAGTGAATGCTACGGTCTATGTACCGGAAGAGAAATACGATAGCCTGAATATCCGCATGTTTAATGGACCGATTTCAGGGGAAGGTTTACATGTAAAGTCAATGAAGCTGAAATCGGCAAACGGCTCGATTGCTTGGGATAACCTGACGAGCGAGTATATTGAAGCAGAAACGGCAAATGGTCATATCAAGCTGATGGATTGCCATGCAAAAGAGATTGAAGCTGAAACCATTAACGGTATGTTAAGGGTACGAGGCGATATTGAAAAACTGGATGTTCAGAGCTTTAACGGAAGTGTTGTCGGAGAACTTACCGGTTCTGCTGCCCGCTCCATTATGGCCAAAACGAAAACAGGCAGTGTCGATCTGTTCATTCCAACTGTCAATGCAGTGGAAGCGGAGCTGAAAACCAATCTTGGAAGCTTCACTTGTGAAGTGCCAGGCATGGATATAGTGGAAGAAAAGAATGAAGTTGTGCAAAAGGCACTTCATTTTAAAGCAAAAAAGGAAGATGCACCACTTACTTACATCCTTGCAGAAACGACAACCGGCTCCATTTTAATCAAACCATTTGAGGTGAAGTAAAGATGAAAAGACTTATTCGTTCCAAAAATGACCGCAAGCTAGCAGGAGTGCTTGGAGGTCTTGCAAAATATCTTGGCGTGGATTCCAATTTATTGCGTGTCATCTTCGTCATCCTGTTGTTCCCGACAGGTATCATGCCGTTGATTCTTACGTATTTTGTCCTGACTTTTCTACTCCCGAACGAAGAGACTGAGATTAGCTGATGAGATGGGCGATTAGTATTCTCGTTAATGCACTAGTATTAATCGTGGTCGCCGGCTATTTTGACTCGTTCCAGCTGAGCGGTGTCGGGGCGGCCATCATCGCCAGTCTTATTCTGGCAGTCCTGAATACAATCGTAAGGCCGATCCTGGTGCTTCTTACCTTGCCGGTCACGTTGCTCAGCCTGGGGTTGTTCCTGTTCGTCATCAACGCCATCACGTTGATGCTGACAGCTTTCATGATGGGCGATGCCTTCAATATTGATGGCTTTGGAACAGCGATTCTCGCGGCGATTGTCATAGCATTGTTGAACCTGTTGATTCAGAAGGCGATTGTTGAGCCTTTGCAAAAAAAGAATTAGAATGAAGCGCGAGCCTGCGAAAAGGGTTCGCGCTTTTTTATAGGCTCTTATTAACGTCCATGTTGATTTCCGTAAAATGGCTTCGCTTTCCGCGGGGCGACAATCTTGAGCCTCCTCGGGCTATGCCCTGCGGGGTCTCAAGATTGTCGCTACTCTCCCGCTGGAGTCTACGCCATTTGCTCCAGTCAACAGCTATATGACCCTAAATCCCAATCAATTTCCCCTCCCCCAATCCTCCCACTTAATAAAAAAGTCAAATAGTGCTAAAATGAGGAAAGATTGATTTTACATATGAAGCAAAACTCATTTAACACACAGGGTTTCAATATTGAAGGAGGTTTTGGCCTTGCCAAAGGTTCGGACAAAGGATCTGATAGAGAAATTTAATTTTGAATTGGTTGGTGGGGAAGAGGGCGTGAACCGTCCGATTGCAACAAGCGATATTTCCCGACCTGGTATAGAGATGGCCGGGTATTTTACGTATTACCCCGCGGAGCGGATTCAGTTGCTCGGGAAAACGGAGCTCTCTTTTTTTGAAAGACTTACGCCAAAAGAAAAAAGGGAGCGGATGAGCCAATTGTGCACGGACATCACTCCGGGAATCATTGTTTCAAGGGATATGGAAGTGCCACCTGAACTCCTAGAAGCGGCGGAGTATGAAAATGTCCCACTTATGCGCTCGCCAATGAAAACGACGAGATTATCTTCTCATCTGACCAATTATCTTGAAGGAAAGCTTGCACCGACAACAGCGGTTCATGGTGTGCTTGTGGACATCTACGGGCTTGGCGTGCTTATCACAGGTAAAAGCGGTGTCGGTAAAAGTGAGACGGCGCTTGAGCTTGTAAAAAGAGGCCATCGTTTGGTGGCTGACGATTGCGTGGAAATCAGGCAGGAAGATACAGATACGCTCATCGGTAACTCACCGGAACTGATTGAACATCTGCTTGAAATCAGAGGTCTTGGAATTATCAACGTGATGACCCTTTTCGGAGCGGGAGCGGTACGGAGCTACAAACGTATCACGCTTGTCATCAATCTCGAGCTTTGGGATAAAAACAAGCAGTACGACCGTGTCGGATTGGATGAAGAGAGGATGAAGATTATCGATACGGAAGTGACAAGGCTGACGGTGCCGGTTCGTCCTGGGCGAAATCTGGCCGTTATCATTGAAGTGGCGGCGATGAATTTCCGCTTGAAGAGAATGGGCATGAACGCTGCCGAGCAGTTCTCCAACCGTTTGTCAGGTGTAATTAATAGTGAAAACGAGCATGAAGACATTTAATAGATAATGGAGTGTGGGGAACATGTTGTTAGGAAACATCGAGCCGTTGAATCCAGTCATGATAAGCTGGCCAATCACGGTGTACTGGTATGGGGCAATCATTGGTACTGGAGCATTGCTTGGTTTATGGATTGCCACAAGGGAATCCGAAAGACGAGGGCTTAATAAGGATGTATTTGTCGATCTTGTCCTGTTCGCCATTCCGATAGCCATTCTTTGTGCACGACTATATTATGTAGCCTTTCAGTGGGATCATTATTCAGAGAATCCGGGCGACATTTTGAAAATCTGGGAAGGTGGACTGGCGATCCATGGCGGTCTTATTGGCGCCATCACTACCGGGGTTATTTTTGCAAGAATCAGAGGCATTTCGTTCTGGAAGCTTGCTGATATAGGGGCACCAAGTATAATACTAGGTCAGGCAATTGGCCGCTGGGGCAACTTCATGAACCAAGAAGCCCATGGTGGTGAGGTAACGAGAGGATTCCTTGAAGGCCTATACTTGCCGGATTTCATCGTCAACCAGATGTATATCAATGGAGCGTACTATCATCCTACTTTCCTTTATGAATCGATTTGGAATTTTGTCGGATTCGGATTGCTTCTATTACTTAGAAAAGTGAACCTTAGACGCGGGGAGCTTTTCCTGAGTTATGTGATCTGGTACTCCATCGGCCGCTACTTTATCGAAGGGCTTCGTACGGACAGCCTTATGCTGACGGAATCCTTGAGAATCGCGCAGGTCATCTCGATCGGACTAGTCGTTCTAGCCATCGCACTCATCATTGTTCGTAGAGCACTTGGTATGGCTAACAAACGTTACTTGGATGCGGATAAAAAAGAACGCTACTTGGATTCAAAAAAATCACCGGACGCGACAAAATAAACGAAAGCCTCCAACACACAGATAAATGGACCGGCTACTTCAAAGGGGAGGGGCATCATGCTTCAAATATTTAAACGGGGGCTGAAGGTGGGGCTCCAGACAACATGGACATTAGGGAAAGTGATTTTTCCTGTCACACTTCTTGTCGGTATCCTGCAGCATACACCAGTTCTACAGTATTTAATAAATGCGATTGCACCGGTCATGGGAATTTTCGGTTTGTCTGGAGAGGCGGCCATTCCGCTTGTTATCGGTAATTTTCTTAATCTCTATGCAGGAATCGGGGCCATTCTCACCCTGGATCTCACGGTAAAAGAAGTCTTTATTTTGGCAGTAATGCTGTCGTTTTCCCATAATCTGTTGGTCGAATCGACGGTTGCTGCAAAAGTCGGCCTGAAAATATGGGTGATTCTCGTAGTCAGATTAGGCCTTGCCTTTTTCTCGGGAATCATCATCAACCTTGCTTGGAAGGGTGGCGGCGAGCTTGCCCAGTATGGAATGGTTGCGAAATCCGAAGAGGTCGTGACAGGCTTTTTCCCCATTATCCTTGATGCGACTCAACGTGGATTGATGGGAATACTGCAGTTGGCGATCATCGTCATACCGCTCATGATTCTTGTGCAGTATATGAAAGAGCTCGGTTGGCTGGCTGTGTTCTCCAAATGGATGGGGCCGTTCACAAGAGTGCTAGGCATGAAGGAAAACACATCCACCACAATGGCTGCCGGACTGTTAATCGGTCTTGCATATGGCGCCGGAGTTATGATTCAGGCGGTTAAAGAGGATAATGTAAGTAAGAAGGACCTTACGCTGGCATTCATCTTCCTTGTCTCCTGCCATGCCGTAGTGGAAGACACGCTGATCTTCATTCCGCTTGGAATTCCAGTTTGGCCGCTACTTCTCATCCGGATTGTTACTGCCGTCCTACTCACGATAGCGGTAGCCTTCATCTGGAAACGAATTGAACTTGAGAAAAGAAAGGAAGCATCTTATGACCATTAACACAGTGCTATTTGATTTAGATGGAACATTAATAGATACGAATAACCTTATTATCGAGTCGTTCCTCCATACGTTGGACCATTACTATCCTGAACAGTATGGCCGTGAAGAAGTACTGACCTTCCTCGGACCGCCTTTATATGACACATTCGTAAAAATGGATGAGACGAAAGTGGACGAAATGATCACCCACTACCGGGATTTCAATATGTCCAAACATGACGAGTTAGTAACTGAGTTTGAAGGGGTATATGAGACAGTAAAGCTTCTTCACGAAAAAGGTTTAAAGCTTGGAATTGTCACGACAAAAATGCGCCAAACGGTGGTAATGGGGCTTAAGTTGACAGGGCTCGACCAGTTCTTTGACGTGGTCGTTTGCCTTGATGATGTTACCAACGCCAAACCGGACCCGGAGCCGATCCACCTTGCCCTGCAGCAGCTTGGTTCCACACCGGACGAAGCCATCATGGTGGGAGACAACTATCATGACATTTTGGCAGGGAAAAATGCCGGTACGAAAACGGCGGCGGTAAGCTGGACGATTAAGGGCGTCGAATACCTACAGTCATTTGACCCGGATTATATGCTGACACATATGGAAGATCTGCTGCCATTGGTAGGAGTGACTAAGGGTGAGTAGACGGACGACACGCTACGCTGTGGAAGGCGCGAACTCACTCTGGCATGTCTATAAAACTGTTCCATTTTCAAAAGTGGTCAAGAATTTCGTTGTCATTCAGCTTGCCAGGTACACCCCATTCCTCGGAATGAAAAATTGGCTGTTCCGCACTTTTCTCCGCATGAAGGTGGGGGATCAGACCTCGTTCGCCTTAATGGTGATGCTCGATGTCATGTTTCCGGAAAAAATAAGTGTCGGACGCAACACAGTAATTGGCTACAACACGACCATTCTCGCCCATGAATACCTTGTGAAGGAATACCGCCTGGGAGATGTAGAAATCGGAAGTGAAGTCATGATCGGTGCCAACACGACCATCCTTCCTGGTGTCATCATCGGCGACGGCGCAATCGTCTCCGCTGGCACACTCGTACATAAAGACGTACCAGAAGGCGCCTTCGTCGGGGGTAATCCGATGCGCGTCATCTACACCAAAGAAGAAATGCAGGAGCGGTTGAAGTTTTAGAAAGGGTTGGCTGTCTTTGTTACTGAAACCCTAGCTACCTAAGTTAATTAGTTTTCCCCTGTTGATTGGAGTGCAAGGTTTAGAGACTCCAGCGGGAGGTAGCGGTAGACTTGAGACCCCACAGGCTTGCCGAGGAGGCTCAAGCACCGCCCCGCGGAAAGCGAGCAACTGGAATGCAAATCAACAGGGAGTTGACCCAACAATATATTTTTTTAATCTATGATAACTTTTCTAACAACAAGCACTTTGTCTCCAAGGATAAAGTGCCTTTTTTTACCCAAAATAAAGAAGTCTACAACTCACTCACAAACACTTGACCATAAAGCTTCATTTTGTTAGTATGTTACCATATTAGCGAACTAAAGGATTTCAGATTATTTTAAAAAGGTGGGTATCCACATGTCAAAACCATTCATGTTCGAAAAACCACTAGGAATGCGGGATACGCTTCCTTCCTTATATGAAGCAAAACAGAAAGTAAAAAGCACAATGACAGCGGAGATTAGCCAATGGGGCTATCAATTCATGGAAACACCGACACTCGAATACTACGAAACAGTGGGCGAGGCGTCCGCGATTCTCGATCAACAGCTGTTCAAACTTCTCGATCAACAGGGGCACACGCTTGTCCTCCGTCCTGACATGACGGCTCCAATTGCTAGGGTGGCGGCATCCAGACTCTTGAATGAAGGCTATCCGCAGCGACTAGCTTATTCCGCAAATGTGTTCCGGGCCCAACAGAATGAAGCGGGCCGTCCGGCGGAATTCGAGCAGATCGGTGTCGAGTGCATCGGCGACCGTTCCATCAGTGCCGATGCCGAAATGATCGCCTTGCTTGTCGCCCTTTTGAAAAAAGCCGGGCTATCGACGTTCACTGTCGCAATTGGGCATATCGGCTTCCTGCAGGAGATTTTCCTGGATGTAGTCGGAAACGAAGAGCGAGCGGCAACGTTAAGAAGATTCTTATATGAAAAAAATTACGTGGGATACCGCGAGCATGTAAAAAGCCTGCCGTTATCCTCCATCGATAAAAAGCGCCTCTTAAACTTGTTGACGTTAAGAGGGGATTCATCCAACATCGAGCTGGCAAAAGAAGTGCTCGATGGCGAGGCAGGCAAAATGGCCATCCAGGAGCTTGAGCAGCTTTGGACGATGCTCAAAGCCTATGGTGTCACCGGTTCGGTGAAGCTTGACCTGAACATTGTCAGTCATATGAGCTATTACACCGGGATAGTTTTTGAAGCCTATGCCGGGAATATCGGATTCCCTATCGGAAACGGTGGGCGTTACGATAAGCTTTTTGAAAAATTCAACCGGGAAAAATCGGCGACAGGGTTTGGCATTCATCTGGACCGACTCCTTGAAGCGAAAAATATCCAAAAGGTCGAAGCTGACATCCATGGCGTCCTGTTCAGTCAGGAGAGAAGAGCGGAAGCAATTGCATTTGCCAACGAGAAGAGACAGAACGGGGAAAAAGTTGTCCTGCAGGATATCTCGGGTGTGGAAAATGTGGATGCATGCACAGCGTCGTTTACCGATGTGACCTTTTTCCTTGGAAAAGCCAGAAGGGAGAGCGAATCATGAGCGTATTGACCATAGCGATGCCAAAAGGAAGAATTTTTGAAGAGGCGGCAGAACTGCTTGTCAAAGCGGGGTACCGGATTCCTCCTGATCTCGATGATTCAAGGAAGCTGATTATTGATGTACCCGATGAAAACATGCGCTTCATTCTAGCAAAGCCGATGGATGTGACCACCTATGTGGAGCATGGGGTGGCAGATGTCGGGATTGCCGGCAAGGACGTGATGCTTGAAGAGGAGCGGGACGTCTATGAAGTGCTCGATTTGAAAATAAGTGATTGCTATCTGGCGGTTGCCGGACTACCGGGAACGGAAATGAAGGACGTGGCCCCAAAGATTGCGACCAAATATCCTGGGATTGCATCAAGCTACTACCGAGAGCAGGGAGAACAGGTGGAAATCGTCAAACTGAACGGATCCATCGAACTTGCCCCATTGATCGGATTATCCGACCGGATTGTGGATATCGTATCCACAGGTAGGACCTTGAAGGAGAACGGATTGGTGGAATTTGAGCGGATTGTGGATATCACATCCCGTCTGATAGTAAACCCTGTGAGTTACCGGTTGAAAGATAAACAGATTGATGAACTTGTGGATAGATTAGCTGAGGTAGTCGGGGAGGTGTAATATCATGAGGATTAAAAAAGTAGAAGAGTCGGTGTCATTGCGGCGTTCAATTGATCAGGGAACGGAAGAACAACGCGAGGCCGTCCTTCAGATTATGCAGGCTGTCAAGGAACAGGGAGATCAAGCGCTATTCACCTATACGGAAAAATGGGATGGTGCGAAACTATCCACACTGAAGGTGACGAAAAAAGAGATAAAAGAAGCTTATCAACAGGTTTCTCCACAGGTTATCAACGTAATCCACAAAGCGGCGGAAAATATCCGTGATTTTCATCAAAAACAGATGAAACAGTCGTGGTTATCCACAAAGTCAGATGGAACCATACTCGGTCAGCAGGTAACGGCGCTTGAGGCGGTTGGTGTCTATGTACCAGGTGGGAAAGCGGCTTATCCATCCTCTGTATTGATGAATGTTATCCCGGCACAGGTCGCGGGAGTGGAGCGAATTGCGATGGTGAGTCCACCATCGCAGGATGGCACATTGCCTGCAGGAGTGCTAGTAGCAGCTGATATTCTAGGAGTCGAGGAAATTTATAAAGTGGGTGGAGCACAGGCGGTCGCTGCGCTTGCGTATGGTACGGAAACCATTCAGGCTGTGGATAAAATAGTCGGTCCGGGTAATATTTTTGTCGCTCTTGCCAAAAAAGAAGTGTATGGACTTGTGGATATCGACAGCATCGCCGGACCGAGTGAAATTGTGGTGCTGGCTGATGATACAGCACGGGCAAACGAGATCGCGGCCGACTTATTATCCCAGGCAGAGCATGATGAACGGGCATCAAGTGTTCTTGTTACCACTTCAGCAAGGCTTGCGGAACAGGTCGCTCAGGAAGTGGAACAGCAGCTATCAACCCTGCCACGCGAGGCAATTGCACGAGCTTCCATTGAGGCGTATGGCACCATATTTGTGACAGAGACGATGGAGGAGGCACTCCGTGTCGTCAATGAGCTGGCACCGGAACATCTGGAAGTGATGACAGCAGAAGCGATGAACCTTCTTCCGTTTATCAAGCATGCGGGTGCGATTTTCCTGGGAAGATATAGCTCGGAGCCTGTTGGGGATTATTTCGCCGGACCGAACCATGTGTTACCGACAAATGGGACAGCGCGCTTTTCCAGTGGATTATCTGTGGATGAATTTGTGAAAAAGTCGAGTGTGATTATGTATAGTGAGCAGGCATTGAGAGAGAATGTGGATAAGATTGCGACGTTCGCACGGCTAGAGGGTCTAGAAGCACATGCCCGGGCTGTGGAATGCCGGTTTACTAACAAATCTGATTAACACCGCTGTTGATTTCCGCACTGGGCTTCGCTTTCCGCGGGGCGCTTGTGGAGCCTCCTCAGGCCTCCTGCGGGGTCTCCACTAAGCACTACCTCCCGCTGGAGTCTTCGCCCTGTGCTCCAATCAACAGCTATAATATCTGG
Organism: Bacillus sp. LL01; assembly: GCF_001037965.1. NCBI lineage: Bacteria > Bacillati > Bacillota > Bacilli > Caryophanales > Bacillaceae > Bacillus > Bacillus sp. LL01. Next base: position 241,251 of record NZ_LFEL01000002.1, on the reverse strand, counting down.
AATGTAACACTCTACTTTATATAACAAGAAAAAGTGAGGAGACTTTGTGATGACACGAACAGCCAGTTTAGAGAGGAATACGAAGGAAACGCAGATACAGCTTTCTTTTTCAATAGATGGGGAAGGGTCAGCGAAGCTTGAGACGCCTGTTCCTTTTATGACACATATGCTGGACCTTTTCACAAAACATGGGCAGTTTAACCTGGATCTGCTGGCAAGTGGGGATGTGGATATCGATGATCACCACACAACAGAGGATATCGGAATCTGTATTGGCCAGGCATTGAAGGACGCACTTGGGGATAAAGTGGGGATAAAAAGATACGGAAATGCTTTTGTGCCTATGGATGAGGCGCTTGCACAGGTGGTGGTCGATCTAAGCAACCGCCCGCATCTTGAAATGAGAGCGGAATTCCCTAGCCAGAAAGTGGGCACATTTGATACGGAGCTTGTGCACGAATTTTTATGGAAGCTTGCTTTAGAGGCGCGCATGAACCTTCATGTGATTGTCCACTATGGTTCGAACACCCACCACATCATCGAAGCGATTTTCAAGGCGCTTGGTCGTGCATTGGATGATGCGACAACGATCGACCCACGCGTTAAAGGAGTACCATCGACGAAGGGAATGTTGTAAAGGATGATTGGCATCATTGATTACGGAATGGGGAATTTATATAGCGTCAGCAAGGCGCTCGAGCGGATGAAAGTGGAGTATGTCATCTCCAATGACCGGGATGTGTTGTTTGAAACGGAGGGGCTCATTCTTCCTGGAGTCGGCTCGTTCCGTGACGCCATGTCCATTTTACAGGAAACAGGTCTTGATTCTTTTATAAAAGAAGAAGTGGCACGCGGAAAAAAGATGCTTGGGATCTGTCTTGGCATGCAGCTGTTGTTTGAGGAAAGTGAGGAGAACGGGGTGACAGAAGGTTTGTCCCTGTTAACGGGCAAGGTCGAACGCTTTCCAGGAGTAACAGCGGAAGGCAAGGCGTACAAGGTGCCTCATATGGGATGGAACAAGCTTGAATTTAAGCAAGCATCTCCGCTTCTTGACGGTGTACCGGAGGACTATGTCTATTTTGTCCATTCCTACTATGTGAAGGATTATGACGAATCGGAATTATTGGCTAGCAGTACTTATAATGTGCAGGTGCCTGCTGTGGTCGGGCGTGCGAACGTGTTCGGCACCCAGTTCCACCCGGAAAAGAGCAGCAATGTAGGCTTAGCAATCTTAGAGAACTTTGTAAACCTTGTGAAGGAAGAGGAGCGATAATATGAGTTTTACCATCTATCCGGCAATAGATATGCGCGGCGGAAAATGTGTGCGCCTCATGCAGGGCGACTATAGCAAGGAAACGGTCTACGGTGATTCCCCGTTTGATATGGCGGCAACGTTCGTGGGGCAGGGAGCGGAGTGGATTCATATGGTGGACCTGGACGGTGCGAAGGCAGGTTCTCCTGTTAATGACCGGTTTGTGCTGCAGGTGGCCAGCGAGTTGCCTGCAAAGGTGCAAATCGGTGGTGGCATCCGGACTGCAGCGGACGTGGAGCACTATTTGGTGAACGGAGTGGACCGGGTTATTTTAGGGAGTGCTGCTATTAATAATCCGGACTTTGTGCGGGAGATGCTTGCGAAGTATGGAGGTTCTAGGATTGCAATCGGACTGGATGCGAAGGACGGCTATGTGGCAACAGAAGGCTGGGTCGAGACGTCCACAGTGAAGGCGACCGTGCTTGGAAAAGAACTCGCGGACGCTGGTGCGGAGACATTCATTTTCACGGATATCGCAACGGATGGCATGCTTTCAGGGCCAAATGTGGAGGCGACGGTCGAGCTTGCCCGTGTGACTGGTGCTTCGGTTATTGCCTCAGGAGGCGTGAGTTCCGTTGAGGATCTGTTGGCATTAAGAAAGTTTGCGGACGCTGGCGTGTCAGGTTCGATTGTCGGGAAAGCGATCTATACGGACAAAATCAACCTCGCTCGTGCGTTGGAAGAGGTGAAATAGATGCTGACGAAACGAATCATTCCTTGTTTGGATGTAAAAGAGGGGCGTGTTGTGAAGGGTGTCCAGTTTGTGGAGCTTCGTGATGCGGGTGACCCGGTCGAGCTTGCGGCTTTTTATGATGAAGAAGGTGCGGATGAACTGGTATTTCTTGATATTTCCGCCTCCCACGAAGGCCGCGAAACGATGGTGGATGTGGTGGAGCAGGTGGCTGCGAAATTGGCCATTCCTTTTACAGTCGGAGGTGGCATCAATTCCATTGAAGACATGAAACGTCTGTTGCGTGCAGGTGCAGACAAGGTTTCCTTGAACACGGCAGCATTGTTGAATCCTTATCTGATCCAGGCAGGAGCGGACTATTTCGGCTCGCAATGCATAGTTGTCGCGATAGATGCAAAGTATGACGAGAGCCTCGGATCATGGAGAGTGTACACCCACGGAGGACGCCGCGAAACTGATCAAGAAGTGGTGCAATGGGCGCGTGAAGTCGTTCGTTTGGGTGCAGGAGAGATTTTACTGACGAGTATGGACAGCGACGGAGAAAAGAAAGGCTTTAATTTGGCGCTGACAAGAGCGGTGAGTGAAGCTGTTTCGGTTCCGGTCATCGCCTCTGGTGGTGCCGGGGAAGCGTCACATTTTCTTTCGGCGTTTGAGGAAGGTGCGGCAGATGCAGCATTGGCCGCCTCCATTTTCCACTATAAAGAAACGAGTGTAAAAGAAGTGAAGAGCTACTTGAAGGAGAAAGGGGTGCCGGTTCGATGATCAATCTGGAAGCAGTTAGGTTTGATGAGAAGGGGCTTGTCCCAGCAATTGTGCAGGACGCCTATAGTAAAGAAGTGTTGACGCTGGCGTATATGAACGGGGAATCGCTGGTGAAAACGGTGGAAACCCGGGAAACCTGGTTCTGGAGCCGTTCTCGTGCAGAGCTTTGGCATAAAGGGGCGACTTCCGGTAATACGCAGCGTGTGGTGGAGATGCGCTACGACTGCGATCAGGATGCGGTGCTGGTGTTAGTGGAGCCGAAAGGGCCAGCGTGTCATAAGGGGGAAGAGACTTGTTTTCATGAGGTGGTGCTGGCTCCGGATTCTGGAACAGGGACTGAAACTGGAGCAATCGGTGCCTCGTCCATCTTGACGCGCTTGGAGTCATTGATTGCATCGCGTGCTGTGGATAAACCGGAGGGCTCTTATACAACCTATCTTTTTGAAGAAGGTGTGGATAAGATTCTGAAAAAAGTTGGCGAGGAAGCTGCGGAAGTGATTATTGCAGCCAAAAACCGAGACCGCGGGGAGCTGACCTGGGAGGTTGCCGATCTGTTTTTCCATGTGATGGTGCTGTTACGCGAGCAGGATGTAAGTTTGGATGAGGTGCTGGCTGTGCTGGAGAAACGTCATGCTGGGAAGAAGCCTGATGGGACGGTTGAATAGATTTTTTGAATGGGAATTTTGACACTTCCTTGGTTGCTTGTTGGCAGCTGGGGAGGTGTTTTTTTGTATTGGGATGTTGGGGAAGGGAAGGGTTATGGGGGGAATAATCTCTTTTGTGGTGGGATTATGATATGAAGTGGTTGGAAAGACGCTTGATGTGGGGGGGATCTGGAGTTTAGTGGTGGGTTTAAAAAAGTAGTGGGGGAATTATTTCTTTATTTGGGGGGATTACACCTGGTTTATGGGGGGAATGGCTGCTATTAGTGGGGGAAAAGGGGATAAGTATGGTGGGATGAGAGAGGGATTGATCATACGTTCGGATTTTTTAACTAAATTGAGGTATCTTTTTAAGAAAAAACAGAGCCATTTTATCGTAAGGTAAGAATTTTTATACCCTTTTAAACTTCTACGCAAAACCTCCTAATAATGGCCTCACCAAAATTCCAAAATCCCTTAATCACAGGTTTATTAGGTAAATAGGGTTCAAAAACTAATGTCCCAAGGGCTTTTTCATTAAAATCACCGAATGATCTCTCATTTCCTACAATAGCATTTTTAAAACAAACGTTTGAATAATTGAAAAAGGGAAGTCAGTTGTACGAAGGGGTACAGCCGTTGGAATAGAGATTAACTTTTTAAAAAGCTAGTTTGAAATAATCTTGTTTTCCTCCATATACGGCCCAAAAATAAACCTTTCACTATTTGAGGATAGGTATTTTTAAACAAACGTTTGTTTTAGGGGGAAATAAGTTGTTTATTTTCAGTTGGTACAGCTGGTGAAGTAGGAATTAAATTTTGATATTGCTATGTTGAGATAGTTTTTTGAGGGGGTTGGTATTGAAGCATTTCTCCTAAGGAAAGAATTACGGCACACATCAAAATTTCCCACCTATTCTTTCAAAGGTTTGTTGTGTTATACTACGAACGGTAAGTAAGTTTGTATGGAGGCTATAATGGGAAAAAATCCGAATGTGAAACAAGTTGCGAAGATCATCCCATTTGCGCAGAATGGCGATTATTTTTTTCAAAAGGGAATCCGCGCTTATCGAAAGCGGGATTTATATAAGGCAAGAAAGTGGCTACAGCGTGCGGAGGCGATGAAGCCGAGTGATGCATCGATAATGTGTCAGCTGGCTATCGTATTGACCGAACTTGGTGACTATCAGCGTTCCAATGAACTTTTAGAAGATATAATAGAAGATTTGGCCCCGGATATGCATGACTGCCATTATTTTTTGGCGAACAATTATGCATATTTAGGTTTGTTCCAGGAAGCTAGAAAGCATGCCGAGGAATACTTGACGATGGAGCCGGACGGGGAGTTCGTAGAGGATACAGAAGACCTGATTGATCTTCTGGAAATCGAAACGGACGAAGCGGAGGATTATGTGGAAGGTCAGGATCATCTCATTGTTATGCAGGAGAATGCGAGAGGCTTGCTTGAAAAGGGTGAGTTGGATGAAGCGTTGGCATTGCTAGAGCAGATTATCGAGGAGTATCCGCAATTCTGGTCCGCCTACAATAACCTAGCGCTCGCTTATTTCTACAAAGGCAACCTGACAGAGGCGCGCGATGTGCTGGATGATGTGCTGGATAAGAACCCTGGCAACCTGCATGCACTCTGCAATCTGCTTGTTTTTTTCCATTACGAAAATAATGTGAAGGAAATGAACGTGCTTGCAACACGGCTTGAAAAAGTGACACCAATTTTGGTAGAGCACCGTTATAAGCTTGGCGCGACTTTCGGGTTGATCGGCAGATATGAATTATCCTTCAAGTGGTTACGCTCCTTGCAAAAAAACGGCTTTCAAGGTGATGGCACGTTTTATTTCTGGTTGGCGAATGCGGCTTACCAGACGGAAAGGTTTTCGGTTGCCGAGCAGGCTTGGACAAAAGTGCTTGAACTGAATCCTGAAAAGGCTGGGACGGAGCCATGGAATTATGTGGATGATAAAACGGTCGAGGAAGAAGAAGCGGAACAGCTCTACCGCATATTCCAATCGAGCATCTCGAGTAAGACAACGGTCAAAAATGTGCTTGAGCAATCCTTTGTCACATCATCTGTACGTGAATTTGCCATGTTTGCCTTATTAAATCGTAAGGATGTACCGGTAAATGTAGTAAATGGGTATGAAATTGCGACACTTTTAAAAAAGAAACAGGTCGATTCCATCGTAAAAGAGTGGTTTGATCTTTATGCACGCGCATCAAAAGAATCTATCACTTTCACGAATGCACCGGCATGGGCGGGAGCTTTTGCCTACGTCTGGAGCAAGGGGAACGGCTTTCCCGTGACACAGAAAGAGCTGGTGGAAACATATGAGGTTTCTGCAAGCACCTTAAGAAAATACATTAAAAGAGTAGAGGAATTAGTTTCTACTTTACCTTAAAACCGGGCTGAGGCTCGGTTTTTTTGTGTGCAGAATGAAGCCGGAGCCAGGGGAAAAGAAGAAACATAGTCCTCATAGGAGAGCAAAGAAGCCACAAGCAACTTCCTATGAGCAAATAGTTGGACGTAAAGCCCGCCTGTTATATAGGATAGTAACTGGGAATACTTTAAAAGTGTATTCCGTAAATATATATCTAAAATTGGATGAAAATAGGGTTATTATAATAGGCTGTTTTCGTAAACTTTGTTGCTATTTCGTATTTTTACAACGACCGTAATAATTGTTGCTGTCGTGCTCTTTTCCTGGTTATTCGGAGAGATTGCATGATATTTTGAAAGTAGATATACGGTAAAAAGTCCAATTCCCGACTTTTTACAAGCGAATAGCAACAATCTTTGAGAAAGGCTGTTTTCGTAAACTTTGTTGCTATTCCGTATTTTTATAACAACCGTAATAATTGTTGCTGTCGTGCTCTTTTCCTGGTTATTCGGAGAGACTGCATGATATTTTGAAAGTAGATACACGGTAAAAAGTCCAAATGCCGACTTTTTACTAGTAAATAGCAACAATCTTTTAGAAAAGAGCCTTGAGAAAAGAGCCTTATAATATGAAGTAAACGAGTTAAAAGGAGTGGGCAACATGACAGAGGAAAAAATTTATGATGTGATCATTATTGGAGCGGGACCTGCGGGAATGACTTCTGCAGTATATACTTCCCGTGCGAATTTGAGCACGTTGATGATCGAGCGCGGAATGCCAGGTGGGCAGATGGCGAACACGGAGGAAGTGGAAAACTATCCTGGGTTTGACCATATCCTCGGACCTGAGCTTTCCACTAAAATGTTCGAGCATGCGAAGAAGTTCGGTGCTGAGTATGCATATGGTGACGTAAAAGAAGTAATCGATGGAAAAGAATATAAAACAGTGAATGCTGGCAGCAAATCCTATAAAGGCCGTACAGTCATCATTTCAAGTGGTGCCGAGTACAAAAAAATCGGTGTTCCTGGTGAGAAAGAGCTTGGCGGACGCGGGGTTTCCTACTGTGCCGTGTGTGATGGCGCGTTCTTCAAAAATAAAGAATTGGTCGTTGTCGGTGGGGGGGACTCTGCTGTGGAAGAGGGCGTTTACCTGACGCGATTCGCATCCAAAGTGACGATTGTTCACCGCCGTGATGAGCTACGTGCGCAAAAGATCCTTCAGCAGCGTGCATTCGACAATGACAAAATTGACTTCATCTGGAGCAATACCGTCAAAGAAATCAACGAGAAAGACGGCAAGGTTGGCAGTGTGACGCTTGTAAGCACCAAGGATGGAGAAGAGCAGGAGTTCCAGGCGGACGGTGTGTTCATCTATGTGGGAATGCTCCCGTTGACAAAACCGTTCTTGAACCTTGGTATCACAAATGACATGGGCTATATCGAAACCAATGAGCGCATGGAAACGAAAGTCCCTGGAATCTTTGCAGCCGGAGACATCCGTGAAAAAACATTGCGCCAGATAGTAACAGCAACAGGCGACGGAAGTATTGCTGCGCAAAGTGCCCAACATTATATAGAAGAGCTTGTCGAGGAGTTAAAAGCTAACGCAACGAAATAATGGGTATAGGGATGTGTATGATAGGTATGTCGAACTATAAAAGAACCTGTCGAAACATCCCCTTAACCAAAACGTAACTGCGCCTTAACGCATCTGTAACAGCTTTGAAACAATAATCGGTTATTATATAAATAGTAATTGACCCCCTTTTATAAATATAGTGGATGACACGGGTTCCCTTTTTCCCGTGTCCTTTTTTTATAGAGGTATCTTTCACCCCGAACAAGCAATTCCTCACCTAATTGTATTCTTTTCTTGAGATTCGCACGCGCCTCCTACTCAGCGAAAATAATAAAACCCACAGATTTGTATGTAAGGTAATTTCAAAAGTTGTTTCATCCATCAAAGAACGCTATGATATACTTGGAAAATAAAGCGTTTTCAAATATAAAATCCGAAACTGGAATCGATACCTGTCAGGAATCCTTACACAGAGTTCGCTAATTTGTAGAACTTTATTGTGTCTTAATAGGTGCATTTGCTGTAAAATAAAAAATGATACACTTGGCTAGTTCTATTTTTCCTTCTTATATGTGCTAAAATCAATAGCTAAAATACATGAAAACGGAAAACTTATCTTGTTACTTCGTAATCCCCTGTAGATTGAAGTGCAAGGTGAGAGACTCCTGCGGGAGGTAGCGGTAGCTTGAGACCCCCGAGCGTTGGGAGGAGGCTCAAGCACACGCCCCGCGGAAAGCGAACAACTGGAACGGAAATCAACAGGAGTTATAAGGAAAGCTTTTACAGAGAGAAATTATAGACAGCTAAGATAAAAGGGGTTGTAACCATGCAAAGAGTAACAAACTGTGTGTTAGTGAAAGATGACCAAGTGCTACTGTTGCAAAAACCGCGTCGTGGTTGGTGGGTTGCACCTGGTGGCAAAATGGAGCACGGAGAATCTGTAAAAGATACGGTCGTGCGTGAATATCGTGAAGAAACAGGCATCTACTTAAAAAATCCTGCCCTTAAGGGTGTTTTTACATTTGTGATAAAAGAGGGAAAGGACATCGTTTCCGAGTGGATGATGTTCACATTCCTTGCAACGGAGTATGACGGACAGAATGTGAAGGAATCGGAAGAAGGGAAAATCGAGTGGCATAAGCAGGAGGAGATTGCAAAACTTCCGATGGCACCTGGCGATTTTCATATTCTCGATTACCTCATTAAAGGAACTGGCATGATATTTGGGACATTCACATATACGCCGGATTTCGAGTTGTTGTCCTACCGTCTGGATCCAAACTGATTGGCGTATTTCGAGCCAGAAAAAAGGAGTGAAACCATTATGAGTGCAGGTACGAACAGTGATGTGGAATTGGTAATTATCACTGGGATGAGCGGAGCTGGTAAAACAGTGGCCATCCAAAGTTTGGAGGATCTCGGATTTTTCTGTGTCGATAATCTACCTCCGACTTTGCTTCCGAAGTTTTTGGAGCTAATGGAAGAGTCAGGTAATAAAATGAATAAAGTGGCGTTGGTAATGGATTTGCGTGGTCGTGAATTTTTTGACAGCCTGTTTGAAGCGCTGGATGATATTTCGGAATTATCTTGGGTGACACCTCAGATTCTATTCCTTGATGCAAAGGACTCTGTTCTTGTGAGCCGTTATAAGGAGACAAGAAGGTCGCATCCGTTGGCGAAATCAGGATTACCGCTTGAAGGGATCGAGCATGAGCGCGAGCTGTTGGAAGAATTGAAGGGCCGTGCGCAACTGATCTTGGATACTTCCAACTTAAAGCCACGTGAACTTAGAGAGAAAATCCTCAAACAATTTGCCACACACTCCAAACAGACATTTAAGTTGAACGTTGTTTCCTTCGGGTTCAAGTACGGACTTCCAATTGATGCAGACCTTGTGTTTGATGTACGCTTCCTGCCAAATCCTCATTACATTGACCATATGAGACCGATGACAGGACTGGATGAAGAAGTGTCGTCCTATGTGTTGAAGTGGTCGGAAACACAAAAGTTCGTGGAAAAGCTTACCGACCTGTTGACCTTCATGCTTCCTTACTACAAGCGGGAAGGCAAGAGCCAGCTTGTGCTTGCGATAGGTTGTACAGGGGGGCAGCATCGTTCTGTGACCCTGGCAGAGTACTTTGCGAAGCATTTTAAGGATGAATATGATACACTCCTTACACATCGAGATATCGAAAAACGAAAGGGTAAACACTGATGAGACGTCAAAAGGCACCTAAGATTGTCATTATCGGAGGTGGAACAGGGCTTCCTGTTCTACTCCGGGGACTAAAACATTATGACGTTGATATAACTGCGGTGGTAACGGTAGCGGACGATGGCGGAAGCTCCGGCAGATTACGTGATGAGCTACACATTCCTCCGCCGGGGGATGTTCGTAATGTTCTTGCTGCGTTATCGGATGTGGAACCATTAATTGAGGATCTGTTTCAGCATCGCTTTGCCACGGGAAACGGGTTATCCGGGCATTCGCTCGGTAATTTGCTCCTTGCCGCAATGACCACGATCACAGGCGACTTTGTCCATGCCATTCGTGAAATGAGCAAAGTATTGAATGTACGGGGTAAAGTACTGCCGGCTGCCAATCAAAGTGTTGTTTTACATGCGGAGATGGGGGACGGTTCCATCGTTACCGGCGAATCGAAAATCCCCGCGCATGGGCAGAAAATTAAACGGGTGTTCCTTACGCCAGAGAACGTCGAGCCTTTACAGGAATCTGTCGATGAGATTGAGAGGGCGGATCTTATCATCGTTGGACCTGGAAGCCTTTACACCAGCATCCTGCCGAACCTTCTTGTTCCAAAGATTGGCGAGGCGGTTTGTAAAGCGAATGCGAAAAAGGTGTATATCTGTAATGTCATGACACAAGCTGGAGAGACATTGGAGTACACGGCAAGCGACCATGTTAAAGCGCTTTATGACCATCTCGGCTGTCGCTTCATGGATACGATTCTAGTAAATGAGGAAGATATTCCTGAGGAGATTGCCATTCGCTATAAAAAAGAATCTGCTACACCAGTTGTGTACGATATCGCGGCCTTGTCAAACCTGGGTCTGGAGATTGTGCATGATAAAATCATACGCTATGAAGACGGGGTTATTCGTCATGACACCCAAAAAGTGGCGGCACTTTTATATTCAATGATAAAAATGGACTCATAAATAGATGCAAACGGATGCATTGCTGGTGGCAGTGTTGAAGTGATGACTGGGCTGTGCAAGCTGTCATTGCCTCCCCGACACCTAGTAAACTCAAATTGGGGGTGATCAACGATGTCCTACGCTTCTGAAACGAAAAAAGAACTGACAACCATAGAAACCAAAGATTGTTGCGTGAAGTCGGAGCTTGCGGCACTAATCCGGATGAACGGGTCCCTGTCTTTTTCCAACAGGAAATTGATTTTGGATATACAAACCGAAAATGCCGCGATTGCTCGCAGAATCTATACTCTAACAAAAAGGATATACGATGTTCGTGTCGAATTGCTAGTACGTAAGAAAATGAGGTTAAAGAAAAACAACGTCTACATCGTCCGTTATGCGGAACAGGCCCATTACATCTTGGATGAATTGAAGATATTAAAAGACGGCTTCACCTTCGTACGTGACATTGCGGAGGAGCTGATCGCAAAAAAATGCTGCAAGCGTTCGTATTTGCGAGGTGCCTTTTTGGCAGGAGGTTCTGTCAATAATCCGGAAACATCATCCTATCATCTCGAGATCTTTTCGCTCTACAACGAACACAATGAATCTTTGTGCGAGCTCATGAATATGTTTCACTTAAACAGTAAAACGCTGGAGCGTAAGAAGGGCTTTATCACTTACCTGAAAGAGGCAGAAAAAATTGCCGAGTTTCTCAGTATCATCGGCGCCCATCAGGCGTTGTTGAAATTCGAAGACATCCGGATTGTACGCGACATGCGGAATTCGGTTAATCGACTGGTGAACTGTGAGACCGCCAATCTCAATAAAACAATTGGTGCCTCAATTAGACAGGTGGAAAATATCCGCTTCATCGACAGCACGGTCGGACTTGGGATTCTACCTAACAAGCTCCGTGAAATTGCAGAGCTGCGTGTCACCTACCAGGATGTGACTCTGAAGGAGCTTGGCGAAATGGTTTCCAGTGGGTCCATCAGCAAATCCGGCATCAACCACAGACTACGAAAAATAGATGAAATTGCCGATAAACTACGTGCAGGGGAATCTGTTAAATAAAACTGTGAGGGTCATCTCATTTTTGAGGCGGCTTCGACCAGCGAAAATATATTAGATAGAGGAGGAATACAAATGGTACAAAAACAAGTGGATGTTCGTTTAAAAACAGGCTTGCAAGCACGCCCGGCTGCCCTATTCGTACAGGAGGCCAACCGCTTCTCAAGTGAGGTTTTCCTAGAGAAGGACGGCAAAAAGGTAAATGCAAAAAGCATCATGGGCCTGATGAGCCTTGCAATCAGCTCCGGAACAACGATTACTCTGATCGCTGACGGTCACGACGAAGAAGATGCAATTACAGCATTGACGGAGTACGTTCAACAAGAGAACTAAAAAAACGGGTCTCCCCTTAATGGGAAGCCCGGTTTTTTTGTTATAGGTTGGTTTTTTTCATAACTTTATCAATCAATCCATATTCCAATGCACGGTCGGCTGTCATGAAGTTGTCGCGGTCTGTGTCGCGGGAGATCACTTCGATTGGTTGACCTGTTTGCTCAGATAAGATCGTGTTCAGTTTTTCGCGTAGGAACAAGATGCGTTTTGCAGCGATCTCGATTTCCGTTGCTTGACCTTGCGCTCCACCAAGTGGTTGGTGAATCATGACTTCACTGTTTGGAAGCGCGAAACGCTTGCCTTTTTCACCAGCTGCAAGTAGGAATGCTCCCATGGAAGCGGCCATACCCACACATATTGTGCTGACATTTGGTTTAATGAAGTTCATTGTATCGTAGATGGCCATACCAGCTGTGATGGATCCACCCGGGCTGTTGATGTAAAGGGAGATATCCTTATCAGGATCTTCCGCTGCCAAGAATAGGAGCTGAGACACAATGGAGTTTGCCACATTGTCATCAATCGCACTTCCTAGCATGATGATACGGTCTTTTAATAAGCGGGAGTAAATGTCATACGCGCGCTCCCCACGGCTTGTTTGTTCAATAACTGTAGGAATTAAGTTCATCTCACTTTTCCTCCTTGAAATTTAAGTTTTCTATCGACATAGGCTCCTATGTAAAAATGGGAAAACACTTTGGTGAACCTATACCAATTAGTAAGTATTACTAAATCTTTATGTACTTTCATCATACATACAAGGTCAAGAATGGTCAAATAAAAACCATCGCAAATACCCCCATTTTTCCCCATGTAATAATCATATCCAGTCTCGGGTGTAATTAAACTTTCAAACGGTGTTTAGTAAAAGCATTATATCGAGAATGGATTAATATAAAGTGGTAAGTTCCTATTGCTCGCCTCTCGACATCTGGTGTATAATTTGGTATATTAATAAAGTTCCTTTTCTAGCATGCGCTCGTAGCTCAGGGGATAGAGCGGTGGTTTCCGGTACCGCGTCATGCGGGGGTTCGATTCCCTCCGAGCGCGCCATTTGATTCTTATATTGGAAAAACTTACTTTTGAAATGCAATTGTGAAACATGCTATAGTATTACTTGTAACGGACAAGCGCCGTTATCTCATATGATCTATTCACCCAGTGTCGGCACACTGGGTTTTTATTTTGTCTAAAGGCTCCCCTTCACCTAATGAGGCCACTGAAAAAGTACTTAATTCTAGGCTTTGGTTAAACACCGCTGTTGCTTTCCGCAAATGACTTCGCTTTTCGCGGGGCGACCTTGAGCCTCCTCGGGCTTGCCCTGCGGGGTTTCAAGATTGTCGCTACTCCCCCGCTGGAGTCTACGCCATTTGCTCCAATCAACAGCTAGAAACCATCAATATCTATAAGTTTTTTAGTGGCCTCCAGCTAATAGGGAGGCCTTTTTTGCGTAGTTAAATTTCCCCTTAAGAAGAAGAGGAAGAGAAAATGATGAAAAAATTGATGGCATTGGTTATGGCATTCACTTTATTGGTACCGGCTTCGTGTAGATATTATGCCGAATTGAAGGTGATAGATAATTAGGCTAAGTTTATTTCCCTCTAATTAAGAAAATAAGTATGACAACGGGAAGACCACAATAAAATAGAGTACCAGCAACCATGGTGAAATGGCCCCCCTTCGACATAAGGAGCAAAATTCCTGCAGGGGTCTGACCCCTAAAGTGATTTAAAAATAATTTAAAAGTGATTTAAAAGCAATTAAAGGAATATTTTTAAAGCTTACAAGATCCCAAAAGTCATGTAGAATAGGGGTAGAGACCGGATCTGAGAGTGACCGGAGGAGGAATGGGCAGTATGAAGCAGTCAGTTGGGTTGTATCAGGAGCAGTCGTTGCGGCTTGCGATGACGCAGGAGTTGAAGCAGGCGATTACGTTATTGCAGTATTCGACGCTAGAGATGGTTGATTTCCTGAAAGAGCAGTCACTGGAGAATCCTTTAATGGATTTGAAAATGCCGACCACGCATAGGGAGCTTGCATCATCACGTGTGCAACGTTTAAAACCGAGAAAGATCGGGACGACCACAACACAAACCTTTTCCATTGAAAATTTCAGCAAACACGGAGAAACACTCCAACAATATATAGAGCAACAACTTGTCGACAGCCCCCTCTCAACCGAAGAGCGGCAGCTTGCAAAACTAGTCATCCAATACATGGATCCGAATGGCTATATACAAGAAGAGCCAACAACAATTGCCGAGCAACTAAAAACATCAACAAAAACAATAGAAGACTTGCTTAACAACATTAAACAGCTAGAACCGGCCGGGATAGGAGCTTGCAATCTCAAAGAATGCCTTTTGCTTCAGCTAAGACGTCAACCGAACCGAAACGAAGTGGCAGAAGCTATCCTGGAAAACGACTTTAACCTTTTTGCGGAAAAGGCATGGAAGACACTTGCCAAAGAGTACGCTATCAGTCTAAAGCAAATACAGGAAATACACGACGATATAGTAAAATTGAACCCTCGTCCAGGAAATAAATATGAAACGGTAGAAAAACCGAAATACATCATCCCGGATCTCATCGTCCAGAAGCATCAAAATCAGTTCATTGTATCTTTAAATGAAGAAATCATTCCACAAATCAATATAAACAAACAATATGAGGCGACTCTAAAAAGTAAAAATGAACTCGAATCATACCTGCAGGAAAAGATCCAGCAATGCCAGTGGATCGTCAAGAGCATGGAGCATCGCAAGTACACACTTGTGAAGGTGATGGAGGAAATCCTCCAAGCGCAGCAGTCCTTCTTTTTCAACGGACCGTCATTTTTGAAACCGCTAACATTGAAGGATATCGCCATCCGCCTGGACATCCATGAGTCCACGGTCAGTCGGGCGACAAAGGAAAAGTATGTACAGACACCATATGGACTGTTTGAACTAAAGTATTTTTTCGGCCAGAGTCTGACAGGCCGCTACGAAGAGGAAACATCAACGAAGCAGGTGCAGCAGCTAGTGGAAGAGCTCGTCAAAAAAGAAGACAAACAAAAGCCACTATCCGATCAGCAGCTGACAAACATCCTGCAAAAGCAGTATCATATAACTATCTCGCGAAGAACGGTGGCTAAGTACAGAGATCTTCTGAACATCCCGAGCTCCTCGATGAGAAAAAGGTATGATTAGAAAGGCAGATGCAAAATGAACCTCCAATTTTACACAAAAGTGGATTGTCCGCTCTGTGACAAAGCGAAAACTAAACTCAAAGAGCTGCAATCCGAACTGAATTTCACCATAGAAGAATTTGATATCTATAAAGACGACGCATTACTGGAAAAATATCAGCTGATGATTCCGGTGGTGGAGCATGAGGGTGAAATGCTTGCATATGGACAAGTGAACAAAGAAGAAGTAAGAAAGCGTTTACTTGAAAAAATCCGCTAAACCTTGGTTGCATAAGGGTTTAACCTTTGTTACAATCAACTTGTAGCAAGGGTGGATTTTTTTTACCGCTACTGGGACATAATATGTCATAGTGGGACGTTTTGGGTCCAGCTAATGTTTTGTCCATTAGGTAAAAGACACACTCTAAAGGGGAAGCTATAATGAAGCAGATTATTGAAGTACAAAAGAAATTGTTACCTGATCTTCTTTCCATTATGCAGAAACGATACGAGATCCTGAGATACATAAGGTTGATGCAGCCAATTGGAAGAAGAAGCTTGTCAGGTAGTCTTGGTTTGAGTGAGCGGGTGCTGAGGAGTGAGGTTGATTTTCTCAAAGCGCAGAACCTGATTCATATCAGTGTTGCCGGCATGACATTGACGAATGAAGGGGAATATCTCATCAAGGACCTAGAAGAGATCATGAAAGAGGTATCCGGTTTAAAGCTGTTGGAAGCGGGAATAGAAGAAAAATTAGGGATTACAAAAGTTGTCGTAGTTCCGGGTGACAGTGACCAATCCCCTTGGGTGAAGAAGGAACTCGGTCGAGCGTGCGTTACAACCATGCGAGAACGATTCCATAACGAAAATGTCATTGCTGTAGCTGGTGGAACGACTGTTTCCTCGGTAGCAGAAATGATGACACCGGACACGAAAAACCGTAATCTTCTATTTGTCCCAGCTAGAGGCGGACTTGGGGAAAAAGTGCAAAATCAGTCGAACACCATCTGTGCCACCATGGCAGAGAAGGCATCGGGCGACTACAGGCTCTTGCATATACCAGATTCACTGAGCCATGAATCCTATCAGTCGATGATTGAAGAACCTTCGATAAAAGAAGTGATTTCTCTCATCAAAAATTCTAGTATGGTTATTCATGGAATTGGGGACGCTAAAACAATGGCAGAGCGCCGTAAAACTGCACCGGAGAACATGCGTAAGATCGAACAGGCCAACGCCGTTGCAGAAGCTTTCGGGTACTATTTTAACGAAGCCGGAGAAGTGGTACACAAAGTTCAGACAGTTGGAATGCAACTCGCAGATTTGGAAAAGATAGAATGTGTGATTGCGGTCGCCGGCGGTGCATCAAAGGCAAAAGCGATACAAGCGTATTTAAAAAAAGCCCCACACACCATCCTCATAACGGATGAAGGAGCGGCAAAAAAGTTAATTAGGGAGTAACATCCCTTATATAAAAGCTGTGTTAAATAAGGAATGCTTTACGCATTCTCAGCATTTGATTGGAACAAAAGGCGTAGACTCCTGCGGGAGGAAGGGACAGGGGAGACCCCACAGGCGAAGCCGAGGAGGCTCCCGGACCGCCCGCGGAAAGCGGAGCCTTTTGTGGAAATCAAATGCGTGTTAACATAGCCAACAAAAAAATATTTTTGAAAAACTAAGGAGGAACTTAACATGGCAGTAAAAATGGGTATTAACGGATTTGGACGTATCGGACGTAACGTATTCCGCGCAGCACTAAACAACTCTGAGGTGGAAATCGTAGCAGTTAACGACTTAACAGACGCTAACATGCTTGCTCACCTTCTAAAATATGACAGCGTACACGGTAAACTAAACGCTGACGTGAAAGTAGACGGAGACAACCTAGTTGTTGACGGCAAAACAATCAAAGTAACAGCTGAGCGCGACCCAGCGAAATTATCTTGGGGTGAGCTTGGAGTAGAAGTAGTAGTAGAATCTACTGGTTTCTTCACAAAGCGTGCAGACGCTGCGAAACACTTAGAAGCTGGCGCTAAGAAAGTAATCATTTCCGCACCTGCATCTGATGAAGATATCACAATCGTAATGGGTGTTAACGAAGACAAGTACGATGCAGCTAACCACAACGTTATCTCTAACGCATCTTGTACTACTAACTGCTTGGCGCCATTCGCAAAAGTATTGAACGACAAGTTCGGTATCAAACGTGGAATGATGACAACTGTTCACTCTTACACAAATGACCAACAGATCTTAGACTTACCACACAAAGACTACCGTCGTGCTCGTGCTGCAGCTGAGAACATCATCCCAACAACTACTGGAGCTGCTAAAGCAGTATCTCTAGTATTACCTGAACTAAAAGGTAAATTGAACGGTGGAGCTATGCGTGTTCCAACTCCAAACGTTTCTCTAGTTGACCTTGTTGCAGAGCTTGACAAAGACGTAACAGCTGAAGAAGTAAACGCAGCGTTCAAAGCAGCATCTGAAGGCGAATTAAAAGGAATTCTTGGTTACTCTGAAGAGCCACTAGTATCTGGTGACTACAACGGAAACCCTGATTCTTCTACAATCGACGCATTATCCACAATGGTAATGGAAGGCAACATGGTTAAAGTAATCTCTTGGTACGATAACGAGAGTGGCTACTCCCACCGTGTAGTAGACCTAGCGAAATACATCGCTGCTAAAGGACTATAATTTTTATAGCAAGTAGATATTGCTTGGATAAACCTTATCAGCATTCTATAATAAGAATTGTGAAGTAGAGGGGGATTGGGGAACACACCCCTCCCTCTTTTCATGTTTTTAACACTAATTTCCTTTCAAGGGAGGCCGTTCAAGATGAACAAGAAAAGTATTCGTGACATCGACGTCAAAGGCAAACGCGTATTTTGCCGCGTGGACTTCAACGTACCGATGAAGGATGGACAAGTATCAGACGAAACCCGTATCCGTGCTGCATTGCCAACAATCAAGCACCTAGTGGATAACGGCGCAAAAGTCTTGCTTGCAAGCCACTTAGGTCGTCCAAAAGGGCAAGTAGTAGAAGAGCTTCGCTTAAACGCAGTAGCCTCTCGTCTACAAGAGCTTCTTGGAAAAGATGTAACAAAAGCGGATGAAGCTTACGGAGATTCCGTAAAAGCAATCGTAAACGAAATGAGCGAGGGAGACGTTCTTTTACTAGAAAACGTACGTTTCTACCCTGGAGAAGAGAAAAATGATCCAGAACTTGCGAAGGAGTTTGCGGAACTTGCAGATGTGTATGTAAATGACGCATTTGGCGCTGCTCACCGTGCACATGCTTCCACAGAAGGTATCGCCCAGCACTTACCGGCAGTAGCAGGCCTCTTAATGGAAAAAGAATTAGAAGTACTAGGAAAAGCCCTTTCCAACCCGGAACGCCCATTCACGGCAATCATCGGTGGAGCAAAGGTTAAAGATAAAATCGGTGTCATCGAAAATCTTCTGAACAAAGTGGACAACCTGATCATCGGTGGTGGACTTGCTTACACGTTCATCAAAGCGCAAGGCTACGATGTTGGAAAATCCTTATTGGAAGAAGATAAAGTCGATCTTGCTAAATCCTTCATGGAGCAGGCAAAAGAAAAAGGCGTTAACTTTTACATTCCTGTGGATGTAGTGGTTGCCGACGATTTCTCAAACGATGCAAACACAAAAATCGTTCCTATTGACCAAATCCCTAGCGACTGGGAAGGACTTGATTGCGGACCTAAATCCCGTGAAATCTACGCGGATGTCATCAAGAACTCCAAGCTTGTTATCTGGAATGGACCAATGGGAGTATTCGAACTAGAAGCATTTGCTGGCGGAACAAAAGCAGTAGGTGAAGCCTTAGCAGAAGCTACCGATACATACTCTGTCATCGGTGGAGGAGACTCTGCGGCTGCTGTTGAAAAATTCAACCTCGCAGACAAAATGAGCCATATCTCAACTGGTGGCGGCGCGTCCCTAGAATTCATGGAAGGCAAAGAACTTCCAGGAGTAGTGGCGCTGAACGATAAGTAATACAAGTATATTTCTTTTGTACTAAAATAGTTTCTAGCTGGTGATTGGAGCAAAAGGCGAAGACTCCAGCGGGAAGAAGGGACAGGGGAGACCCCGCTACGAAGTGAGGAGGCTCCCGGACCGCCCGCAGGAAAGCGAAGCCATTTGCGGAAATCAACAGCGGCGAATAACAGAAACTATATTTATTTTTAATCCCTATAGACAACCCCAACCCCGAAAGGATGGATACCATGCGTAAACCAATTATTGCTGGTAACTGGAAAATGCACAAAACACTCTCCGAAGCAACAAGCTTCGTGGAAGAGGTAAAAGGATTAGTACCTTCGACTGACAAAATCGATGCAGTAGTATGTGCACCAGCACTATTCCTAGAGCGACTTGTTTCAAATGTCGAAGGCCGCGACCTTCAAATCGGTGCCCAAAACATGCATTTTGAAGACAGCGGAGCATTCACAGGCGAAGTGAGCCCTGTTGCATTAAAAGATATCGGCGTATCCTACGTCGTGCTTGGTCACTCCGAGCGTCGTGAAATGTTCGCTGAAACAGACGAAACGGTCAACAAGAAGACTCTTGCTGCATTCAAACATGGTTTAACACCAATCGTATGTTGCGGTGAAACGCTTGAAGAGCGTGAGTCCGGTAAAACGAATGACATCGTTGGTAACCAAGTGAAGAAAGCTCTAACAGGCCTAACTTCTGATCAAGTGAAAACGACTGTTATTGCATATGAGCCAATCTGGGCAATCGGAACTGGCAAATCTTCCACAGCTGAAGATGCAAACGAAGTATGTGCGCACATCCGTAGCGTCATCGCTTCCGAGTTCGACCAGGCTGCAGCAGACGCGGTACGTATCCAGTACGGCGGTTCTGTAAAGCCGACGAACATTGCAGAATACATGGCTCAATCTGATATCGATGGAGCACTAGTTGGAGGCGCAAGCCTAGAGCACCAATCTTTCTTACAGCTTTTGGAGGCAGGTAAGAATGACTAAAAAACCAGTAGCATTAATCATCTTAGACGGTTTTGCGATACGCGGTGAAACAACCGGTAATGCGGTTGCGCAAGCAAACAAACCTAATTTTGATAAGTTATGGAGCACCTATCCGCATGCGCAGTTGATTGCAAGCGGGGAAGCGGTAGGACTGCCGGAAGGACAAATGGGCAACTCCGAAGTTGGCCATTTGAACATCGGCGCCGGTCGCGTTGTGTACCAAAGCTTGACACGTGTGAACGTGGCGATCCGTGAAGGGGACTTTTATGAAAATGAAACTTTCCTGAACGCGATCCACCATGCAAAAGAAAAAGGAACCAACCTGCACATTTTCGGTCTGCTTTCCAACGGAGGCGTGCACAGTCACATCCAGCATCTCTTCGCACTTCTAAAGCTTGCAAAAAGAGAAGGCATGGACCGCGTGTATATACATGGATTCCTTGATGGCCGTGACGTTGCACCAAAATCTGCTCCTGATTTCCTCGAACAGCTGAACGAGGAGCTTCTCGAACTAGGTATCGGAGAGATAGCAACCATTTCTGGTCGCTACTATTCCATGGACCGCGACAAGCGCTGGGATCGTGTAGAGAAATCCTATCGTGCCATGGTGTACGGCGAAGGCCCTAGCTACAACGATG
Source organism: Bacillus sp. LL01 (assembly GCF_001037965.1). Classification (NCBI taxonomy): domain Bacteria; kingdom Bacillati; phylum Bacillota; class Bacilli; order Caryophanales; family Bacillaceae; genus Bacillus; species Bacillus sp. LL01. The sequence continues at coordinate 220,480 of NZ_LFEL01000002.1, read as the reverse complement.
CAATGGAGTGTATCAATGACTCCTATAACAATGGAATCTTCGATGAGTTCGTCATTCCGTCTGTTATGACAAAAGAAGATGGCAGTCCTGTAGCAACCATTCAGGACGAAGACGCCGTGATTTTCTATAACTTCCGTCCTGACCGTGCCATCCAAATCTCTAATACGTTCACGAACAAGGACTTCCGCGCCTTTGACCGTGGACTAAAGCATCCGAACAACCTTCAGTTTGTATGCTTTACACACTTTAGTGAGACAGTGGATGGTTACGTCGCCTTCAAACCGGTAGGAATGGACAACACATTGGGCGAAGTGTTATCCCAAAACGGCTTGAACCAGCTTCGTATCGCTGAGACGGAAAAATATCCGCACGTGACGTTCTTCATGAGTGGTGGACGTGAGGATGCCTATCCTGGAGAAGAAAGAGTCCTTATCGATTCTCCGAAAGTGGCAACCTATGACTTGAAACCAGAAATGAGTGCATACGAATTAACGGACGCACTTTTAGCAGAAATAGCCGCCGATAAACACGACGCAATCATCCTGAACTTCGCAAACCCTGATATGGTAGGGCATTCCGGAATGCTTGAACCAACCATCAAGGCAGTAGAAGTGACAGACGAGTGCCTTGGGAAGGTAGTCAACGCTATCCTTGCAAAAGACGGCGTGGCAATCATCACGGCAGACCACGGAAACGCTGACGAAGTCGTAACGACAGAAGGCAACCCAATGACTGCCCACACCACCAACCCAGTACCAGTGATCGTCACAAAGAACGGCGTACAACTCCGCGACGGCGGAATTCTTGGTGACCTGGCCCCAACTGTGCTAGACTTACTAGGGGTGGACAAACCATCTGAAATGACAGGAAGTTCTTTAATCAAAAAGTAACTTTCTTTAACTAATGTAATAGCGAATCCCTGTTGATTGTAGTGGAAGCCGCTTGACTCCCGGACCGCCCGCCGGAAAGCAAGCGGCTGAAGCGAAAATCAACCGTACAACGTTGTATAAAAATATATTAAAACCCAAAAGGAGAGTTACAAACATGCCAATTATCTCTGATGTTTACGCACGCGAAGTCTTAGACTCCCGTGGTAACCCAACAATCGAAGTAGAAGTTTACACAGAATCCGGAGCTTTCGGACGCGCACTAGTTCCAAGTGGAGCATCCACTGGTGAATACGAAGCAGTAGAACTACGTGACGGCGACAAGTCCCGCTACCTTGGAAAAGGTGTTCAACAAGCAGTAGAAAACGTAAACGAGATCATCGCTCCTGAACTAGTAGGTCTTTTCGACGTACTTGAGCAAGTAGCAATCGATGAAGCGCTAATCGACCTTGACGGTACAGAAAACAAAGGCAAATTAGGAGCTAACGCTATCCTTGGGGTTTCCATGGCAGCAGCTCGTGCAGCAGCTGACTTCCTTCAAATTCCTTTATACCAGCATCTTGGCGGATTCAACTCCAAAACGCTTCCAGTACCAATGATGAACATCATCAACGGTGGAGAGCACGCGGACAACAACGTGGACATCCAAGAATTCATGGTAATGCCTGTTGGAGCTGAAAACTTCAAAGAAGCACTACGTATGGGTGCAGAAATCTTCCACGCACTTAAATCAGTATTAAGCGCTAAAGGCTTAAACACAGCTGTAGGTGACGAAGGCGGATTCGCTCCAAACCTAGGATCTAACGAAGAAGCTCTTCAAACGATTATCGAAGCAATCGAAAAAGCTGGTTACAAACCAGGAGAGCAAGTAATGCTAGCTATGGACGCTGCAGCTTCTGAGTTCTTCAACAAAGAAGACGGCAAATACCACCTTAAGGGTGAAGGCGTTGTTTACACTTCTGCTGAAATGGTGGACTTCTACGAGAAGATGGCGGACAAATACCCAATCATCTCCATTGAAGACGGCTTAGACGAAAACGACTGGGAAGGTTTCAAACTATTAACAGAACGCATCGGAAACAAAGTTCAATTAGTAGGGGACGACCTATTCGTAACAAACACAAAAAAATTGGCTGAAGGTATCGAGCGCAAAATCGGTAACTCCATCCTAATCAAAGTGAACCAAATCGGTACACTTACTGAAACTTTCGAAGCAATCGAAATGGCTAAACGCGCAGGCTACACTGCAGTAATCTCTCACCGTTCTGGTGAAACAGAAGACAGCACAATCGCTGACATCGCAGTAGCAACAAACGCTGGCCAAATCAAAACAGGTGCACCATCCCGTACAGACCGCGTAGCAAAATACAACCAGCTTCTTCGCATCGAAGACCAGCTTGGTAGCACAGCTCGCTACGAAGGACTACGTTCTTTCTATAACTTGAAGAAGTAATTTCTTCTATCGAGGACCCGACTTAGGTTGGGTTCTTTTTAGTTTACGTTAATTCCTAGCTGTTGATTGGAGCACAAGACGAAGACTCCTAGGGGATGTAGCGGTAGGTTGAGTCCCTAAAGAGACATTTCTCCAATTACTTTCTTTAGCGACATTACAAAATATGGATTCTCGATAATTTGAAGAGTTTTTTTGAATAATCGTGAGCGTTTTTCGTATAATTGGAGCATTTTTTGTATACTTTAGCTCGTTTATTGGCTATTTCCTTCTGTGAGCTGAAATTTCATTTCGATCCTCGAGTAAGTAGCTTTGTTAAACGGACAACCATCCCTCTCATTTCCTCTTGTCCCCCTTGTCATAATGTGGTATATTTAATATAATCACAGATGTGCGTTCCGCAGGAGGTGTAGTTTACATGACGTTATTTCTAACTATTTTACTTATTATCGTAGCAATCTCTTTGATCACAGTAGTACTACTTCAATCAGGTAAAAGTGCAGGTCTTTCAGGAGCAATCTCCGGTGGAGCAGAAACACTTTTCGGCAAACAAAAAGCACGCGGCCTAGACCTTGTTCTACACCGTGCGACAGTCGTTCTTTCTGTATTATTCTTCGTCCTGACACTGTCCATTGCATACTTCGCATAATAAATAAAACCACTTTCCAACCTGGAAAGTGGTTTTTTGCTTCCTTACATAAAAGAAAAGCCCTGGTCACTTTACGACCAAGGCTTCTTTGTTCAGTTCACTTGTCTCCTGGAGGAAGGTTTTCACCTCTTCGATAGAAATCCCATAAGCTCTTGCCAGCGTCAATAGCTCCACCCATTCCATATCCATTTCTTCGCTCAAGCCTCTTCTTCCTCCTTTTTGCTAATAGTCTTCTTGGCACCCTGCCACTTCTGAAACTCCATGTACTCCTTGAAGTGAATAAAGTCCTCCTTGCTCATTCCCTCCGCAATTGCCCGCTGCACCAACCGTCTCCATTCCTCATCCAGCACCTGTACACCCGGTTTATCGGTCTCCGATTCCCCGTTCAATAAAAAATCCAAGTCTGTTTCAAGCGTAACGGCGATCTTATTCAAAAACTGGAGAGAAGGATTCGTCTGGATATTCCTCTCCAAATAACTCAAATAAGACTTCGACACACCAGCCAGTTCCGAGAGTTCACTCAATGAATAGCCCTTCCTCTTCCTCAACCTCTTCAAGCGCTCACCAAGCATACTCGTCCCCTTAACATCTTATGACGTATGTTCATTATATAGCACAATTAATTCTTTATAAAAAACGTAAAGTTAAGGAATTTTGAGATAATGGGAGGAAATTACATCAAACCGTTCTTTATTGAGAAAATTTGAACTAATTTGAGGTTTCCCAGTTGTGAACTAGGTGTTTTATACTACGTATTGTAAGGTTCGTTAATAAGAACGGACTAAAACATTAGGGGAACGGGGAGGAATTTAAATGAGTTTGAAAAAGAAACTTGGTCTAGGTGTCGCTTCAGCTGCATTAGGTCTTTCATTAATCGGTGGGGGTACATATGCATACTTTAGTGATACAGAAGTAAATCAAAGTACTTTTGCTGCAGGTACACTTGATATTAATGTTCAAGGTAATGATACAGCTAATGCTATTATCAATGTGTCAAACCTGAAACCTGGTGATTGGATGGAAAGAACGTTCAAATTAAATAACACTGGTACTTTGGACGTGTCAAAAGTACTTTTAACATCACAATATACAGTAGGTGATACCAACGGAAATAACAATGGTGCAGATTTAGGTGAACATATTCAAGTTCAATTCTTAGTTAATAATGATAAAAAAACAATAGTGGTTCATGAAACAACTTTAAAAGCACTCAGTGAATATGATGCAGTGGATAGAAACATCCTTGGGTGGGCCCTAGGTGGAGAGCCTGATGGATTAAAAGCAGGCACATCAGATACTCTAACAGTCATATTCAAATTTATTGATAATGGACAGGACCAAAACGTGTTCCAAGGAGATTCACTAACATTAAATTGGACATTTGATGCGAAACAAACTGCAGGAAGAGCTAGGTAGCTACTTATGGAAGGGTAAGTTATTCTTACCCTTCTGAATTTTATTTTTTATAGGAGCTTTGCTAAATTTAGAGCAAATTTCCTATAAAAAATAAAGATAAAGGGTGAAGATCAAATGAGAATAACCCGGAAGAGGAAATATAAAAAACTGTATAATGGCGTAACATCTGTGCAAATTTTTGTTATTCTATATGTATCATTAATTAATGCTTCAATAATTACTACCACTACTGAAGCGCAATTTAATAAATCAATTACTACACAAAATTTCATTCAAGCAGGCCACTGGTACGACGGCAGCATATTATCCTTTATCGATAAACCCACTCAAAACATAAAAGCCTGTGCCCCTATGGAAATTAATGTTCGTCTTAAAAACACCGGTTTTAGCATGCTCGATTCCACTACATACGAAGTTTATTACTCAAACAATGCAAACGGAAACCCTAAACAAACAGGTAGCAAAATAGCTGAGGGAGTTTTGAATCCGTTGTCCCAAAATGAGATTGGATCTCTAAATTTCACTGCTGAAAAAGATGGAGCGTATATGTTTAAGCTCTTCCAGCGGCCGGAATTTAAAGAATCAGGTAATGTAAATAGTATTGAATGGAGTGAAAAAGTAATAATTAATTGTATTGCCGCAAAAGAAGAAGAGGAGTTAGAAGAAAAATCTACTGAAGAAGTAGAAAGTGAACAATCTGACGATAAAGTAGATTCTAACATAAGCAAAGAAGCTGAAAATGAGAAAGATGATGAAAGTACTAAAGACGTTGAACAAAAAGAAATGAATAAAAGTCCAGATGTAAAAGATGAACAAAAAGATGGTAAAGAAGATGTGAAATCAACTGAAGAAGCGAAGAAAGAAGAAGATTCAGCAGAAGAGATTGAATCGGATACTAATACAGATGAGACAGAAAATAATCCAAAAGACTCCGAAGAGGTTCCTCCTAGTAACGAACCAGATACAGAAAACCAAGACCAATCTAACTAGAGGTGAAAAACATGAAATGGAAAACAGCAAAAAAGTGGATTAGTAACCTAGTAACCACTCTACTATTCATAACACTTATCTTCATGGTCTTCGTCGTCATCTCCACCAAAGCATCCGGAGGAGAACCGCAAATTATGGGTTATCAGCTTAAAACTGTGCTATCCGGTTCGATGGAACCAGGCATAAAAACAGGTTCGATAATTGCTGTTAAGCCAGGTGGAGATATGAAACGCTTCAAAGAGGGGGATGTCATCACCTTCAAACAAGATGAACACGTTCTGGTAACGCATAGAATTACTGAGGTTATCAATAGTGGTGAACATGTACTCTACAAAACGAAAGGAGACAACAACAATGCAGAGGATAGCAGTCCGGTTCTGTCCGAGAACGTTGTTGCGGTCTACACAGACTTTACTATTCCTTATGTAGGATATTTTATCGAATTCGCTAAATCCCAACTGGGTAGTGCGTTGTTAATGATCTTGCCTGGAGTATTGTTGTTCGGTTATTCCATCTTCTCAATCTGGCAGACTATTGCTCGAATTGAAAAGCAGCAAAAGCAGCTGGAGGATACAAAATCGGTTAGTTAATTGGAGTGGGATATTCTCACTCTGAATTTTTTAAATGGGGGAGTACAATGAAATACTTAAGGTGGTTAAGTATCGCTTCCATATATTATTTGTTGATGTTCATGGCGGTGTTAGTTCCTTTTGGGAGTACGGTTGCATCGGAGGATGTAATGGAAATTGATATAATCACGACTCCGGAGAAGGTTTTGTTCGATGTTCAGAATATGAAACCGGGGGATTGGGCGGAAAGAGTGCTCGAAATCAGCAATGGTGGAAAAGAGGACTTCAACTATATTATTTCTTCCAAGCTTAAATCAGGGGATAAGAAGCTTTACAATGAATTGAAACTAACTATAATGTCAGAAGATAACAAAGAGCTTTTTAATGGAACGCTTGGTCAATTCAATAAGCTAGATCCGCGTGAAATTAAAACAACAGATAAGGAGAAGCTTACCTTCCAGGTGAATTTTCCTGCAGAGCTAGGGAATGAATTCCAAGGGCTAACGTGTGAGGTGGAATTCAAGATTTATGCAGAGGGCACGTTTGGTGGACTTATCCCAGCTGAGAACGGGATTAAGTTGCCGAATACTGCTACGGACACTATGAACTTTGTGGTAATAGGTGGGGCGTTGTTAGTAATAGGTTTAATTGTATTACTCATGTACAGATTAAGAAGAGCAAATCTAGAAAAATAATAAAAATGGCGGCGAGTATCATGATCCCGCTGTTTTTTTATGGTTGATAAAACTGCAATATTGTTCTTTATATTGAAAAATAAATTTCTTTATACAAAACAAAAAACTGCGAATTCAAGAGATAAAGCGAGCTTTACGTAGAATAATGTTCTTAATTACGCAAAAAAGCAGTATTTTGAATATTTAAAAAGAACAGGTACTACTCTATACTCAAGGTGTAGTTCATTATAAAGAACCGAAAAGTTGGGATGGAAGTTGGTGAGGTGTCCTTGATCCAGAAGTGTTTGGTTGTTTTAGTATCGGCCTTTGTACTTATTTTTGCTACAACTCCTTTATCAACAAAGGCAGCCGATAAAGAAAAGCTCTACATAGAACAAGGGGAACAGGTTGCATTGTTTCATCCGATGAAATTAGCCCCTTCAAGAAAGATGAAAGAGAAAGTTATCACAATAACGAACAAAAATGAAAACTCGTTGGAAATAGCTTCAAGCTTTGAATTCTACTTGGAGAAGGAAGGTCTGGATCAACAAAGATTACAAGGGATGCTGGGATATTATGAAATGAGTGCGGAGATACGACATCTAGGAATAGTCCATATGATTGATTGGACAAGCCTTTCAGAAGTAGATGACAAAATACGGGCACTACAGTTGAAATCACTTCCATCTAAAGAATCTTTGGAGATTTTCTATTCCATCAGGCTTCTGGAAACAGCCCATAACGACTTTCAAGCTGTTACACTGCATGGGGAATTAATGATTGACTCTCTGACTGATAAAAGCCAGGTGGAAACAGTTGTGAAGGATAAGGAAGAGAAGAGTGAAAACTCGCTTCCCAAAACGGCTACAGAAACCTGGACTTATATGTACATTGGAATATTGTTGTCCATTGGAGGAGCGGCTCTATTGATCTACTATTCTATCAGAGGGGTTCAGAGGAAAAGAGGGAATGTCTATGGGGGATAAGCTCAGTAATACTAAGAAATTATATTTGTCACTGCTTGTTGTTTTCGCGACTATCTATGCTGCTAGCTTTCTCATTGCCGATACCTATTCGCACTTTACTACTGAGGTGAAGGTGGTAGGCGAACTCGTTACCGAAGAGGATTTTAATATTCCACTACCTCCTCAAGAGGAAGCGGTAGAAGAGCAAGTGGAGGAAGAAGTTGTAAAAGAAGAACAGAAAGAAAATAAAGAAAGCAGTGAAGAAGTAGCTGTAGAAGAAACTGAAATTGAAGAATCAACGGAACCTGTTACAGGAGAAAAGGTGGAGGAAGACTCCCAGCAAGAAGCAGGGGATGATTCAGAGGAAAAAGAAATTGAAGAGTCACCTGATGATTCCACAGAGGAAGATTCAACCGATGAAAGCTCTGAAGATGAAAAAAATGAGAATAAGAACTGATGCAAATCAGTTTTTATTTTCACTCTTATGTTCTTAATATAAAACGAATTGATTCTTAATAAAAAAGGAGTGGTAGTAGTGATCAAGCGAATAATGAAAGTCCTCTCCACCCTTATCCTAGTTTTTCTGGCAGTAGCGGCAGGGCTTGTCATCTTCTTTGTCTCCCAATCAAAAGGGGACATTGAAAAAGTACCAAGTGTTTTTGGGTATAAGCCACTCACGATTCTCTCCAACAGTATGCAGCCGGTTTTTGAAGCGGGGGATGTCATTTTGATAAAACCGGACCAGCAACCCGCCGTCAGGGATGTGATTACCTTCAAACACCCTGAGGGGATCTTGGTTACGCATAGAATCATTGATTCAACGATAGAAAATGGTAAGACATTCTACATTACACAAGGTGATAACAATAATATTGCTGATGATGTAAAGGTATCGCCTGAAAGTGTTTTGGGGGTTCAAACGAACATTATTCCAGGGGCTGGCCATGTTGCCAAATTCGTCTCTGGACCCATTGGCTTCATTTTACTGATTGGGATCCCAATCTTCTTGTATTTATTGATTGAGATCTTCCAGAGAACAGGGATTATCAGAACTGACAAAAAAGAAGAAGTTTCTAACTGAGGGATCAACAAATAGAGTTTTACTCTATTTGCCACTATATAACCAAATTAGCAAAGGGGATGTTTTTGAATGGCGAACATGAAGAATGTCAAAAAAGCGTTAATTGGGACAGCACTTGCTGGAACATTAGCAGTTGGGGCAGGGTTTGGTACATATTCTTGGTTTACTAGCCATGCAGCAGTTACAGGAGAGGTGCAGAACTCGCAGTTGAAGATTGAAGGAAGCGGATTCAGCGAATTCACATTTGAAAGAGAAGCATTCACTCGTCTTGCTCCTTCCCGTACAGTAATGACGGATTTCACCATCTCTAACGACCATGGTGGGGATATGACGTTTGAGGATGTGGTTCTTCGTGGACAGCTGAAGTTTGCTGTAAACAATAAGGGAGATCTTCTAACTTCCGATAATATGCACAGAGCTTTCCCACGAAATGGGACATATGAAGGGCTAGCTGCATACACCCTACAGGAAGCTTTAGAACAGTATCAGTTTACTTTCACTTGGGGAGACACAACTAAAACAATGTCCGGTTGGGACTGGTACAACAATGGTGAGGATTTCCTAGAGGAAATGACGCTTGCTAATGGAGAAGATCTGGAAGTAGATGTAGAGGTGAAGCTCCATGAGGATGCTAACAACAACCTTCAAGGTGCTACTCTGAGACCGGTTGTCATGGTAGATGCGAAACAAATTGACTTCGGAGCATTATACGAAGACGAAATGTAATCGGTAATTTTCACGGTGGAAAATATTAAATGGTCGGGGAGGAAATAAGGTAATGGCAAATATTAATAAAGTTAAAAAGGCTGTTATGGGAACAGCTTTAGCAGGAGTATTAGTAGCAGGTGCAGGTTTTGGAACCTATTCATGGTTTACAGACAGCACAGAAGCCCAAGGGCAAGTGAAAAATGCAATCGTGGAGATTGCTGGTGGAGGACAAACAACATTTGACTATTCTTCCGGCTACCTAGCTCCTAGTCGTTCTCTAATCGCAAAAGAGTGGAAAACTATAGAAAATAATAGTACAGATCGTCGAATCAGCTTGAATGCAAGCTTTACAGGGAAGCTGTATGGTGATTCTTCTGATATCGACTTCTCTCAATATAAATCTACTGCATTGTTTGTTTTTAACAAGGAAGCAGGCGGAGTTCAGGATGCAGAATTCATTCACTCTTCTTTAAAAGAATATTTAGAGGAAGATGATATGAGTAGCCTGGAGTTTGAGAAGATGATTCAAGAATTTTACGGAGCAAAAATGGAGATTGTTGTAATTGAAGGAGAACAGGATGTTGAGTTACTGGGAGAAACATTAGAAGGTACTGAAAAACCTGTAGCTGCAATCGTAAGTGCTGACTATATCGAAGCACAACTACAGAAAGCTAGTGTTCAATCCATTAGTGCAATGTCCCATGAACCAGTAAAAGTGATGGAAAAAGGAATTCTATTTGGTGAGATAATCAACCGTCAACATTATGTCCACGTTCTTTTCGGAACTAGCCTGAAAGCTACAGCTGGAAACGATTATCAAAATGCGAAGATGGATTTTTCTATTGACTTAGAGGCGAACCAATTAGACCGCGTGGCTGGGACCAACTAAATAAGTTAATGCTTTAAAAATTCGTTCATTTACCACTACACACACACTGAATGAACAGTAGGAGGGCTCTTATGTACACGAAAGTTTGTCCGACATGCAGTCAAAAGTCTTTTAGCAGCTGCTCGACGTTTAATTGGGAATGTCCTGTATGTGCGACAGATCTAACTCCGCAATATGCAGCAGTTGCTGGCGGCTCCGTGGTAAAAAGGGCCCTACCATTTACTAAGCAATTAACATTTGTTATCAAATCGTGGAAAATAAACCAACAAATCTAATGTAAATAAAAATAATCGCTGACACTGGTCAGCGATTATTTGTTTTCCTGATTTATTTTCCATTTATTAAACTCTAAGAATTCTCTGAATTGATCCTTGGTTACACCGGAGTCCATGGCCTCTTTAACGAGGGTGGCCCATTCTCGGTCAAGGTTTTCTTTTGATTGGGTTTCGTCTTCATCATGTAGAAGCGTGTTCATGGATACTCCTAATACAGAAGAGACTTTTTCCAGGAATTGAACGGAAGGATTGGATTGTAGATTCCGTTCGATGGAACTAAGGTATGATTTAGCCACGCCGGCGCGTTCGGCTAATTCTGACATAGACATTTTTCGTTGTTCTCTATATTTTTTAATTCGTTCACCAATCATGGCTTTCACCTTCCTATCATGCATATTATAGCATATAACGAAGGGATTGTTTGATATTTAGAACAAAAAATACGTAAATATTCACAAAATTAAAGCTTAAATGATGAATGATTGCGATAATTATGTAAGAAATCTCTAATTTCAGCAGAGGAAATACCCATCTCTAGTGCGTTTGTAATTAGATCTACCCACTCCTCGTCTAAATTTTCTGTCAAATTTACCGGTACGTTTTCCATCATCCTTTTCCCTCCTAAAATACTTTGGTATTTCAGGCAGCCCAGCCATCTTAATTCGTAAAAGTATTTATTCTCTTTTACACAATCTTAGATCTGTTGACTTTGCGTCCTTGCTTTTCAGCAAGTTTGCCTTTGACTGTTGTTTCGAACAATTCGATATACAACTTTGGTATTACTACCAATGACCTTCCTATACCCCAAATTTATTATAAAATAACTATTTATGGAATGTTGCAGATTGATGTCGAATGGCTCAAATTATTTTAATAAAATGCTTTCAGGAATAAAAGTTTAATAAATATGAATTTCGAGGTGGTATAGAGGGGATTTCGAATAGTAAAAAGGGCTATTTCAATCCTGGATTTTGTTGAAGGAAAACATTATTTTTGTCGATTGTCTCCTACAAAACATTCATTTTTGATGCATCTTCAAAACATACCCCCTTAAACGTTAACCTACCTACGAATAACCGTTGATCAAACCTCCCCCAAAGCTATTCCACCCCCTTTATGGTAAAATGTTCTTTTCGGACTAATCATATCTGATATTTGACTAAAAGTTGCATACTATAAATACATGAGTAAGAAAGGATGTTCTATCGTGATGAAAGTGAAGTTGCCACAGCCTTTTACGTTTGAAGGTGGGGATCGTGCGGTATTGATGCTGCATGGATTTACAGGAAATTCTGCGGACGTGCGTATGATGGGCCGTTTCTTGGAGAAGAGAGGGTATACTTGCCATGCGCCGCAGTATAAAGGGCATGGTGTGCCGCCGGAGGAATTGGTCCATACTGGTCCTGAGGATTGGTGGGAGGATGTAATGGAGGCCTATCAGTTTTTGAAGGATAAAGGCTTTGAAAGCATTGCGGTTGTCGGGCTTTCGCTTGGTGGTGTATTTTCCTTGAAACTGGGTTACACGGTTCCGGTGAAGGGTATTGTGCCTATGTGTGCGCCGATGTATATCAAGAGTGAGGAAATTATGCACCAGGGCGTGTTGGAATATGCGCGCGAGTTCAAGCGCCGTGAAGGAAAAAGCGTGGAACAAATCGAACAGGAAATGAAAGAATTTGAGCAAACACCGATGGGGACGCTGAAATCGTTGCAGGAATTGATTGCGGACGTACGGAATAATGTAGATATGATCTACACGCCGACGTTTGTGGTACAAGCCCGTCACGATAACATGATTAACACGGACAGTGCCAACATCATTTACAAAGAGGTCGAATCGGACGATAAGAAAATTAAATGGTACGAAGAATCCGGTCATGTCATCACCCTAGATAAAGAGCGCGAGCAATTGCATGAAGATGTATACGAGTTTTTAGAATCGCTGGATTGGTAATACTAATAATATGAAGCTTTTGGGCCTATCTCTTTTAGTGATTTAAAATTACACGATGTTCAATTGCAGTAACCTAGCTGTTGATTGAAGCGATAGGCGTAGACTCCTGTGGGAGGAAGGGACAGGGGAGATCCCGCAACGAAGTGAGGAGGCTCCCGGACCGCCCACTGGAAAGCGAAGCCTAGTGCGTAAATCAACAGCGGTGAATAACGAGCTCTCACGAAAAGTACTTAGTTAATAGGAAGAAACCCGAAAAAGGGGAGGAATATTTTATGGAAGAAATCATTCAACAACACGTAGACAAACTTCTTTCCTACATGAAAGAAGAAGCCTACAAACCACTAACCACAAAAGAATTGGAACAGGCCTTTGGCATAAAAGACTCAGAGGAATTCAAAGATTTCGTAAAAGCTTTAGTGTACATGGAAGACCAGGGGCTCGTAGTACGCACACGCAGCAACACCTATGGCCTACCCGAAAAGATGAATCTGATCAAAGGAAAAGTAATTGGCCACTCCAAAGGCTTTGCATTTGTCATGCCGGAAGAGGCAGATATGGATGATGTGTTCATACCACCGAATGAGCTTAATAACGCGATGCACGGAGATATCGTGCTTGTGCGTGTAAGCAGGAAAGCTGCCGGAGACTCACGACAGGAAGGTACAGTCATCCGTATTGTCGAGCGTGGGGTCAAGGAGATTGTTGGTACATATACCGAAAGTAAGAGCTTTGGCTTTGTCATTGCAGACGACAAGAAAATTGCCAATGATATTTTCATCCCGAAAAGTGCTAGTAATGGCGCGGTGGAAGGACATAAGGTCGTTGTAAAATTGGTCACGTATCCTGAAGGACGCCTCAGTGCGGAGGGAGAAGTTATCCGTATCCTTGGACATAAGAATGACCCTGGTGTGGATATTTTGTCAGTCATCCATAAACACGGCCTGCCACAGGAGTTCCCAAAAGAGGTGCTTGACCAAGCGAATGCAACACCAGATGAGATTGATGAAAAGGATCTGGGGGACCGACGTGACCTTCGCGACCAGGTGATCGTGACGATTGACGGAGCGGATGCAAAAGACCTGGATGATGCGGTAACGGTAACGAAGCTAGATAACGGCAACTACAAGCTTGGCGTCCATATCGCGGATGTAACGCATTACGTGACGGAAGGTTCACCGCTTGATTTGGAAGCACAGGAACGCGGGACAAGTATTTACCTGGTGGACCGAGTAATCCCGATGATTCCTCATCGCCTGTCCAACGGTATCTGCTCGTTGAATCCGAAAGTGAACCGCCTCACCATTTCTTGTGAGATGGAGATAAATGATGCCGGTGAAGTCGTGAAACACGAGATTTTTCACAGTGTAATCAAGACAACGGAACGTATGACTTATACAGATGTCAAAAAAATTCTAGTTGATAAGGACGAGGAAGTAACGGCTCGTTATGAAACCTTGGTGCCAATGTTCCACCTAATGGAAGAATTGGCTGCTGTCCTTCGCAAAAAACGGATGAACCGTGGCGCAATCGACTTTGACTTCAAAGAGTCCAAAGTAATAGTGGATGAAGAGGGTGCACCAACGGATGTGGTCCTTCGTGAACGTTCTGTTGCCGAGCGCCTGATCGAAGAATTCATGCTTGTAGCGAACGAAACGGTTGCCGAACATTTCCACTGGATGAATGTACCGTTCATTTATCGTGTCCATGAGGATCCGAAAGAGGAGAAGCTGCAACGGTTCTTCGAATTTATCACCAACTTCGGTTATGTGGTAAAAGGGAAAGGCAATGAGATTCACCCGCGTGCGCTTCAGGAAGTGATTGAGGCAGTTCAAGGAAAACCGGAGGAAATGGTCGTTTCCACCGTCATGCTTCGTTCCATGAAACAAGCGAAATATGATGAGGAAAGCCTGGGACACTTTGGTCTATCCACGGAGTTCTATACCCATTTCACATCACCGATCCGCCGTTACCCTGACTTGATCGTGCATCGTCTGATTCGCACCTATCTGATTCAAAAGAAACTGGATGCGAAGACCCAGGAAAAGTGGAGCGACAAGTTACCGGAAATCGCCGAGCATTCCTCCAACATGGAGCGCCGTGCGGTAGATGCTGAGCGTGAAACCGATGAACTGAAGAAGTCCGAGTACATGCTTGATAAAATTGGCGAAGAGTACGATGGCATCATCAGCTCTGTTACCAATTTCGGAATGTTCGTCGAACTGCCAAATACCATTGAAGGTCTTGTCCATGTAAGCTATCTGACGGATGACTATTACCGCTACGATGAGCGTCATTATGCGATGATTGGGGAACGTACGGGTAAAGTGTACCGCATTGGGGATGAAATCACCGTTCGTGTCATCAACGTCAATAAGGATGAGCGTTCCATTGATTTTGAAGTGGTTGGTATGAAGGGGACTCGTCGCCCTGACAATAAGAGTGCACCAAGAGTTATTCAAAGCGAACGCAAAAAACCTGCCAAAGGTCGCAGCCAGAAGCGTAAAGACGAAAGCAATATCGATGATTACACGTTTGAAATTGGCTGGACGACACAAGGGCCGAATAATAAAAAGAAAAAGAAGAATAAAAAATTCTTTGAAAATGCGCCGAAACAGAAGCGTAAAAAGAAGAAGTGATAGGATTTCAGAATGTGGAGAGCCTTTTTCCAAGAGAAGGCTCTTCTTTCTTGTAGTGGGGTGATGGATTTGGTAGAATATCACTACCGCTAGTAAAGAAATCTACATTGCCGTTGGCAGCGAATGAAGCCCCAAAAAGGTACAAGTAAAGAAATCCGGGAGTCATAGAGCGTGTATGAAACCCGAAAAGAGGTATAGAGAAGAGTTCCGGGAGTCATAGAGCGTGTATGAAACCCGAAAAGAGGTACAGAGAAGAGTTTCGGGAGTCATAGAGCTTGTATGAAACCCGAAAAAAGGTGCAGAGAAGAGTTTCGGGAGTCATAGAGCGTGTATGAAGACCGAAAAAAGGCACAGAGAAGAGTTCCGGGAGTCATACAGCGTGTATGAAACCCGAAAAGAGGTACAGAGAAGAAATCCGGGAGTCATAGAGCGTGTATGAAGACCGAAAAAAGGCACAAAGCAGAAATTCGGGAGTCATACAGTAACATTAGATTGAAAGGGGGAATCATCCATGCCAAAAGGTGCAGGCAAGGTCATAAGTACCAACAAGAAAGCCAATCACGACTTTTTCATCGAACAGACTTATGAAACAGGAATGGTGCTGCAAGGAACGGAAATCAAATCGATGCGCGCCGGTCGTGTAAACTTGAAGGATTCCTTTGCACGCGTGCAGAACGGCGAAGTATTTTTGCACAACCTTCACATCAGTCCGTACGAACAAGGAAACCGTTACAACCATGATCCGCTTCGTACACGCAAGCTGCTTCTTCACCGCAAACAGATTAATCAGCTGATTGGTCTTACAAAAGAAGAAGGGTATGCCTTGGTACCTTTGAAAATTTATCTGAAAAATGGCTATGCCAAGCTGTTGATCGGACTGGGTAAAGGGAAAAAGAAATACGACAAGCGTGATGATCTGAAAAAGAAAGAAGCGAAACGCGATATTGAGAGAGCGTTCCGTGAACGTCAAAAGGAATAGTGCAGTGGATTTTACAGTAACTTACAATTGCAAAGTTATGTGAATGTGCTATAATAAGGATGTCGCTAAGATAATAGCGGCGCTTTGATAATTGAATAGCCAACTGATTGGCTTGATTATCTTCCCGTAGAACCTCGTTGTTTGCTCTTTGTTGATTTAAACTTCAACAGGGACATTTTAATCGAGGGGACGTTACGGATTCGACAGGGATAGTTCGAGCTTGGGTTGCGAGTCGGGGGGATCGTCCTCGTCATCAACGTCAACGCCAATATAACTGGCAAAGAAAACAACAACTTCGCTTTAGCTGCTTAATAACAGACTATAGCGGTTCCTCCCTCCATCGCCCATGTGGTAGGATCAGGGACTCACTCTAAGTGGGCTACGCCGGAGATCGCCGTCTGAGGTCAAAGGAAGAGAACAACCAGACTAGCTGCCAGGATGCCAGTCAATAGGCGGAACGGTCAGCGAAATACTAATATATTGACTACACTCGTAGATGCTTAAGTGGCGATGTTTCTGGACGTGGGTTCGATTAATTATTAGTCGCCTTGTATGGCAACATACAAGTGAAAATCTGGCTTTATCGGTGAAACCTAAGTCGTTTTTAGAGCGATAAGGCAATGCCGAGCGGTATGTGGAGTAATCCAACAGCCGTGTATCGACTCATAGGTTGCCACATACGTGGTAATACTAGGATGCGAAATCTCTGGTTGCAGTAGCAACTAAAAAACACGATTCGCATAATACGCCAGAGGACCTCAGTACCGAGGTTCAAGATATAGTCAGTGCCATGACGAAAGCATGGAACAGCATGTCCCACCGTCTCCATTTTAATGATAAAAGACCGCACAGAGTGTGGTCTTTTTTATTTAGAGTTTGAAAAAATTATCTTCAAAAGAAAGTTTCAGCTTTAAGTCTTTAGCATTATATTTTCCATTCCTTTTTGTAACCTTATTATAGTTATTTAAAATAAATTCAGCCCTTTCTCTTTTTACATTAACCCTTAAAAACGGGTAAATATTTTCTAACAATAAGAATACTTCACTCTTAATTTTCACATTTAGAGTAAAAGATTCTTTATGTTTTTCTGGATTATAATTCTTTTTATTTATTATTGTGCCGCCTGCTAAAGATCTTATATATTCTAGTAGTTCGTAATCAGTGGAAGATATGGTAATACAAGGCCTTCTGTGTTCTCTTATATGCATCCTTGATAAAGTAATGCTTCCTTCCCCATCAATAATTCCGGCAATATATGTAGCTTCCCAATCTTGCATTACATCTCCTCCTAAATTTAATTAGGCGCAATATAATTTCTTTGTCATTTCCATCCATAACCGCTATACTACTTCCAAACAGAGTACATAAAGGAGGCCCACCCAAATGAACTTCCAAAACAAAACTGTTATCGTTACCGGTGCAGCGAACGGCATCGGAAAAGGTATAGCCAAAGCATATATCGAAAACGGCGCAAATGTTATCCTTGCAGACCTGGAAGAAGCAGCTGGACAAGCTCTTCAACAAGAACTGGGAGACAAATCGCTGTTTGTTAAGACTGATGTGCGAAAAGAGCACGATATCATCAACCTGATGAATACGACATTGGAGCATTTCAACCAGATTGATATCCTAATCAATAACGCTGGTGTATCCAGGTTCACTCTGCTTTATGAACTCACAGTTGAGGCTTGGGACGATGTTATCAACACGAACCTGCGCAGTGTGTTCCTAGGTTCAAGGGAAGCATCCAAGCATATGAAGCAGCGAGGTGGTTCCATCGTCAACATCGCCTCCACACGCGCAGAAATGTCTGAGCCGAATTCGGAGGCATATGCAGCAACCAAAGGTGGGATAGTCGCGCTTACGCATGCATTGGCGGCATCTTTAAGTGAATTCAATATTACAGTGAACGCCATATCCCCTGGTTGGATTCAGACGGAAAACTATGATGAACTAAGAGAGAAAGACCACTCCCAGCACCTCTCCAACAGAGTGGGAAGACCATCAGATATTGCAAAGGCTTGTCTCTATCTTACTGACAGTGAAAACAACTTTGTGAATGGAGAGAACATAACCATCGATGGCGGCATGACCAGAAAAATGATATACGAGGGTTAATTTATGTACGGGAAAACAGGTGCGGGAGTGGTTGAGCGGGTACGAAAAGATTTGATTCTATATCAAAAGGCTCATCAAAATAAATGGAACCAGTGGCTTCATTATTTTGCTTTCTTATTTGCCTTTCTGGCTTGGGTTTTCTTATTTATAAATGTTTGGGTGACAGTCTGTTTGGCGCTCATGCATTATGTGTTTTCGTGGATTGGTCATTTTTATTTTGAAAAGAATAAGCCAGCATCGTTCAAATATCCGTTGCTTGGGTTTTATGCAGGATTCACGTGGTTTTTTGTACGTAGCTTTGAGCTGATTACGAGAAAAAAAGTACTTTAAAGCGCCCCGAGAGCTAAATTCGAGGCCACTGAAAAAGTACTGAATTTTAGTTCTTGGGTAAACACCGCTGTTGATTTCCGCAAATAGCTTCGCTTATCCAGAGGGCGACCTTGAGCCTCCTCGGGCTGGGCCATGCGGGGTCTCAAGATTGTCGCTACTTCCCTGCAGGAGTCTACGCTATTTGCTCCAATCCACAGCTAGAAACAATTAAAAACAATTCGTTTTCAGTTTTTCAGTGCCATCCTAAATTCTTGAAGCGCTTTTTCACTTGTTATTGAGGTTTCGTATAATTCAGATCCCACTTCACTCCAAAAGGATCTTGTACGCTTCCAAATTTTGCACCCCAGAAGGTGTCTTGAAGCTCCATGAGTACCTTGCCGTTTTCACTAAGGCGTGCGTAGAGCGTGTCGACTTGTTCTTCGCTTTCCATTTCTAGCATTAGAGATACGTTGCTACCTACTTCGACTGTTTGTCCTGGGAAGCAATCGGATGCCATCAGAGTCAGGTTTTCCTTTTCAAAACGTGCATGCATGACAAGGTTGTCGTCTTCAGGTGGAGTCGGGAAGTCCGCTTCGCCAAAGGTCATGATTCCGGTTACTTCCCCTTCAAACACCTCTTTGTAAAATGCAAGAGCTTCTCTTGCATTTCCGTTAAACGATAAATAAGGTACGGCTTGATTCTTCAAGTTCAACACTCCTTTTTTTAGAATATGTACTTACTCTTTCATTATATTTTGGCACTGCTGAAATGTAAAGAACATACGTTCGACAAAAGACGATTTTGTTTTAGTTATTGAAAGCGCATTCTTAAAGTCTTATAATTTAATAAGTCGAAACGTTTCAATAATTAAAGGTTGCTCTCGTAAACTTTGTTGCTTTTTCGTATTTTTAAACCAACCGTTATATTCCTTGCTATCGTGCTCTTTACCTGGCTATCCGGTTAAGTTTTATGCCTATCTTAGAGTTTATAAGCAATGAAAAATCCAAAGGCCGACTTTTTACAAGGTAATAGCAACAATCTTTGAGAAAAGAGCTTAATTAAAAAAGGGGAGTGTGAAAGATGGCTCGTATTCAATGTGATTTTTTTTCGGAAGCATTACAGTGTTCGGCATCCATGACCGTGCTGCTGCCGCAGCCTAACTCACAGATTGGTGTTACCTCTACAACAAAAGGGAAGCAGAAAAAGCATCCCACTCTTTATCTTCTTCATGGCCTGTCGGATGATCATTCCATCTGGACGAGGTTTACATCCATTGAAAGGTATGTGTCTGCCCTTGGCTGGGCGGTTGTGATGCCTACTGCAGGTAGGAGCTTTTATACGGATATGGAATATGGCTATGATTATTACACCTTTGTAAGTGAAGAGGTTCCGAGATTGGCGCAAAGCTTCTTTCCACTATCGGACAAGCGGGAAGAGAACTTTATTGCAGGCCTATCAATGGGAGGGTACGGGGCATTGAAGGTTGCGCTTCGTAATCCTGCCAGATTCGGAGCGGCTGCAAGTATGTCTGGTTCGCTCGATATTGTAGAAAGACTTCCTGCCTTCCCGAGAGATTTTCAGCATATCTTTGGTAACCGTCCTATTGAAGGAAGCGAGGATGATCTGTTTCATTTGGCCACAAAGGTAAATGGACAGAGTCCACGTTTATACCAATGCTGTGGAACGGAGGATCATAATCTTGCTGCAAATAGACGGTTTAGAGACCATTGTTCAGAGCTGGGACTGGATCTTACATATGAAGAGGGACCTGGAGGCCATGATTGGGGCTACTGGGATGAAAATATCCAGAAGGTACTGAATTTCTTTGAGCAGCAAGGATAGGAAGGAAGAGAGTTATAATCCCTTGTCGAATCGATTCTATATATAGGATCGATTTTTTCTTATTCAAATCATAATAATTTCATAAACATGGAAATACAGGAAATCAACTGTAAACCTTGATATAACTAACAAAAACCATACTATTATGCAATTCTATAAACATATTAAATTATTTCGAAAATTACATTGTAATCGTTTACAATACAAAGTATAATAATTTTAGTGAAACGTATCAATTGCAGATTTACAGACAACAGAGGGGTGCTATTATCTACCTTTTTATTTTTACGAACAAATTGAAACGTTTCGATACGTAATTAATACAAACTATAAGGGGTGTATGTGTGATGAAATTGATTAAACCTTGGATCGCCATTTTAGCTTCATTCATGCTTGTTGTCGGTTGCAGCAATTCCAACGATACGGCAAGTGACAGTGAGAAAAGTAGCGGAGATGAAGTGACTGTAACATTTGCCAGCTGGGCACTTGGAACAGAAGAAGATCAAAATATCGAGCGTTTATTGATTGCGGAGTTTGAAGAAAAGTATCCGAACATCAATGTGGAAATTGATGAGTCCATCGCAACAGATGATTGGAACAACTCATTATCTTCTGCGGCAAGTGCAAATGCAATGCCGGATGTGTTCATGCTTTCTCAAGTACCAACAGGTCTAGCGAATGACTGGTTACTTGATATTTCTGAAATGGCGGAAGCAGATGAGGATTTCGCGAAGATCCCTGAAGTAGTAAGAGAATCTGCCACATACAATGAAACAGTTTATGCAATACCTAGCGCACAGCATTTCTTAGGTTATTTTGTAAATAAAGACCTGTATAACCAGGCAAACCAGGATGTACCTGAATATGGGCTCTCCATTGACGAATTCACAGAATCTGTACGTTCCATTTCCAATGTGAACAGTGGCGTTGTTGGATTGAACAATCCGTTTGCGATTGTGGACTGGTATCCGTCTTCTGTGAATGAAGAAATTGGCTGGTACACATTCAGTGATGAAGAATACCATCTTGACAGCAATGAATTTATCTCTGGTGTAAACCTTACAAGTAATTTTGTAACAAACGGATATTCTTATGAAAATCTATCTGATGATCAAAAGGCCAACTTCAGTGGTGAACATGCTGGTGAGGTTTGGGCACAAGGCGGCATCGGACTTAACTGGGATGGTACTTGGGCTGTAACGGATTTCTCCACAAATCTTGATTTTGACTGGGATTTTGTTGGGACACCTGGTGGCAGAACGGTTATCGTAAATGATTACATGGGAATCTCCAAATCTACAAAACATGCTGAAGAGGCATTCTTGTTTGCCAAGTGGATGAGCTTTGGTAAAGAAGGTTACTTGAAACGCTTAGATGTAGCGGTAGAAACAGATAAAGCCGTAAACAACCTGCCTGTTATCCAGGATGATGAAGTGTTAGATGCATTCTTCGAGATCCAGGACATCCCTGGGTTGCGTACGGCATATGACAACCTTGAAAACGGTATCATCGAGCCGGTTAAAACGGTTCCTGGCTTCGTACAGTCCAGATGGGAAGCTCCAACAGGAATTGCTATTGGAGAAGAGCCGAATGCAAACATCGCAGCACTGATCGATGCAAGCGTAAGAGGTGAAATCAAAATCGAAGACTATGCCGCACAAATCAATGAACTGGCAAACCAAAAATACCAAGAAGGCAAAGAAGCCATCGGCCAATAACTCTTTGTACTGGTTTTAATGAAAATGAAGTATATCTTGTTTAACCAGTTCCCCCTGCCGATTGCAGTGCAGGGTGGTCGACTCCTGCGGGAGATAGCGGTAGCTTGAGACCCCGCAACGAAGTGAGGAGGCTCAAGCACACGCCCCGCGGAAAGCGACCACCCGGAACGGAAATCGGCAGGGAGTTAAACAGAAACATCTATCTATTTTAAAATAGCTAAACAAGCAAGAAACTGTTGAAGGGGATGTATGATATGAAACGTAAAATGTTGTTCTGGCCACTAATACTGCTTTTACTAATACCAAGCCAAATCGCGTTTGCCGATAAAAAAGATTCTCCTGAGCAAGTGGCCGAACAAGTCATTGAACCTAGCTATCTATCGATCCTGAAACAGTGGAATGAAGTGGGACAGGACAGCACGCAAAATTTCGAGCGTGCTGTCTCGCCCACTGATTTTTTATCCATTTCCGAAAGTGATCTTTTGGCTGAATCAGAAAGCAGGGAGTATGGAAGTCAGGTATATGCTTGGAAGGACCAGCAGGCAGTGACAATCGAGGTTGAAGTGGAAGAGGACGGATTATATGAGCTTGGCTTCGACTATTTTCCGTTAGGAGAAGGAATTGTACCGATTGAAGGTTCCATTCAGGTGAACGGAGAGTTTCCGTACTTTGAAAGTCGACGGATCCTGTTTCCAAAGAATTGGAAAAGTGCTTCAAACGAGTTTGATCAGGACAGATTCGGAGATGAAATCATTCCCGAACAGTTGCCGATTGAAGAGTGGCATTATGTGAAAGCGGAAGATTCCAGCTATCTGCATTCAAGACCGCTGAAGTACCAATTGAAAAAAGGAAAGAACACGATTACCCTTACGAACATACGTGGGGAAATGCTACTTGGCAATATCTATGTAAACAATGTGGGAACGATACCTAATTACCAGGAATACTTAGAACAGAACGATGGAAACCAGGTCAAAGATGCGATGGTCACGATTGAAGCAGAGCATCCGACCGAAAAGAACAGCTCGTATATCAGACCTGTCAACAGACAGGATGCATCCGTTGTCCCTTATAAACGTGATCAGCGTCTATTGAATGCAGTCGGCGGGGAGTCATGGGAAACAAGCGGACAAAGTGCAACATGGGAGATGGGAGTGGAGGAAGATGGCTACTACCAGATTTCGTTAAAAGTTTTACAGGAAAAACAAACAAGCTTCCCAGTCTTCAGAACAGTAATGGTGAATGGGGAAGTGCCATTTGAAGAAGTGGAGAACTATTCTTTTCAGCAGGAAAAAAGCTGGGTGAACGAAACGTTAAGCGATGAGGATGGGAACCCATACTCGTTTTATCTAAAAAAAGGGAAAAATACCCTGACGTTGAAGGTGGATGCATCGCCTGTCAACCGAACCTTGTTTGAAATCAATGAGGTGATGAAGGGCATTGAAGAGCTCTCATTATCTATCAAACAACTAACAGGAAACAGCCAAGATCGCTCGCGCGGTTGGAGAATTACAGAATACCTGCCTGATATTGAGGACAAGCTGACCACTTGGGCGGATAAGCTCGAGAAGGAAAGTGAGTATCTGCTGGAGTTAAGTAAAGGGAAAGAAGCGGTGGAAGTGGTGTCCCTGCAGATTGCGGTGGAACGTCTTCGCGCACTTGCAGAAAAGCCTGATGAAATACCGGCCCGTTTAACTCAGTTGTCAGAGGGTTCAAGCTCTGTCGCACAAGTACTTGGAAATGCAACATTGGATTTGAAAAAACAGCCATTAATAATGGATCGTATATATATTCACGGTGACGAGGAGTTGCCGAGGGCGGAACTGGGATTTTTCGCAAAAGCAAAAGAGTCTGTCCTGAAATTCTTCCATTCCTTCCAGTCGAATACGCTTGCAACAGAAGCGGTCGATGATGATGTGGTGGACATTTGGGTTAACAGGCCGCGTCAATATGTCGAACTGATGCAGAACATGGTCGATCAGAATTTCACACCGCAAACTGGAATTAAAGTTAGATTTTCTATCATGCCATCTGAGCAAAAGCTGATACTTGCAAATGCGGCAAATAGCCAGCCGGATCTAGCGCTTGGAATCAGTAGCTGGCTGCCGTATGAATTGGCAATCCGTGGTGCTGCGTATGATCTAAGGCAGTTTGATGATTTTGATCAGACCTTGGGGCAATTTTCACCGGGAGCATTCCTGCCGATGATCATTGATGATGCGGTATATGGGCTGCCGGAGACACAGGATTTCTTCGTACAGTATTACAGAAAAGATATCATGAATGCACTTGATATTCCGGTTCCTGATACATGGAATGATGTAGTGGATATCCTGCCGGAGCTTCAACGTTTTGGCTTGAACTACTATACACCTATTGCAGGAGCGGTGGCATTTAAACCGTTCCAATCGACATCACCATTCATTTATCAACACCAAGGTGACCTCTATCAGGAGAATGGCCTCGGGACATCAATTGATAGTGATGAAACGGTACGGGGCATCCAGTTTATGACGGACTTGAATACGATCTACAGCACGCCATTGCAGGTGCCGAATTTCTATAATCACTTCCGTTATTCTACGCTACCGATTGGGGTATCAAGCTTCCAGACTTATGTGGAACTGACAGCTGCGGCACCGGAGATTTCCGGTTGGTGGGATATATCCCTTCACCCAGGTGTGGAGCAGGAGGATGGATCGGTTTCGAGATGGGCGACTGGATCGGGACAATCCGGCATGATCTTTGATGGAAGTAAAAATAAGAATGAGGCATGGGAAGTGCTGAAGTGGTGGATGTCGACAGAGACGCAAACAGACTTTGCCACAACCCTGCAAATCACATATGGACCTTCCTACATGTGGAACACGGCCAATCTGAATGCGTTCAAACAGCTTCCTTGGCCGGAGGAGCATAAGGAAATTATTTTGGAACAATGGGAGCACTTAAAAGAGGTTCCAAAAACACCTTACACCTATATGGTCGAACGTGAAATCAGTAATGTGTGGAACCGGGTGGTATTCGATGGCGAAAATACCCGTTCTGCAGTGGACGATGCAGTAGTCACAATCGACCGGGAGATGAGACGTAAGATGGAGGAGTTCGGATATATGAAAGACGGCAAGATTGTTAAGGAATATCCGATTCCGACGATTGAACAAGTAGAAAGCTGGGTGGAAGAAAATGAGGAGTAGCCTTCAAAAGCATGCAAGTACATCTATATTTCTTGCACCATATTTAATCTTCTTCTTTACCTTTATCATCATACCTGTAGTGGTGGCAATGCTTTTGTCATTCACGTATTTCAATGCAATCGAGATGCCGACATTCATTGGTCTTGCCAACTATGTCAGTGTATTGACACAGGATGAAGTCTTTATGCAAAAAGTATTGCCGAATACTTTGATGTTTGCAGTCATCGTCGGGCCGGGGGGATATATTTTATCCTTTATCCTTGCCTGGATGCTTGCACAGATCTCCAGAGTGCCAAGAACGATTCTTGCTTTGATTATCTATTCTCCATCCATGACAGCAGGAATTGCGATGGCTGTTGTATGGACGATTATTTTCAGTGGAGATCAGACTGGTTATCTTAACAGTATTCTCATAACAATCGGAATCATTTTTGAACCGATTCAATGGCTTCAATCACCCGAACACTTGATGACCATCATGATTGTGGTCACCCTTTGGGGGAGCATGGGAGTAGGATTCCTCGCGATGCTCTCAGGTGTATTGAACATCAACAAGGAGATATATGAAGCAGGATACATTGATGGAATAAGAAACAGATTCCAGGAAATCCTCTATATCACCATTCCGTCTATGAAACCGCAGATGCTTTTCGGAGCAGTAATGGCGGTTGTGGGAACATTCCAAGCTGGCGCAATCGGGGTGGCCCTCTCTGGTGCCAACCCGACGCCGCAATATGCAGGTCAACTGATGGTCAACCACTTGGAGGACTATGGGTTTATCCGCTATGAAATGGGATATGCAGCAGCCATTTCTGTACTTTTACTATTATTTGTTTATATATTCTCAAAGATCGCCTGGCGCTTATTCGGAGAGAAGGACTAACGAGCTGAATCTATTAATCTTCTATACGTAAGGAGTGAACGATGTGTCGGCATTTCATGGAACGAAAATAAATCCAGATCGCTTTCACCGAAGCCAGTTGAAGTTTTACGCATTTCTAATACCGTTGGCTGTATTCATGGCCATGCCTATCGTCTTTGTCTTTTCGCATGCTTTTAAGCCGATTGATGAGCTATTCGCTTACCCGCCGCGCTTTTTTGTGCAAAAGCCGACGTTTCAGAACTTCATTGATCTAATGAATAATACAAGTGCATCGGGAGTGCCGATGTCGCGGTATTTGTTCAACAGTATTGCCATCACCCTGATCGTTGTGTTTTTAACCGTTCTGATCAGTACGATGGCGGGATATGCGCTATCCAAAAAGCGTTTCAAATTGAAAAAGACGATTTTTGAAATCAATACGCTTGCCCTGATGTTTGTATCAGCGGCGGTTGTCATTCCAAGATATCTATTAATTGAAAAGATGGGAATGCTCGACACATTCATTGTTCACATCTTCCCGTTGATTGCCATGCCAATCGGCCTCTTCCTTGTCAAACAGTTCATTGATCAGATACCGAATGAACTGATTGAAGCGGCACAGATGGACGGGGCGACAGACTTTCAGATTTTCAGAAAAATCATTATTCCACTTGTGAAGCCAGCAATTGCAACCATTGCCATTCTATCGTTTCAGCTTGTATGGAATAACACCGAAACATCCACATTGTTTGTGGATAATGAGAACTTAAAGACATTTGCCTTCTATATGTCGACCCTGACAGCCACTTCTACAGGTAACACGGTAGCAGGTCAAGGGATGGCAGCGGCGGCGTCACTGATCATGTTTATCCCGAACTTAATCATCTTTATCATATTACAGAGTCAAGTAATGAATACGATGGCACATTCAGGTATCAAGTAGAAGGGGGAGAAAGGAAATGAAGCGCATTTTCATAGGCTTGCTAAGTGTTTGGTTGTTCATACTTTCTCCAGCGCAATCTTCTGCTTCTCTGTCTGTTCCATACAAAACAGAAACTGTATCAACAGAAGGGGATATCATTGAAACACAAACCGCCTATATCCCTGTTGGACTTTTTGGCAGTAATAGTGAGATTGTAAATCCGGAAGATGTATATATCGACAAGGAAAATCATGTCTATGTTGCCGATTCCGGAACAAAAAAGATAACGAAATTTGATGAAAATGGCAGAAAGCTTCTGGAAGTGGGGGAAGGGATCCTTCAGATGCCAACAGGAGTTTATGTCGATGAAGAGCAGCAAATATATGCAGCGGATTATACGAATGAAAAAGTGTATCGCTTCTCACCTGAAGGAGAAATGCTTCAGGAGTATGCAAGACCTGAATCTCCTTTGTTTGGAACGAGAACACCGTATAAGCCGCAAAAAGTGACGGTCGATAAACGTGGAAACCTCTATATCATCGGTGAAGGCTCGACAAACGGGATCATCCAGATCGGACAGGATGGAACCTTCCTTGGATTCTTCGGGGTGAACCGTACCCGTCCTTCCCTGATGTCCATTGTGCAGGATGCCCTGACAACAGACAGTCAGCGTTCGAGCATGTTCATGCGTGTTCCTCCTGCACCGACCAATATTTCCATTGATGAAAAAGGACTAATTTATACAGTTACAGCTGGAACCAGCTTTGAAGTAATCCGCAAACTGAATATTTCAGGAAGCAATATCTTTTGGCCTGATATTTCGGATTCGACCAATTTACGAGATATCACCATAGGACCTCTAGGAAACTTCTTTGTCCTTGAGAACAATGGTCGAATCTATGAGTATGATAGTTTCGGGAATCTGCTTTTCGTCTTCGGTGGAAAAGATGATGGCACAAATCGACTTGGTCTGTTCATGGATCCAACCGGGGTAGCGACAGATAACCTTGGCCGGATTTTTGTCACGGACAGGGAAAGAGGGACCATCCAGCTACTTGAGCCGACGGCATTTGCAGAGATGCTACACGGAGGGATTTCCCTTTACGCGGAAGGGCTTTATATCGAAAGTGAAAAGTATTGGAGTGAAGTGCTCCGCCTGAACTCATCCATCGGACTTGCCCATGCTGCAATGGGGGAAGCCTATTACAAGCAGCAGGAATACGAAAAGGCTCTGGAGTCATTTGAACTTGTCGGACATGTTTATGGCTACTCCGACTCCTTTTGGGAGATTCGTAACCAATGGATGCAGGAAAATTTAAGTTATGTTTTCGCTATATTAATAGGACTGTTTGCGCTACGAGCGTCCCTGCTATATGCAGATAAGAAAAAAGGAATCTTGCAGCCGGTACGAAAAAAGTGGCAAGCATTCAAAAGCAGAAAGCTGTTGAGTGAACTGCTGTTCTTAGGAAAGTTCCTAAGACACCCGATTGACAGCTTCTATTATGTGAAGAGGGTAAGAAAGGTTTCTGTCCTTTCGGCAACGATCCTGTATATCATTTTATATATTGAATATCTGATCATGAATAATTTCACCGGATTCATTTTCAGAGGTGGAACCACCAACGAGCAAATCAATTTCGGATTGGAATTCTTGACGCTCTTCGTGCCTATCATTCTATTCATTGTTGCCAACTATCTAGTATCTACGATCAATGATGGGGAAGGGAAGTTTTCGGACATTTACATAGGAACCATCTACTCTTTGGCTCCTGTTATTCTGTTCATCATTCCCATCACACTCATGTCCAATGTACTGACATTGAATGAGTTGTTCCTATACGTATTTTCCATGCAGGTCATGGTAGGCTGGTCCCTTGTCATCCTGTTTATCATGGTAAAGGAAATCCATGCCTTCGAATTCTTGGAAACCATCCGAAACATTCTGATGACTATTTTCTGTATGATCATCATCGTGCTGGTATGCTTTATCATCTATGTATTAATGGATCAGGTAATCGACTTTGTTACGGCAATCATTCAGGAGGTGATTCTCCGTGTATAAGAAAATTTTTATCCTTTTTCTCATCGCTCTGTTACCGATTCACGCACTTGCTGAATCGCTGACAAACAAAGAAGCAGTAGAAGAGATTGAATTGGAGACAGAGATCGGAGAAGAGACCCTCCGCTTTGATTCCAATCAGTTCACTCAAAAAGAGGAAAAAAACAAGCCGCTTCCAGATGGGACGCTTGAAGGTTTTATAAAAGTGACTGAAAACGAAGAGCTTGCTCTATATGTTCAGGAAGACTCTCTTGCATTGAAAGTTCAAAACAAAGAGACGGGTTACATTTGGAACTCAGGTGTCGATGATTCCGAAAACTACCGCTTGAACAATACCTGGACGGAAATGGTCCAGTCGGCTGTCACCATCGACTACCTCGACAGACGTGGAAATCTGAAAACAGAAAGCATCCTGACAGGTGAATCGAAGCCGGAAATCAAGATCGGGGAGAATGGCTTTACGGCAAACATCGAGTTCCGGAACGCCAGCATTGATGTCCAGTTGACTGTCTCACTTGACGAGGACAATTTGGTAATCGATGTTCCGAGCGAAGGGGTTGAAGACGGAACCTACAACAAGATCGTTTCTATGAAAGTCTACCCGTTCCTTGGTGCTGCTCATATGGACGATATAACAGGATACCTGTTCATTCCAGATGGCAGCGGGGCATTGATGAGATTTGAAAAGAACGCTTTCCGATCTGACACACCTTTTGTCGGGTCCATCTATGGGGAGGACGAAGGTTTTACAAGACCGAAAAGTTCTGAAAATGACTATACGTATCCGACACAAGCCATTTCGGTACCTGTCTATGGAGCGGTTCATGGGGTCAAACAGAACGCTTTTATCACTTCCATCGAAGAAGGACAGAGCTATGGGCGAGTGTTGGCATATCCATCCGGTGCATCGACCGATTTCTATTGGGTCACATCGGAATATCAATACCGTTTCAACTATTTCCAGCCAACAAGCAAAAGCATGGGGGGCTTCAACGTCTACCAGGAGGAAAAAAACGAGTTTGATATCAAACAGAAGGTCATGTTCCTTACAGGAGACGACGCTGATTATGTGGGAATGGCAAAGCGCTATCAAGCACACCTAGAAGATCAGGGAACATTAACACAAAAGGATGACGATACAGTAGATGTTCGTCTTGAATTCCTTGGCGGAGAAACAAAAAAAGGGCTCATTTGGGATTCCGTAGAGCCGATGACAACCCTTGAGGAAATACCAGGCTTCGTGAACGAGCTTCAACGCAATGATGTGGACAAAATGCATGTTGTCTATCGCGGTTGGACCAAAGGTGGACTGACAGGATCACTCCCTCAGAAATTCCCGATTGAAGGTAAGCTTGGAAGTAAAGGGGACCTCGAAGACACGATGAATCAGCTCGGTGAGAGCGATGTCCCGTTCTATCTGCATTCTGATTTTACAAAGGCCTATGACGGAGCAAAAGGATTTTCCGGAAGCAAGGATGTAGCCAAGAAAATCAATGCGCAGCCGATGACCAAAAGGGAATATGGATATGGCAGCTACTACCTGAGTCCATTGAAATCATTGGAGATTGCCAAAAAGGATCTAGCGGATTTCCGGGACCATGGGGTGGAAAACATCGCCCTTGATACAACCGGAAATACACTGTTTTCCGATTTCAATAAGGGGATGACATCTACCAGAAGTGAAATGGTCGAGATCTACCAAGAAATATTTGAACTCTACAAGGACCAAGAGGGGGGATTAACCTTCTACCGTCCGAACAGTTATGCCTGGTCCTATATGGATCGCTATCTGGACATGCCGATGTACTCTTCCAACTATATGTTTGTGACGGATACCGTTCCGTTCCTGCAAATTGTCTTGAAAGGCTACACGCCATATTATGCGAATTTCTCCAATTTCTCGCATAATCCGAAAGAGGAAGTGCTCCGAATGATTGAATTCGGTGCCTACCCATCATTTTATCTGACAAGTGAACCTGCTCAGTTATTGATGAAGACACCATCCAGAGGGTTGTACACGTCAGAGTTTGATACATGGAAGGAAGAAATCATTCATCAGTATGGAATGGTGAAAGAAAGCTTGGGAACAGTGGAGAATAGCAACATCGTTGACCGCGTCGTCCATCAGCAGGGAGTGGCGGAAGTGGTGTATTCCAATGGAGTTTCCATTATCGTCAACTATACCGATGCCGATGCAACGGTTAATGGTACAACAATAGAAGCAACATCATTTGAAGTCACAGAAGGGAGGGATTAAGCATGAAACAGCTATCCATGCGATCAAAGAACAGACTGACAGGATTACTCTTCATCTCACCATGGATTATCGGGTTTCTGATTTTCACCGCTTATCCCCTTTTCTATTCGCTGTACCTGAGCTTTCAGCAGGTGCGGATCACAACAGAAGGCATTCAAACCAAGTTTGTAAAGTTTGATAACTTCCAATATGCCTTTACGGTGGATGCGCTTTTTACCCAGCATCTGCTCACATTTTTGCAGGAGCTCGTATTATCGGTGCCGATCATTATCGTTTTCTCGTTAATCATCGCCCTTCTGCTGAATCAACCAATCCGCTTCCGAAATTTCTTCCGGATGATCTTTTTCCTTCCGGTCATCATTGCGAGTGGACCGGTAATAAACGAGCTGATTGCACAAGGAGTAACGTCCATTCCTTCGATCAAGGATTACGCAGTATTTCAAACGATGCTGTCAGCCGATAATTTTTTCAGTAAAATACTGCTGTATCTGATGGATAATCTCATCATAATCCTATGGTTCTCCGGCGTACAGTTCCTGATTTTCCTAGCAACCCTGCAAAAGATCGACCAGCAAGTGTATGAGGCTGCAAAAATTGATGGCGCATCCAACTGGGAATGCTTCTGGAAAGTGACACTTCCAAGCATCTTCCCTATGATCGTGGTTAATACCGTATACACAATCGTGATGTTCTCCATCTTTTCCTTAAATCCTGTCATTGGACATATTCAAAGCAATATGTTCCAGATCAACACTGGCTTTGGTTATGCCTCTGCCTTATCTTGGATCTACTTCTTACTAATAGCAGCGGCGCTTGCAATATCTGTCGGCCTGCTGACGGTAAGAGGAAAGAAAAAATATGCGTAGAGGGGGTTGGAACCATGGCAAGCGAGTTGCTCACAAATCGCAAGGGTAAAGGGACAGCAATCGGAACAAGGCTAAGAAAGTTCGCATTCGGAATGAAAGGGAATGACGGATTCCTCTTTAAATTTTTCATCTATGGTCTCTTGATCGGAATCGGATTTGTCTACTTATTTCCATTACTTTATATGCTTTCCTACAGTTTGAAAAGCCTGGACGACATCTTGAATCCTTTAGTGAACTGGATTCCGACACAGCTGTATTTGGATAATTATGAAGCGGCATATATCGTATTGAAATTTGTGCCGACCCTGCTTGAAACATTGTATGTAACAGCAATACCAGCGATTGTCCAAACGGCAGTATGTGCGGTAATCGGATATGGGTTTGCGCGGTTCGATTTTCCGTTTAAAAAGACGATGTTCGTACTTGTACTTGCAACATTCGTCATCCCGCCGCAGGTAACAGTCATCCCTCGTTATGTCTTTTTCAACGAGCTTGGTATTCTCGGAAGCATTCAGTCATTCCTGTTGCCAGCATTGCTTGGACAGGGAATCAACAGTGCAATATTCATCCTGATCTTTTATCAGTTCTTTAAAATGATGCCAAAAGCCTTGGAAGAAGCAGCACAGCTTGATGGTGCCGGATATTTGCGAATCTTCCTGACACTTGCGCTTCCAATGGCAGCACCGGCCATAATCATTTCATTCCTTTTCTCCTTTGTGTGGTACTGGAATGAAACGTATTTAGCGGCCATCTACTTCGGTAACTCATTGTCGACACTACCACTTGAACTCCAGAAGTTTGTGGCGACATATCAGCAGATCTACCCACAAAGTGGCGATGCCTCTGAAATCAATGAAGGTATCAACATGGCAGGCACCGTCATGACAATACTACCGTTACTAGTGGTCTATGCTGTCACGCAGCGCTGGTTCGTAGAGGGTGTGGATCGCTCGGGGATTGCTGGGGAATAGGTTAGTAGGGATATCGCCGGAGCCTATCAAAAGTAAACAACAGCCCCAATAGAAACGCCATAGCGGCTTTCTATCGAAATAAATAGAAACGTTTCGAAAAAAACAAGATGTATTCATGCAAAATCACTTATATAATTTGACTATTATGAATAAAAACGTTTCACGAATCAAGAAGGAAACCGAGGAGGTTACCAGAGATGGAAAAAAACATAGAGAATCTTTTGGAACAAATGACAATAGAAGAAAAAATTGCTCAGTTGATGCAATTGGCCACCTTCTTTTATAAAGGTGCAGCAGGTGATGGCCAGATTACAGGGCCCCTTGAAGATATGGGAATCACCAATGAAACCGTACAAAACAGCGGCTCTGTACTTGGAGCCTCGGGAGCATGGGAAGTCCGAAATATCCAAAAGGAGCACCTGGCGGACAACCGCTTGGGCATCCCACTGTTGATGATGGCTGATATTGTTCATGGATTCAAAACCATCTTTCCGGTACCTCTGGCAATCGGTTGTTCTTGGGATGCAGAACTTGCGGAAAAAAGCGCAGAAATTGCTGCTAAGGAAGCCTCCGTGTCCGGTGTCCATGTCACATTTGCACCAATGGTAGACCTTGTGCGCGATCCTCGCTGGGGACGTGTGATGGAGTCAACAGGAGAAGATCCTTACTTGAACAGTGTGTTTACGAAAGCATTTGTGCGAGGCTTCCAAGGAGACGACCTGACAAATGACCAACATCGTGTGGCAGCTTGTGTGAAGCATTTTGCCGCATATGGCGCTCCGGAAGGCGGACGAGATTACAACACGGTGAATAT
This sequence comes from Bacillus sp. LL01, assembly GCF_001037965.1. Classification (NCBI taxonomy): domain Bacteria; kingdom Bacillati; phylum Bacillota; class Bacilli; order Caryophanales; family Bacillaceae; genus Bacillus; species Bacillus sp. LL01. Next base: position 186,429 of record NZ_LFEL01000002.1, on the reverse strand, counting down.
GTCGGAAAGACAGCTTCGTGAATCCTATCTGCCGGCATACAAAGCGGCGCTTGATGAAGGCTGTGAAATGGTCATGACCGCCTTTAATACAGTCGACGGCATACCGGCATCCGGAAACAAGAAACTGATGAGAGACCTCCTTCGCGAGGAATGGGGCTTTGATGGTGTCATGATTTCCGACTGGGGAGCGGTAAAGGAATTAATTCCGCATGGTGTCGCTGAAGACGAAAGAGAAGCGGCGCTCAAAGCGTTGGAGGCAGGAGTCGACATCGAGATGATGACAGCCTGCTATTCCAAAAATTTAAAGGAGTTATTGGAAAGCGGAGAGCTTTCAGAATCTCTGCTTGATGAATCGGTTCAACGTATCCTTGCTTTAAAAAAGAAGCTTGGACTATTTGAAAATCCTTATCGCGGAACGAGCGAAGAGCTGGAAAAAGAGGTCATCATGTCCGAAGAGCACCGCAAAGCTGCCAGGGATCTTGCGGTAAAATCTTGTGTTCTTTTGAAAAATGACGGAGTCCTCCCATTAGAAAGAGAACAGAAGATAGCCCTGATTGGCCCGTTCGCACAAAACGGTGATGTCCTTGGACCATGGTCGTGGCAGGGTTCCAAAGAAGCGGCGGTAAAAGTGCATGACGGACTTCTGATGAAAACGGAAGCTGTGAACATCAAGGTCGCCCAAGGCTCCGACATTGAAAACGTAACGGACGAGCAGCTAACAGAAGCGGTTGCAGCAGCGCAAACAGCAGATGTTATCGTCCTCGCACTTGGTGAGGAATCGGACATGAGCGGGGAAGGCGGCTGCAGAGCGGATATCCGCCTGCCCAAAGCGCAACTGAAGCTTATTGCGGAAATGAAAAAGTTGGACAAACCGATCGTGACGGTCCTTTTTAATGGTCGTCCACTAGATCTTCACGGTGTCATCGATCAGACGGATGCTCTACTTGAAGCCTGGTATCCCGGAACAGAGGCAGGAACGGCCATTGCTGACCTATTATACGGAGATGAGAATCCTTCCGGTAAATTGACGATGTCCTTCCCTTATTCCGTAGGGCAGGTGCCGGTCTACTATAACTGCTTCAACACGGGGCGCCCTCAAGGTGCGGATCCGAAAGAAAGGTACGTAACGCACTACCTGGATATTCCTAATGAGCCGCTTCTACCGTTCGGATTCGGACTGAGCTACTCGAATTATGAATACAGTGAGCTGTCTTTATCTGAGGATGCGATGACATTGGAAAGCACCATAACTGCTTCTGTAAAAGTAACTAACACTGGTGAGCGCGCAGGAGAAGAAACAGTACAATTCTACATTCGCGATTTGGCAGGCGAAATTGTACGTCCCTTAAAAGAATTGAAGGGTTATGAGAAGGTTTGGTTGGAGCCGGGGGAGACGAAGGAAGTATCCTTCATAGTCAATGAGGAAATGCTCCGTTACTATCATTCTGATCTTTCTTTTACAAGCGATAAGGGGACGTTCCAGGCGATGGTCGGGCCGAACAGCAAGGATCTTGAGATAGTTCCTTTTAAACTAGAAAAATAGATTTATGAATTCTAGTCAACACCGCTGTTGATTTCCGCTCAAGTCATTCGCTTTCCGCGGGGCGGTGCTTGAGCCTCATGCCTTGTGCTTCAATCAACAGCTAGAAATTGAAAAAACTATTAAGATATCCACACGCATTTAAATAGATGTTAGTAATATAGCTACTTAAGGAGGACTACTTACCATGCAAACACAAACAGCGAAAAATGCAAAAGTAAACATAGATGCAGGCAACTTCCGCTTCACTTTTTTAAACAGCGGAGATATTTTTGAAGCAACACATAAGGAAATCATGCTCAACCAATGGATGTCCAATCCGGTGGACGGGGCGTTGAACAATCTTTATCTTCGTGTACACGGTGAAGAGGGCATCACAGCCTACCCATTACTTGGCGTAAAATCCGGAAGTACAGTCAGCCACTCCGCAAATGAAATGAAATGGGCGGGGTTCGTTGAAGACATTCGCTACCAAGTAACTTTCCGTTTATCTCAAAAAGGAATCTGGTTCTGGGATGTAACGGTGGACGGTCAAGGCAAGAAGATTGACCTTATTTATGGACAGGATGTCGGTATCGGAAGCAAAGGGTTGATCCGTTCCAATGAATCCTATCTATCTCAATATATCGACCATACGGTTTTCGAAGATTCCGAGAAAGGGTATGTGGTCTGCTCCCGCCAGAACCAGCCGCAGCCAGGTGGTTTCCCATATCTCCAGCAAGGCTCTTTGACAAAAGCTATCGGCTACTCTACAGACGGCTTCCAATTCTTCGGACTGTCCTATAAAGAAACAAACGTGCCGGAAGTGTTGGCAAAAGAAACACTGGCAAACGAAATCTATCAATATGAGTTCGCCTATACGGGATTGCAATCCGAAACAGTAGAATTAGCTGGTGAACAGAACTTCGTATTCTACGGATTGTTTAAAGAAAATCATGCAGAAGCTGTGACTACATTGGAATTTTCAGATGAAGTGGTACTGGCATGGGAAGAAGTAAAAGCTGTTGAGACAGTAAGTGCGGTCGAGCTTGAAAAGGTAAGCATGCACAACAAGGTATCCGGTACAATTTCCGGAGATTCCATGACAAAGGAAGAACTGGATGAATTATTCCCTGTTCGTCACCAGGAAGAAAGGGATGGCGAGACACTCCTTTCCTTTTTCACAGAGACGCATGAACACATCGTTTTAAAAGAAAAAGAGCTGATTGTTGAGCGTCCACACGGCCATATCATCATGTCAGGTAACAACGACAAGATGACAGAAAACGTGTTGACATCGACGTCCTATATGTACGGTATATTCAACTCCCAGCTCGTGGTAGGAAATACTTCCTTCCATAAAATGATGACAAATGCCCGTAATGCGTTAAACGTGATGAAAACTTCAGGGCAGCGTATTTATGTAGAAGTGGAAGGCACATATCAGTTACTGACCATGCCTTCCCTGTTCGAAATCGGCTTCAACTATGCACGCTGGTACTACAAAACAGCCGATGATATGATTGTCATCACGAATTATACAATGGTGGATTCTCCTGAATTGCACTTACACGTGCGATCTGAAAAAGGAATGAGCTACCGCTTCCTGGTAACCAACCAAATCTCCATGAACAACAACGAACTGGATGTTGCATTTGATATGAAGCAGGAAGGCAAAGTGTTATCGTTCTCTGCAGTGGAAGGGTCTGACAGCAAGCATGTGTATCCTGACCTTGCTTACAAGCTGACAGTGGAGGGAGTGGAGTACACGGTTGCAGACGAAACGAAGCTTACGGAAGGAATTGTCCCAGGTACCGCTTCACTAGTAGTGTTGGAGACAGAAGCTGCTTCAGAGTGGAACATGACTGTACACGGTCTGCTGCACGGTGAAGAGCGAGAATTTGTTGCCCGTGACTTTGATCTGGAAACAGACCGTTACCGTGCATTTTTTGAAAAAGTCATGAACGGATTCAAGCTGACATTGGGCGGCGAAAGCAAGGAAGAGCTCGAGAAAATGAACGCCCTTGCTTGGTGGTACACACATAATATGCTTGTCCACTACTCCGTTCCTCATGGATTGGAGCAGTACGGCGGAGCGGCTTGGGGAACGCGTGACGTTTGCCAGGGCCCTACGGAATACTTTATGGCAACACAGAACTACGATAGTGTAAAAGAGATCATCAAGAAGGTCTACTCCCACCAGTACGAGGATACCGGGAACTGGCCGCAATGGTTCATGTTCGACAAGTATTACCACATTCAGCATGACGAAAGCCACGGTGATATCATCGTCTGGCCGTTGAAAGTGTTGAGTGACTATCTGACGATTACGAAAGACTTCTCTATTTTACAAGAGAAAGTTCCTTATACAGTACGTGGTGCGTATCATTTTACGGAATCGACAGCAACTGTGTTCGAGCATGCGAAAAAAGAAATCCAATTCATTAAAGACCACTTCCTGCATGATACATTCCTTTCCTCTTATGGGGACGGAGACTGGGATGATACGCTACAGCCTGCCAATGCGCAACTGAAACAATACATGGTATCAAGCTGGACGGTTTCCTTGACCTACCAAGTGTTGAATACATTGTCTAAAGCTCTCGAGGAGGTTTCTGCTGAGGAAGCGGACGAGCTGCGCGTTCTTGCAAAAGGAATTGAAATAGACTTCAATAAATACATGCTTGGAAATGAAGTCATCCCTGGATTCGTCTACATGGAAGAGCAGGGTAAGCCAGAATTGATGGTTCATCCACAAGATACGAAAACAGGCATCCACTATCGACTGCTTCCGATGACACGCAGTATGATCAGTGAGCTGTTAACACCTGAACAGGCAGAAGATCATTACAATGTCATCAAAGAAAAACTGTTCTGCCCGGATGGTGTCCGTCTGATGAACCGCCCGGCAAACTATGCAGGTGGTGTGAGCACACACTTCAAGCGTGCAGAGCAGGCGGCAAATTTCGGCCGTGAAATCGGACTTCAATATGTTCACGCACATATCCGTTATGTGGAAGCGATGGCCAAGCTCGGTAAAACGGACGAAGTATGGAACGGCCTGAACGTCATCAACCCGATCGGCATTCAGAACGCAGTGCCAAATGCGGAACGCCGTCAAAGCAATGCATACTTCAGTTCTTCCGACGGACAATTCAACAACCGTTATGAAGCGCAGGAGCAGTTCAATAAACTCCGTGACGGTTCTGTAAAAGTGAAAGGCGGCTGGAGAATCTACTCAAGCGGCCCTGGAATCTACATGAACCAGCTGATCTCCAATTGCCTGGGTATCCGCTTCCTTGCTGGTGACCTTGTAGTGGATCCTGTTCTGCCAGCTGAACTCGATGGCCTGAATTTCACGTACAAAGTGAACGGCCATGATGTGAAGTTTGTGTATCATTTAAGTCAGGAAAGCCAAAAAGTACTTGTGAACGACCAACAGGTGGAAGGCGATGCAGTCTCCAACCGCTACCGTGAAGGTGGAATGGTCATCAGCAAGTCAGCTTTGGAAAAACACTTGATTGATGGTGAGAATGTGATTGAGGTTTTTATCTAAGGTACTACGAGAATGCACTGTAGATTGCAGGAGTAAAACAGATCACCTATTTATTTTCATGATAGACTAGAAAAAAATACGGAATACGGCGTCGATGTATAGACGTCGTATTTTTTTGTGACTTAGGAGCCGAAATCGATACTTGAAACTTGAAAACTATAAACTATTGATTAATAAAAACGTTTACATTATGCTATAGATAGGAGATTGAAACGTTTCGAAGCGGGTGGCGCATCTTGATTCGCATATGCGGAAAAACAGGAAGGCGTCTATCCATGAGGGGGTAAAAACAAGGTGGCAACAATCAAAGATGTGGCAAAGCTTGCCGGAGTGGCAGTTTCAACTGCTTCCTATGCACTAAACAATGTGAACAAGGTAAGCCCGGCCACAATGAAAAAGGTTCAGGACGCAGCAAAGGAATTGAACTACTTCAAAAATGGCTTTGCATCCGACTTAAAAAGAACGAAAACAAACACGATTGCCCTTATCTTACGTGATCTTTCCGGTCCGTTCTATTCTGAGCTTATCAAAGGGGTACAGGAAGTTTCCATGACAAATGGCTATGATTTGATAGCATGCAGTTCAGTAGGTGGCGCACAATCAACGGCAGCAAAATTTCTGAAAGAAAAACGGGTGGATGGAGCGATCATCCTAGCCCATAATATAACAAACGATGTGGTTTTGGAGTCTGCACGTGAAGGCTTTCCAATTGTAGTTCTAGACCGAAAGATTAACCATGAGTTTGTGTATCAAGTGGAAGTGGACAATATCCATGGTGGATACTTGGCTACAGAATATTTAATCAACAAAGGCCATCGTGAAATCGGCTTTGTCAGCGGTCCTAGAGATTCCCATGATAACCAGATGCGCTTTAATGGGTATATGGATGCCTTAAACCAGCACGGCATCAGGTTTCAAAACAAATGGAAGGTGTTTGGGGACTTTACCCGTGAGAGCGGCTACCGTGCAACAAAAATGCTTATCGCACAGCGCCAGCTTCCTGAAGCCATTTTCTATGCCAATGACGAGATGGCCATCGGCGGCCTGCAGGCTTTTAAAGAGAACAAGATCAGCGTGCCTAGTGATGTTTCCATTATCGGCTATGATGACATCCAACTGGCGGAATATGTGGATCCTCCATTGACGACAATTAGACAGCCAAAGTATGAGGTAGGTGCATTGGCGGTACATGTCGTATTCCAGGCTTTGGCCAAAGAGGATACCGTAGAGAATTACTACAAACTTTCTACTGAGATTGTCGAGCGCAAGTCGGTGAAGTGAGTGAGTTGTGTGAATGAGAAATTAAGATGAAGGTGTTGATAGAGCCTTTCCTGTTGTTTTGACGGGAGGGGCTTTATTTTTTATTTTACTGATTCTCCCGTTCACTAAACCCGACCATCTCTCATTAAGTCGGAATTTTACAATCTAGTTCGGACTTTAACATTGAAAACGCTTTATTATCCATTTATAATGTAGGAGAGTTGTCTTGAAACGTTTCATGCAACGCAATATGGAAACGTTCCCACACAACTGACTACAACAAATTACTAGAGTTAGAGATTTTACAAAAAACTTTATTAATCCTCGAAGATTTTTTTAGTAACCTAGCTGGTGATTGTAGCGAAAGGCTGAGACCTCCGGCGAGGTAGCGCTTGGTGGAGACCCCGCTGGCATGCCGAGGAGGCTCTCGTCAGCCCCGCGGAAAGCGAAGCCTGGCGCGGAATTCAACAGCGGTGTTTAAGAAAGCCAACAAAAATAGATTGCAATCAAGGAAGGAGCAACAACAATGATCAAAGTTACAGTATGGAATGAAAACCGTCATGAACAAACAAACGAAAAAGTGAGAGAGGTTTATCCGGAGGGTATCCACGGAGCAATCGCATCTTTCCTGAAAGAAGATAATTTCGAAGTGAGAACGGCAACGTTGGACGAGCCGGAGCATGGACTTACAGAAGAAGTATTGAACAGCACGGATGTTCTTTTATGGTGGGGACATATGGCGCATGACGATGTGAGCGATGAGATTGTCACTCGTGTGAAAAATAAAGTGCTCGACGGAATGGGATTAATTGTCCTTCACTCCGGTCACTTCTCCAAGATCTTCAAGACATTGATGGGTACAACATGTGACCTTAAATGGAGGGAAGCAGATGAGAAGGAGCGCATCTGGGTAGTATCACCAGGGCATCCAATCGCAGAAGGCATCGGCGAGCACATTGATATCGAGCGTGAAGAAATGTATGGAGAGCACTTCGATATTCCAGATCCGGACGAGCTTGTATTTGTCAGCTGGTTCGAAGGCGGAGAAGTATTCCGTAGTGGTTGCACATATAAACGTGGAAAAGGAAAAGTATTCTATTTCCGTCCTGGGCATGAGACATATCCGACTTACTACCATGAAAAAGTGCAAAAAGTCATCAGTAACGCTGTTAACTGGGCAAAACCGACAACAATCGGGGAAGTTTATTACGGAAATGCAAAACCATTAGAAGAAATTAAAAGCAAATAAGGGGGATAAAAAGATGAAGAAGTTACGAGTAGGAGTAGTAGGCTGCGGAAGCATCGCAAAGCACCGCCATTTACCGGAGTACCATGCAAACCAGAATGTGGAGCTTGTGGCATTATGCGATGTCGTATTAGAACGCGCGGAGCAAGCTGTTGAAACATATGGCGGGAAAGCATATGAGAGCTATCAAGAAATGATCGACCGTGAAGAATTGGATGTTGTAAGTGTGTGCACACCAAACTATCTGCATGCGCCTGTATCCATCTATGCATCTAAAGCTGGAGCGCATGTTTTATGTGAAAAGCCGATGGCAACATCAAAAGAAGAAGCGGACGAAATGATTGAAGCTGCTAAAGCATCTGGCAAAAAACTGATGATCGCGCACAACCAACGTTTTGTTCCATCCCATCAAAAAGCGAAACAACTGATTGATAGCGGCGAAGTAGGGAAAATTTACAGCTTCCGTACGGCATTCGGACATCCAGGACCAGAAGGTTGGAGTGTGGATGGAAAAGACAGCTGGTTCTTCCGTAAAGAAGAAGCATTCATTGGCGCGATGGGAGACCTTGGCGTACACAAGTCCGACTTGATGCGTTACCTTTTAGGAGAAGAAATCGTGGAAGTAGGAGCATTTATCGAAACTTCTTCAAAAGAAAACACAGATGTTGATGACACGGCAGTTTGCGCGTTAAGAACAGAAAGCGGTATCGTCGGAACACTTGCAGCGAGCTGGTCCTATAAGCGTGAAGACAACTCCACTATCATCTATGCAGAAAAAGCGGTTCTTCGTCTAGAGGACGATCCGACTCATTCCCTAGTGGTGCAATACGCAACTGGAGAAACAGTTCGTTACGAATTAGGAAAAATCCAAAGCAACGATTCAGGCGGACAAACAGGTTCCCATGTCATCGATCACTTTGTGGCAAGCATTTTGGAAGATAAAGAAGTGTTAGTGGACGGAAATGAAGGAAAGAATTCCTTAATGGTTATTTTAGGTGCGCTTGAATCCAATGAAACAAAGAAGATCGTCAACATCCAAAACGAATTGAACTAAGGAGCGTGACCATACATGAAACTAGGCGTATTTACTGTTCTTTTTGCCAATAAATCTTTTACAGAGATGCTTGATTATGTGAAGGGTGCAGGGCTTGAGGCAGTTGAAATCGGTACAGGATGCTACCCTGGGAAAAATCATTGTCCGTTGGATACTCTTCTGGAAGACGAAGGTGCACGCAATGCTTATATGGACGAAATCCATTCCCGCGACTTGCAGATCAGTGCATTCAGCTGCCACGGAAATCCTATTTCACCGGATGAGGCTTTTGCAAAAGAATCCCATGAAACGCTATTGAAAACAATTGACCTAGCAGCTTTAACAGGAGTGGAGGTTGTTAACTGCTTCTCCGGAGTGCCTGGTGACAGCGAAACGGCGAAAGCACCAAACTGGCCTGTTGCCCCTTGGCCGAACGAGTACGGCGACGTACTTAAGTGGCAGTGGGAAACGAAGCTGATTCCTTACTGGAAAGAGGTAGGGAAATATGCGGAAGAACGCAATATCAAGATCGGTCTTGAGCTTCACGGCGGATTTTTGGTACATACGCCACACACAATGCTTAAATTGCGTGAGTTGACGTCACCTGCAATCGGCGCGAACTTAGATCCAAGTCATCTATGGTGGCAGGGAATCGATCCGGTTGCAGCAATTAAAATACTAGGAAAAGCTGGAGCAATCCACCATTTCCATGCAAAAGATACGTATATAGATCAAGACAATGTAAACATGTACGGCCTGACGGACATGCAGCCTTATGGTGAAGTACAGACTCGTGCATGGAGCTTCCGTTCTGTCGGCTGCGGACATAGTGTTCAGGAGTGGTCCGATATGATGAGTGCGCTACGAACGTATGGCTACGATTATGTTGTCAGCATCGAGCACGAAGATCCGATCATGTCCATTGAAGAAGGCTTTGCCCGCGCGGTAACGAACCTTCAATCGGTGTTAATAAAAGAACAGCCTGCTGATATGTGGTGGGTGTAAGCATAAGCTATTTCTAACAAGCAACCAACGAACTTGGTTGCTTGTTTTATAAAGTTCTTTTCTCAAAGATTGTAGCTATTCACCGGTAAAAAGTCGGCAATTGGACTTTTTACTGATTAAACACTCTAGAAATCCTCAAGTAGTATGCTTTGTAAAACAGAGAGCACGACGGTAAGTAAAATAACGGCTAATTTGAGTAAACGACGAAACAGCAACAAAGTTTACGAAAACAGCTTTTATAACATTGGAGGCGGATGAGGATGGAACATAAAATTGCGGCACAGCTTTACACGGTGCGTGATCTACTGGAAAGAGATTTTATTGGCGTACTTAAAGAACTAAAGGAAATGGGCTATGCAGGTGTGGAAATGGCAGGACTTTACGGTCATGATCCAAAGGTAGTTGCCGCTGCACTGAAAGAATTGGGATTATCCGTTGCCGGCATGCATGTAGGGGTGGATCGATTACGCAATGAGCTTCCTGCCGTGTTGGCTGAAGCAGAGCTATTCGGTACAAAGCACCTTGTTATGCCGTATGTGGTAGAAGAGGACCGTACGGAGGAATATTATGTTTCTCTGAAGGCTGAGTTGAACGAACTTGCTGCGGTCTTGAAAAAAGACGGCTACACCATCAGCTATCATAACCACGACTTTGAATTTGAGGCAGAAATAGGTGGGCAGGTTGCATTGGAATACCTATTGGAGCCAAGTGCTGATAACTTGATACATGCAGAATTGGATGTATATTGGGTGACAAAAGCTGGTCATGATGTACTGGAATTTTTGGCGCCAATGGCTGGTCGCGTTCCAACGTTGCATATGAAAGATATGGCTCCTGGTGAAGAAGGAAACTTTTCGGAAGTAGGTACAGGTGTCATCGACTTTGAACCGATATTGCGTTGGGGAGAAGAGCATGGCGTTGAATGGTACATCATCGAGCAGGACGTGTGTCCGGGCAATCCTTTGGACAGTCTGCGTGTGAGTATTGGTAATCTGCAAGGGATTATGGAGAAGATTTAATACAAGGTGTTTTTTAGGGAGTTTTCTGGTAGAGATAGTGTGTGGAGATGTCGGAAAGTGTCGAATGGCATTTATCTGCACGGACTTGGCTTATAAATCTAAAAGTTGGCTTATAAAATCAAAACTTGGCTTATAAAAAGAAAAGTTGGATTATAAATTATGAAAACGGATGAAATCCTTACGCCAATATCCCAAAAATACTAAAATATCATACCCAAAAAAGGACCTGGCCTATTAGAAAGGCCGGTCCTCTTCTCTATGCAAAATAAACAACAAGCTTGTCATCGATTTTAGCATGTTTTTTTGAAATTAGGATTCTTTTTTTGCCGCTTGATTCAACGAGGTAGTCATCACTTTCAATAATTTCGCGTTCTGTCACAAAACAAATCGTATCCTCACTTTGAGTAAGCCTAAATTCAAAGCTATTCTTCTCCACCTTCAAGATCTCAGCAGTAGAATACTCAATATTCACATCATAGTAGCTTACATTCACAGGAAGCATCACGCCGTCTTTACTTTGAAGGGTGAACGTGCGACCTTCCATAAAATTCTCACCCTCTAAACGAACCTGAATTTCCTTTTCGAATCCATCCAAATTCATCAGATGAATAAAGCGCTCATCGTCATTAGAAACCGATGTAGAGAAAATCCCATAGTACTCACAGTCATGAGTCAAGCCAGCCACAGCACCAAGTCGCTTCAAGGAAGTTTTAAATAGGTCGATATCACAACGATAAGCAGTAGCAAGCACGATGGCACGACCATCTCCAACCTTAGCGTCAAAGCCACACACATCATCGGATTCCGTTACACGCATGATGGCTTCTGCATTTGAACCAAGCTCGAATTTCTGTGTAAAATAAGTGCGGATTTCCGGGCGCTGTGCTGCCCAGCCGTCTGCAGTCAAGGACATGAAGTGCCCGTGCTTGTTGAATGTCACTTCCAATGGTTTTACATCAAGCGCATCTGCAAGTGCGGTAAAAGGCTTCCCTTCCATATCAAAAGTCGGAACCTCACCATAAAGAAGAATACCCCCACCAGAATGCAAATACTGAACCAGTTTCTGTTGGACCCCTCTATCCATATACCGTGCGGATGGAAGAACAAGAGCCTTGGTCACTTCAGGATCTAATTCTTTATTTTGCACATCGACTGAACTGAAACGGTAGCTCGCAAGCAACATGGCACGAGCTACGATTTCCCATGCACCTGCACCGCGATGCATTGTAATATTATCGACAATCTCCCGCATTTTCGTACTTTCAGGGTAGCGATATTCCGTCATGTAATAATCCGGAATAAACGCAAATGCTACGGAATCCCGGTCTTCATCCATCGCTGCCAGCTTGTCCCCGACTGCCATCATTGTTTTGATGGAGCGGGCCATTCGAGGGAAGGTGTAGTTGAGCTTGCCCTCGGGATTGATGGGTGCTGCAAAACCGTGGCGCTCTCCAGTGGAAGCGATTCGCCCGTTTCCATCACCGGCTGCCTCATCCATTTTGTAGTTATACCCACCTGTAAAGAGGTAATAGTTGATCAGACGATTTCCCTGTGCAACACACATTCTCGTTTTGAAATCGGCAGCAGATACGTCATAGCGCCCGCCGTAAGTTTCACCGAAGTTGCCGTCGCCGCAGTTGAACTCGACGGAAGTCAAAGGCTGATTGGGATTATGCACCGCATCCATGAAGCCGTTGATTAGGTAGAGATCCTGGAACGTCGCCATATCAAGATCGCCAAAATAAATATCTGAACCGGATAGATATCCGTCCTCCTGTGTAAAGGACTCATAAAGCTGCGAGATGCCAATCGGATATGTTAATCCGCGGCCACCGCCTGTTCCGTGGATATTGACGATAAACGGAACATCTTTTACACCAAATCCCTCGGCATATTCACGTAAAATGGCTACATAGCGGGCAAAGCGGTCTCTCATATAGTGGCCGAGGTCGCGCATCAATTCGGCTGCATACGCTTCTTTTGGAGAACGGATGCCGGTGACTCTTTCCGTTGCATCCTGCAAATTAAACGGGTATCGCGCACTAAGCTCAGAAGCTTCGTATTGCGTCTGCAACCATTTAACGAAGTCCACCAAAAGCTGCTCAGTCAAGTCCGGGCAGTTGCTGACCCAAGAAAGCATGCCGATTTCATTATCAAGCTGAACACCGATGATGTTTCCGCCGTTCGTATGCAAACGGGGAGCAATGACCGCCATCACCTCTTCATACCATTTCTTCGTTTCTCTTAGAAAATTAGGAGCCAAGTAATCAAGGGTTGGCGTTGTCGCAGCAATTCCATCCCAGCCAACTGGAATGATCTCTGGATGCTTTTCTGATACCCAATGAGGTATTCCTTCATTTTTCATTTCGGCCATGATGAATGGACCTGGTCTCGCAAAGAAGTAGAGATTATTTTCTGCACAAAGATCGATGAATGCTCCCAAGTCCAGTTCCGGTCGAGTATGTCCATGCAGATCCATTTGTCCTTCAACAGGCTCATGGCACAACCATGGAATGTACGTAGCAACCGCATTACAACCGGCATCTTTTAGTTTATCGATGCGATCTTGCCAATCCTTTCGCTCCAAACGGTAGTAATGTATCTCTCCGCACATAAGGAGTACAGGTTTACCATCTATGACAATCTGTTTATTCTTAATTTCAATCATGTCTATTCATCCCCTTGAAGTTAAGTAGAAAAGCGCTTACATTTATCTGTAATCGAAACGTTTCGTTAGCATCAATCATGAGTTATCGTACCATAAATGGCAGTTGGTTGAAACGATTTTATTGAAAAGGCGTGGTGGGAAGTTATCCTGGGCGAATGATGTTAGAAATGCTGAATGGTACCTTATTGAATGGTGAATGTGAGCTGACTGAGCATTAATAGTAATGGGAGGAAAACTATCGTTTGTGGGGGGAATATCTTGTTTTCTGGTTTGAATATCCGTTGCTATGGGGGGAATAATCAGTTCATTGGGGGGATTATAATAGTGTTGGGGGGATTGTAGAGGTTTATGGGGGGATTCACCTATATTAGTGGTTGGAATAAGTACCTATAGTGATGAGAAAAACGATTTGAGTGGGGCGATGAGAAAGAAAGAATGTTGAAAGTGTAAAAAGTAGTTGAAATTAGTGTTTAGGATGCTTGGAATCCAGAAGAATTTGATTACCACAACCCGTGAGAAAAAAACTTTCTAAAAAGGCGCAAAGGTTTATTCCATTAGAAAGTGGTATTTATAATTTCAATCAACAGGGTTGACAATATACCCTCTGGGGTATAATATATGAGCATAGACATTGTTATTAAAGGCTGTATTCATAAACTTTGTTGCTTTTTCGTATTTATAGACGCTGAGTAGATAATCGGTAAAAAGTTCAAATACCGACTTTTTACTTGGATTAGCAACAATCTATTAGAAAAGAGCCTTACTACATCATTTTTAACAGGAGGTGCATGTCTGTTATGGAATATTCAAATCAAGTGAAGAACCGCCTGAAGCGCGCTGAGGGCCAGATTCGCGGAGTGCTTCATATGATGGAGCAAGGGGAAGATTGCCGTGACGTGATATCGCAGTTGAATGCAGCAACTACAGCAATCGAACGTGCCATTGGCGTCATCGTTAGTACAAACCTGGAGCAATGCGTTCGGGAAAATGTACTAAAAGGTGAAGATACAAGCGAGATGGTTCAACAAGCAGTTGATCTTCTTATTAAAAGTAGGTAGTAAAAAAAGTACTTGATAATATACCCTAAGTGGTATATTATAGACTTATTGATACCCACTAGGGTATTTGGATAGTGGGTTGCATTATATTTTTTTGTGTGTTAAGATACCCCTATGGGTATTCTGAATAACCCAATTTTTTTTGAAGTTAAATATACCCTACCAGGTATAAAGATATTAACTATATTTTTTTAACTAAATAAATACCCCTAGGGGTAAAAATATTAGGAGGAATTATAAATGACTGTAAACAAAGTATTAGATGCAAAAGGATTAGCTTGCCCAATGCCATTGGTGAAAACGAAGAAAGCTTTAAACGAAGTGAATGCCGGTGAGATCTTGGAAGTTATCACAACCGACAAAGGTGCAAAGACTGACTTGGCTGCATGGTGCAAAGCAACTGGAAACGAACTATTGGACATGAAAGAAGAAAATGACGTATTTACTTTCTATATTAAAAAAGCGTAAGGAGAGGATTGATTATGACAATGGAAAAGAAGAAAACAACGATTGTACTTTTCAGCGGAGATTATGACAAAACAATGGCAGCCTATATTATTGCGAACGGTGCTGCAGCATATGATCACGAAGTAACGATTTTCCACACATTCTGGGGCTTGAATGCACTTCGTAAAGAGGAGCTTGTTCCAGTAAAGAAAAACTTTATTGAAAAAATGTTCGGCAAAATGATGCCGCGTGGAGCGAACAAGCTGCCATTATCTACAATGAATATGGCTGGTATGGGACCGAAAATGATCAAAGGCATCATGAAAAAGCATAACGTACAGTCTTTACCAAGCTTGATTGAAATGGCAAAAGAGCAGGACGTAAAACTTGTAGGCTGCCAAATGACAGTGGACTTACTTGGCTTAAAGCATGAAGAGATGATCGACGGAATTGAGTACGCAGGGGTTGGCGCATATTTAGGCGATGCTTCTGAAGGTAATGTGAACTTATTTATCTAAGAGGAGTGTGTCTGAATGGAGTTTCTTCCTTACATCTTAATGGGGCTGGCAGTGGTGTTTCTGATCAGTAGAATGAAGCCTACTGCCGGGGTCCGTCAGATAACTACGGCTGAATTGAAGAAGGAATTAAACGATAAAAACAAACAGTTCATTGATGTTCGCACACCGATGGAATACAAAGGGAATCACATTCGACAGTTTCAGAATATCCCATTGAACACCATTGGCAACAGCTCAAATAAGCTCTCTAAAGACAAAGAGACGATTGTCATCTGCCAAAGTGGTATGCGCAGTAATGCCGCAGTAAAGCAATTGAAGAAGGCAGGGTTTACGAAGCTTGCGAATGTAAAAGGCGGTATGAATGCTTGGTAATTCAATTAGAAAAGGAGCTGTCAAACATGAAAGAGATTACACCACAGGAATTGGAAGCAAAGCTTGCAAACGGGGAACAACTGTCCATCATTGATGTACGTGAAGCAGAGGAAGTGGCTGCAGGGAAAATTCCACAAGCTGTCAATATTCCATTAAGCCTATTGGAGTTCCGTACGCAGGATATTGATAAGTCCAAAGAGCATATTATGGTTTGCCGATCTGGCGGAAGAAGTGGGAAGGCCTCCATGTTCTTGGCAGCCCAAGGCTTTGACGTCACCAATATGGTTGGCGGAATGCTGGAGTGGGAAGGTAACGCGGAATAATTTTTTTTAACAAAAAGGAGATGACCTACTGATGAATGTAAACATGACTGTAGATGCAAAAGGGTTGGCATGTCCAATGCCGATTGTTCGTACCAAAAAGGCGATAGACCAGATTGAATCAGGTGAAGTATTGGAAGTGTTGGCAACGGATAAAGGTTCCAAGGCGGATATTAAAGCTTGGGCGGATAAGATTGGTCACCAGTATTTAGGTACGCTTGAAGAAGGAGACGTGCTGAAGCATTATATCCGTAAAGCAAGATCCGAAGAGGAAAAAGAGGAGCAGAACTATCCTCATGTTGCAACGAACGAAGAGTTGGTTGCAAAATTGGAAGCGGGTATAACAGTACTTGACGTGCGTGAACCTGCAGAGTATGCATTCGGACACATTCCAGGTGCAGTTTCTATTCCATTGGGTGACTTTGAAGGTGCCGTGGCAGAATTAGACAAAGAAAAAGAAACGTATGTTGTATGCCGCACAGGAAGCCGTAGTGATATGGCTGCGCAAAAACTGACTGACCTTGGTTTTACAAATGTTAAGAATGTTATTCCAGGAATGAGCAAGTGGGAAGGTCCTACAGCTTAACGATCTAAATTTTTTTAAAATAAATTATACCATAGGGGGTATTTATTCATGTTAAACGCAATGACTGCAAAAGATGTAACGAAGAAGATTTTAGCTAATGAATCATTATTTATTTTAGATGTGCGAAACGAAGATGCATTCGCTGATTGGAAAATTGAAGGCGCATCTGTTGAGCATAAGAATATTCCTTACTTTGATTTAATGGATGGTGTGGAGGAGATCCTAGACCAGATTCCAACTGAAAATGTGTTAGTTGTATGTGCGAAAGAGGGTTCTTCTATCTTTGTTGGTGAGATGCTAGTAGAAGCTGGTGTAAAAAATGTTTCTTACTTGCAAGGTGGAATGAAGGCTTGGAGTGAGTACTTGGAGCCGGTTAAGGTAGCGGATTTAACGGATGGCGGTACATTGTGGCAGTTCGTTCGTATAGGAAAAGGCTGCTTGAGTTACCTTGTTGAATCTGATGGTTCCGCTATGATCATTGATTCCACACGTATGGTGGATCAATATATCTCATTCGCGGAAGCAAAAGGATTGAAAGTGGTGCATGTGGCTGATACGCACTTGCATGCCGATCACATTTCTGGTGGTCGCATGCTTCGTGAAGCAACGAATGCGACTTACTGGTTACCTCCTAAAGATGCTGAAGAAGTAACGTTCGATTATGCTGCACTTGAAGATGGAGTGGAAATTACGGTAGGTACGACGAAGGTTGCTGTGCAGGCGATCTACTCACCAGGTCACACAATCGGTAGTACGTCATTTGTCGTGGATAACCGTTTCTTATTAAGTGGTGACATCTTGTTCGTTGAATCCATTGGCCGTCCGGACCTTGCCGGAAAAGCGGAGGACTGGGTAGCAGATCTACGCGAAACACTTTACTCTCGCTACAAAGAGTTGTCTGATGATCTTGTCGTACTACCGGCTCACTTCGGTACGATGTCCGAAGTAGGCGAAGGCGGTTTAGTGGCAGCGCGTCTAGGCGATTTATTTAAAAACAACGCAGGCCTAAACATCGAAGACGAAGCGGAATTCCGCAAACTCGTCTCCGAAAACCTGCCACCACAACCAAACGCATACCAAGAAATCCGCCAACTAAACATGGGCAAAATCAACCCAACAGAAGACGACCAACGTGACATGGAGATTGGCCCTAACCGTTGTGCGGTGCACGGATAAAAAATAATGGTGAAGAGGGGTCAGACCCTCAAAGGAATTCCGCCCTTTATGTCGAAGGGCGGAAATATATATAAAAAAGTTCAAAGAGGGGTCAGACCCCTCTAGGAGTTTTGGCATCCGTGTCGAAACCCCCTCAACCTAGAAGGAGGGATGCTTTATGGAATTTGATATTATGTGGCTTGTAGCTTTGTTTGCGATAGGTTTCATCGGTTCGTTTGTATCGGGGATGGTCGGTATTGGTGGTTCAATCATCAAGTATCCGATGCTTTTATATATCCCACCGATGCTCGGTCTTACTGCGCTTACAGCGCATGAGGTGTCCGGTGTCAGTGCCGTACAGGTATTTTTCGCCACGATTTCTGGTGTATGGGCTTATCGCAAGGGTGGCTATTTAAATAAAGACCTTATCATTTATATGGGTGTAAGCATCCTGATCGGTAGCTTCATCGGAGGATATGGGTCCCGCATGATGAGCGCTGATGGCATCAATATGGTTTATGGTATTCTTGCACTTATCGCTGTTATTATGATGTTCATCCCGAAAAAAGGAATCGATGATATACCATTCGACCAGGTGACGTTCAATAAGGTGCTGGCTACCATACTTGCTTTCATCGTAGGTATCGGTTCTGGTATTGTCGGAGCGGCAGGTGCCTTCCTGCTTGTACCAATCATGCTTGTGGTACTGAAAATCCCTACAAGAATGACAATTGCGACTTCACTGGCCATTACGTTTATTTCCTCTATTGGTAGCACCGTCGGGAAAATTTCGACCGGCCAAGTGCTGTTGGTACCGGCCATTGTCATGGTCATTGCGAGTATTATCGCAGCCCCAATTGGTGCAAAGCTTGGCCAGAAGATGAACACAAAAATGTTGCAATGGATATTGGCGGTATTGATTTTAGCGACAACCATCAAAATCTGGCTTGATATAATCTAATTGGTGGCCAACTAATATATATTCTACGCAAAAGCAAAACCTCCTGTTGGGGTCTGACCCCAAACAGGAGGTTTTTTATATATTCACATTCCCCCATTTCCACAGGCAGCTCATGTATAATGGAATCAACGAATTGAAAAGAAGGTTGTTTTAAAAATGCTCGATACACTCATGTTTTTCTATTTGGTGGTGCCGCTTGTTCACTTAATCCATGAGGCGGGTCACGTTTCTTTAGCAAAACTTCATAAAGTGAATAACACACAGATTGAAATTGGGATAGGTCCGAAGCTTATTCAATTCTCATTCCGCGGAACAAGTGTCCGCATAAACATCATTCCGTTTCTGGGAGGGCACTCCACCAATGATACACAGGGAGAGTTGCCTCACCGGAAGGTTGCCTGGATATCCCTTGGCGGACCTCTTTTTAACCTGGTATCGGTATTGTTAGTGATTCCATTTTGGACGCCATACCAGTTTTCCTTTTCCACGTTGTTTATTCTTTTCAGCCTCTGGATTGGTATCGTCAACCTGATTCCTTTTAAACTTGGTGAGAAGCGATCAGATGGCTGGCAAATAGTTGCTGCTATTATTAAACTAGTAAAAAAAGATAGATTGGGAGTGTAATGAATGAAGTATTTCATTGTGACGGGATCATCAAAAGGTCTTGGCGAAGCTACTGTAAAACATCTATTAAAAGAAAACCATCATCTGATTTGTATTGCGAGAAGTGAAAATAAAGACCTAGAAGTGGCAGCAAAAGAAGCTGGAGCGGAAATCACTTTCCTGCAAGAGGACTTGAGCAAGAATGAACGGGTGACAGGGATTGTTCAATACCTCTTATCTAAAATAGAGAAGGATAATCAAGTGGAGGGAATTTACTTGATCAACAATGCAGGGATGGTGGATCCGATTAAACCTGCGGGAAAAGCGGACGAGTCGTCCATGGCCAAAGCGGTTCATCTCAATCTGCTCACCCCGATGCTGATGATAAACGAATTCATCCGTTTGACGGAAGAATGGAGCTGCAAAAAGGTGATTGTCAATATAAGTTCCGGAGCAGCCAACCGTCCGATTCATGGCTGGAACACCTACTGCACGACAAAAGCTGGTCTTGACATGTACACGAAATCAGTAGGATTAGAACAGAGCCAAGTGAAAAACCCGACAACCATCCTCTCCTTTTCACCAGGTGTCATGGACACAGACATGCAAGGAGTCATCCGCAGCTCTGAGAAAGAGGACTTCAGTAATGTGGACACCTTCAAAAGCTACCATGAAGAAGGGCAGTTAAGAAGTCCATCGTTCGTAGCCGAGAAAATGTTAGATCTGATATTATCAGATACTGTTGAAAACGGAAGAGTCTATGATATAAAGGAATTTCTTTGATGAGCACACTTCGCGGTGTGTTTTTTTAAATTATCTGGAGTCATTGATAGAACCGTTTTCTGCATGTCTGCTGAGGGAACGGTTTTTTATTTCCTATATTACAACGAATTTTGGTAATACATCCCATAACATGACAAAAATCCTATTATTCTGATTATTTTTGAAACTTTTGAACTATTCAGTGTAGCAAATTAGGTTAATATGTCGTATGTCCACTTTTATGTTCCTACGGCATAATAAAGTTGAAGTTGTTTGATTTTAAAGAATTTTTACAATTTATTTACGGTCAAACTACAGTAGTTTTACACAATTCGAGTATATTGGGTTAGTGTACGACGTACGAACAACTATTTAAAGGAGGAAAATAAATGAGACATCATTCTAAAAGAGTTGTCATGATTCTATTAGCTTTCATATTAACATTCTCTAATCTAATGCCTGCTATGAACATTACAACTTATGCGGCAGAAAACCAGTCAACGGCTATTACAGTGGAGCAAGCAATTGCCAATAATAGCGGCACGGCGAATGTGGAGGGGTATATAGTGGGGACGGTAGTGTCCACGAATAATTTTGATTTGGAAGCCCCTTGGTCACAAGCTACTAATCTAGCAATTGCTGACTCTCCAAATGAAACAGACATTAGAAAAATGCTACCAGTTCAACTACCTAATAATTCGATTAGAACAGCATTAAACCTAGTAGATAACGAGAGTAACTACCACGCAAAACTTCAAATCACCGGTTCACTTGAAGCTTATTTTTTAGTGCCAGGTCTAAAAAGCCCAACCGATTTCACCATCATCGATGGCGGCCAAGATCCTGAACCTCCAGCAGAACCAGAACTTATCACACTTGCAGAAGCACGATCTAAAAACGTCGGACAAGAAGTCATCGTCCAAGGTGTTGTCACAGCAGATAACGATGCAATCGGCGGCGGAAAACTGTCCACTTACATACAAGATGAAACAGCAGGAATCAATTTGTTTTCCAATAGCCTATCAGGTTTTCCTAATTTAGTAGAAGGCCAGAAGGTGGAAGTCAGAGGGAAAATCGCCCTTTACAACGGCCTGCTTGAAATTATGCCGAACACGAATGGCATAGAGATTTTAGCGGAAAATGAGACTCTTCCAGAACCTACACCTATTACTATTGAAGATTTACAATCAGCAACTGTTGCTGAACCGCTGGAAGGCCAGCTTGTAACAGTAACAGGTTATGTTTCTAACAAGCCATCCACTCCGGCTGGTGGCGGATATAATGTAACTTTGACAGACAGCGATTTTAACTCTACAACGTTACGTGTTATGGAAGGTACTAACGCGATTGATGCATTGGAAGCTGGTAAGTGGTATGAGATTACCGCAATCCTGAGCCAATACAACACGTATCAAATTTTACCTAGAAAAGCATCGGATATCGTATTGGCTGCAGAGCAACCAGAACCACCAAGTTCAGCAGGTGAATACCCGGCTGTAGTAGAGCGTGTAACGGATGGCGATACGATACGTATCACTTCTCCATTATTCGGTTCCCAAAGCGTTCGTTACGTGAACATCGACACGCCGGAAACCTATCATTCTGTAAGAAATGACCTTGATCAGAATCAGA
This sequence comes from Bacillus sp. LL01, assembly GCF_001037965.1. Classification (NCBI taxonomy): domain Bacteria; kingdom Bacillati; phylum Bacillota; class Bacilli; order Caryophanales; family Bacillaceae; genus Bacillus; species Bacillus sp. LL01. Next base: position 164,709 of record NZ_LFEL01000002.1, on the reverse strand, counting down.
AGGATAAAGGTAACGAAGCGACTGCTTATATGCAGACTCTCCTTCAACCTGGAGATGAAGTAATTCTAAAAGTGGGCGAAGAGCCGACTGACAACTACGGTAGATTACTAGCTCAAGTATTACGCAAGGAAGATAGATTGAACACTAACCTTGAAATGGTAAGAGAAGGCTATGCGGTAACGTACTTCATCTGGCCGGTAGGTCCGGAAAATGAGTACAACGAATTCCAAGCTGCCGTGAAGGAAGCGAAGGAGGCAGGAAAAGGAATCTGGAACGAAAATGATCCATTATTGGAGCTTCCTACATTTTTCCGTGCCCGTTATGAAGGAAATCCTTTAACGAAGCCGGTTGGGAATTCTGATACGAAAGAATATGTAGAACCGTATTCTTGGGAAGAGGTTCCTGTTGAGAAGCGTGTATTCTTTTGGGATGAAGCGGATGCAGTGGCAGCAGGCTATACACCTGTTGGAGATGAGGAAGAGCCAACTCCAGGTGAGCTGGTTTCCGTTCAGCTTATTGGAATGAACGACCTTCACGGAAAAATCGATCAGACTTACGATTTATCAAGAGATTATGGTGTTGTAGCAGGCCGTATGGACTATGTTTCCGCTTATCTGAAAGACCGCAGAGAGCAAAATCCTAACACACTGATTGTGCATGCAGGTGACATGATCGGTGGAAGCTCACCAGTTGCAGCCTTGCTTCAGGATGAGCCTGTTGTCGAAATTATGAATGAGATCGGCTTTGACATTGGTACGGTCGGAAACCATGAGTTTGATGAGGGGACGACAGAATTTTTGCGTATGGTGAATGGTGGCGACCATCCGGAAGGAAAAGGTACAGAAGGATATGAAGGGATGAATTTCCCGAATGTCTGTGCGAACTGCGTTTGGAAGGACTCAGGAGAAACATTCTTGCCTCCATACGAGATTTTGGAAGTGGATGGCGAAAAAATTGGATTTATCGGTGTGAACACCACAGCTACATTAAACATGGTTATCCCTGATGGAATACAGGACATCACTTTTACAAACGAAGTGGATGCAGTTAATGAAGCAACAGAAGAATTGAAAGAGCAAGGAGTCAGAGCGATTGTGGTTCTATCTCATATGCCTGCATCTCAAGATGGAGATTCTGCTACTGGTGATGCGGCAAATCTTGCAAGCAATGTGGATGATGAAGTGGACGTCATTTTTGCAGCTCACAACCATGAAATTGTGAATGCCTTAGTGGATAACAAATTGATTGTTCAGGCATTGGATTACGGGAAAGCATTTTCTGCTGTGGACCTTGAAATCGACCCTGAAACAGGCGACATTGTGAACAAGGAAGCGGAAATTGTGTTTGTGGACCAAAGCAAAATGGATCCAGATCCTGTTGTAACGGAAATCCTAGCAAACTATGAAAATAGAATCGCACCAATTTTGAATGAAGTAGTCGGTGTAGCAGAAGTTGCGATGGAAGGCGGCTACGGAGTCCGTGGGGAAGTCGGCGACAATGCTCTTGGTAACCTGATAGCTGATGGTATGGCAACAGCAATGGAAGCGGACTTTGCATTGATGAACGGTGGAGGTATCCGCGACAACTTAAATCAAGGTGACATTACTTGGGGTGAGTTGTTCAATATCCAACCATTCAATAACGTTCTAATGAAGCTTGATATCTCAGGTGCAGACCTTTACACAATCATGAATGCACAGCTACAAGCACCATATGGACCTGACTACAGCATCAGTGGATTCCATTATACGTGGGATGGCGACACTTACAAAGTGGTGGACATCACGTTCCCGGATGGAACGCCTATCGATAAGGAAGCAACATATAGTATTGTAGTAAATAATTTCATGGCAACATCTACAGGAAGCAAGTACCGTCCTATCGGCGAGCTTGGCAAAAATCCTGTTACTGGACCGGAAGATTTAGAGGCAACCGTTAACTTTGTAAAAAGTTTTGATGGACCGATCAATTACGTGGCAGAAGGCCGTATCTCCGAAGTGAGCGAGCCTGGATATGAAGAGCCGGAAGTGAAATACACGGTTGAGAACAAGTTCCTTGATGCAAAAGGAAAAGAATTGAAGAAGCTTGTAAGAAAATCAGAAGTAACGGTAAACACTAAGATTGCTAATCACGTTCGCGATGCACGTGAGTTCACAGTTTCTGTGGAATTGGTGGACAAGCACGGCAGAGTGAAACACTCCTCCGAAGAAAGCTATGAAGTAGCAGGTGAGAGTGAAGGGGTATTTAATGTGGGAGTTACCATTCCTGCCAACCATACTGGTCAGCGCTATACGTTGACGGTTGTGGTGAAAGATGCGGAAGGTAAGGAAGTAAAGAGAAGCGAAATTCAATAAGCTTGTTGTAGTTGTTAGGAGGGGGCTTTCGGGCCTTCTCTTTTTTTATGGGTCTGTTAAACACCGCTGTTGATTTCCGCACCGGGCTTCGCTTTCCACGGGGCGCTTGCGGAGCCTTCTCGGCAAGCCTGGAGGCCACTGAAAAAGTACTGAATTTTAGTTCTTGGGTAAACACCGCTGTTGATTTCCGCAAATAGCTTCGCTTATCCAGAGGGCGACCTTGACCCTCCTCGGGCTGCGCTCTGCGGGGTCTCAAGATTGTCGCTACTCCCCTGCAGGAGTCTACGCTATTTGCTCCAATCCACAGCTAGAAACCATTTAAAACAATTCGTTTTCAGTTTTTCAGTGACCTCGGCAAGCCTGTGGGGTCTACGCTAAGCGCTATCTCCCGTAGAAGTCTACACCCTGTGCTCCAATCACCAGCTATAAATCACATCTTGAATCAACAATCCTTTAACAAAGCTTTTTTTATTCCCCCAAAAAAAGAGCCGGCACACAACTTGTGCCAGCTCTCTCATTAAAAATCTATTACTCTTCTCCTAAAAATACTTCCTTAATATCATCAAGCATGATGTTTGCAGCAAGTACTCCACCAGCAGTGTTCCATACAGCATCACTTACTTCATGGACATTTCCTGTTTTCGCAACTTCAAGGTTGTTGAATAGAGGATCCTCTAACCATTCGTCCTTGATCTTTGTTGCTTCACCATCACCAGTTTCATAGGAGAAGTGGAAAAGAACGTCTCCGTCCATTGCAGGGATTCTTTCTTTTGTTGCATTCATTTCAGCAAAATCATCTACATTTTGAGATTCAGGACGTGCAAATCCTAATTGATCCAAAATAATTCCAGAGAAGGAATCTTTATGATAGATACGAACATCTCCAGCTGTGAAACGTACGATGGATACTTCTTGCTCCGTCTTGTCACCAAGCTGCTCGCTCATATCAGCAACACGCGCATCAAAGTCGTCCATCACTTTTTGGCCTTCTTCTTCCTTATTCAACGCTTTCGCGTAAAGCTTGAAGTTTTCTTTCCAGTCACCTTTTAAAGTTTCTGCAAAAACAGTTGGTGCAATAGCATTTAATTGCTCATAAACATCTTCTTGACGTAGCTTGTTTCCGATAATTAAATCAGGCTTCAATGCTGCGATTGCTTCAAGGTTGACCGCACTTTCCGTACCAACAACCTCGACGCCTTCCATATCTGATTTGATGTGATCGTACCAAGTGTCACCTAACCAGGATTGAACAGCTCCGACAGGTTTTACACCCATTGAAAGAAGTGCTTCCGTACCTTCATTTGTTAAAATGACGACACGTTCAGGAGTTTTATCAATAGGTGTTGTTCCCATTGCATGTTCCACTTCATAAGAAGTGTCTTCTGCTGGAGTATCACCAGAAGCATCTTCCTCTTGACCGGCGTTGTTGCCATTGTTGCCGGAGCAAGCAGCTAAAACAAGGGAAGTAATGATAGTAAGTAGAAATAACGTAAACATCTTTTTGTTTTTTAACATGTATGTAGCCCCCGTATATATTGATAATGATTTTCAATCACAAGATAAATAGTACCCCTGATGAGAATCGTTGTCAATAACTTTCTGAGAATGATTTTCAAAGTCATTGACACTTGCTCCTAATTCTCCTAAACTTATAAGAGGATAAAAGATATATATAGATAGAAGGTACACAATTATGCTACTTCGCAAAAACAGCCATAAAATAATGGGATTGATAGTGGGAATGATTCTATTATCCTTCAGCTTTGTGGCAAGCATCATATATGGATATACAGATACTAGCCTGACTCTCGCAATAGATGCATTCCGTAATTTCGATGGATCGAATGAACATATTATTGTTCAATCTGTGCGTCTACCGCGTGCCATCATTGCGGCTTTGGTTGGGGGAAGTTTGGCAATCGCCGGCCTATGGATGCAGGCTTTGACTAAAAACCCGTTGGCATCACCAGGAATTTTCGGTATCAACGCAGGGGCCAGTTTCTTTGTGGTAGTGGCGGTATCATTCTTCTCTGTCACTTCTTTGCAAACCTATACATGGCTTGCGTTTGCAGGAGCAGCTCTTGCAGCATTTGCCGTTTATTTTATAGGATCAATTGGGCGAGAGGGTCTGACCCCTATGAAACTAACACTTGCCGGAGCGGCCTTTGCTGCCATGTTCTCATCTCTTACACAGGGCTTGCTTGTTGTAAACGAGACAGCGTTGGACCAAGTGCTGTTTTGGCTGGCAGGATCTGTTCAAGGCAGAAGCCTTAACTTGGTTTTTGCCGTTCTTCCTTATATAGCAGTTGCCTGGATTGCCTCCTTTTTTATCGGAAAAAAGATTAACCTGCTGGCAATGGGGGATGATGTGGCGACAAGTCTTGGAGTGAAAACAGGTCTTGTAAAATTAGCTGCAGCTATCATTATCATTCTACTTGCAGGTGGTTCCGTTGCGATTGCCGGACCAATCGTATTTATCGGTATCGTCATTCCGCATGTTGCTCGCTACTTTGTCGGGAACGACCACCGCTGGCTTGCACCATACTGCGGGATACTAGGAGGGATTCTCCTGTTGACGGCTGATATTGGTGCACGGTATATCATCATGCCACAAGAGATACCTGTTGGTGTCATGACCGCCATCATTGGAACTCCATTCTTCATCTACATCGCACGAAGGGGGTTCCACGGAAAATGAAAAATTATAGAACTTTTCGAATTGGAAAAGACCGCTTATCCTTTTTTATGGATAAAAAAGCGATACTCACCATTTTTGGCCTAGCATTGGCAGTAGTGGCCCTTTTCATTCTAAGTACTGGGATGGGAGATATGAAAATATCTCCGTGGAATGTTATAAAAGTCTTCTTTGGCCAAGGTGATTCCATGGAGACGTTGGTTGTACAATCCTTCCGCCTTCCAAGAATTATCATTGCGTTGCTTGTTGGAATTTCACTTGCAGTGGCCGGGGCCATTTTACAAGGCATAATTCGGAATCCGCTTGCATCTCCTGATATTATAGGTTTGACTGGCGGAGCTTCGACAGCAGTTGTCCTGTTTCTTGCTCTATTCAGTGACAGCAACAACTCATTGACTGTCAGCATTCAATGGTTGCCGTTAAGTGCATTTGTGGGAGCTACTGCGATTGCAATTATCGTGTACTCTCTCTCCTGGAAAAACGGACTATCCCCTATTAGACTTGTTCTGATAGGAATAGGTATTTCCACGTTAATGCAGGCATTGACCACCCTGTTCATGTTGCTTGGTCCCATCTATCGAGCGAGCCAGGCGAACATCTGGATTACAGGAACGGTGTATGGCTCGAACTGGAGCCATGTGAAAATATTATTACCTTGGACCATCTTACTTGTCATCGTCAGCTTTATGGTGGTAAGGCAATTAAATATACAGGAACTCGGGGATGAGGTTGCAACAGGTGTTGGCGGCGCTGTCAACAAGCATAGAATGGGCTTGCTTTTCCTGAGTACGGCACTGACAGGAGGCGCGGTTGCTTTTGCAGGAGGAATTGGATTTGTTGGTCTGATGGCTCCACACATTGCCCGTAGACTTGTCGGATCTTCCTTTGGGGTATTGATTCCGACATCAGCATTTATCGGCGCATTTTTGGTCATGCTGGCTGACTTAATCGGTAGAACCTTGTTCTCGCCACTGGAAATCCCTGCAGGCGTATTCACCGCTTCAATTGGAGCACCATACTTTATCTATCTGCTTTACAAAACGAGGAATACTTAACGAGAGGTGGAAGTAACATGAATGCATTAGAAACCCAGTCACTTACATTATCCTATGGTGAATCGATTATTATCGAGGAATTAGATCTGAAGATCCCTAAAGGGGAGATTACGGTCTTTATCGGTGGGAATGGCTGTGGAAAATCCACCTTGCTTCGTTCGTTAGCTCGTTTGTTGAAGCCGAAACAAGGAAATGTCCTACTTGAAGGAAAAGTTATTTCCGGTCAATCCACTAAAGAGATCGCCAAGCAGCTTGCCATTCTTCCACAAGGTCCGACAGCACCGGAAGGTCTATCCGTCCTTCAACTTGTGAAACAAGGGCGTTACCCTTATCAGTCCTGGTTAAAGCAATGGTCAGAGCATGATGAAAAGGTTGTCTGGGATTCCCTTCGTGCAACAGGTATGGAGGAGTTAGCAGAAAGAACGGTGGATTCCCTATCTGGTGGACAGCGCCAGCGTGCGTGGATTGCCATGACGCTTGCGCAGGAGACGGATGTAATCCTGTTGGATGAGCCGACAACTTACCTGGATCTTACTCACCAGATTGAAATTCTGGATTTGCTCTTTGAATTGAACGAAAAAGAAAACCGCACCATTATCATGGTCCTGCATGATCTCAACCTTGCCTGTCGTTATGCACATCATCTCGTGGCAATTCGTGATAAGCAGATTTACGCTCAAGGTAAGCCAGAGGAAGTAATCAACTGTGACCTTGTGAAAAATGTTTTTGATATGAACTGCCAGGTAACAACAGATCCATTATTCGGGACTCCGTTATGTATTCCTCACGGCCGTGGGAGATGTCTGGTACCAAATCTCGAAGGACTAAGAGCATAATGAGCACCCTGACCAAACAGGAATTTCGCTTTCTGGAAGAGAGTTGCCGTTTTGTTGCAGGGGAGGCGCAAGTGGAAGACACCGTGTCACTTCATTCGCTTATACATGATGGGACGGAAGCTTATTTGATGAAGGTTCAACATGCTCTGGGTACAGATGAGATGGATGTTGCGGCATCACTACTCATGAAAAGGCTCGGTTTTCTTGCGGTGAACTGCCTTCTTTCCATGACGGCATTCAATAAAACTCTGAAGGTGGACCCTTCCACGATCTGGATTGATTCCTATGTGGAAAATGATATATGGCTCCCTAAACTTCGTTATACGGAGGTACAGGCGGTTGAGGTAACTTCATTTGAAAATCGTGAGGCTTGGAGACAACGTCATTTCGAAGAACTATTCGGAGGTATTTTCGCCCCTCTTATCAACCGCATGGCAAAAGAGGCCAAAGTATCCCGCCAGACGTTATGGGAAAATGTCATGCTCTACATTTATTGGATGTACGAATCCATCTTGCCAAATCTTGAGATGGATACCCCGGACCAAGAGGAGGACTTTGCAAGCCTGCTAAAGGCGGACCCTGTTGTTTTTGGGTTGAAAAGAAATCCGTCGGCCGCTTTCTATAAGCCGAAAACCTTTGTAGAACAGCACCAGGCAGAGATTAGAGTGCGGACAACCTGCTGCTACTATTATAAAACCAATAGTGAGGGCTCTCGCTGCTCCACCTGTCCATTGAATTGTAAAGTGAAATAGACTTCACTATAATGGAACAAAGCATGAGGGGAGGATCTGCCGATGAACGAAAAACTCGAACAGCAATTGGACGGTTTACTGGAAAAATACACAGAGCTTCTTTTAGGAGAAGCGACTGAAGAGCACAAGGAAAACGTGAAAGCATGGGTGCTCTATACATATATTGCCAAATCAATGCCGCCGCTTGTGAAGCATTGGAATGAGCAATACCCCGATGCCAAACAGGATATGATGACGTTGATTAAGGAAATAAAAGAATTGAACGATGCTCACCGTGCGAAGAGTGGGAAGTGAGGAAGAGCCTTGAATTGTAAAAAATTCAAGGCTCTTTATTTACCTGCATAAAGAATTATAAACAAAGGTCCTCATCCTCGCTAACACCCCTCGAACACCTTGAGCGTGTTTCCACCTTTTCAATGTACCAAAAGTCATTTTCTTTCACCATCGTCATTTTAATATCGTTTCCAGCAATAGAATCGTCTCTCATTCCATAACTCATGATATACCCTTCTGCCTTATTTTCATCCACATTATTAATTCTTGTGTTAATTTCCCACACATCCATTCCTAATCCATAGCTAGTTTCTACATCCAACATCCATGCATTCATTAGCAATCCTGGATCTACCCAAATTTGATTGGCCGTCCCCAGAGAAAGGTCATACTCTCCATCCCAATCCCGCCAATTCGTAACTCCTTTCTGCCAGCCATTCTCTTCAGCCAAGGTATAATCTATTAGGTCATCCCAAAGCTGTGCATCAACATCTTTCCATAAGCGAGGAATTTGATCCTTAGGAGTCGTGAAGAACTCCCCAGTTTCCTCTTCTTCAGGCTTTTGGGAAAGTGTTTCTAATTCCATTTCTTTATCCTCAAGTTGCGCATAGACTTCCGTTACTTCCTTTTCCAATTCTGTAACTTTTTCTTGATGAACTTGTGAATTAGAGCAACCACTGAGTAAAAACGCTACTAAACAAACAACAAATAAACGCTTCACTGAAATTCCCCCTAAAAAAACAATTTGTTTAATTTTACCATAAACATTCGAGTGATTTACTTTAATTGGGAAAACAGTGTTTTAGAGAACATACAGAAGGGTAGAGGGGAAGATACGATTTTAAATAGAGTCTAAATAGCACAAAAAAACAACGGAAGAGGCCGCATTTACCGGCTTCATCCGCTGCATTGACATCTATTGCGTCATTCCATTACTCCCATAAGGAAACTGATTTGTGTAGCCTTGGAACTGCTGATATTCCTGTTGCAGTTTCATCTGGTCTGCAGGCTCGAGGCCATACCATCCCTTTTGAAACATGACATTGTAAAGCTCACGCTGACAATTTTGCGTTTCGTTAAAAATCGCAAGGAGGTCTGTGTAAATCTGCTGGTTGCTTGCTTCATTAAGTGCAGTACTGTAAGAAGCGGTCATGTATTTTTCCGTCGCAAGCATGTCATTGATGAAATCGCGCTCATTCATTTGTGGCGTCTTGGCAACCTGCGTCTCAGGATTCTGGATTTTTTGTTGATTCATTAGCGTTTTCCCCCTTTCTTATTGAAGTGGCTGCTGTTGCTGCATTTGGTTTTGACCTTGGATATGGCTCAATATCTTTTGGTAATGCCTTTGATGCATCTGGCCAGCTTTTTCAATGGCATTCACGACTTCCTGATCTTGACATTGACCAGCAAAGAAATGGGCTTTTTTCATCGCAAGTAAATTCCAGGAAAGCATATCTGCAAAGTATAATGAATCTTTTGTCGTTACAACCGCTGGAGGCTGTGGATAGTAGCCCGGCTGTTGATTAGTATTTTGCTGTGGTTGTTGCTGTTGCATACAACGACCTCCTATCATAATCTATCAAATGTAGAATAACCTTCTGACGAAAAATTATGTATTGATCGTGGAAATCATCGCACTCAAAATGTATCGAAATACGACAGCAAATAACACTATTTCCCGACAAATAATTTGTATTCAAATATTTGAAAAGATGATAAAATGAGGGTGTAATTTTATTTTTACACTCAATGAAAGCGTTTACTATAAAGGATCAAAATAGCACAAAGCAATCGGAGAGGGACATCGAGAAGAAGCGGGAGGAATAACAAGATGGAACAAGTAATGCGCAATACATTTTTATATTTATCCAAAAATAAAACACTAACAAAAATGGCAAGGAAATATGGTTTGCGATTCGGTGCGGGAAGGTTTGTTGCGGGTGAAAGGATTGATCAGGCAGTAAAGTGTATCCAAGAGCTGAACCAAAAAGACCTTTGTGTAACCATTGACTATTTGGGTGAGTTCATTGATACGGAAGAAGAAGCGAATGTAATGGCGGACAATTCCATCGAAGCCATTCGTGCAATCGGTACGGAAAATCTTGATTCCCAATTGTCTTTGAAAATGACTTCCATGGGCCTAGATATCTCTGAAGAAGTTGTTATGCGAAACATGCGCCGGATTCTTGATGCAGCAAAAGAATATGGCGTGTTCGTTACGATTGACATGGAAGATTACTCCCGCTGTGGAAAAACAATTGAAGTGTTCAAAAAGCTGAGAGAAGACTACGACAATGTCGGAACAGTAATCCAGTCCTACTTATATCGTACAGTGAAAGACATGGAGGACCTCAATCAATATAGTCCGAACCTTCGTCTTGTTAAAGGAGCGTACAAGGAATCCCCAGATGTTGCATTTCCAGATAAGAAAGATGTGGATAACAATTTAAAGAAAATCATCGAAATGCACCTGCTGAACGGGAATTACACGGCAGTTGCATCACATGACGATGCAATGATTGAATACACGAAAGATTTAGTGGAAAAGCATGGCATTTCCAAGAATCAATTCGAATTCCAAATGCTTTATGGAATTCGCCCGGATCGCCAGTTGGAGCTTGTGAAAGAAGGCTACAAAATGCGTGTTTATGTTCCATACGGCACGGACTGGTACGGATATTTCATGCGCCGCCTTGCGGAACGACCTGCGAATGTTGCGTTTGTTTTGAAGGGAATCATTAAAAAATAACGAAAGAGCGTGCAATTTGCACGCTCTTAATTTTTAGATGAAATGTAGAACCCATGTTGATTGTAGTTGGCCGCCTACGGAAAGCGAAGCGCCTGGAACGGAAATCAACAATTAGGTGCGTATTTCAGTCTTCCATGTTCTGTTTCCCGTACTGTTGGTTGTTGCTTGTTTTTTTACCTCGATAGTCCATTTCCACTGTAGGACCAGCGTTTCCTTTTACACTAGCGGCACTTTTAGCTGCGTGAGAAGGTTGCTTTTTCATTTTTGCCATGATGTCTCACCTCCACCTTTTCATTTTTCCCGCTCGCAAAAGCAGCATGCAGCAGACATCAGAAAATAATATGGAAATTTCTTATTTATTTATTGCGAAAATTTTCAAAATACTTTATAGTTAAACCAAAGGAACTCTTGCAAAGGTGATATTTTTTTGAGGTAAAAATGAATGAGCATTCATTCAAAAATTGTTTACAGTTTCTAGCTGGTGATTGGAGCATAGGGCGAAGACTCCTACGGGAGGAAGCGCTTAGCGGAGACCCCACAGGCCAAGCCGAGGAGGCTCCGCATGCGCCCCGTGGAAAGCGAAGCCCGGTGCGCAAATCACCAGCGGTGGTTAACGCACCAACTTTTAAAACCAACTATCAAGGGGGAGGAAGAATGAAACAAAGTATTAAAAAGGTTGCTGTAATCGGTTCGGGAGTTATGGGATCCGGTATTGCGGCACATTTAGCAAACGTTGGCATTCCTACAATCTTGTTAGATATCGTTCCTAACAAACTAACGAGTGAAGAAGAACAAAAGGGCTTAACACTCTCTGATAAAGCAGTACGAAATAAATTTACGAACTCGGCATTGCAAAAGCTGTTAAAACAAAAGCCGGCTCCACTGACAACTAAATCCAATCTTGCGCTGATTGAAGCTGGCAACCTGGAAGACGATATTGAAAAGATTGCGGATTGTGACTGGGTAATCGAAGTAATCGTGGAAAACTTAGAAATCAAAAAGCAACTATTTGAAAAGGTGGATACACACCGCAAGCAGGGAAGCATCATTAGTTCCAACACATCCGGTATTTCTATTGAAGCGATGGCGGAAGGACGCTCAGAGGATTTCCAGAAGAACTTTCTGGGAACGCACTTCTTCAACCCACCACGTTATTTAAAACTACTGGAAGTGATTCCGACAAAAGATACAAATCCTGAAGTCGTAAGCTTCATCAAATCATTCGGTGAGGATGTACTAGGGAAAGGTATTGTACTTGCAAAGGATACACCTAACTTCATCGCAAACCGCATTGGAACGTATGGCTTACTTGTTACGGTAAATGAAATGCTTGAAGGTGGATACAGTGTCGGTGAAGTGGACTCTGTTACAGGTCCTGCAATCGGGAGACCTAAGAGTGCGACATTCCGTACCCTTGATGTGGTGGGACTGGATACATTCATCCATGTTGCCAACAACGTCTATGAAAAAGTGGAAGGCAAGGAGCAGGAAGTATTCCGCATTCCTGACTTTATGAACAAGATGAAGGAAAAGGGCTGGTTGGGCTCCAAATCCGGTCAAGGCTTCTTCCTCAAACAAGGAAAAGAGATCTTAGAACTAAATCCAGAAACATTAGAATATGAAGCACGCAAGAAGCTGAAAACACCGGCACTTGAAATGAGTAAACAGGCTAAGGGCTACAGCAACAAAATGAAAGCGCTTGTATATGCGGATGACCGCGCAGGAAATCTTTTATGGAGCATTCTTGCACCGGTATTAAGCTATTCGGCTGAACTTCTTGGTGAAATTGCCGATGATATTGTGGCAATCGACCAGGCAATGAAATGGGGCTTCGGCTGGGATCAAGGACCGTTTGAAACATGGGATGCCATCGGTCTGGAAGAGTCCGTTATGAAGATGAAGGAAGACGGTATCCTTGTTCCGAAATGGGTCGATGAAATGTTGGCAAACGGCCATCGTTCCTTCTACAAAAAGGATAGTGGAACAACTACCTTCTATGATAACGGGACTTACAAAGCGTTAGAGGTAAATCCGAAAGTAGTTCACTTGAAAACACTGAAAGAAACAAAAGGCATTATCAAAAAAAACTCAGGTGCAAGCTTAATCGACCTTGGTGATGATGTAGCACTTCTTGAATTCCAATCTCCAAATAACGCGATTGGCTTGGACATCATCCAGATGGTAAATTACGCACTGGAGGAAGTGGATAAAAACTACAAAGGGCTTGTCATCGGTAACCAGGGCAAGAACTTTTGCGTAGGTGCAAACCTTGCAATGATCCTGATGGAAGCGCAAGACGACAATTATTTTGAAATCGACATGGTTGTGAAGCATTTCCAGCAAGCCATGATGAAAATAAAATACAACTCCAAGCCTGTTGTGGCAGCACCATTTGGCATGACACTCGGTGGAGGAACAGAAATCTGCCTACCGACAAGCCAATTGCAGGCGTCCAGTGAAACCTATATGGGTCTTGTCGAAGTTGGAGTAGGACTTATTCCTGGTGGAGGCGGAAACAAGGAGCTTTACATCAAGCACTTGAACAGCATGCCACAAGGACTCGAGTACGACCTGCAAAAGGTTGCGAACAAAGTATTCGAACAGATCGCGACTGCCAAAGTCTCCACATCAGCTGCTGAAGCAAGAGACCTGCACATGTTAAACAATAAAGACCAGATCAGCTTCAACGGCGACCACTTGATCCATGATGCGAAGCAAGCGGTAACTAACCTTTATGATGCAGGCTACACCGCACCTGTTCGTAAAAAGGTTCCAGTGGTTGGTGAAACAGGCTATGCAACATTAATGCTCGGTGCCCACAATATGCACTATTCCGGATTCATTTCCGAGCACGACTTGAAAATCGCAAAGAAGCTTGCACACGTTATCGCAGGTGGAAATGTACCGTTCGGAATGGAAGTGGATGAACAGTACCTGTTGGATCTCGAACGTGAAGCATTCCTGAGTCTCGTTGGAGAAGCGAAATCCCAACAACGTATGCAGCACATGCTTGTAAAAGGAAAGCCATTACGTAACTAACTATTTAAAGGCTCTGTTAAAGGAAATTGATTTAGGAGGATTTCTAGCTGTTGATTGGAACAAATGGCGTAGACTCCAGCGGGGGGATAGCGACAATCTTGGACCCCACAGCGAAGTGAGGAGGCTCAAGGTCGCCCCGCGGAAAGCAACAGCGGTTTAAAGAGCAATAGCCAATAATCTACTATACTACTAGAAAAGCGAGGGGAGCAATTTGAAAGAAGCTGTTATAGTTGCTGGTGCTAGAACACCAGTCGGAAGATCAAGAAAAGGTTCACTAGCTACAGTTCGACCAGATGATCTAGGTGCATTAGTAGTAAAAGAAACATTAAGAAGAGCGGGCAATTACGATGGTCCAATCGATGATCTGATATTTGGATGTGCAATGCCGGAAGCCGAGCAAGGCCTGAATATGGCCAGAAATATCGGTGGTTTGGCAGGACTTCCTTCCAGCGTTCCGGCCATCACAATCAATAGATACTGTTCATCGGGCCTGCAAACTATCGCCTACGCGGCAGAACGAATCATGCTTGGGCATTCTGAATCCATCATCGCGGGTGGAGCAGAGTCGATGAGTATGGTACCAATGGTGGGTCACACAGTCCGTCCGAATGCAAGACTAGTGGATTCTGCACCGGAGTACTACATGGGAATGGGTCACACAGCAGAACAGGTTGCAACAAAATATGGTGTAAGCCGTGAAGACCAGGATGCTTTTGCCGTTCGCAGTCATGAACGTGCAGCAAGAGCGATTCAAGAGGGGAAATTCGCAGATGAAATCGTACCTGTTGATGTAACGCTTCGCAAAGTTGGATCTAACAACAAGTTGCAAGAGTCCACATTCACTTTCAGTCAAGACGAGGGTGTAAGAGCCGGTACGACAATGGAAATATTGAGTAAACTTCGTCCTGCATTCAATGTCAAAGGTTCCGTAACAGCCGGCAACTCCTCCCAAACAAGTGACGGAGCTGCATCTGTGCTGGTAATGGAAAGAGAAAGAGCAGAAGCATTAGGATTAAAACCGATTGCAAAATTTCGTTCCTTTGCAGTAGGTGGAGTTCCACCAGAAGTGATGGGAATCGGCCCGGTTGTGGCAATCCCTAAAGCACTTAAACTTGCTGGCTTGGAACTTTCCGATATCGGCTTGCTCGAATTAAACGAAGCATTTGCATCCCAAGCAATCCAAGTTATGCGCGAATTAGGACTAGATGAAGATAAAGTGAACGTAAACGGCGGTGCAATCGCCCTTGGACACCCACTTGGATGCACAGGATCCAAACTGACCCTGACCCTTCTAAACGAAATGCAACGCCGAAACGAACAGTTCGGAATCGTCAGCATGTGTATCGGCGGCGGAATGGGCGCAGCAGGAGTATTTGAACTACTGGCTTAAATAAATTTCGATGCATTTAAATGCAATTAAAAATAGAATGCATTCATGTTAATAAAAACTTTTGATTAACCAGTTCTCCCCTGTTGATTGAAGAGCAGGGTGTGAGACTCCTACGGGAGATAGCGGTAGACTTGAGACCCCGCAACGAAGTGAGGAGGCTCAAGCACCGCCCCGTGGAAAGCGAGCACCCGGAGCGGAAATCAACAGGGAGTTAACCCGGTACACAATTATTTTGAGAGTGAATTTTAAAGAATTCCATAAACAAACGGGAGGAATAAACATGTCAAACACATTAGAAAATGTAATCAAAGGCGGAAGTTTTCTACTTGACGATATCGCAGCAGAAAAAGTCTTCACACCAGAGGACTTCTCAGACGAACACAAACTGATTGCCAAAACAACAGAAGAATTCGTACTAAACGAAGTCGTACCGAACCTTGAAGAGATCGAGCACCACAACTTCGATATCTCCGTAAAACTTCTCAAAGAAGCGGGAGAACTAGGCCTATTAGGAGCAGATGTACAAGAAGAATACGGCGGATTCGGACTTGATAAAATCAGTTCATCCCTGATCACGGAAAAATTCTCAAGAGCCGGTGGATTCTCTTTATCCTACGGTGCACACGTCGGAATCGGATCTCTTCCTATCGTTCTTTTCGGTAATGAAGACCAAAAGCAAAAGTACCTACCGAAGCTATCTTCCGGAGAATTACTCGCAGCATACGCATTAACAGAGCCAGGATCCGGGTCTGATGCACTTGGTGCAAAAACGACTGCCAAGCTGAACGACGAAGGAACACATTATGTATTAAATGGTGAAAAACAGTGGATTACAAACGCTGGCTTTGCTGATGTATTCGTTGTCTATGCAAAAGTGGATGGCGAGCATTTCTCCGCATTTATTGTAGAACGCGAATTTGGTGGAGTTTCCACTGGACCGGAAGAAAAGAAGATGGGAATCAAAGGATCTTCCACACGTACACTGATTCTAGAAGATGCACTGGTACCAAAAGAAAACCTACTGGGTGAAATCGGTCGCGGACACGTTATCGCATTTAACATCCTGAACATCGGACGATATAAATTGGCTGTTGGAACAGTTGGTGGATCTAAACGTGGAATTGAGCTTGCAGCAACGTATGCAAACCAACGTCAACAGTTCAAAACTCCAATTGCAAAATTCTCTCTTATTCAGGAGAAGCTTGCTAACATGGCGACAAAAACATATGCAACGGAAAGCTCCGTGTATCGTACAGTCGGTCTTTTTGAAGACAGCATGGGCCGCCTGACAAAAGAAGAAGAGAAGGATCCTAATGCAGTGGCAAAAGCTGTTGCTGAATATGCAATCGAATGTTCATTGAATAAAGTATTCGGTTCTGAAACACTTGATTATGTAGTGGATGAAGCAGTTCAAATCCATGGTGGTTATGGCTTTATGGCAGAATATGAAGTGGAAAGAATGTATCGTGACTCCCGTATCAACCGTATCTTCGAAGGTACAAACGAAATCAACCGTCTGTTGGTTCCGGGAACATTCCTGCGTAAAGCATTAAAAGGTGAGCTTCCGTTGATTCAAAAGGCGCAAAGCCTGCAAGAAGAACTAATGATGCTAATGCCGGAAGAAGTGGGCGATGGAGTATTGGAGCAGGAGAAATATCTTGTGAAAAATGCGAAGAAAATTGCCATACTTATGACTGGTTTAGTAGCTCAAAAATACGGTAAGGCATTGGAAAGAGAACAGGAATTGCTTGTTAACATCGCTGACATCATCAGCAACGTTTACGCAATGGAGTCCGCTGTACTTCGTACGGAAAAAGCGATCGCCAAATCTGGTGAAGACAAAAACAAATTGAAAGTCCTTTACACTCAAGTATTCTGCCAAGAGGCGTTTAACCAAATCGAAGCGGATGCAAAAGAGACATTGGTAGCCGCTGAAACTGGCGATACACTTCGCATGATGATCTCTGCACTGCGTAAGTTCACTCGTCACACACCAATTAATGTGGTTGCAAAGAAACGTGAGATTGCAGCTGTAGTGTTGGATGTACAAAAGTACACTGTCTAAACAATGAAAAACCAGGCTCCCATTCATTTGGGGACCTGGTTTTATTTTTAAAGTGTGCGATGAAAAATCTAAAACACTAATCAATCCGACACAACTCATCCGGGCAATTTTCACAATGTATCTCCAACTTCAAATAATTCAGGTCATGAATAGTAATCTTACCTCTATCAACCGATATAGTCCGATTCCGTTTTAATTCCGAAAGCATCCGGTTGACTACTTCACGAGAAGTTCCACAGTAGTTTGCAAGTTCCTGATTTGTTAAAGGTAAATTAATGAGTATCCCATCTTCCTTTAGGACACCATAACTGTTTGACATACGAATGAGCGTGGAATACAATGCTCCCTTTCGACCATTCAGAACAAGATCCCTGAATTTCGTCTGTGTTTTTCGCAAATGAAGGCTCATCCATTTCATAAACTCCATGGCGAGTTGGCCGTTTGCTGCAAGCTTTTTTTCCAATTCATGCTTGTAGATAACCAGCACTTCAGCTCTATCATCCATCGCTTTAGCACTAAGCATATAGATTGCCCCTGCGCAAAATAATGTCAGTTCTCCGATAAGGTCATCTTTGCTGCATAGCCTTAAAGTAAGCTCCTGACCATCAGGTGTCACCTTGCTTATTTTGAAGCTTCCACTCAATACCAGATATATCTCAGAAGCCACCATACCCTCCTGAAATAAAAAAGCTCCCTTTTTGACAGCCAATTTCTTTTCAAAAGAAGTAAACAAAAACTCTTTTAATTCTTTTGATAATTTTTCCGTCATAGGGCTCATCCTTTCACCGTTCCCAATTCAGCGCTATTACTTTTTATAATAACGCTAAAATCGGCCAAAATCTATGTCATGCAGAAATTGTTGCAAGTAAGAAAGGAAAAAAAAGAAATACGTCGAATAATAGAAAAGGTAGTCTTACACTTTGTTGTCTTATCGTATTTTAAGGTCAATCGATATATTGGTTACTATCGGGCTCTTTTCTTGGCTGCACATGGAAAGTTGCACGCTTTTTTTCATGCAGGATAACAGTAAAAAGTCCAAATTCCGACTTTTTACTTGCTAATTGCACCAAACTTGCTGAAAAGAGCTTAGAAAGATAGCGTGTTGAAAATTAGGCGCAAGCTTCCTGATATGCTACAATATATGAGTAAAATCATGTATTGTAAGGTGGTGCAAAAGGTTATGGCAGTAACATTTTATTGGTATCCTAAATGTGGCACATGCCGAAATGCTAAAAAGTGGCTGGAAGCGAATGGTGTAACAGTAGAAGAAGTACATATTGTCGAAAATCCACCATCACGTGAGAAATTGGAGGAGCTTTATAAGAAAAGCGGCCTCGAACTGAAAAAATTCTTTAACACAAGTGGAATGAAATATCGTGAACTTGGATTGAAGGATAAAGTAAAAACAGCCACCGAAGAAGAGTTGCTTGATATTCTCGCAACAGATGGCATGCTGATCAAGCGCCCCATTACAACGGACGGCAACAAAGTAACAGTAGGATTTAACGAAAAGCAGTTTGAAGAAACCTGGAGATAGGACAGCCTCTCATATTCAAAGGACTTGAGTCTAATGGAAAGAGCTGAAAATAAACTAGTTTGATGGAGGGAATTATTGATGAGCACACCTAAAGATTTACGTTATTCCGAAGAGCATGAATGGGTAAAAGTTGAAGGAGAAAAAGTACGAGTTGGGATTACACACTTTGCGCAATCCGAGCTTGGAGATATCGTGTTTGTTGAGCTTCCTGAAGTTGGGGATGACATCTCTGCAGATGAGCCTTTCGGAAGTGTAGAATCCGTTAAAACGGTATCTGAACTTTACGCTCCGATCAGCGGTAAAGTTGTGGAAGTTAATGAAGACTTAAATGACAGCCCTGAGTATGTTAACGAATCTCCATACGAGAAAGCTTGGATGATTGTGGTGGAACCTGCAGATGCTGGTGAAGTAGACAAATTAATGACTGCTGAGCAATATGAGGAAATGACAAAAGAAGACTAATTATCATCTCGGGGGGCAACCTAATCTTAGTTGACATTTAACTAAAGAAGGTGACCTTAGATGACTTTGGATAACAAAAGGTTGGATATTACCGACCGGGTAAACGGTAAATTGACGGATCAAGGCTTTGAGCTTTATGTAGAGCATGAATCCATCGGTCAGGTGACGTTTACAGAACAAGGCAACCAGTACAGGTTGAGAAATGGTTATGAACAGGAAGGAAGCAAGATCTTCCAACAGGTTCAAGTGCCTTCTGAAAAAGATGCGAAATATGTAGATTGCGACTACGAAAATGGATGGTGTTAGCCATCGGTGGGGTTGGGACTTTTATTAGTTCCGGCCCTTTTTCTTATCTTACAAAGCCCTATTTTCTAATTATATGTGTACATTACCGTTATTCCGAATAGTTATAGTATAAAGCATTATATCTTTATACATTTTTTTAGAACAGGTGATGGCTATGGATTTTATAAATGAGGAAAAAATTATCATTGTTGAGGGGAAATCCGATAAAAAGCGCATTCTGGAAGTAATCAACGAACCGGTTCATATTATATGTACAAATGGTACCATCAGTGCTACCAAACTGGATGAACTGATGGAAGATATTTTGGATAAAGAGGTATACATTTTAGTGGATGCGGATAGTTCCGGCGAAAAGCTCAGAAAGCTTTTCAAACGGGAATTCCCTGAAGCAGATCATCTTTATATTGATAAAATGTATCGCGAAGTGGCCTCTGCGCCACATCACCATATAGCAACTGTGCTTTTAAGTGCAAATATAGATATTCATGCACAGTTTTTGTAATAAAGATTGTATTGAGGATGAGGAAATGAAGGATTGGACGAAAAATGAACTAATACAAGAAATTAATGAAAATCAACTGACTGTGGTCTATTTTTATACTCCTATGTGCGGGACATGCCAGGTTGCAAAGCGGATGATGGATGTGACAAAGGAGCTTTTCCCACAGTTTACGTTTGGAATGTTGGATGTAAACTATATACAGGATCTAGCTATGAAATGGGAAATCGAGAGTGTCCCTTGTTTGATGATTTTCAAAAATGGCGAAATCTTGAAAAAAATATATGCCTTCCGTTCTGTGGACTATCTTTATGGACTTGTAAAGCAATATGACGGGAAGTAAATAAGTAGAAAACACCATTTTGTGGTGTTTTTTATTTTTGGATTGGATAAGCTGTTGATTTCCGTTACAGGCGCTTCGCTTTCCACGGGCGGTCCGGGAGCCTCCTCACTTCGTTGCGGGGTCTCCCTTGTCCCTTCCTCCCGTAGGAGTCTGCGCGCCTTCCACTCCAATCAACAAAGTTATTGCATTCAGACGTTTATACAAACTGCGCCACAATTTATAGTGAGCTTTTTATTAATTCGACATTTTCACCTATTGCCATTTTTCAGAAAAAGGAGTAAATTTGTTTAGGGATGCGAAATATATAAACGGACAAGGGGCACTTACATATTGAAAAATGCAAACTGGCTTCAATCATTCAGACGTTATAACCACAACATTCAGCAATTGTTTATCGTAAATATCCTAACCCAGATCGGGCTGGGAATATTTATGATTGTCTATAATTTTTATATAAGAGAACTTGGTTTTGCGGAAACGGTGAATGGAAATGTAATTGCCATGTCATCTCTGGCTGCAGCTATCATTTTGATACCTGCAGGAATATTGAGCGATAAAATTGGCCGCAGGAAAATGATGATTTTTGGTGTGTTTTTCAGTGGGATATTTATGTTCTTGAGAAGTATTTTTGAACTTGAATCGCTACTTTTAGTTAGCGCATTTATTGCAGGGATTGCGATGGCTTTCATTCAGGTGACAGTAGTACCTTGGCTTGCGGAAAGCTCTACAAAAGAGCAGCGGGTAAAGTTGTTCAGCTACCATTTTGCTGTCATGATGTGTGCGAATGTGGTGGGAAATCTTCTTGGCGGAACGTTGACTGATCTGTTTTTACATATAGCTGGTCTTAGCCCAGTATGGAGCATTAGGTTGACCCTTCTAATCGGAAGCGTCATATTCATGTTCGGGGTCTTTCCTTTGCTTAAAACAACTGAAGTTCAACGTAAGCAAGAGAACATGGCATTTTCTATAAAAAGCTTCAAATCATCCATTCCTAAAGGACAATGGAAGTTGATCTTCGCCTTTTCCTTTGCGTCCATATTGATAGGGTTTGGTTCAGGATTGGTTATTCCATATTTGAATATGTACTTTGCAGACCGGTTTGGGACCTCCAATTCAACGATTGGAATAGTCCTCTCATTAGGTCAGGCCGTGACTGCTGTAGCCATGATCATCGGGCCGGCGGTTGTCCGGAGAGTAGGGGAAATGAGGGCGGTAGTAATTCTGCAACTTCTCTCCTTACCCTTCATGCTTTTAACGGCCTTCACCCAAATTTTCTGGTTAGCTGCACTTGGCTTTCTATTCAGGCAGGCTTTAATGAATGCCGCAAACCCGATTATTTCATCAATGATGATGGAAAAAGTGGATAATTCGTTAAAGGGTTTTGCCAATTCGATAAATCAGATGGTATTCTCGCTCGGTTGGGCAAGCATGGGTCCGGTGTCCATGACCATTGTGCTTTTGTATGGGGAATATTGGGGATATTCGATTGTTTTCTCCATTACCGCAGTGCTTTATCTGACAAGCTCCTTTTTCTTTTATTTGATGTTTAGAGAAAAATCGACGGCAACCTATCAAAAGACTTTGGTAAAGACATCATAGTCTGACATATTTCTTGGGAAATGAAGAACAGTTATCGCAAATGCGCGGTAATTGTTCTTTTCGTTTTGCAGGGATTTAATTAGCTGAAACGGAATTATTTAGGCAAAGGGGGCGGGTATGTATGGTAAAAGAAAGCTTGGAATTGTTTATCGCAAAAGCAAAGAAGAAATTGCATGTGATGGAGATCTTACCTTACTACAGTCTGCGCTGTTGCTTGGTCGCTTATGGAGAAAAGACGATCTTTTCGCTTTGTAAAAGTGATCTGCAGGTCGAGGAAGAAGCAAAGATGGTGGATATAGTGATTGAGGGGTCTACAGAAGAAATAATGGAACTATTGAAAGGAACGAAGATGAGGGACCTTAAAGGGCTGTCATTCAAAGGATCTTTCAGGCATTACCTACTGCTGGATTCGCTGTTTACCTTAGTGAACCGGTCGGAAAGAAAAGAAGTATCATAAAGGAATTGTGCACGCCTGTAACGAATAAAGTAAAGATAGAAATAGAGAAGATTTATAGGCGGTGTAGGAAGTGTATTATTTTATTGTCAATAAGATGGCCGGTAACGGAAAAGGAATGCGTGTTTGGGAAACTACGGAAAAACTGTTGAAGAACAGGAAGGTGTCCTACAATGTTTCTTTCACTGAACATGCAGGTCACGCCGGTGAATTGATTGGAGATATAGATGAGCATAACGTAAATGCTGTGGTAGTAGTAGGCGGAGATGGAACCATTCATGAAGTTGTGAATAGACTGATCGCTAAAGAGGTGACTCTCGGAGTTATTCCTGCCGGTTCTGGTAATGACCTGGCAAGAAGTCTGAGAGTCCCTTTTGACGCTGAAGGTGCTTTGGAGCGTATCCTCAAAGGAGAAGTACAACTCATCGATGTTCCTAAGGTAGGGGAGGAGTATTACATTTCCATTGCGGGACTCGGATTTGATGGGAGGGTTGCCCAAGTTACCAACCAGTCAAAGTCTAAGCGCTTTATGAATATAATGGGACTTGGCGGATTGTCCTATGTGTTGAATATCTTTAAAGTACTATTTACTTATCAACCGTCAAAGGTTACTGTTTTGGTGGATGGAAAGACACATGAATTTATCGATGTCTGGCTGATAGCAGTGGCCAACCTGCCGTACTATGGCGGGGGGATCATGATATGTCCGGATGCAAAAGCTGATGACGGCCAACTGGATGTTTGTGTGGTTTCGGGAATCGGAAGATGGGAACTATTATTTGTTTTTCCATTAGCCTTTAAAGGAAGGCATATTAAGCATCGAAATGTGAAGATGCTTAGAGGAAGCTCCATACAGGTCAAGCCGAATTCTCCTTTAATTATGCAATGCGATGGAGAAATCGTTGAAAATGGAAAAGCCGAGTTCAGTGTACAGGAGAAAATCCTGAAGATTTTGTAAATAGATTCATAAAAAGTTTTTGATTGACAGGCTATTTATCACCGTGATACGATAACACTCGTTAATTCGAATTGCCCAAATACTTAATTATAACTATATATGTTTATCTCTTATCGAGAGAGGTGGAGGGACGTGCCCTATGATACCCGGCAACCGTCAACAAGCAATTGTTGAAATTGGTGCCAATTCACACAAAGCAAAGGTATTTGCTTTGATAGATGAGAGAAAGGACTCTTTACATTTAATCCTTTCTGCTCATTGTTGCGGAAGGGATTTTTTATTTTCCGGGTGTTTAAACAAACGTTTGATTAAACCCAATTGGGTAAGCTAAGACAAGGAATTGTAAGAAGGTAGGTGCAAGCATGATTTCACTTCAAGGTGTAAAAAAGGTATTTAAAACGAAAAATGGTCCGGTTACAGCTGTTGATAACATAGATCTATCCATCAACAAAGGGGAAATATTCGGTGTTATCGGATACAGTGGGGCAGGCAAAAGTACCCTGATCCGCATGCTAAACGGATTGGAAACTCCAACAGACGGGGTAGTGGATGTAGCAGGGAAAAACCTAGCGAAGGTTAAAGGCAGGGAGCTTAGAGAAGCACGCCAGGAAATCAGTATGATCTTTCAGCACTTCAATCTGCTGTGGTCCAGAACGGTTAAAGAAAATATAGCATTTCCACTTGAAATTGCCGGTATAGGGAGAGCAGAACGCAACAAGCGGGTAGAAGAACTTATCAAGTTGGTTGGTCTTGATGGAAGAGGAGATTCCTATCCATCCCAGTTGAGTGGAGGACAAAAGCAAAGGGTGGGAATTGCAAGAGCGCTCGCCAACAACCCTAAAGTTCTTTTATGTGATGAAGCGACCTCAGCTTTGGATCCACAGACAACAGATTCGATTCTCGACCTGTTGGTGGATATCAATAAGCGATTATCCCTGACCATTGTACTGATTACGCATGAAATGCATGTCATCCGTAAAATCTGTCACCGTGTAGCGGTGATGGAGAATGGCAAGGTTGTAGAACAGGGAGATGTACTTAATGTTTTCCGGAAACCTGAACAGCCGATAACGAAACGCTTCGTTAAGCAGGTGACAGAACCGGAAGATACGCAGGAGACGGTAGAACATCTATTAACAGAGTACCCGAAAGGAAAAGTGGTTCAGTTGACCTTTGTAGGGACATCTGCTGAACAACCATTGATCACGAACTTGATACGAAAGTTTCCTATCGATGTCAACATCCTTCAAGGAAAGATCTCACAAACGCAGAATGGCGCATATGGTTCACTCTTTGTCCATCTTGATGGAGATGACGCCGAGGTTCAGCAGGCATTGGCGTTTATCCGTGAGCAGCAAGTGGATTTGGAGGTGATGACACATGCTTGAGAGAGTTAATTGGGACAAAATGTGGGATGCTACTTTAGAAACCCTTTATATGAGCAGCATATCCGTTGTCGCCACTTTCATTTTAGGAATCATTTTAGGACTGCTATTGTTCCTGACAGCGAAGGGAAACATCTGGGAGAGCCGTCTTATTAATGGAATTGTGGCCGCATTCGTAAATATTTTCCGATCCATCCCTTTTGTCATATTAATATTTTTACTTATTCCATTTACAAGATTCATCATGGATACCATAATCGGTGCTAATGCTGCACTACCAGCATTAATTATTGGAGCTGCACCATTTTACGCTCGTATGGTGGAAATAGCACTGCGTGAAATTGACAAAGGTGTTATAGAAGCAGCCCGTTCCATGGGGGCAAAAACTTCAGAAATCATCTGGAAGGTGCTCATTCCGGAATCGATCCCAGCATTGGTTTCCGGTATTACCGTAACTGCAATTGCCATTGTAAGTTACACCGCAATGGCGGGAATCATTGGTGCCGGTGGATTAGGTAATCTGGCATTTCTTGATGGTTTCCAACGTAACAACTGGGAAGTAACGCTTGTATGTACAGTCATTATTTTAATCATTGTATTTATCATCCAATTTATTGGAGATTTAGTAACCAACAAACTAGACAAACGATAAGAAAGCGGGGGTTTATTGATGAAAAGAGTATTAAGTCTTGTAGTAATTTCGTTATTGACAGTATTGCTTGCCGCATGTGGCGGAGGAGAAAAGGGAATCGAGGAAGGGAAACTGGTAATTGGAGCTTCCAACGTCCCTCATGCTGAAATTCTAGAAGAAGCAAAATCAATTTTAGAGGAAAAAGGTATTGAATTGGATATTCAGACTTATACAGATTACATTATTCCGAATCAGGCATTGCGTGATAAAGATATTGACGCAAACTTTTTCCAGCATGAGCCGTACCTGAAAACTCAAATTGAAGAAAATGATTACGAATTTGTAAGTGCAGGTGGCGTTCACATTGAGCCGATTGGAGTATATTCCCAGGAATATGACAGCCTGGAAGAACTTCCTGAAGGTGGGGAAATCCTGATGAGCAATTCAGTTGCCGATCATGGACGTATTCTTGCGATGCTTGAAGAAAAAGGACTTATCACATTAAAAGAAGGCATGGAAGCTACATCCGCATCTATTGATGATATTGAAGACAATCCGAAAAACTTGGAATTCAACACGCAATTTGACGCGGCTTTCTTACCACAAGCTTACTTGAATGGCGACGGTGATGCAGTACTCATTAATGGTAACTATGCATTAGGGGCGGAAATCAATCCAGAAGAAGAAGCGATTGCTCTTGAATCCAAAGAGGACAACCCATATGTTAACCTGATTGTTGTCCGCGAGGAAGACAAAGATAACGAACAGATTAAAGCATTGGTTGAAGTGCTTCAATCTGACGAGATCAAAGCATTCATTGAAGAGAAATACAAAGGATCCGTACTTCCGGCAAAATCTGCTGATGAGGAGTAAGGATTTAAGGTACCCCGTACTATTTATGGTGCGGGGTTGTTTTTTTTGTAATAGTTGAATACTTACCTCCCCCCTAAACAAATACTAACCTTGTGAAAAATAAGGATGGGAGTTGTCTTCAATGGAACAACATTACGAGCCGAAAAATTATGCAGAAGCAGCAATACATGATTATAAAGCAGGGCTTGGTGTATTCACTGAAAAGATGCCAGAGCTTGCACATCACTATAACGAGTTCACAGAAGCATGCTTTAAAGAAGGAGTTCTCGATAAAAAGCAGAAGCAATTGATCGCACTTGGTGTAAGTGTGTATTCACAGGATGAGTATTGCATCGTGTACCACACAAAAGGTTGTTTGGATCAGGGAGCTACAGAACAGGAAATCCTGGAAGTGTGCGGGGTGACGGCAGCATTTGGTGGCGGAGCGGCAATGAGCCAATCCGTGACATTGGTGCAATCGTGTATTAGTGATTTTAACGAATTGAAGCATTGATTTTTGGGAGTCTGACCTGAGGGTTGGACTTTTTTATATTTAGTAGAGAAAAAATTTGATGATTTAAAACAGGACAACCAGAACGCCTTAGTAATACCGAGAAATACTAAGCCTCCTATCAGCCAACTCCCCTAATGCCTCCACAACCACCAACATCCCGACTAATCACACTTTACGTCGTTTGGATAATATAACCACTCCTGTTATGATTACATATGTGTTTATTACAAATACTTTAAGGGTATCAGAAAAACTGGTACGAAAAAATAAACACTTATAAATAGGAAGGGAATGGTTTATTATCCATCAGGTACATGTAAAGTACACAGGAGAAATGGAGAAGGCAATGTATCAAGCATACGGTTTTGGTTATGAGGAGTATTCCAATAAACTTTCAAAACTGTTGGAAGTGGAGAAGAAACGGGAAAAAGATTACCAGAAAAGCTTGGAGATTGTTGAAGAAATAGACCGTAATTACCGACCATAAGATCTTACAGCATTATGTTGTAGGGTTGTCCATATATTAATAAGAAGAAAAAGGGTTAGTGTCATTCTCTGTAAACTGAGAATGACGCAGACCCTTTTTGTTATTTTTGGTTTAGTTATCACCTGTCTTTACGGGTTGTAAGTGGCAGCCCGTGTCGATTGAAGTGCAGGTTATGAGACTCCAGCCGGAGGTAGCGGTAGACTTGAGACCCCACAGCGAAGCGAGGAGGCTCAAGCACCGCCCCGCGGAAAGCGAATAACCGGAACGGAAATCAACAGGGAGTTAAATGGGACCTCAAACCAATGAATACTATTTAAAAATATCTCCCGAAAATTCGACTTTCCCCCCTAATATTCGTTATAATTTGAGGGTATCTTACACAAGGCGGAAAAGGTTGCTATCACTTTCTATTTGTTATAAGATTGTAATGAGAATAAAATGAGAATTAAAACAACAATGTGTTTTCATATAGGAACACAAGAACATTGGAGGTAACAGTTATGGGTTCAACGTTAACGATTAAAGATTTACATGTATCCATTAATGATAAAGAGATTCTAAAGGGTGTAAATCTTGAAGTAAAGGGCGGAGAGATTCACGCAATCATGGGTCCTAACGGAACAGGAAAGTCAACGCTTTCTTCTGCAATCATGGGTCACCCGAAATATGAAGTAACAAGCGGAAGCATCACGTTTGACGGTGAAGATGTTCTTGAAATGGAAGTGGATGAGCGTGCGCAAGTAGGCTTGTTCCTTGCTATGCAATATCCGAGTGAGATCAGTGGTGTAACAAACGCAGACTTCTTGCGTTCTGCTATCAACGCTCGTCGTGAAGAGGGAGACGAAATCTCTCTAATGAAGTTCATCCGTAAAATGGATAAGAACATGGACTTTTTGGAAATGGATCAAGCAATGGCACAGCGTTACCTGAACGAAGGTTTCTCTGGTGGAGAAAAGAAACGTAATGAGATTCTTCAATTGATGATGATCGAGCCTAAGATTGCAATTCTAGATGAGATTGACTCCGGTCTTGATATTGATGCATTGAAAGTTGTTTCTAACGGAATCAATCAAATGCGCAACGACGATTTCGGTTGCCTAATCATCACTCACTACCAACGTTTATTAAACTACATCACACCTGACCACGTTCACGTAATGATGCAAGGTCGCATTGTGAAGTCCGGTGGTAAGGAATTAGCGCAACGTCTAGAGGCAGAAGGTTATGATTGGATTAAGCAAGAACTAGGTATTGAAGACGAAACAGTCGGTCAAGAAGCGTAAGCAAGGAGGATTATCATGACGTTAGAGACGAAATTACCGTTTGATCAAGACTACCTCACTAACTACTCTAAAGAATTAGGGGAGCCTCAGTGGCTGTTGGACCTTCGCTTACAAGCTCTTGCGCTGGCAGAAGAACTGCCATTACCAAAGCCGGATAAGACGAAGATTACAAACTGGAACTTTACAAACTTCCAGAAGCACACTGTAGAAACTTCCATAACTTCTGTGGACCAATTACCTGAAGAGGTAAAGGCGTTAGTCGACGGAGAAAATATATATGTACAAGTGGATAACACAGCTGTTGTATCCACTGTGAAAGAAGAATTAAAAACACAAGGCGTTATCTTCACAGATATCATCACTGCTGCAAAAGAGCACAGTGACCTTGTGAAAAAATATTTCATGCAAGACGGTGTAAAAGTAGATGAGCACAAACTATCCGCTTTACACGCAGCATTACTTAACGGCGGAGCATTCCTTTATGTTCCTAAAAACGTTGTGATTGAAGAGCCGATCCAGGCGATCTACTTTCATGACCAAGCGGAAGCTGTATTCAATCACGTATTAATCGTGGCAGAAGAAAACAGTGCGGTAACATACGTGGAAACCTATCTGTCCAACACGGATGGAGAAGGTTCCATTTTCAACATCGTATCAGAGGTTATCGCTAACAGTAACTCTAAAGTACAATATGGTGCTGTAGACAACCTTGGTAAAGGTGTTACAACCTACGTTAACCGTCGCGGAGTAGTTGGCCGTGACGCGACACTAGAGTGGGCACTTGGCCTGATGAACGATGGCGATACGATTTCCGAGAACGTAACAAACCTGATTGGCGATGGTTCTGTCGGTGACACGAAAACGGTTGTAGTTGGTCGTGGAGAACAGAAGCAGAACTTCACAACGAAGGTTGTTCATTTTGGCAAGAACTCTGACGGTCAGATATTGAAGCATGGTGTAATGAAGGACAGCGCAAGCTCCGTATTTAACGGTATCGGTAAAATCGAGCACGGTGCGTCCAAGTCAAATGCAGAGCAAGAGTCACGCGTATTGATGCTTAGTGAAAAAGCTCGTGGAGATGCAAACCCTATTCTTCTTATTGATGAAGATGATGTTACTGCAGGTCACGCAGCATCAGCGGGCCGCATTGATCCGCTTCAACTTTACTACCTGATGAGCCGCGGAATTTCCAAGAAGGAAGCAGAGCGCTTAGTAATCCACGGATTCCTGGCACCTGTAGTAAATCAATTGCCAATCGAGTCAGTTAAAAACCAACTGATTGATGTAATTGAAAGGAAAGTAAAGTAATGAATATCCAAGAGATACGTCAGCAGTTTCCTATTTTGCATCAAGAGGTCAATGGTAATCCGCTTGTGTATCTTGATAGTGCTGCTACTTCTCAAAAGCCGTTAGCGGTCATTGAGGCGTTGGAGAAGTACTATAAAGGGTATAACTCCAATGTACATCGTGGTGTTCATACTCTTGGTACTAGAGCGACAGACGGATATGAGGGTGCACGTGACAAAGTGAAGAACTTTATCAATGCTGCCCACAGAGAAGAGATTGTCTTCACACGTGGTACAACAACTGCTCTGAACCTTGTAGCTGGAAGCTATGCCCGTGCCAACCTGAAGGAAGGCGACGAAATAGTTATCACCTATATGGAGCACCATAGTAATATCATTCCATGGCAACAGGCGGCAAGAGCCACTGGCGCCACTTTAAAATATATTCCGCTCACAGAAGACGGAAGCCTGTCCCTGACAGATGTGGAAGCGACGATCACAGAAAATACGAAAATCGTTTCCATCATGCAAGTTTCCAACGTATTAGGTACCATTAACCCGATTAAGGAGATCGCCGAAATTGCCCATAAAAATGGCGCGATTATGGTGGTCGACGGTGCCCAGAGTACGCCACACATGAAAGTGGATGTACAGGATATGGATTGCGACTTCTTCGCCCTATCCGGCCATAAAATGGGTGGCCCAACCGGAATTGGTGCCCTTTACGGGAAAAAACATTTGCTTGAGAACATGGAACCAATCGAATTCGGCGGGGAAATGATCGACTTTGTCGGACTGCAGGAATCCACTTGGAAGGAGCTTCCTTGGAAGTTTGAAGGAGGTACTCCGATCATAGCGGGTGCAATCGGACTTGGAGCAGCAATCGACTTCCTTGAGCAGGTGGGAATGGACAACGTACTTGCCCATGAGCACAAACTTGCAGAATATGCGATGAACCGCATGTCCGAAATCGAAGGAATCACGATCTTCGGCCCTAAGAAAAGAGCGGGCCTTGTAACATTCAATATAGAGGACGTACATCCACATGATGTAGCTACGGTGTTGGATGCAGAAGGAATCGCTGTTCGTGCAGGACACCACTGTGCACAGCCATTAATGAAGTATCTGAAAGTTTCTTCCACTGCACGTGCTAGTTTTTACCTGTATAACACAGAGGAAGAAATTGATAAGCTAGTAGCATCATTAGTGAAAACAAAGGAGTACTTTAGTAATGTCTTTTAATAATTTAGATACTCTATATCGTCAGGTAATTATGGATCACTACAAAAATCCGCGTAACAAAGGGGCGATCGAGTCTGACAGTATCACCGTCGACATGAACAATCCTACGTGCGGTGACCGCATCCATTTGACACTTCAAGTGGAAGACGGCAAAGTGGCCGATGCGAAGTTTGATGGGGAAGGGTGTTCCATTTCGATGGCATCTGCATCCATGATGACCCAAGCGGTAAAAGGACTAGAAGTGGAAAAAGCGCTAGAGCTATCCCATATCTTTTATGATATGATGTTAGGCAAAGAGTACGATGAAGAAGCGATGGACTTGGGAGATATCGAAGCACTTCAAGGTGTGGCGAAATTCCCGGCACGTATCAAATGTGCCACTCTTGCATGGAAAGCCATGGAAAAGGGAGTCAAATCGGAATAAGCAAGGCAAGATAGGGAGTGGTAGTGATGAGAAATTGTCCTCACTATTGCTCACCTCTTGAATGGAGGGAATAAAATGGCTAAAAAAATGCCTGAAATCGGCGATTACAAGTATGGTTTTAAGGACAAAGACGTTTCCATTTTCCGTTCCGGCCGTGGTCTTACGAAAGAGATCGTAGAAGAAATCTCTCGTATGAAGGATGAGCCTAAATGGATGCTGGATTTCCGTCTGAAATCTTTGGAGCATTTCTATAACATGCCAATGCCACAATGGGGTGGCGACCTGAAGAGCTTGAACTTTGATGAAATTACGTACTACGTAAAACCTTCTGAAAAGTCCGAGCGTTCTTGGGATGAAGTACCTGAAGAAATCAAGCAGACGTTTGACAAATTGGGTATCCCAGAAGCGGAACAAAAATATCTTGCTGGTGTATCTGCTCAGTATGAATCTGAGGTTGTTTACCACAACATGCAAGAAGACCTGGAAGATCTAGGTGTTGTTTTTAAAGATACAGGTACGGCACTAATGGAAAATGAAGACCTTTTCCGCGAGCATTTTGCGAAAACAATCCCGCCTACTGATAACAAATTTGCTGCTTTGAACTCTGCAGTATGGTCTGGTGGATCTTTCATCTACGTTCCTAAAGGTATAAAAGTGGAAACGCCACTTCAAGCGTACTTCCGAATCAACTCCGAAAATATGGGTCAATTCGAGCGTACACTTATCATTGTAGACGAAGGCGCACACGTACATTATGTAGAGGGCTGTACAGCACCTGTTTATACGACAAACTCATTACACAGTGCGGTAGTTGAAATCGTTATTAAAAAAGACGCGTACTGCCGTTACACGACGATTCAAAACTGGGCGAACAATGTTTACAATCTTGTAACAAAACGAGCAGTATGTGAAGAGAATGCGACAATGGAATGGATTGATGGCAACATCGGTTCCAAATTGACGATGAAATACCCAGCTGTAATCCTTAAAGGAGAAGGCGCTCGTGGTATGACATTATCCATTGCAATTGCCGGTAAAGGCCAACATCAGGATGCAGGGGCGAAAATGATTCACCTTGCACCAAACACATCTTCCACAATCGTTTCCAAATCCATCTCCAAGCAAGGTGGTAAAGTAACATACCGTGGAATCGTTCATTTTGGTAAAAAAGCAACGGGAGCGCGCTCCAACATCGAATGCGACACGCTGATCATGGATAACCAGTCTACTTCCGATACAATTCCTTACAACGAAGTGTTCAACGACAACGTTTCTCTTGAGCATGAAGCGAAGGTATCCAAAGTATCTGAAGAGCAACTGTTCTATCTGATGAGCCGTGGGCTTTCTGAAGAAGAAGCAACAGAAATGATCGTAATGGGCTTCATCGAGCCATTCACAAAAGAATTACCAATGGAATACGCAGTAGAAATGAACCGTCTAATTAAGTTCGAGATGGAAGGTTCTATTGGGTAATAAAATACCAAAAAAGACCTTGGCATATAAATGTGCCAAGGTCTTTTTGTTTTGTTTCTAATAAACATCGGATTCTTCGCCCTGCGCTACAATCAACAGCTAGAATATCTTAAATATGAACATATAAAAATGCCTGTAGGGGACACTATGCACATTAAAGATGAAAGGAAATAGTGACATGAGCTCCTTAATAACCTCCATAAAAGAAAGACTAGGTAAAAGTGATGATTTCTTTTTAGTAGAAGAGGAACTACAAGAGATAAAACTGGGGATCATTGGATTAAGAAGCCTTGTGGATGTCGCTAAATCAATAGAGCTAATAGAAAAACAGGTGATGGCAGCAGCAATAATGAAAAGTGGATTGATACCGCACTTGGCAAGTGTTGGACAAAAGATGACTCAAGTCCATGAAATAATAACTGCCATTTTAGAGGGGAAAATAGTTCTCTATTTCCAGGACCATGAGGAATTTATGGTGAGTGTGGAGCCTATTATGCTTCCAATTAGTCGTTCAGTAGAGCAACCTACTAATGGGAGTGTCTTACAAGGGCCGTTAAATTCATTTAATGAAGAGAGAATAGTGAATATCGGTATCCTCAGAAAGAGAATAGTATCCGATAAGTTGCATGTGAAAGAATACACTTTGGGTAAAAGGCAAAAAAAGAGTATTTCTGTTCTCTACGATGAAGAAGTTGTTTCAAAGGATTTAATATATAGAATTACAAAGCTCTTAGATGAGGGCTCAGAGAAGGATTTGCATACTATTCAAGACTTCACCAAGATTTTAAATTTATCTTCTTGGAGTACTGTATCAAGGGTACATGCAACAGAAATACCCCAAGAAGCAGC
The DNA here is from genome assembly GCF_001037965.1 of Bacillus sp. LL01. Classification (NCBI taxonomy): domain Bacteria; kingdom Bacillati; phylum Bacillota; class Bacilli; order Caryophanales; family Bacillaceae; genus Bacillus; species Bacillus sp. LL01. The sequence continues at coordinate 130,917 of NZ_LFEL01000002.1, read as the reverse complement.
AAGTTGTGTGCTAAAAGGGAAAGTAGCGGTATTTATAGATGGATTTCCGTTTGCCTACATTCTGCCAAGTTCTTTTTGGGACATATTTATACTGGAAAATGATAAGAATTTTCCTATGCCAATTACGATCTCCCTTCGCTCCTTACGGTTTATTGGTTTAATGATGGCGTTAATTGCGCCGGGTTTATATGTTGCGCTGGTTGCGGTCAATCCGGAGGTTTTAAGAATTGAATTGGCGTTATCCATTGCTCAAAGCCGTGATGGCGTCCCTTATCCGGCTTTGGTAGAGATAATTTTGATGCTTGTTATTTTGGAATTGATCGTGGAAGCAAGTGTGCGTCTTCCTAGAAGTATTGGCCCTACCATCACAATGGTGGGGGGAATCATCCTGGGACAAGCCGCTGTAGAGGCGCAGTTAGTCAGTAATCTTCTAATCATAGTCTTGGCGGCAACAACCATTGCGAATGCAACAGTAATCGGTTATCAAAATTTGATTTCTATTCGGATTTTAAAATATATAATCTTAGTCTTTGCCGCATTATTCGGTGTTCTCGGCATTTTGGCAGGTGTATTCTTAATTTGTGCATATTTTTCTAGTATTAATACTCTGGGAGTACCGTATTTAAATATGAAGTTTTCAAAGGGTGATGCGAAAAGTGGATAAAAGCTGGCAGGTAGTTATCATATATGTGTTGACTCATCTAGGTCTAATCTTTTTTCTTTACCCTGCAGATATCATTGGAAGTACCGAAGAGGCTCATTGGATTCCCGTGACGATAGGAGTTATACTCCATATTGCGGTAGTGAGCCTATACATGAGAGGACTGGCATTCTTTCCGGGCAAGAACATTATAGAGATTTATACTAGATCAGGCAATGTGTTAAAAGTAGTATTTCTACTTCCGATCTTCGCCTATTTTATTATGGCAATCATCATAACATTGCGTGCCTATTCTGAAATCATTACGATTGTGTTTCTAACTAATACACCACTTTGGGCGATTATGCTCTTATTTCTTGTCATCACCTGCTTTCTGGCAATGAAAGGGGTGGAAACTATCCTAAGGACCGGTGTTCTGATTGCATTTTTATTCTTACCACTTATCTTCTTTGTAATGATTTACTCCTTTCAAAATGTGGATTGGAACTACATATTTCCTATCTGGAACGATGATTTTTCTTTTATTAAGAATCAAATTTACCTGAATAGCTTTTTCGCAATTGGTGGGGGATTTCTGTTCTTGGGATTCGTCCAACCATACTTTACTTTTCAAAGAAAGAAAGTGTTACTAGGTATCGCATTCGTGATTCCCTGTTTTTTCCTTTCTGTTTATGTACCATTGCTGACTTATGGACAGGCTACTGCATCTACCTTTTTCTTTCCCTTTGTCATGACATTAGACGCTATCAATATTACCTGGTTGATGTTTGATCGGGTCACTATCTTTTTCTTACTTAGTCTCATTACGTTCATCATGCTCTTTCTTTCATTGGTAATGTGGAAGGCTGTCAAAATTGCAAACGCATTTCTGCCTTTTGCAAAGCATTCCTACCTAGTCTTGTTTTTTTCCACTATCATCTATCTAATCTGTTTATGGATTCCTAATTGGAGCGATGTTGAAAAGCTTTTCAGTTGGAACACTTTGTTGAGGTTCTATGTATTAATAACTGTACCACTTTCACTATATTGTTTAGGAATGTGGTCTAAGAGAAGAGGTAGACATCATGAGGTGTAGAAGGCTGGGACTGGCATTATTAATATTATCCATTCTTACTACAAGTGGTTGTTGGGATAATAAGGACATTAACCACAGATTAATGCCGTTGGTGCTTGGAATCACAAAGAATGAAGAAGAATACAAGCTGTTTTTACAAATTCCAAAAGCTACAAATGGTCAAATACAAACAACTATCATCAGTGATACAGGAACTACAATCAACCAGATTATTGATAAGATGAGCGCAAATATGGAAAGTAGTGTAGATCTGCTACATGCTAAGGTCATTGTTGTGGATAGAAGTTTGGCAGAGGAAGGTATGAAGGACCTGATCTCCGGCTTTATGAGGTCTAGAGACGTTCCCTCAAAGGCATTGATGGTGATAAGCCAAGATGATATTGAAGATTTTTTTGAGAGCAAGATAAACAGGAAGGGTCTGAAGGAACGATTCTGCTGGATTTTTTTGAGAAAAATGCGGGATGGAATCCGCAAGTACCTCTAACAAGAGTGTGGCATGTATATCAAAGTATTCACTCCTACACAAAAGATATCGCTATATCCATGATACGTAAAGGGGACAATTCGTTGTGTGAATTTGTTGGGGGGGCAGTTATCAAGAACGGAAAAATGGTGGGGATGATAGATTCTGATGAAACATTACTTTACAATGCATTTAACAACGAAAGTAACCAAGGGAAAATTGAAGTCCTGAATCAAGGGAGTGTTATGATCCTAGGAAACAAGATGAAACATGAAAGCAAAATGATTAATGGGAAACCTCACTTCCATTCGGAAATAAGTCTTAGAGTTATAGTGTTAGAAACAAATGGAACGCCTTCAAGAGAGGAAATAAAAGAGGAGTTGACCACTCTACTTTTGGAGAGATATAATAAAATGTTTACGAAGATACAGTCCAGTGAAGCTGATATCTTGGGACTTGGTCAATTCTTCCGAATCAAATTATCCAGAGAAGAATTAAAGAAATGGCGCACGAATTATTATCCGGAATTAATCTATAAGCAGGATATAAAAATAAACATTCAAAATGAAGGCAATTTGAAAATGAATGCTGGATAAGATTTAAGTCATAATTATATAAAGAACACACCTCAAGCATAAGCCCTTAGGTGTGTTTTTTTCAAAAAGTAAGAAAGTATAAAATCCAGTTGATTTCCGTTCCAGGCGCTCCGCTTTCCAGTGGGCGGTCCGGGAGCCTCCTCGGCAAGCCTGTGGGGTCTCCCCTGTCCCTTCCTCCCACAGGAGTCTGCGCGCCTTCCACTGCAATCAACAAGGTGGTTTCATTCATCGAAAGGATAACTAAAAACTATCTTAAAGAGATGAATGGTTTCTAGCTGTGGATTGGAGCAAATAGCATAGACTCCTACGGGGGAGTAGCGACAATCTTGAGACCCCGTAACAAGTGAGGAGGCTCAAGGTCGCCCCGTGGAAAGCGGAGCTATTTGCGGAAAGGAACAGCGGCGGTTAACCAAACAACTAATGATTTTTAGCTTAAAGAAGAACCAGGTGGTTTTTGCCTGGTTTTTGCCTGGTTTTTCTTATCTACTTCCATCTGCGGTCCATTAACAACATCTATCCAACTAAATCTTTTGGATCATCTTCAGTAGGAATTTCATCTTTGAGTTTTTCCAAATGATCATTTATCTTCAGACTGGAATAAATGAACCCCGCAGCAATCAATGCACCAAACACCCAGCCATTCACTTTCATGAAAAATAAGATCCTGTCATATCCCTGCACACCATATACACCAATCAGATAGAATTTCAAACCGGCAGCTACAAGTCCTCGCAAGGCAAAAATGCCTGTAATGATATAAAATGCAGGAAGAATCGATTTTTGACGATAAAGCTTGAGGCTGTCCTCTCGCTTATGCCCCTGCAGATAGGCGATGTCAACTCCAAAATAGAGTGCCAACGGTCTTTTCACTAGCATTGTTCCCAATATGAACAATCCGAAGCCTGCAGACACATAAACCGAGTTCTGAAGCATAGTAAAGGCGTCACCTGAGAGAATATCAACTAGGGTACTAATGAAAAGGGAAACCATAATAAACATGCCTGTGACATTGAACTGTCTTTCAACCGCAAACCGGATAATGGTATAGACAAATCCAGGGGCTGTGGAGAGGAGGATCGCATAATAATCCCCTAAAGGCTCTTGTCCGAATTTCCAGATCAGATAAGGTAATGCCAGATAAAATATTAGATCGAATACAACGATTTTGTTTTTCATAGCGCCTCCGAAAAAGATTAATAGTATATTTATCATACCAATTACTCCCATAATCCGCACTACAAACATGAGATATTCCCAGCAGTTATGATAAAATGTAAAAAATGAGGTGAAACGAATGATTTATATTGGTGTGACAGGCTGGGGAGATCATGATTCGTTATATACTGCGGGAGTGGCACCAAGAAATAAGCTGAAGGAATACGGAGCACATTTTCCTGTTGTGGAGGTGGATGCTTCCTTTTACGCTGTACAGCCGAAACAGAACGTCGAGAAATGGGTGGGGGATACCCCTGACAGCTTTGCCTTTATTGTGAAAGCCTATCAGGGAATGACCGGACATCAGCGTGGGGAGATTCCATTTGACTCCAAAGAAGTGATGTTTGCGGCTTTTCGGGAATCCATCGTGCCATATGAAAAGGCCGGAAAATTGGCAATGGTCCTGTTTCAGTTTCCACCATGGTTTGAATGTAAAAAGGAGAATGTCGACTATTTAAGATGGTGCAAGGAACAGATGGGCGACACGAAGGTAGCGCTCGAGTTCCGTAATCAGACCTGGTTTTTGCCTGCGTATCATGACAGGACGATCACCTTTATGGAAAAGGAAGGCTGGATACATAGCATCTGTGATGAACCGCAAGCTGGCACAGGCTCTATTCCGACCGTCTTGCACCCGACAGATCCCGACAACACCCTAGTGCGCCTGCACGGTCGTAACGTACATGGCTGGACTAAGCCTGCATCAGGGAAGGACTGGCGGGAGGTCCGATATCTGTATGATTACAACCAGACGGAACTACTGGAATGGAAAGGGAATCTGGAGAAACTGACCTCCTTATCCAAGAATGTTTATATGCTATTTAACAATAATTCTGGTGGTCATGCTTCCGGAAATGCAAAGCAGATGATCGATATGCTGGGAATAGAATATACAGGCTTGGCCCCAAGGCAACTGGATTTATTTTAAGTGTAGGCTCCTGTTAAACACCGCTGTTGATTTCCGCGCAAGGCTTCGCTTTCCGCGGGGCTGACGAGAGCCTCCTCGGCAAGCCTGCGGGGTCTCCACCAAGCGCTACCTCCCGCCGGAGTCTACGCCTTTCGCTCCAATCACCAGCTAGAATAATTAAAACTCAACAGCATCCTATAAAAGAAGTCTAAGTGTTAAATATAGAGGAGAGAGTATGCTTGGAACAGATTAGAATCTTACATACAAACGATATTCATAGTCATTTTGATGCCTATCCGAAACTTGCCACCTTTTTAAAGGAACAACAGGCTTCCGACGTACCTGCTGCTCTTGTCGACATTGGTGATAATATGGACCGTTTCCATCCTATAACCGAAGCTACAGGTGGAAAGGCCAATACGAGACTGCTGAACAAGCTCCAATATGACTTTGTCACTTTTGGCAATAATGAAGGGATAACCCTTGACTATCAAGGTTTATCGGAACTCTATGATAAGGCGGAATTTTCTGTTTTGGCAGCTAACCTATTTGAAGAGAATGGTGACTATCCACAATGGGCAAAGCCATATGAAGTGAAAGAAATGGATGGTATCAAGGTCGCTTTTATCGGGGTGACCGTCTTCTATCAACATTTCTATTCGCTGCTAGGTTGGAAAATAGAAGACCCTTATACTATTTTGGGAAAATATCTTCCTGAATTGAAAAAAGAGGCAGACATTATCGTGGCACTATCTCATCTTGGGATTTCGGATGATGAAGAGCTGGCCAGGAGGTTTCCGGAAATAGACGTTATACTTGGCGGACATACCCATCACGTATTGCCGGATGGAAGACGAATAGGTGATACGCTCATCTGCGGAGCTGGAAAGTACGGACAATACATTGGTCAGGTCGATCTGACGTATGACAAGGTAGCAAAGTCACTTGTGAAATCAACCGCAAAGCTCCATAAGCTGGAACTCTATGAGCCGGATAAGGAGTATGTAGAGTTGATTAAAGGAATGCAGTTATCAGCAGAACAGACTCTGAATAAAAGAATCGGAAAGATAGAGCGACCTCTACCGGTAGAATGGTTTGCTCCTTCCATTTTTCCTGACATTCTCGCTGGAAAGTTGAGAGAATGGTGTCACGCTGACATAGGAATGGTCAATGCTGGGGTACTGCTGGACGGTCTGGAAGCAGGGGATGTGACACTTGAGATGTTGCATCGTATCTGTCCGCATCCAATTAATCCATGCAGAGTTACGCTGACAGGTGAGGAGCTTAGAGAGGTCGTTCAACAGGCTCTTCACCCTGAAATGGAGCAGTTGCGGATTAAAGGCCTTGGCTTTCGAGGAGAGGTAATGGGCCGAATGGCATTCAACGGTGTCCGGTTTGACCAGGAGCCTATTTCAGATGGCTCGGTGCAAATCACCGCGATATATGTAGGCGGCAGACATCTAAAATCTTCGGATACAGTAACAGTCGGAACGATTGATATGTTCACATTTGGAAGAATGTATCCAAGCATCATCCGTGCAAAAGAAAAGAAATTCTTTTTACCAGAACTGCTTCGGGATGTGCTGGCACATTCATTTTCGGGGGATTAACCTATTTTTCACACCCTTTCCATTACCACACCATAAATTGATATGGGAAGGGAGCGTGACAATTATCTATGATTGAAATGACACCAATTACAATCGAAGGCCATACGTTTACTGCGATTACGGTAAGGTTACCAAAAACCAATTTTCTGGCTGTTACAAGTGACAAGGGCTATATCATGTGTGGTGCGCTGGATGTCGGCTTGTTGAATGCCAAGCTGAAGGACCGGAAAATCATTGCAGGGCGTGCAGTTGGAGTGCGCACCATCGAGCAATTAATAGAGGCCCCTTTGGAATCCATTACGTATGAGGCGGAAAATATAGGTATTACTGTAGGAATGGCAGGAAAGGATGCATTATTAAAAATGCTGTAATGAAAAAAAGGATGGGATGTGCTTGTTTGCAGGACTTGTCCTATTATATATTCCGGTGATTTGACTTTCGTTAGTTGCGCCGGTACCGCACGGGAAATACCATCGTTAGGTTGTGTAGACGGTGGTATTTTTGTGGTTCTCTAATCACCCCCGAAAAAATTCTTCAAAACTTTTTTTAAAATTACCAAGCTTTATTAATAAATTTTTACTATAATAGGAAATATATAGATTTTGTCGAAATGTGAAGATAGGAGAAATTATGAGACTATTACCTACAAGATCAATGAAACCGGGAATGGTATTAGCCAGATCGATTTACAATGATTCCGGCAGGGTACTGTTGAGCGCAGGTATTTCTGTCACTTCACGAATGATTTCACGCCTGCAACAATTGAATATAACTTATGTATATATAGAAGACCCCCGCACAAGCGGCATGCAAGTGCCAACAATCATCTCTGATAAAGCCCGCAAAGAGGCGGTAAAAACCATCACAGACACTTTCAAATCGGTGGAGCATGAAAAGTCTCTAAGTAAATGGTTTGTAATGGACAAGTCATCCAAGAGCTTAAAGTCACTAATTCAGCATCTTCTTACAGATATGAAATCCAATGATGAAGTGTCAGCATTATTGACGGATGTATATGTGCACGATAATTATGTATTTACCCATTCGTTAAATGTAACGCTGTATGCACTCTCCATTGGATTGAAGCTCGGATTGTCGCAGAAAGATCTAGAAATATTGGGGCTAGGCGGTATCCTTCATGATATAGGGAAGATGCTGATTCCGAATGAGATACTTTTCAAGCCTGGAAAACTTTCAAGCGATGAATTTGCTGAAATGAAGAGACATGCAACCTATGGCTATGATATTCTTCGCAACATGCAGTCTATTCCGTTGCTGGTCGCACACTGCGCTTTCCAGCATCATGAGCGCCTGAATGGGAGCGGCTATCCTCGTGGGATAAAGTCAGATGACATCCACCTGTTCGGAAAAATACTCGCCGTAGCGGATGTTTTCGATGCCGTGACGTCGCACAGAATCTACCGGAGTGCCATGCTCCCTCACGAAGGCCTCGAAATATTATACGCGGGGTCGGGTACATTGTATGAGCCGGAAATTATCGAAGCATTCCGCAAATCAGTAGCCATCTATCCATACGGATTAATGGTCACATTTAATGACGGAAGAAAAGGACTTGTCGTCGGACAGAACAAGGATCTGACGGAGCGACCTATAATCAGGGTGGTAGAAGAAGAAGGCGAAGAATTGGAAACGCCATACGATATTAATTTGAAAGACCATTTGAATTTAGCGATTGTAGACTGCGACTCGCTTGAAAAAATAGCGGCAGTCAGCTAGTAGGAAATACTCTCAAAGAAAAGAAATATATTTCCTTTGTCCTATATGAGGATATATGTTATAGTAATTTCATAAAATAATATACTTCCCTTATCATACGATGAGGTAGAGGCTGCATAGCATAAGAGTAGTACTACTGGAGGGTGACACCTAAGATGGTAGAAGAAAGGATGCTGTGCCGAAGCAATATAAGCTGTCAAACTTATATTGCTGGGGTTATCTTGAATAAGGATAACACTGCCATTATGACCGGTACGGACGGTTCAATAATGGAGGGCTACTGATCGGGTGGAGGATAACACATTACATAGGTAATGATAGTTATTTTCTATCATTACCTTTATTTTGTTCTCTTTCAGCGCCTTCCATTGTTGTAAACCGTTTGAACTGGTCAAACATATTACAGCTTAATGGGGGTTTTTTGTTATGGAAGGAACTATTTATTCATTAATTCCTCCAGTGCTTGCGATCTTGATGGTCATTTTGACCAGGAGAGTATTGCTGTCACTTGGAGTAGGTATTTTGGCTGCAGCACTTATGTTGGCAGATTTCAATCCGCTGACAATGGTAATGTTGATCTGGGATACGGTAGTAGGGCTTTTTTATTCAGTAGAAGATAAAGAGCTTAATCTTTGGAACATTTTCATCCTGCTATTTTTACTATTATTAGGGATTATTACTGCATTCATCTCTATCACAGGAGGAAGTCGTGCATTCGGTGAATGGGCGCTTCAACGTGTCAAAACAAGAAGAGGCTCCAAACTGTTAACAACTGTATTAGGATTGATCATATTCATTGATGATTATTTCAACAGTTTGGCGGTTGGTCAGATCAGCAGACCACTTACAGATCGTCACAAAGTATCTCGTGCTAAACTCGCTTATCTGATTGATTCCACGTCAGCACCGATTTGTGTAGTTTCTCCAATCTCAAGCTGGGGTGCTTATATCATCGGAATCATCGGTGGAATTCTAACGACGCACAGTGTAACAAATGTATCTGCTTTTAGCGCATTCATTCAAATGATACCTATGAATCTATACGTATTCTCTGCCATTATCATGGTGTTCCTGGTTAGTTATTTCAATGTGAACTTCGGTGCGATGAAACAACATGAAATGCGTGCCATGACTACCGGAGAAGTAGTGGATACTTCAAAAGAAGTACCTGGAGAATTGGATGATGATCTGCCGACAAGTACGAAAGGAAAAGTCGGAAATCTTGTATGGCCGATTGTTTCCCTTGTAGTCGGTGTTGTAAGTGCAATGATTTGGACTGGTTACACTGCAACAGAAGGTGAAGTATCCCTTCTTGCCATCTTTGAAAATACAGATCCATCTGCTGCATTATTCTATGGTGGTATCTTCGCACTTATCGTAACGTTCATCCTGTTCTTCCTGCAGGTTTCAAAAGGTGGAGTGGAAGGAAATGTTGCGGGTAGAGGGATTAAGGCGGGAGTAAAAGCAATGATGCCTGCCATCTATATTCTACTTTTTGCTTGGACGATTACCGGATTGATTGATTCCTTGGATACAGGAGGATATTTGGCAGGAGTAGTGGAAAATTCCAATATGAACATTGCGTTTTTACCTGTTATCATCTTTATTATTGCGGGGATAACCGCTTTTGCAACTGGTACTTCATGGGGAACGTTCGCCCTGCTATTACCTATTGCCGGACAAATTTCCGCAGCAACGGATATCGATATGCTGTTGCCTGCCTTGGCAGCTGTTCTAGCTGGAGCGGTATTTGGAGATCACTGTTCTCCGATCTCAGACACAACCATTCTATCTTCAACTGGTGCAGGGTGTAATCATATTGATCACGTTCTTACACAGTTGCCATATGCATTAATCAGCGCAGTTGTAGCAATCGTAGGTTATATTGTTTTAGGTCTTACTGGAAGTACCTTACTCGGACTTTTAGTAGTTTTTGTCGCTTTCATTTTTATCGGGTTTGGGTTTAAAGCACTGAAAATGGCAGAATAAGCTAATATTACTTTTTAAATAAAACAAAAAACACCTCCTTTTTATCTACTTGTATTAAAGTGATAAAGAGTGAGGTGTTTTTTTTCAGAAATAAAAAATGAATAAAAATTCATAAAGAAACGCTTATATAGAAGGTGGTTCGGCAAAATAGCCAAAAAGTTCAGAATAAATATACAATGTAGAGTATTGTCACATGTTGTCGATTAATATAATCGAAAAGTTTGTTTTGACATAGTCATAAAGTCTAGTTATACTATGTATAAATTATATTAAATAATCAGAAAAAATTAAACATTTGGACTCTTTCATCTATTTTCTGGTAATTATTAAGAGTCTAAGTAGGGGGAGAAAGAGAATGGAAAATCGACCGCAATGGGGGACAAGAGCAGGATTTATATTGGCAGCGGTTGGATCGGCCATCGGGTTAGGGAACATTTGGCGATTTCCGGCAACTGCTTATGAAAATGGAGGAGGGGCATTCTTCGTACCATATTTATTCGCCCTTCTGACAGCAGGTATTCCATTATTGATCCTTGAATTTACTATGGGTCATAAGTACCGCGGGTCTGCACCACTGTCTTATGCAAGAATGAACAAAAAGTATGAATGGCTTGGCTGGTGGCAAGTTGGTATCGCATTCGTAATTTCTACTTATTATGCCGTCATCATCGCTTGGGCCATGTCCTACTCCGTGTTCTCATTGAATCTCAAATGGGGAGACGACACAGGTGGATTCCTGATTGGAGAATACCTTCAGGTTGCTGCACCTGGTGAATTCGGAAGCATGGTTCCTTCTGTATTGCTTCCATTAATAATTGTATGGGTAGTAACGCTAGGCGTGTTATTCAAGGGAGTTAAGAAAGGTGTAGAGGTTGCGAACAAAATCTTTATTCCTACACTAGTTGTTCTATTCCTGATCATTGTTGTCCGTGCGCTGACTTTGGAAGGAGCAGGTACTGGTCTGAATGCTTTCTTCAAACCGGATTGGAGCACCATTGCAGACGGTAAGGTCTGGGTAGCTGCATATGGACAGATTTTCTTCAGTTTATCCATCGCATTCGCGATTATGATTACTTATTCGAGTTATCTACCGAAAAAATCTGATATCACTAATAACGCTTTTATTACCGGATTCAGTAACTCAGGATTTGAGTTATTAGCTGGTATCGGAGTATTCAGTATTCTAGGTTTCATGGCAGTACAACAAGGTGTAGGTGTAGATGAGGTGGTTGCCGGTGGTGTCGGTTTGGCATTCGTCGTGTTCCCACAAATCATCAATGAATTCCCTGCCTTTAAAGAACTATTCGGCTTCTTGTTCTTCGGGTCATTAGTACTGGCGGGATTATCTTCCTTGATCTCTATCGTAGAAACATTTGTGGCCGGGGTACAGGATAAATTCAAAGTTTCCCGTACAAAAGCGGTAGCAATCGGTGGAGGACTTTCCGCAGTTATTTCCTTGCTGTTCGCAACTCAAGGCGGTTTGAATGTCCTTGATGTAGCAGACTATTTCATCAACCAATTCGGTGTAGCTCTTGCCGGTCTGGTTCAAGTCATTGTAGTAGTATGGTTCGCAAAACAGCTTAAACCATTACAAAGTCATGCGAATGAGATCTCTGATATCAAATTGACTGGGTTCCTTGGATCTTGGTGGAAACTATCCTTATCAGTTATCACGCCAATCGTTCTTGGTTACATGATGTTCGACCTGATTCGTACAAACATCGCGGAAGTTTATGGAGCTGCTGACGGATATTCTCGTGCATTCACGGTTCAATACGGAGTGGTTGTTGCACTGATGGCATTGGTTGTAGGTATCCTCTTCTCCGTCATCAAATGGAAAAAAGACACGTTGGAGCTGCCATCTTCCTCGTCTAAGGAGGTCAATAAATAATGGAAGCAAGTGCGATTGTCATGATGGTTGTCGGAATTGTCATCATTTGGGGAGGCCTAGCAGGAAGTATCTTGTGGGCTGTGAAGAAGAGTAGAGAAGCATAAAATAGAAAAGCTGTTGATCGCCTAATGAGCGGTCAGCAGCTTTTTTTAAAAGGTAAGATCTTTATATGGTTGTTGTAAAGCGGTTGATTTCCGTTCCAGGCGCTTCGCTTTCCAGTGGGCGGTCCGGGATCCTTCTCACAACGCTTCGAGGGCACTGCAAAACTGAAAACGAATTGTTTTTAATGGTTTCTAGCTGTAGATTGGAGCAAATAGCGTAGACTCCTGCAGGGGAGTAGCGACAATCTTGAGACCTCGCAGGGCCCGAGGAGGCTCAAGGTCGCCCCGCGGAAAGCGAAGCTATTTGCGGAAATCAACAGCGGTGTTTACCCAAGAACTAAAATTCAGTACTTTTTCAGTGGCCTCCAACGCTTCAGGGGTCTCCCCTGTCCCTTCCTCCCACAGGATTCTACGCGCCTTCCACTTCAATCAACTGGTGTGTTGCAATTGAGATATCTGTTTTTGTTAAAACAATAAGGACCGGGCGTGGAACGGTCAAACTCTACAGCTAAAACAACAACCTTTTAGAAAAACTTTTTAAATAGAGGAATTCTCCTGTCTATCGTTTCCTTCTATCCACACGCTCCCACGATTTCAAATGAGGAAACGGATCAAAAGACCATTCGGAATAGCCGTTGTCTTTATACATGCCATAGTGTAAATGCGGTGGGAATTTCCCTGCGGTACCAGGTGGTCCATATCCTGAGCTGCCTACAGACCCGATAATCTGGCCAGGCTCTACTACTTGACCCACTTCAAGGTCCTTTGCAAACCCGTTGAGGTGCGCAAAATAATGATACGTATTATTGATATCTCGGATGCCAAGTCTCCATCCACCGAATTTATTCCATCCTTTTATTTCAATGACTCCATAACAAGTGGAGCGGACAGGAACACCATAGCTGGCAAAAATATCAGTACCTTCATGCATTCTTCGACCTCCCCACCCACGTGCATCCCCCCAAGTGTTACGGTAACTGAAATTGGAACGGATCGGGAGCGGAAAGGCATGTGTGTCTAGCTTCAACGTATCGTAAGCACTGTAAAGCTTCAGGTGACCCATGATCAGGCCAACTGTTTTATCTCGCTGGTAATACTCCCAAAGTGCAATTTTTAAATTTTCTTTGTCTGTACCATACGTACGAAGATAGGTCGCGAATGTGTACAATACATCCTCATCATTGGTGGAATCAGCCACTCCATCGCCGTTGCCGTCCAGCCCAACTCCGCTGAAAAATTGAATACTTGAAGGGTTGGTGTCCTTCGGATTCGGATTTAATGGTCCAGCCCAAATCTCAGGCTTGTAGTATATTCCGATAACCCCCGTAGCTTTGGGAATATCTCTTCGGACCCTTCGGACATTCCTTTCATACTGATCGACTGCAGCGAAGTACTGCCAAGGAATTTGGGTGACAGATTGCATTCTATTATACATTTCCTGCCTTTTCGCATATATTTGTTCGTCCGTTAAATTTTTCTCTGCAGCAAAGGCATCAGCAGGAATCGAAGTAAATAAGATTATTACGCATAAAAGTAGTCGTACCAAGACCTCACTCCTTCCTTTTATTTCATTTCCTACTGTTAGTTTGGTGAGTTTTCTCTATTTCATAAATACTAATTCATGGAAGATCACTGAAGTCATGCTCGTGGAAGGTTTTGGGCTTGTTTCTTCACGGGATGTTTGGTAAAGTGACAGATGAAACATGTCATTTACCCAATGAGATTAGTGAGAATAGTGAAAATTTACAGATAAAATATTCCTTGAAAATAAGACTAGTTGGAGTTGATCATATGGCTAAAAAAGAAGAGTACATACGTAAACCAGATTGGCTGAAAATCAAGCTGAATACGAATGAAAACTATACAGGCCTTAAAAAATTGATGAGAGAGCATAATCTAAACACAGTTTGCGAGGAAGCAAAATGTCCAAATATTCACGAATGCTGGGCTGTAAGACGTACAGCGACATTCATGATCCTTGGTGCCATTTGTACACGTGCCTGTCGTTTCTGTGCAGTCAAAACAGGACTGCCAACCGAACTTGATACGCAAGAGCCGGAACGAGTAGCAGAGTCCGTTAAATTGATGAACCTAAAGCACGCGGTAATCACTGCAGTAGCCCGAGATGATTTAAAAGATGGCGGTGCTGCAATTTTTGCTGAGACCATCAGAGCTGTTCGCCGTGAAAATCCTTTCACAACCATTGAAGTGCTTCCGTCTGATATGGGTGGCGTATATGAAAACATCGAAATGTTAATGGCTGCAAGACCGGATATTTTGAACCATAACATTGAAACGGTCCGTTCTCTTACACCAAGAGTCCGTGCAAGAGCAACCTACGACCGTTCCCTCGAACTTTTACGACGTGCAAAAGAACTGCAACCTGACATCCCTACAAAATCAAGCATCATGATTGGACTTGGGGAAACAAAAGAGGAAATCATTGAAACGATGGATGACCTTCGTGCCAACAATGTGGACATCATGGCTATCGGACAATATCTGCAGCCATCTAAGAAACATATCAAGGTGCAAAAATACTATCACCCTGATGAGTTTGCTGAGTTGAAAGAAATTGCAATGACAAAAGGTTTTAACCATTGTGAGGCAGGACCGCTTGTGCGTTCTTCCTACCATGCAGATGAGCAGGTAAACGAAGCATCGAAAGCAAGACAAGCCCAAGCATAATATGAAAAAGGTACAGATCCGATTGGAATCTGTACCTTTTTCAGTGGCTAGAGAGGGTAACTAGTCTCTCATTTGTTTCCCATATTCACTTTTCTCTGTCTCCTCGTTCATTTCACCATCAGCCTCACCGTTGCCGTTTTCCCCGTTATTCAAATTTTTACCTTGAGGGGATTTTAACATTTCTTTAATGGTGGTTTCCAATATTTCATCCACTCTGGGACTTGTGACGCCAAGCGAACGGAAACGCTCTATTTCATGGATCATCTCCGGGTTATCGGAAATGTACACGTGGTAATAACGAGGTACGATCGACAATCCCGTTTTACTTACCTGGTCCGCTGTCAGTTCACGGTCTTCACTATTTGTCTCATAAGCGATGAGTACCTCTTCATCTGTAACGAGTGTGGCGGAGTCTTCAATTGCCGGTAACTGGACCACCATTTTATTTATGATATTCGCTATTTCCCCATAATCCACTGCTGCAATGTTTTCGTTATAGCGCTGTGAATTTCTCACAGGTTCGGCCTGGTCTCTGACATAGCCGAAGTGGGTTTGATCATGCTTGTTGCCATCCTTTGCATCATACATATCGTAACGGTGACCTGTATTTGTATTCATTGGCTGACCATCACGCCCGTAAATGACACTTCTGGCTTGTCGCTCCTCAGGTGTGGGATCAAACGAACATGCTGTCATTAAAGATGTAACCAAACTGCATGCTGCAATAATTTTAATTGTTTTCCTCAACGGAAACACCTCCTTACCAATAGGATTTCCCGTTGTAAAAAATTTTGACTTAGAAATTGATGGAGAATGGTCTATAATGTAAGTAAGAGCAGAAATGGAGGATCGGATCATGATTTGTATTGGAAACCATTGCTACGAACTATTAGAAGAAAACCGAGATGGCTTTAACGAAGAAACTTTTCGAGCAAGATATATTGATGTGTTGAACAAATACGATTACATAGTCGGTGATTGGGGTTACAACCAATTGCGCCTGCGCGGATTTTTTGAAGATCAGAACCACAAATCCACACATGACACAAAAATCAGCACTTTGCCCGATTATATTTTAGAATATTGTAACTTTGGATGTGCTTACTTTGTTTTGAAAAAAGTGAAGAAAGTGGCTGCTGAAGCGAAATAAAATAAATCCCATTGACCGTGTTGTGGCGGTTGATGGGGTTTATTATTGGAGAAGGTATTTGGAAAGTTGAGCATAGCATCTTATCTATCCATAAGGCGGTTCCTCATTTTCACTCTTATCATCGTGGGTCGGATGAGCACCCGGGTGCTGCCTAGGTATATCCTGATGAAGGTTTTTATTTTCATAATTAAAGGCACTATAGTACCGCTGGCCTTCCCGCCATGGAGTGCTTTTGTTTTCAACAGGCGTGTCTTTTCCGCGGGGGGAACCATAGGGCCCTTCCGGCAGCGTTTCGGGAATCAGAAAATTTTGTTGTGTTTCTACATTGGAGAAATCGGTGTATTGTTCTTCTTCTTTGTCCTTATCTCTTTCATACATAAAAAAACATCCCCTCTATCTAAGAATACTGTTATGCTTTCCTAGACACGAGAGGATTATTAAGGATTACTACACTACCTGATACAAAAACGAACGCAGCTCGGCCGCATCCTCTTCCGATAATTGGTATGCGTGCTCAAGATAGCCTGGCTCGTCCAGGTCATCGCTGCCGATAATGGCAAATCTGTTGCCTTGGATATCTAGAACAAGACTCTTTCCGTAATAACGGTCGGATTTCACAATAGCCAGGTCAAAGCGGTGATTTTCCCCCATAAAACTAACAAAGCGTGTTTTAGTTTCTACAGTATCATCGTATAAAAAGAAATTTTCTCCCATCATGGACTACCTCCTCAATGCATCTTTTCCTAGTATAACAAATACAGCAGAGTTCTTGTTAGCAGATGTTTTCTAATACAAAACTCCACAGTGCAATAAATGGGACAATTTTCTTATTTTTTGTGATAAAATAAAGGAAATACATCTTGTTGTTTTTTGTCTAGAGAGAAGGGAGCCATTTCATGGGGCGCAGGCGAAGCTGGAATCACATAAAGAAATACTATAAAGAGAATGGCTCACATCTAGTGAAATTACTGCTTCCATCTTATTATTTACGCTATTATCCGCCCATATATATTTTAAGAAACCCGATTGAACAGCGTGTGACTCACACGTTAAAAAAAGGATTCCAAGTGACGGTTATCTCCTTTTATTTTCCTGATTTGGAAAATATCATTACGAAAATAGGCAGACGTAGATATTTATCATGTCGAGAAGTGATAAAATTACAGCTTAGAAAAGTCATAGGGAAAACATTTACAGATGAGGAAGTTGTCTGTTTGCATGAGCAATATAGCGATGGGATCTCTTTGTTGTTGAAAGTGGATGAAAGGTCTCATAGTACGACGGAACTCGAAGATAAACTTTCAAAAGTAAAGCAGGCAATTGAAAGTCGCAAGTACAAACAATTAGATCATCAAAACCTGAATATTCAATATGGCTATGTCTTTCTGGAGTCCGCCCAATATACTTTGTCCGAATGTATGCTTAAAGCACATGTACAGGCAATGGCGATGGCGGAGAAACAGGATAAGCTGCAATATCAACAATTGAAATATCAAATGAACCAAATCATTGCTTTTAAAGATATTACGCTTCTCGCACAGCCTATCATGGATGTCTCCAAAGGGGGAATAAAGGCGTGGGAGTTGCTTACACGCGGGCCGAAAAGCTCTTTGATGGAAAATCCCCTACAGTTGTTTTCCATTGCCAAGCAGACCAACCGATTGTTTTCGTTGGAGATGCTTATACTAGAAAAAGCTTTTCAGCTGATTTATCAATGCAAAATGAAGGAAGCAATTTTTATCAATTTTACCCCAACAACTTTGAATGAGGTGGAGTTGATAGAGAAAGTTTTGACCTTGCTGAAGAAGTATCCGGAAATCATTCCGAGAAATATTGCCATCGAAGTGACAGAACAGGACTCAACGGATGGGCTGAAGAACTTTGAACGGAATATTCAAGCACTAAGGGAGCTTGGCTTTCAAATTGCCGTAGACGATACGGGAGCCGGTTATGCGAGCTTCCATACCATCAACAGAATCATGCCCGACATTATAAAAATAGATCGATCTGTTATTCAAGACATCGATAAAAATCAGGTGAAAGAAAGAATGCTCCAAGGTTTATTATTGATAGCACATGAAACAGGATCACTAGTAGTGGCGGAGGGCATAGAACGCCAAGAGGAAGTACAAGTCCTATCAAAGCACAAAGTGGACATGGCCCAGGGTTATTTTTACGCCAGGCCCAAACAGCTACAACCAATCACTTAATAACACCAAGAATGTAAACAAAGGAGATAGTAATATGTACTTTGTGGATCGAGAAAAAATAGAGCAGACTTTACTTTATATTGAAGAAAATATCTCAGTTTATCAACAGCATGAAACATGGACTTCCTCCATTGAAAAGAAAGCCCTTGAGCGGATAACGGTATCGGTAATAGAGGGAATTCTGGATGTGGGGAATGCGATGATTGATGGCTTTATCATGCGCGATCCAGGCAGCTACGAGGACATTATTGATATTCTTGAGGATGAAAAAGTAGTGACCACTGACTTGGCACAACATCTTAAACTGCTTGTTCGTCTTCGAAAAACACTTGTGCAGGAGTATCTATTGATTGACCACTCCGAGGTGGAAGGATGTCTGGATGAAGTGAAGGGGACAGTAGTGGATTTCTGTGGGGCAGTCCGCAGATATTTGGAAAATGAGTTGGGGCCGGTTTCTGCATTCAGGAACTGATTTGGGAACGCTTTCTTTAGGGGGAGCGTTCTTTTGCTTGGGAACTGTTATGAACGCAATTGTTTTCTGGTAATTCTAGCTGGTGATTGTAGTGGAAAGCGAAGCCTGTCGCGGAAATCACCAGCGGTGTTTAACGGGGTTCTTTTGCTTTTAAAGAGCTAGTAAATTGTGCTAACATGAACTGGTTGGAAAAGACTTAAACTAATGAAATGATAAATTGGATACAGTAGTGGAGTGTGAAAATAGATGAAAAAGTACCAAGGATATTTGATTGATTTGGATGGAACGATGTACCGTGGAAAAGAGAAGATTGAAGAGGCAAGTCATTTTGTTAAGGCATTATTTGATAGAAAGATACCTTACCTATTCGTAACGAATAATTCCTCCCGCACACCACAGCAAGTTGCGCAAAAATTAAGGGATTTCGGTATCCCTACATTGGATGAGCAGGTGTTTACGACAAGTAATGCTACTGCAAATTATATTTATGATTATAAACCTGAGGCAAAGATTTACGTGATTGGTGAAGAAGGAATCAGAACGGCCCTGATGGAGAAGGGGTTTGAACTGGTGGAAGAAGGAGCGGACGTAGTGGTAAGCGGAATTGATCGCTCGATTAGTTATGAAAAGCTTGCACTTGGCGCAATTAATATTCGTAATGGTGCGCGATTTATTTCTACCAACGGAGATATTGCCATTCCGACTGAACGTGGACTGTTACCGGGGAACGGTTCTTTAACTTCGGTTCTGACGGTTTCAACAGAAACGCAGCCAACCTTTATCGGGAAGCCGGAAAAGGTAATCATGGAGCAGGCATTGAAGGTGTTGGGTGTACCCCGTGAAGACACGTTGATGGTGGGGGATAATTATCATACAGACATCAAGGCGGGAATGAATGCTGGAATGGATACGCTCCTTGTGCATACAGGTGTGACAACAAGAGCCCATCTGGAAACGTATGAAGAGCAGCCGACCTACACAGCGGAGTCGCTGTCTGAATGGATTGGGAAAGTATAAAGTTATCTTGATGGATTATCGTTCAATAAAAAACAGGCAGGTTGCTATTGAAGTAATAGCTCCTGCCTGTTTTTTGTATTTGGCTGTTTTCGTAAACTTTGTTGCTATTTCGTATTTTTATAACAATCGTAATAATTGTTACTGTCGTGCTCTTTTCTTGGTTATTCGGAGAGACTGCATGATTTTTTGAAAGTAGATACACGGTAAAAAGTCCAAATGCCGACTTTTTACAATCGAATAGCAACAATCTTTGAGAAAAGAGCCTTTAGAAAAGAGCCTTGTATTTTTATCATTCTGTATTGGCTGCTCTATGTGCCAATCGGCTAGATGCTGCAGCGGCTATTGCGCCAACAATATCATCGAGGAATGTATGGACCTTCCCGGAGCTTTTGTCATTCAGAGTCTCAAGTATCCCTGGCTTCAATTTGTCGATATACCCGTAATTGGTGAATCCGATGGAGCCATAAACGTTAACAATAGATAATGCCAAAACCTCATCCACTCCATACAATCCTTCATCATCACGCAATATCCGCAGAAGTGGCTCCTGGATTTTTCCTTGCTCGGCTAAAACGTCCAATTCAATTGCTGTAAGAACAGTATTCTGAACCTCGCGTTTGGAAAGGACGCGATCCACATTTTCCAGACATTCTGAACGCTCAAGCGCAGTATGATACTTGGACTGTAGAAAATAAACCAACTCCGCAATATCATCCATCGTCACCCCGCGTTCCTCCAACAAAGCTCTCGCTTTTCTCTCTACTTCATCCATACTCTCGAAATTCTTCATACGGCTCACCCATCTTTTATAATATAGTTGAGGAGGGTTAGCCTCCTCTTTAACGCATTAGAGCAGTGAGGGTCAGACCCCTCATCAAAAAAAATTGTTGTTTCTCTCTTTACCCTTATTCCCTTTTTTGGTAGAAAAAATAGCCGTTCTTTGGAAAAACCTGTTTTCGGAAACAAGTTTTCTCTGTTTTCTTCATATAGTTGGTACTAGGGAGAAGGAGGGAGCAGTGTTGAAGCAGATTATCTATGAACAATATGAGTTAAGGGTGGAAAGAAAACAAAGGGTACGACAGTTTGATGCCTTTTGGGCTAATCGCGTGTTGTACATCGTGGTACCTGTTGGTCACTTGGAGGAGGAGGAAATTGATGAGCTTCAAAAGATAAGTGACTATATGATACGCACACACCAAGATATATATGTTAGTTCTTTTGTGAAAAACAAAAATGATACCTATACGACCGAAATAGAAGGGAGGAAGGTGGCCCTTTTCAGAATGCCCTATGATTACAGTTCTCGAAAATTGGTCGTCGGAAAAGAATTGGCCACTTTTCATTACCAGGCAAGAAGTTTTCCTGCAAAAGTGGAAGCCATCAATCGCATTGGACAGTGGAAAAGCTTATGGGTGAAAAGGGTCGATCAGATGGAAAGCTTTTTCAGGGAAAAGGTCAGAAGCAACCCTGTAGATGTGTTTGACACCCAATTTGTTGAATCTTTTCCATACTATTTAGGTTTAACAGAGAATGCCATTCAATATCTTGTGGATTCAGAGCTCGATGACAGTCCGATGATGAATGATGCGGCAACACTTTGTCATCATCGCTTCACAGATCTCACCTGGCAACAAGCACAGTGGATGAAGCTACCGACAGACTGGTTATTTGATCATGCGAGCAGAGACATATCCGAATGGATTCGCTCTGAATGCCGCAAAGGAAAAGATATAAACCAAATGAAAATACAGACCTTCCTGCAGGATTATGAAAAGGTCACACCACTCTCCAGTTTCTCCTGGAGACTTCTATATGCACGCCTCGTATTTCCTATCCACTATTTAGAATGTGTAGAGGATTATTATACGAGCGGTCCTGTGGCAGATAAGAAATGGCACGAAGACAGGATGAAAAGTGTCCTGCAATCATCAACCTATTATGAACAGTTCTTGGGGAACTTCTATGACCTGGCAGGTGTACCTGCAAAAACCTATGGCATTCCAGTACTGGACTGGGTGAAGAAGTGAAAGTTTTCCCTATATAGATATGTATCGGAAAAGCCTTAAGTGATAAAATTAGAGTATTCGAAGCAATAGACCAAGACAACATGAAGCAGGGAGAGTAGAAAATGACGAGGCCTTATGTGTTTATTACAAGAAAACTACCAGAAGAGGTTTTATCTCCATTAAAGGAAATGGCCGATGTGCAAATGTGGAACAGTGAAAGCGAAGCGGTACCCCGTGAAGTGCTTTTAAGGGAAGCACAAAAGGCAGATGCACTGCTGACAATGCTTTCTGATAAAGTGGATAAAGAGTTATTAGCGCAATCGCAAAACCTAAAGGTGGTGGCAAATCTTGCTGTCGGCTATGACAATATTGATGTAGAAGCAGCATCTAATAAGGGGATTTTGATATGCAACACGCCAGATGTGCTAACGGAAACAACTGCTGATCTTACCTTTGCTTTATTGCTTGCTACGGCAAGGCGGATAACAGAAGCCCAGGAGTATGTAAAAGAAGGGCAGTGGCAGAGCTGGAGTCCTTTCTTACTTGCAGGTGCAGATGTGCACCACAAGACTATTGGGATTGTGGGAATGGGCAAGATTGGGCAGGCAGTAGCTAAGCGTGCAATTGGCTTTGGAATGGAAGTGCTTTATCACAATAGAAACCGTCATCTGGAAGCGGAACAAGAAGTAGGTGCTTCTTATCGAACCTTTGACCAATTACTCGAGCAGTCCGATTATGTGGTGTGTTTGACACCATTAACAGAATCAACACAACACCTGTTTGATAAGGATGCATTTAAACACATGAAAAATACCGCTTTCTTTATTAATGTCGGCAGAGGACAGGTGGTTGATGAGGAAGCATTGATTGAGGCATTGCAACAGAATGAGATAGCAGGAGCTGGGCTGGATGTGTTTTATCAGGAACCAATAGGTGAAGATCACCCTCTGCTGCAATTGCCGCAAGTGGTAGCCATTCCTCACATCGGCAGTGCAAGTGTGGAAACAAGAACAACGATGATGAATCTATGCCGAGATAATATTATGGCGGTGCTAGAAGGCGAAAAGCCAAAAACAAAAGTCTAAATCAATGGGGACCCGGTTCTGTTACACCAAGGAAGGTGTGATAAGAACCGGGTCCTTATTTTATACATGAGAACTCGGATTCTCAGCTTTCACATAGAATTTTTTCCTCTTACTCCCCCAACAAGTAAAACGCTTACACGCATAAAAAGCAAAAATAACCCCTTGTCAAGCATTCAAAATCACCCTATAATGTCCATTATATAAAAACAAATGTACACACAGAAAAGACAAAAAGAGAAGAGGGGTCAGACCCCCTTTAAGGCTTTAGAGCAATGAGGGTCAGACCCCTTTTAGGGGAGTGAAGCGTAGTGAAGGCAATTTCAGTTGGTTTGTTGGGTTTAGGTACGGTTGGTTGTGGGGTTGTGAAGATTGTGGAGAATCATCAGGATAAGTTGATGCATCAGGTGGGGTGTCCAGTTAGGGTGAAGAAGGCGCTAGTGAAGGATTTGCATAAGGAGCGTCCGGTGGATTTGAATCCTGAGCTATTGACGTTACATGCAGAGGAAATATTGGATGATCCGGAGATTGATGTGGTCATTGAAGTGATGGGCGGGGTGGAAGAGACTCGTCATCATATTCTAAGGGCTCTCCATAACAAGAAGCATGTTGTCACTGCCAATAAAGACCTTATGGCCGTGTATGGATCAGAACTGCTTGCTGCTGCCACGGAGAACAACTGCGACCTATTTTACGAAGCAAGTGTTGCAGGTGGAATTCCGATCTTAAGAAGCTTGGTTGATGGGTTGGCATCTGATAGAATCACCAAAATGATGGGGATTGTGAACGGCACGACAAACTTCATCCTTACTAAGATGAACAACGAAGGTTCCTCCTATGAAGAAGTATTAAAAGAGGCACAGGAGCTTGGATTTGCCGAATCGGATCCGACAGCGGACGTGGAAGGAATCGATGCAGCTAGAAAAATGGCCATCCTCTCCACACTAGGATTCTCGATGAATATTGAACTAAAGGATGTCCAGGTGAAAGGAATCAGTGCAGTTACGGAAGAGGATTTGAACTACAGCAAAAAGCTTGGCTATACAATGAAGCTGATTGGCATTGCCCACCGTGAAAAAGAAAAAGTCGAGGTCAGCGTACAACCGACACTTCTCCCGCACGACCACCCATTGGCAAGTGTCCAGAATGAATACAATGCCGTGTATGTGTACGGGGAAGCGGTCGGGGAAACGATGTTCTATGGCCCTGGTGCAGGAAGCCTACCAACAGCAACAGCCGTTGTATCCGACCTTGTGGGAGTGATGAAGAATATGCGACTTGGTGTAAATGGAAAAAGCATGGTATCCCCTCAATTCCAGAAGACCTTAAAGGAAAAAGACGAAGTACAGGCGAAGCATTTCCTCCGCGTACACGTCCAAGATGAAGTAGGGGTTCTCTCCCATATTACAAATCTATTTTCACAAAAAGGAGTTAGCTTCGAAAAGATCTTGCAGCTACCATTAAAGGAAGAAGCTTTAGCGGAAGTAGTCTTCGTCACACATTATGCGTCCCTTCAGCGATACGAGAACCTTTTAGAAGAACTAGCGGATATGAAATATGTGAAAGAAATCAAAAGCAGCTACCGGGTGGAAGGAGAAGTGGCGGTATGATGTGGAGAGGATTAGTAGAAGAATACAGCAACTATCTACCGGTAAGCGCTCATACTCCGAATGTCTCACTCCAGGAAGGGAACACCCCCCTTCTTTTTCTGGAAAAACTTTCAGAAAAATTGGATATTGAGCTGCATGTGAAAGTGGAAGGAGCCAATCCGACCGGCTCCTTTAAGGACAGAGGGATGGCACTTGCTGTCGCAAAGGCGAAAGAAGAAGGAAGTACGACGGTTGTTTGTGCTTCGACAGGTAACACTTCTGCCTCGGCAGCGGCTTATGCGGCAAAAGCGGGAATGAAATGTATCGTGGTCATTCCGGACGGGAAAATCGCCTCAGGTAAGCTCGCACAGGCAGTCATGTACGGAGCGGAAATTTATTCTTTGGACGGAAATTTTGATGAGGCGCTACAGATGGTTCGTAGATTATCGGATGAGCTTCCTATTACACTAGTGAATTCGCTGAATCCATATCGTATTGAGGGGCAAAAAACAGCCGCATTTGAAGTGTGCGATCAGCTTGGAAAAGCACCGGATGTCCTTGCACTCCCTGTCGGCAACGCAGGGAATATCACAGCGTACTGGAGAGGGTTTCAGGAATATCACCGTGTCCGTGCATCAGGCTTGCCGGAAATGCGAGGGTTTGAGGCGGAAGGAGCAGCGGCCATCGTGGAGAACCGAGTTATTTCAAATCCAGAGACTATCGCAACGGCCATCCGTATCGGAAATCCAGCGAGCTGGAATTATGCCGTTCAGGCAGCAAACGATTCCAATGGGAAGATTGATTTTGTAACTGACGAAGAAATTCTGTACGCCTATAAACTCTTGGCCCAAACCGAAGGCGTGTTTGCTGAACCTGCATCAAGTGCGTCTGTGGCGGGTGTCATCAAACAGCTTAAGACTGGCGAGCTTTCAAAAGGGAAACAGGTGGTTTGTGTCCTGACAGGAAACGGACTTAAGGACCCTGTCACAGCCACTAATCACGCCAATGTAAAAGTGCAGCAGATCCCAAACGACTATTCACAACTGGTAAAATCGTTTGAAGGTGTCTCCGTATGAAAGAGTACAGAGACGGATTTGTCATAAAAGTCCCTGGAAGCTCTGCCAACTTAGGACCTGGTTTTGATTCAATTGGCATGGCAGTTAATAAATATGTCACACTTTTTGTAAACCATGCAGAGGAATGGAAGTTTACAAGTGTCCCACCACTTTCCATCAAAAAAGAGGAAAATATTCTTTTGACCGTCTGTAAGGAGTTGCAAAAGCTGTGGGGGATGGAAGCTCCTCCGGTACACGTCCTGACCATGAGTGACATTCCGTTGGCAAGAGGTCTGGGCAGCAGCGCGGCAGCAATTGTTGGTGCCATTGAAATCATGAACATTCTCTGCAACAAAAATCTATGTCCGGATGAAAAACTGCAACTTGCAGCAAAGTTTGAAGGACATGCAGATAATGTTGCGGCTTCCCTTTATGGAGGCCTTGTTGTATCTACTTATCAGAATGAAAAATGGGAATACGTAAAGCTACCTGTAGAAGAGCTGGAGATGGTAGCGGTCATTCCTGAATTTGAAGCAAAAACAAAGGAATCAAGAGGCTTATTGCCGGACAGACTTGCTTTTGGTGAAGCGGTGGCAGGCAGCAGTCATGCCAATGTCATGCTAGGGGCACTTATGTTGAAGAAGTGGGATCTCGTCGGTAAGATGATGGAGAGCGATATTTTCCACGAACCATATCGCCAGAAGTTGTTTCCTGGGTTTAATAAATTGAAAGAAAGCGCTAGTGGAGCTGGTGCGTTTGGTATTACAATCAGCGGTGCAGGACCTACTGTCATCTGTTTTTGCGAAAAAGGAAAAGGGAGAAAGGTTGTTAGCACACTGGCTTCCGAATTTCCACAGCATAAAGTGGAACTGCTGCAAGTAAGTAAAGTGGGTAGCGAGGTGCATTCGAATCATTTATGCAGGGTGTCATCAATCTAGCGTACGAAAATTACTTTCCAAGAGAAAATAAAAAACCGGGAAGCTCACCTTGAGTGGCAGCTTGCCGGTTTATTTTCGTAACAGTATTAGAATACTTGCTCTACTTCGATGATGCCTGGTACTTCTTCAAGTAATGCACGCTCAATACCAGCTTTTAAAGTGATGGTGGAACTTGGGCAAGAACCGCATGCTCCTAAAAGACGCAGCTTTACGATGCCATCTTCCACATCTACTAATTCACAGTCCCCTCCGTCACGAAGAAGAAATGGACGTAATTTATCTAGTACTTCCTGAACTTGCGCATTGATTTCCGGGTTAGCCATAGTTATCGCTCCTTTCCTTACATAATTCTATTATAAAGAAAACACCAGAAAAAATCTATTGCCTAGCACTGGGTCTTTTTAGGAAAAGGCTGTTTTCGTAAAATCTGTTGCTTTTTCGTATGTGTAAACCAACCGTTTTCTTCCTTGCTGTCGTGCTTTTTTCCTAGCTATGCATCGGAACTGCTTGCATAATTAAGATTACCTAATCGGTAAAAAATCCAATTGCCGACTCTTTACTAGAAGATAGCAACAATCCTTGAGAAAAGAGCCTAGGAAATCGAAATTAATTTCATGAAAAAGTAAGCGATTTACGGTAGAATAAAAGAAAATGCTGTAAATGTTGAGGATGACGGCTTATGAAGAAAACGGTAGAAATTTGTGTATATGGTGCAGAAGTGCTTTGTCCTAGCTGTGTAAATCTGCCATCATCAAAGGAAACATACGAATGGCTGGAGGCTGCAGTGGCAAGAAAATTTCCTGATCAAGCTTTTTCTATCTCTTATATAGATATTTTTAAAACCGAAGAATGTGACGAGGATAAGAAAGAATTCGCGACAAGAGTCGTAGAAGAGGATATGTTCTATCCTGTAGTGGTCATTGAAGGTGAGATAGTGGGGGAAGGAAATCCTAAGTTAAAAACAATTTACTCCGAGATGGAGAAGCATGGGTATGTCGCGTCATAAAATAATCCCCAGAAGTCGATGGACTTTTGGGGATATCTATTAACCGTTATGATATTTGTACATCCATAGGATACCGGATTTCAACAGTCTTGCAACGCGGCCAGTCAGTGGACGTTCGTTGACAAGTCCGAAACCGTGTTTTTTTCCAAGGGAGCCCAGTACACCTTTTAGCTTGATCGCCGGGAATTCCTCTGGTGGAGTTTCTCCATTCCAGCGTTTCAATAGTACTTGGACAATCTGTTCTGCTTGGCCTTCCGCCAATTGTGCACTTGGCGCATGTGGAAGGCTTGCACAGTCCCCGACAACATAGACGTTCTCATGTCCAGGAATGTTATGTTGCTTGGTCAGCACCACCCGTCCTTGTCCATCCTTCTCTACATTAAGATCTCTAACTACTTTATTTGGCTGAATACCGGCAGTCCAGACGATTACATCACAATGTAGCGGTTCGTCATGGTTATAAAGGGTGTTCTCCTCCACACGGGTAATGTTAGAGCCATTCACTACTTCCACACCATGCGTTTCGAACCAGTTTTGAACATACTTACTAAGTCTTTCAGGGAAGCTTGATAGAATGATTTTTCCACGATCGAATAATTTGATAGTCAAATCGGGTCTGCTTTCACGAAGTTCACTTGCAATCTCCACGCCGCTTAACCCGCCGCCTACAATAGCCACCACTTTGTTAGCCGGCAAATCTCCTAGCGCCTGATAAGCTTTTCTGGATTTATTAATGGTTTGAATACTATAGGTATAATCCTCTGCGCCAGGAATATCATGATACTTGTCCTCACAGCCAAGACCAATGATCAGATCATCAAAAGAAAGCGTGCTTTGATCTTCGAAGTGTACAATCTTTTCTTCCATGTCCACTTTTGTAACCTCTCCGTATTTAACGGAAAGTCTTTCATGTTCCGGAAAAGTGACACGAACATGATGGTCTGAAATCGTTCCCGCAGCAAGCGCATAGAATTCCGTTTTCAAACTATGATAGGGAGCCCTATCCACTAACACAATTTCAGTATCTGATGGTAATTGATTAGGTAGCAGACGGTGTAGGATGCGCATCCCGCCATAGCCTGCGCCAAGCACAACAAGTTTTTTCATAGCAGCTAAAACCCCTTTTTAAGCTAGTAAAGTCTCAAGAATATAGTAAACGACCACCTTGTTAGAAGGTGATTTGGATTATAATAGAAGAAATCTAGTAATCTCATTAATTTTTATGTGAAGTAAAGTACATATTATGATAAAATTGCGCTTTCATTCGTCAAAGAGTATATCACGATTAAATAAAATAACATTAAAAGTATATCGAAATTATGACAAAATAACAACATTCTTTCATAAATTAGTTAAGCATTCGCGAGGAAACCACATCGTTTTTTCGAGCTTCTTTAGGAGAATCTTCACAATTGACGTTTTAAGGAAAAAAAGGTAGCATGAAAGGGCAATAGAGGGGTGAAAACATTGAAGCCAATCATCGAATTCTGTATCAGTAATTTAGCCAGTGGTTCACAAAAGGCGAGAGAAGTGTTGGAAAAAGATCCTAACCTAGATATAGTTGAATATGGCTGTCTTGGTTATTGTGGTAAATGCTTCGACACGCTTTTTGCTCTCGTAAACGGTGATGTAGTCTCAGGTGAAACTCCAGAACAACTGGTAGACAACATATATATATATTTAGAAGAAAATCCGATGTTCTAAATAAGAGGAAAACAAAGAGCATGGAACCGAAAATTTGGTTCCATGCTCTTCTTATATTGAAAATGTACTAACTCGTTGCCTGCAGCTTGGAGGCAGCCCGAATTTCATACCAGCGGTCCCTTGCTTTTTCAACAAGCCGCTTTTCTTTTTCTTTATCTTGATGTTGGATGACCAACTGGAAATATTGGATTGTCTGTCTGTTATGGTTAAGTCTGCTGTGAAGGTCTCCAATTAAATAGAGGAGCTTAATTTCGGACATATCTTTTTCTTCAAAATCTCCTGTGGAATAGGAGAGTTCAAATTGTTCTACTGCCAGTTTGAGAAAACGCTGTTCCTGTGTGGTGTTCTTTTCGATTGTACGATAGATCCAGGCAAGTCGTAGGTAAAGGCCTGCCATGACGATAGCGGCTTCTTTTTTAATTATTCCTGAATAGATCCCAAGCTTATAAGCATTGATGGCGGTTTTGACAGACCTGATCTGCCCGTAATCCTTGTATTGCCAGTGTTTCTGTATTTTTGTTCGGATTGCCTGAAGTGATTCGGCTGTGAATTCTGGACTGAATTCATCCGTGACAGCATATCCACATTGTGGACAAACGGAAACATAATAGAGGAGAGGGTTTGACTCCTCGGAATGGTAAGTGGAACAGAAATCCGTATCATGTGTTAAAGGGCGGATAAAACGGGATTTTATTTTTAATGTACTATATGCATGCTTGCAATTTTCACAAGAAATATCGCGTCGATAATATTGTTCCATCAAAACACCCTTTCTCGACAATTTAATACAAAAGTACCATAAAATCGCTCGGATAACAACTTTTATGAAACTATATACCTATCTGAAGTGGTGGATTTTTTTCTGGTCTATACATTATTTTGTAAAAGTTGGGTAATTTATTTTAGAGGACCTTGATATGAGAACGGTTTCGCAACTACTGTAACATATTTACAAAAAAAAGTTCTTTCAAACGCTTTCATTTCGTAGTAAAGTGTTATTGTAATAGTTAGATGTCTGACGACAAACAACTTGCAGAAATTTCTAATAGAGGTGAATATTATGAATAATATCCTTTGGGGTTTAATGGGAATTGCAGTGATTTTCGTAATCGCATTCCTACTTTCAGAAAACAAAAGAAAGATTAAAATCCGTACAATTGTTGGCGGATTGGCTATTCAGTTACTTTTCGCATTTATCGTATTGAAATGGGAATTCGGGAGAAGCGTGTTTCTTAAGCTGACTGAACTGGTTCAAAATATTATTAATTATGCCAATGAAGGAATCGGTTTCCTTTTTGGACCTGTTCTGGGTAACCCCGGTTCAGAAGCAACTGGATTTGTGTTCGCGTTCCACGTATTGACGATCATTATTTTCTTCTCTGCATTAATTTCTGTACTTTATTATCTTGGAATAATGCAAATCGTTATCCGCTTCCTTGGTGGGGGACTTGCAAAACTTTTAGGGACAAGCAGAACAGAATCCCTATCAGCTTCAGCTAACATTTTCGTTGGACAAACAGAAGCACCTTTAGTCATTCGTCCTTATATTGCAGGTATGACCAAGTCTGAATTGTTCGCAGTGATGACTGGTGGACTTGCATCTGTAGCAGGTTCCGTATTGTTCGGCTATGCTGCACTTGGTATTCCACTTGAGTACCTATTGGCAGCAAGCTTCATGGCGGCTCCTGGTGGTCTGATTATGGCAAAAATGCTTATTCCTGAAACGGAAGAGCCAATAACGGATTCCAATGCACAAATTGGAGAGTCTGAAGATGAAAGAGCGACAAATGTAATCGATGCTGCAGCACGCGGGGCATCTGATGGCTTGAAACTGGCACTTAATGTTGGTGCGATGCTACTGGCATTTATCGCATTGATTGCGCTAATTAACGGTATTTTAGGTGGAGTCGGTGGCTGGTTCGGTGCCGATAACTTCTCATTGGACTTTGTTCTTGGTTATTTATTCGCGCCATTGGCGTTTGTAATCGGTATCCCTTGGAGTGAAGCAGTAGCGGCTGGTAACCTGATCGGTCAAAAACTTGTATTGAACGAGTTCGTTGCTTACTCCACTTTCTCTGCACAGATTGATATGTTCAGTGATAAATCCATTGCGGTCATTTCTTTCGCACTTTGTGGATTCGCAAACCTTTCTTCTTTAGCAATCCTATTGGGTGGTCTGGGGAACTTAGCTCCTAACCGTCGTCCTGATATTGCAAGATTAGGTTTTCGTGCGATTATTGCAGGTACACTTTCCAACTTGTTGAGTGCTGCAATTGCTGGTATGTTCTTGTTCTAAAAAATATAGGAAATCCACCCGTCATTAATGGCTGGTGGATTTTTTAATTAAAATATTGTTGTACACTCTTTTAACTCCCTGTTTCAGGAGAATATTTATAGAACTAAGAAAAGCCCATGTTATCTTGTTTCAAGGAAACAATTGATACATGGGTTTTTCATATAAAACGGGGGATATTTCTATTGTGTTCATTCTTTTATGTATTTATACTTGAAGAAACTAATTATTTTCTGGAGGAATAATCAGACATGCGCTCCTTTCAATTCACCAAGATGCACGGACTTGGGAACAACTATATTTATGTGAATATGTTCGAGGAAGATTTAAAAGAATCGGAGTTATCAGAGCTCGCCATAAAGGTCTCTAATGTTTATACGGGAATAGGCTCTGATGGGATGATTTTAATCTGTCCTTCGGAAGTGGCCCCTGTTAAGATGAGGATCTTCAATAATGATGGATCGGAAGGAAAGAACTGCGGAAATGGCCTTCGTTGTGTAGCAAAGTATGCCTATGAGCACGGACTTGTCCAAGCAGAAACATTTAAAATAGAAACCCTGTCCGGACAGGTCGAGGCACAACTGGATGTGGTCGAAGGGGCTGTCAAGACGGTTACGGTGGATATGGGTGAACCTAGGCTTTCCACGGAAGAGATTCCGATTCTTGTGGAGGGAAAAGAAGCGTTGGTTGCCGCACCGTTTACTGTAAATGGTGAAACACACGAAATTACTACCGTGTCCATGGGCAATCCGCACGTCATCTTTTATGTGGACGATATTAAAGAGGCCCCCTTAACTACGCTTGGGCCCATAGTCGAAAAGGACGCTCGTTTCCCTGAGGGTGTAAATGTGGAATTCGTCGAAGTAGTATCCGAAGAGGAGCTTCATTTCCGTGTGTGGGAAAGAGGTTCAGGCATTACGCAAGCGTGTGGGACAGGAGCTTGTGCTGCCGTGGTCGCATCCGTTCTTAATGAAAAAACGACGCGGGCGAAGGAGACGGTGGTACACCTGGCAGGCGGCGACCTGTTTATCACATGGGAAAAGAACGGTTCTGTGAAAATGCGTGGGCCAGCTGAAGTTATTTGTACAGGAACTTTCTACTATTAATCACACCAGCTTGTTCCTCTTGCATATACTATAGAAGCAGTAAGATTGAGTAGGCAGCCGATTCACGATATAATGAAGTTAAGTGAACTGGAAATACATTGGGAGGTGTAATAGATGAGTGATGTAATTACAATTACCGAAGCAGCAGCTTTTCAGATAAAAGATATGATGAAGGAACATGGAGATGAATCCGTCTTTTTGCGTGTAGGTGTAAAAGGCGGAGGATGCAGCGGTCTTTCTTATGGTATGGGCTTTGAAGAAGAGAAGGGTGAAAAGGACATAGAATTGGAACAGCATGGAATCAAGATTCTAATTGATGCAGAAAGCAAGCCAATTCTCCAAGATGTAAAAATTGATTTCAAGCAGTCCATGATGGGCGGCGGATTCACCATCGATAATCCGAATGCCATCGCAAATTGCGGTTGTGGTTCTTCGTTCCGTACAGCAACGCAAACAGGAACACCGGAAGAATGCTAAATTAGAAAAACTTGGATAGCTGAACAGCTATCCAAGTTTTTTATTTAACATAATTTCCAAAAATATGAAACCATTACCCTCTCTCTTGCGTCTATATAGTTAGGTGAAAAAGAAGGAGTGGTCAAAGTGAAAGGGAAAAGGAGCATGGCGATTGTTCTATTGTCTGCACTAGGATTTGCAAGTATTGGATCTTTCTGTCAAGGAGTCGAAACTCAGGCAAGTGAGTCATACCGATTTCATTCACAAAAACCTTCCTATCAATATGTTCGCATGGCAATCCCAACAAACACATTTCACATAGATAGCAATGAAGTAGTAGAAGTGACGGAAGTTAATGTTAAAACAGAAACAGTAGTAAACCCAACTGAAGTGCCCGAAACGCCCCTTGAACCTGAAACAGTTGATCGTAAAGAGGATGAGGTTGAACAACAGCCAGAAAAGGTCACTATAGGAGACTATACCTACCATAAAATAGATGACGATAGATTTACAAGCGATATAGCTATTGCAGAAAAGTATGGTGCCAATCTCTATGGAATTCCTAATTCTGACGGGTTTATGATATACCATGAGACAGAAGGCATTCTACTTTCTATGAGTACAGGGGCCGCAGTGGCAGAGCTAATTTATGCTGATGTATTGATTGATTATTTTTCCACAGAGTATTGGGAAGAGTATCCTGGAATAGTGGACGGTATTAATAAGGTAGTGGAAACTGGCCAAGAAGTGCGAGTAGATCTTGGTGACTATATAGGTTATGTAATCTCACTTGATAACGGAAGAGTCATCGTCTGGTGGTAAGTAGTATAGAAACTAAAAAAAAGCACCTTTTTAATTGGAAGGGTGCTTTTCTCATGCTCTTTTATTTTGTACCTTTCCATCGGTAGAAGAAACATGCGCATAGGACCAGTGCTACTCCAAGAGTACCGATGAAAGTGTTCTGCGTGGAAAAAGAAGCGGAATCTTTGGGTTCTTCTGTAGGTACAGTCCCTTCGCCCAGTTCCTGCAAATCGGATTGCGCCTGTGAAAGTTCTGCTGTTCTAGAACAAAGGTAGGTCGTGTATTCCCCATCCTCTAAATGGGCATAGACCAAGTATTCTTTGTCTTTTTCAAAATAGACACCACATGCGGCAGAGTCCATGGCGGTATAAATGACTACTTCCTTGGTGCTCACACCTTTCCATGATTCCTTGACAGTCAATTTTACTTCTGTTGTACTGTTGAATTTTTCTTTTACATTTACCACTTTTCCTGAAAAAACGGCATCCATTTTCTTCAGCTCTTCCTGTGGTGTTCCGGGTGGAAGGCAGGAGCAAGCGGAGCCTGTAGGTGAGAAGAATGTAAACGATAGAATGGTGAGGAGAAAAGAAATTACAACAACCTTGCAAAGTTTCATATAGCTGATCACCTCTTTTACGTTTGTTAATAGGTTAGACGTTGAGTGGTGGTAAGAGGTTACAGTGGTAATTGAATTTGTGTTTACTGATGGCTCTTTTCTCAAAGATTGTTGCTATTCACTAGTGAAAAGTCGGCCGTTGGACTTATTACCAAGAAAAATCGGCCTTTGGATTTTTCACAGCTTATCTATTCTAAAATAGGCATATGTAGTTTACTCTGTACATCCAGGAAAGGAGCACGACAGTAAGGAATATAACGTTAGTTGATAAATAAGAAAAAGCAACAAAGTTTACGAAAACAGCCTTACTAATAAAGCAAAAAAGCCAACCCCTGTTTCCACAAGGGTTGGCTGCACCATCAAAGACGGCTTAGAATAAACTAGTACTATGAAGCGGCTGTACTTTCGCTTTTGGATCAATGTATGATTTTGCATTGTTTACGGCAGTAGGTGCTTCACCGAATCCGCAGGCAATAAGCTTCACTTTTCCTTCATACGTGCAGATATCGCCAGCCGCATAGATTCCGGTGATGTTTGTTTCCATTTTGGAGTTGACTACAATGGAATTCTTCTCGATCTCAAGTCCCCAATCCTTGATTGGGCCTAGAGAGGAGACGAAACCGTAGTTGACGATAACATCATCAACATCCAACACTTCACGTTCTTCGGATTTCACTTTTTCGAGGACAACCTGGTTGATTGCATGCTCATCACCGATCAGTTCAGCTGGAACATAAGGTGTTTTTACTTCGACTTTGGAGTTCATCAGATTTTCCACACTGTGTTCATGGGCACGGAATTTATCACGGCGGTGAACAAGTGTCACTTTTTCCGCAATAGGCTCCAGCATAAGGGCCCAGTCAACAGCAGAATCTCCGCCACCAAGTACGACGACTTTTTTACCGGCGAACTTGTTCATGTCGTCCACAAAGTAGTGGATGTTCTTGTTCTCATAGTCCGTAGCGTTTTCAAGCTCAAGACGGCGCGGTTGGAATGCTCCGTTACCAGCAGTGATGATGACAGCCTTGGAGTAATGGGTTTCTTTGTCCGTCACAATCTTGAATGTGCCATCGCCCATTTTTTCAAGAGTTTGTACGGATTGCTCCAATGCAACCGTTGGCTCAAATTTGGCCATTTGTTCTTTCAGATTGTTAATCAATTCCTGTGCACGGATCTTCGGGAACCCAGCAATATCGTATATGTACTTTTCAGGGTATAACGCGGATAACTGTCCACCCAATTGTGGTAGACTTTCAATGATTTTGACGCTAGCCTGCCTCATACCTCCGTAAAAAGCAGTGAATAATCCTGTAGGCCCTCCACCAATGATGGTGATGTCAAATACTTTTTGTTCTTCGCTCATCTGTACCTATCCCCCTAAACGATTGTTTACTTTCTATCTTTATCATAGCATAATTTTCTCGCAATTTCTGTTTTCAACCTTGGAAAAAGGGGAACATATACTGAAAATAGATTGGAATTTTGTAAATGGAAGTGTTTCCATTATGTATGCATCCTTATTTTTCCGAATATTTTAAAGGTTTTTAAACTATGATTTGGTCTTGAAAAAATGACGGAAAAAGAATATGATGTTAGATAGGTTAAGTTTCTTTGTGACAAATTTCGCACTTTTTTGCCGTCCATATTCGTGAAGTATTTCACAATCATTTATTTCTAATAAATTTAATCTTAATAGTGGATAGTAAGAAAAGGTATAGTGAGATTTGTTCCATGTCTTCATATTTTTTTTATAAAAAATTTCAATATAAAAGGTGGATGTGATTCATTTGAAAAAGCCAAGTATAGTTATTTTAGGTGCAGGTTACGGTGGATTGGTAACAGCTGTTCGTCTTCAAAAAATGATCGGTGTTAATGAGGCCGAAATCACGTTAGTAAATAAAAACGACTATCATTATGAGTCTACATGGTTACATGAAGCTTCAGCAGGTACATTGCCGGCTGATCGCACTCGTTACAAAATTTCCGATGTTATTGACCGCAACAAGGTTCATTTCCTACATGATACGGTTACAGGTATCAACCGTGAAGCGAAAACTGTGGCATTGACCAAGGGTGGAGAAATCTCTTATGACTACCTAGTAGTTGGTCTTGGTTATGAGGCGGAAACATTCGGAATCAAAGGCTTGAAAGAGCATGCGTTCACAATCGCAAACTTAAATGTGGCACGTAAAATCCGTGAGCATATCGAGTACCAATTTGCTACTTACAACACAGAAGCACACCGTCGTGACGACCGTTTGACTATCGTTGTTGGAGGAGCTGGATTCACTGGTATTGAATTCCTAGGAGAACTTGTTAACCGTGTTCCTGAGCTTTGTCAAGAGTTCGATATCCCTAAAGAGAAAGTTCGTATCGTCTGTGTGGAGGCAGCACCAACTGTTCTTCCTGGATTCGACCCAGAACTAGTAGAATACGCTGTAAACACGCTAGAGCGTAAAGGCGTAGAATTCAAAATCGGTACTGCGATCAAAGAAGCAACAGAAGAGGGAATCATTGTTGCAAAAGACGAAGAAGTGGAAGAAATCAAAGCTGGTACAGTCGTTTGGGCTGCTGGTGTTCGTGGAAACCACTTGGTGGAAGATTCCGGATTTGAAAACATGCGTGGACGTGTAAAAGTAGATCCTTACTTACGTGCTCCTGGACATGAAGATGTATTCATTGTTGGAGATTGCTCTCTAATTATCAACGAAGAAATCAACCGTCCATACCCACCAACTGCACAAATCGCGATGCAGCAAGGAGAAGTATGTGCGAAAAACCTTACAGTATTGGTTCGTGGCCAAGGTGAACTGCAAACATTCACTCCAGATCTAAAAGGAACGGTTTGTTCTTTAGGTGAAGATGATGCAATCGGAGTAGTATTCGGTCGCAAAATCTGGGGATCCAAAGCTTCCTTCATGAAGAAAATGGTTGATAACCGCGCTCTTTACATGATCGGTGGAGCTGGACTAGTCATGAAAAAAGGTAAATTCAACGTACTATAAGATAAGTTTGTAAAAGCTGCACTTTCATCCAAGTGCAGCTTTTCTCTGTGTGTAGACAAAGTAATCTTATATTAAAAAATGCAGACCTTGTTGATCGGAGTGGAAGGCGCGAAGACTCCTACGGGGGGAAGGGACAGGGGAGACCCCGCAGACGAAAGCCGAGGAGGCTCCCGGACCGCCCGTGGAAAGCGAAGCGCCTGAAACGGAGATCAACAGTTAAATGCAAATTGAAAAATATATGAGGTTGTCAACAATAGACTGGTAAAAGCTGCAGCTTAACCAAAGTGCAGCTTTTCTTTTTGCCTTTTTTCCTGATAACATAATAAATAGATAGAAACGGGGGATGGTTATATGGGAAAAAGAGATAATGTCTGGCTAGCCGTTGCCGGTATCGTCATAACGGATGATGGCAAATGGCTTGTTGTAAAAAAAAGCTACGGAGGTTTGAAGGGGAAGTGGTCCTTTCCGGCAGGGTTTGTGGAAGCGGATGAGACGGTGGATGAAGCCGTAAAGCGAGAAGTGTTGGAGGAAACAGGAATCAATGTACAGGTGGAAGGGCTGATTGGAGTACGTTCTGGTGTTATCAAGGAGAAGATTAGCGACAATATGCTCCTGTTCTTATGTACACCACTCAATGCAGATGTCGTCTATCAGGAAAGTGAACTATCTGACGCCGCCTTTAAATCAATGGAAGAACTGGAGAATGATCCCGATTCCTCCTTGCTGATCCACTATTGCGCCAAGCTTACGAACCTATCTGTTTTAAAAGAAGCAAACACGATGAATCCGGGTCAGATATTCAACTATAGCTCATACAAGTTATTTTTCTAATAATTCTGTAAATTTAAGAAAAAGATAGATATAAATAGATTGGATGAGATGTATTCGCTTACATCAGCCTTTTCAGTCGATTTCGTCCCTTTCCTTTTCCCTTGGAAGGATGTTATATTATCAGAAAATTAAATTAAATTCTGTTTTGAGAAAAATCATCTGGAGGGATAAGGAATGAAAAATCAACTGCAAACAGAGAAAAAGGATTGCCCGTATTGTTCTGGTAAAGGATACTTTCAGTTACTGCTAGGCGGATCGGAAACTTGCTCCTGCTGTGGAGGAAGCGGAAGAAAATAATCTGGATTAATCACAATCGCGACAGTTCTACGATAGGTCAATTATGACGTATTTAGGACAATTGCGATTGTGTTTTTGTTTGTCCGCCAAAAATAATTGACTCATATCAGCCCTTTCAGTACACTAAGTAAAGATGTGTAATGGAGGTGCTTGGTATTGAATATACCAATTTTACTTATATCTGTTGTCTTGTTCTTCGTACTTTTCTTCGGAATCGGATTCCTTTTAAATATGTTATTACGCATGTCCTGGATCATGGCCATCATCTACCCGTTGGTATGTGTGTGGATCATTGCACAGGATGATGTAAGGCTGATCGATTATTTCAGACAGCCTGGTACTGCTTTTTCAACTCTGGGTTCAGAGGTCGCTTCTTTGCAGGTTGCCGATGTCACCATTCTGGTAAGTGGCTTTCTTGGTGCGATCTGTTCTGGTATTGTTATTAGAATGCTTCGTAAAAATGGATATCAAATGTTTTAATGTTGCAAGGAGAATCGGTTATGTAACCGGTTCTTTTTTAGTGAAAGGAGCCGTTAAAAAAGCGACGTTTACTGGAAAATAAGGGTGTAAAACACACTAATCTCACAAATTAGGAATACTTTTTCTGAAAAGAGGGAAGGAATATCTTGTGAGAGGAGTGTGAATGTATTACATGAAAACGGCGAAAATGATATGCAGAAGATCAGTAATAGTGGTACTTTTTGTACTTGCATTGTCTGTAACCTTCCAGTCCATATCAGGGGTAGAAGCATCTACCATTCACAATTGGCTAAAAGAGAATAATATATATGCCACTGATGGACAAGAAGACGAGGAAGATGGCCTTTTCAAAAAAATTGGTCTAGACTTTAAACAACTGAATTTCTTATCTGCTACACCTACACTGGTTTCTGCAGAAGAAACGGTAGAAAAGCCAGTGACACTCGAGGAACTGGATTGGGAGCAATACCCCACACATAAGGTACATGCAACAGGTTATACAGCAGGGTATGAATCAACAGGAAAGAATCCTGGTGACCCAAGCTATGGAATTACATATTCAGGACTTAAAGTCAAAAGGGATCTCTATTCCACCATTGCAGCTGATATCAATGTCTTTCCGATAGGGACAATCCTATTCATCCCCGGTTATGGTTATGGGGTGGTTGCGGACATTGGTGGTGCAATTAAAGGGAATAAAATAGACTTATATTACGATACAGTGGATGAAGTTTTCAATGATTGGGGTAAGCGTACCATCGATGTTTATATTGTTAAAAAAGGCGATGGCACATTGACTGAGGAAGAATTGATGCAATTGAACGAAGAAGAAAGCATGCAGGTGTTCCGTCAGCAGTATAAAGGGGACAAGGAGTAGCATGAAAAAAAGCCGTACCTTCAGGGTGACACCTGATGGGACGGCTTTTTATTTAGGCGCTGTTAAACGTCGCTGTTGATTTCCGCCCTGGGCTTCGCTTTCCGCGGGGCACTTGTGGAGCCTCCTCAGCAAGCCTGCGGGGTCTCCGCTAAGCAGCTACCTCCCGCCGGAGTCTTCGCCCGTGCTCCAATCAACAGCTAAAATATCGGAAAATATCAATAGCCTACTTTAACAAAGAAGTGTTCCCTATTTCAATAAAGAATCTTCTCCCGTGTAGGGCGGATAGCTGGTGGGGTGCAGGAGGGCAGCAAGCTTCTGAAGTCCCATGATCAGCCTTGGGGAAGGCCTGCAATAGAGACTTTCCTCCAGCACATGTATTTGGGAGTCCTGAACAGCGTTGACCTTGTCGGCATTTTCCCGTTTCATCACATGCTTTGGGTTCATCTTTGCTTCCTTTACACCAACCCAGATCATACAGATTGCATCTGGATTTTTCTCCACCACTTCAGCCCATTCTGTCTGGTAACTGGCAACTTCTTTATCAGAAAAGATATTGAGCCCACCTGCCAGCAAACTTATCTCTGTCAACCAATTGACATTACCGGGAGTGAATATTGGCTTTGGCCACCATTCCCAATACAAGGTAGGTTTATCGATACTTGCTGCAGCACACTGTTTGTATGTATCGATGATTGCCCCCATGGAGGAAGCAACCTCGTTCGCTTTGGCAGTGGTGTGTGTCAGCTCTCCTACCGTCACTAAGTCACGCATGATATCTTCAAGCGATTGTGGATCAAGGACGACATGAGGGATCTTGCGTATTTCAAGCTCCTGAACGTTCCGCTCCATTCCCGGCACACTTAAACTTGCCAATACCAAATCAGGCTCCAATGCTTCGAGCTTTTCCATATTTATGTTCAAATCGGGCCCAAGCTTCGGTAGACTGGATACCTCTTCAGGCCAATCTGAGAAATCGTCCACTCCGACAAGGCTGTCCGTCAGTCCAAGATAATGGATCAGCTCCGTGTTGCTTGGGCAAATTGATATAAGACGCATCTTCTTTCACCTCACCTAAAAGACTTGAACAAAGTAATGCAATACCAGAGTCAGTAAAATACCTGTAATCGCACCAAAAAATACTTCAATCGGTTTATGGCCAAGCAATTCCTTCAAATCTTTCACTTTCTCCTGCTCATCCATATTTGGCCACTTCTTGGTCTCTTCCACAAAACGGTTGAAATCTCCAACCAATTTGTTCAATACGGTCGCTTGCTCACCGGCATGTCTTCTGACGCCGGTTGCATCGAACATGACAATGATGGCAAATACGGCAGCAACTGCAAAAATCGGAGAATCCAGTCCTGTTTCGAAAGCAACGCCTGTAGCCAATGCGGTTACGGCAGCAGAGTGGGAGCTTGGCATCCCCCCGGTACTTGTGACAAGTGACCAGTCAATCCTCCTTGTTGCAATATATTGAATTGGTACTTTTACAAATTGTGCAAATCCGATTGCTGCCAATGCAGCCCATAAAGGAAAATTAGAAAATAACTCCATCTGATAGAATCGTCCTTTCTCTGCGGTTGTTTCTATTACTATACCCTTTCTTCTGAGATGTAGCACTTGGAATGGAAAGAGTATTATATATAAACAATTTTCTTATTATTATGAATCATAATACCGGATTTGTTAAGATGAATATAGGACAAATTGATTAAAGGGGAAGAAAAAATGGTGATATACCCGGAAGAATATTATGAATTCTTTATTTCCTTCAATGAAGGGGATTATTATACCTGTCACGATTTACTTGAAGAAATATGGATGACAGACAAAGAGAATTACTTTCTGAAAGGTTTATTGCAAATGACCGTAGCCATCTATCATTATGAATATGGAAATGTCAAAGGCGCCCGGTTAATGATGGAGGCAGGAAGAGTGTATATTCAGAAATACCGGCCAAGACATTGGGGAGTAGATCTGGAAAAGGTTCATCACTTTATCCTCCGTTGCATTGAAATTATGCCAAAGAATATAGATCGTGTCGCATATGAAGAGGTATCTACCTTACCATTGTTGCCATCACTTGTCCTTTTCCTAGAAGATGATTAGAAACTCGAAATATTTTCATAAGTTCGATATAATAAAACTAGAATAAGCTGGAGGTGCACAAATATGTTTGTAGTACATAATGAAGAGAAGTTTACAGAACAACAGGAGGCAATTGTAGTCGGCCTATCCGAGAAACATAGTACATTGAATGGTTTGGTAGGAGAGTTGGATGGACTATTGGAAGGATATCTGACACAACTGTTGAAAGATGGCGACATATCTGCAAAAAAAGGAAAGCTTGCAAGAATACATACGTTTGGGAAAACCTCCTATAAACGAATTTTTGTAGTGGGTACCGGCCGTGAAGAGAAACTCACTTTCGTAGATCTGCGTAAAGTTTTCGGTAAAGTCGGAAAAACGATTCAAGAATCCAAGCTTGGTAGTGTTGTAGTAGCATTGGATACATTTGTAACGGAGGATGTGGATGTATTCGACGCTGCTCATGCATTAGGGGAATCCATCCCTTTGGCAACGTATAAATATGATGGCTACAAACAGAAATCCAACGAACCGGAAGTGAAGCTGAAGCAGGTTGTATTACTGACAGATAGCAATAAAGAAGAAGTGGAAGCCAGTGCCCATGTGGGGTACGTGTATGCAAAAGGGACAAACAGTGCCCGTACACTTGTAAACCTTCCAGGTAATATGCTGACTGCAACCGACTTGGCAAATCACGCTGCCGGCTTGGCGGAGAAATACGGTTTCGAACTGGAGATCCTTGAAAAAGAAGAGATGGAAAAGCTCGGAATGGGTGCGTTGCTTGCGGTGAACAAAGGGTCTGTGGAACCTCCTAAGATGATCGTCCTGAAGTACCAAGGAAAAGACGACTGGACAGATGTAATCGGATTGGTTGGAAAGGGAATCACCTTTGATACAGGCGGATATTCCATCAAGCCTAAAGACGGCATAGTCGGCATGAAAACAGACATGGGAGGAGCGGCAACTGTACTCGGTGCGATGGAAGCAATTGGCGAGTTGAAGCCGGATCAAAACGTGTTGGCAGTCATCGCCTCTACTGACAATATGATCAGCGGTAACGCCTTTAAACCGGATGATGTCATCACTTCCATGAGTGGTAAAACAATTGAGATCCTGAATACCGATGCTGAGGGACGTCTTGTCCTTGCGGATGCCGTAACATATGCCAAGCAACATGGTGCCAACTATCTGGTTGATGTTGCCACGCTGACAGGAGGAGTCATCATTGCACTTGGACACCATACAACAGGGGCGATGACAAACGATGAAACATGGTTTGAGGAAGTATTGCAAGCATCCCATGAAGCTGGGGAGGAAATGTGGCGCTTGCCAATTTTCGACCATGCAAAAGAGCGTGTCCGCAGCAGTAAGGTAGCGGACTTGAACAACTCACCTGGACGTGATGGCCATGCTATCTTTGCCGGAGCATTTATCGGAGAGTTTGCCGAGGGTACTCCATGGGTACACCTGGATATTGCGGGTACTGCAACTGCGAAATCTGCTTATGACCTTGGACCGAGCGGGGGTACCGGGGCGATGGTAAGAACGCTTGTTACCTTGGTGGAGCGTTTTGGCCAGGTGGAAGAGGTATAAGGATTTAAATATTGAGCTAGGTTAATGCGCATCCTAAGGATAGGGTGCGCATTATTTTTTGCGCCTATTGATTTTCTCCTCCTCGGGCTTTGCCCTGTGGGGTCTCAAGATTGTCGCTACTTCCCCGCAGGAGTCTACGCCTTTTGCTCCAATCAACAGCTAGAAACCAACTCATTATCAACAGTCAACTTTAACAGGGCCATTTTTAAAAAAGTTCCATCTCCGCTTCCTGACTTTTCCGTTGACACCAATTCCCAACCTATGTTATTTTATCTTTATGCTTTTTCGCTCTAATTCTCTAATGATTTAATTAACTAAAGTAAATAAAACAGCATGATATATAAAAGAAAGGACGTCTTTATTATGAATGCAGTTATCATAGCCGTTTTGGTTATGCTCACACTCAGCCTACTTAGAATAAATGTTGTACTTGCACTTGTTACTGGTGCTTTTATCGGTGGAATGGTTGGAGGGTTGGGCCT
Organism: Bacillus sp. LL01; assembly: GCF_001037965.1. NCBI lineage: Bacteria > Bacillati > Bacillota > Bacilli > Caryophanales > Bacillaceae > Bacillus > Bacillus sp. LL01. The sequence goes on along the minus strand of NZ_LFEL01000002.1, from coordinate 86,830 downwards.
TGAAACCACGATTAACACATTTACAGAAGGGTTGGGAGGAAATGCTGCCGTTGCACTTAGCTATGCACTATTGGGAGCATTTGCAGTGGCCCTTTCTAAAACAGGACTTCCTGATGCACTGGTGGAAGGTGCAATTAGGCTTGTTGGAACAAAAGAAGATACACGAAAAAAAGCATTATCCAAAGTACTTATCCTACTTATTCTATTAGCGGTATCCATTATGTCACAGAACGTTATTCCTGTTCACATCGCGTTCATCCCGATTTTGATTCCGCCATTACTTAAAATATTGAACGAACTGAACATAGACAGAAGGCTGACAGCGACCATCATCACATTCGGTTTAACAGCGCCGTACATCCTACTACCAGTTGGATTCGGAGGAATCTTCCACGATATCCTAAGAACGAACATGGGGGAGAGTGGATTGGATATCAGTTTGTCCTCCATCCCGACTGCCATGATTATCCCGGTTGCGGGTATGGTAGTGGGACTTTTGATTGCAGTATTCTTTAGCTATAGAAAGCCTAGAACCTATGAACAGAAAGCTATCGCAGATCAGGAAACGGCTGCCTATACGAAGAAATCACTCGCATTTGCTTTATTGGCGGTGGTGATATCGCTCGCTACGCAAGTTTACTTGACAGAGGTGGTAGGGGTACAGGGAATGATTTATGGCTCACTAGCTGGCATCATCATCCTTTATGCAGGCGGAGCGATGAAATTTAATGAAACGGATATTATTCTAACATCCGGCATGCGCATGATGGCTTTCATTGGATTTGTCATGATTGCCGCTTCCGGTTTTGCGAGCGTATTAAGGAAGACAGGACATATTGAAACATTGGTGTCATCTTCTGCTGAATGGATTGGATCCAATCAACTTATGGCCGCGCTTGCCATGTTGACAGTAGGCCTTCTAATTACGATGGGGATTGGATCTTCCTTCTCCACCATTCCAATCATTGCTGCAATCTTTGTACCATTGTGTGCAGAGCTTGGTTTCAGTGCAATGGCGACGATTGCGATTGTCGGAACAGCGGCAGCACTTGGTGATGCCGGCTCTCCTGCATCAGACAGTACCCTTGGCCCGACTTCCGGTTTGAATGCAGATGGACAGCACAATCACATTTGGGATACATGTGTCCCGACTTTCTTACACTACAATATCCCATTGATTATCTTTGGCTGTATTGCAGCAGTCATTCTATGATTACCTATACAAAAAAAGCCAGGCTGCATATCGTTGCAGCCTGGCTTCGTTAATTATGCAGCCTTTCGAGTGTATGGGGCCTTGTTTGTTTTATTTACGACGTAATACAGTTTTGTAGCAATTATTCCACAAAAAATGGTGAAGACAAAGTCTTTGATGGCAAACCATACCATTGTCAGCCATGCTGTTGAATAAGCCATGTCAGCTTCTAACACATAATTGACGATCATGTACATATAATTTGTTCCAATTAGATACATAAGGATGATACCTACAAAAGATGCAAACAAAAATGTTCCAGTTTTAGGTTGTGCCTTCTTTTCCACAATCAAACCGGCAACGAAAGCGGCAATGACATAAGATAAAAGAAATCCGCCAGTTGGTCCAATGATTGAAGCAAATCCAGAGCCGAATGAGGCAAAGACCGGCGCGCCTGCAATCCCTACCAATAAATAAACAATCATGGAAATGGCACCTAGACGTGAGCCAAGTAAAATACCTGCAAGCACACAAAAGAATGGCTGCATAGAAAGTGGAACATTTCCGATTTGCAGAAATGGAATCCAAGAAACAATGTTCGCCCCAATTGCCATTAATGCTACAAACATTGCTGCATACGTGATATCTAATGTTGAAAGTGAACGTTTCATAATGTAAACCCCTTTGCTGTATGTAGTTAACAATAAAATAATAATCTAAAAGTCTAATAGTTGTCAACATCATTTTAATAGCGGTTAACATTTCCTGCGATATGTGATTGGACAAAGAAAAACACTTTTCCTGCAGTAGGAAAAGTGTTTTTTTTATCTTTCCGATTTTCTGTAACCTGCTTCAATGGCTGCCTGCTCGCTATCAAACCATTCTACTGCTTTGGTAACATTATAGAAACGGCCTTCTGGTATATGATAAATCAGTTCGCCTTTGGAATTCCGATTACCTTTTATTTTACATGCTTGTACACTTGTGGCTTCCGCTTTTTTCTTGGCACCGAATTTAGAAACCAGCGCTCCTCCCATTACTCCACTAAGTATAATTCCATTTACTAAAAGGAACTTGTTCATTTATCTTCTTCCTCCTCATTTAAAAAATAAGTATAAGTACAGATTTACCTTTTTATACCCTAAACGGAAATGCCTATAAACATATGCCTTTTTCAAGTGGAAAAAAGCACCTTCTCAGCGTTGGTGTAATCCATCACACTGAAAAGGTGCTTTTGTATGGGTGTGCTCTATAACAACAACCCAAAAGCTTAGTTAAACATAAACTTCTTCGTCCGGAATTTGACACTCATTACAATTCCCATGGCAATCATATTGGTTAAGAGGGCGCTTCCTCCATAGCTCATAAATGGAAGTGCAAGCCCGGTAATAGGCATGAGTCCGATAGTCATGGCAATATTCTGGAATATCTGGAAAGCCAATAGTCCGATAACCCCTGTTACAAGGTAAGTCCCATAAGGATTATCACAGCTGATGGCAATAATGATTAAACGGTAAATCATAATGAAGTAAATGGAGATTACTAGGGTAGCTCCGATAAAGCCGAATTCCTCCCCGATGAGGGCGAAAATGAAATCCGTCTGTACCTCTGGTATCCGTCCGCTCTGGGATTGGACCCCTTCGAGTAATCCCCGTCCTGAGACTTGGCCTGAGCCTATTCCCTTCAAAGCTTCCGTAAGCTGAAAGCCGAATGACGAGGCATATTCTTCGCGACTCAACCATCCATAAATCCGTTCCAACTGGTGAGGTTTGATGAATTTGGAAAAAAGCTCAAAATGATTATTGTGCAAATAAACAAGCATTGCCAAGCCTGCAGTTGCAGTTCCGCCGAGTAAAGTAAGTATCCGCCATGAGGCTCCGCTGATGAAGATCATTGTCACCATAATGGCTCCTACAACCAATGCCGTACCCAAATCAGGTTGAAGTAATATCAACCCAAAAGGCGGCAAGGAATATATCAGGATTTTTACAACAACACTAATTGGCGTTGTAATCTCTAATTCGTGTTTTTCTTTTGCCCATTTGTAGATGACTCCAGCAAGCACAATGATCAGAAATATCTTCATGAATTCCGAAGGCTGTAAGAGAAAGCCTCCAAGGTTGATCCAACGCTGCGAGCCGTTTCGTACCGTACCGACAAAGTGGACCGCGACCAGTAGAATAAGTCCAAGAAAGTAGAAGGGTAGGGCAAGGTTTTCCAAAAGTTCATAATCAAAAAACGTAATGGCAAACATGATTCCTATCCCGATGATGTACCAAACGATCTGCCGTTTCACAAAATAATACGGGTCATTGACAAAGTATTGACCCGACGCACTATAAACAGCTATTAAACTGATAATAAATAGTAAAAACAGCAGAAATAACAGCGTATAATCAATCCGACTATACTCTAGCTTGTTATTTTCTGTCCCCATGTTGATTCTGTCTCCTCTCTAGCTTCTCTCGCAATGGTGGCATGTTTCGATAAGTGGACTAGAATACCTGCTGCATAGATGGTGATGAGCAGGGAAGACCCCCCGTAACTGATGAATGGCAGCGTAATACCTGTTATCGGCAATAAGCCGCTTACTGCTCCTGCGTTAAAAAATACTTGGCTGCTGATCTGAAAGGTAATACCGAATGCAAGCAATTTTCCGAAAGGATCTTTCAGGGCAATCCCGATTCTTACTCCGCGTACGAGAACAATCAAGTACAGCAGAAATAGAAAGAGAACTCCCAATATCCCTAACTCTTCGGAAATGACTGCAAGAATAAAGTCCGTATGAGCCTCAGGGAGATAACCTAGCTTATGGATACCCTGTCCAAGGCCTCTTCCCATCAACCCGGCATCTCCAATTGCGATAAAGGAATTAACCAATTGAAAACCGGTGTCAGACTCATTACCAAATGGATCAATAAACGAGGTGATCCTTTTCAATCGATAGCTGGCAGTCGTAGCCAAAATCATGACAGCACCAGCTGCAACTGTACCAAGCATCAGAATATGTTTCAGCTTTGCGCCGGAGCAGATCAAAATTGCTCCGCAAGCAATCAATATGGATGTTCCGGTTCCTAGGTCAGGCTGTAGTAGGATAAGGAAGAAAACAAGTGCCAAGACTGCCAAAGGAGGTGCTACACCTTGTTTAAATTGGTGGATATATGGTTGTTTTCTGGCATACACTCGTGCAAAATAGATGACCATCACCAATTTGGCTATTTCGGAAGGCTGGATGCGAAATCCTAGATCAATCCATCTTCTTGAACCATTAACATCGACGCCGATAAACGGAATCAAAACGGCCAATAACATAAGTATGATTACTCCGATGAATAAAGGAGTAAATGTATCATAGAATTTATACTTGAGCATTATTGCCCCGATGAACACGGGTATTCCAATAATAAGCCAGTCTTTCTGTTTGTTGAAGAAATAAGCATAGTCTTCGTGGTTTTCATATCCAAGCAGCATGCCGGCACTGTAGACCATAATCAACCCATATGTACATAACAGGACAATGGCTGTTATCAGTATCCAATCGAGTTTTTTGAAATTTATCATTCACTAGTACTCCTTTTAAAAAAGGCTGTTTTCGTATCTTTTTAGATTCAGCAGAATTTTAGATTTACCGGCAGATGAAAAGAATCTCCCAATGTAATTATACAATACAATAGCATTACAAAGATATTGGGAATATGTGAAACTTATGTAACATGGAGAATGTTATCTTTGTTTTTCTTTCTTACTTCCTGCAGCCTTTCGTTCCAGGTGTTCGCTTTCCGCGGGGCGGTGCTTGAGCCTCCTCGGCAAAATCCTGTGGGGTCTCAAGTCTACCGCTACCTCCCGCTGGAGTCTCACCCCTTGCACTGCAGGCAACAGGGGAGACTGTTTTGTGAAATGTGCAAACAAAAAGAAGCTAGTTGTCGTTAGCTTCTTTTAAGTATTTTCTGATGAAGAAAGCATCTTCCATTGTGGGAGCTGTTGCTGCAAATTCCAATGCAGGTTTTGTCCTGCTTACACATCTGATGAGAAGCTTATCTTTCATACGACCCGCATATACAATCAAATGACGCTGTGAGAAGTCTTCATAGTGTTTATCATGGACTTCCCCAGTCCAAACCGTTAAGGGAAGCCCGTGTTTCCACAGTGTTTTACTACCGAAAAAGCATACATTTCCTTTATGCATCCATAATACGTCATGGCACACTTGGCCCCATTCATTTAATTCATGGGTGGCCACAAGAATGACACAGTGTGGGGCAAGCTTTGCTATATAGTTTAACAAACTTTTCCGTTCGTGGATATCCAAGAAGTTGAGAGGTTCATCCAGAAATACATAGTTGGGCTTCCCAAGAAATGCTTGTGCCAATGCCAAGCGCTGCTGCATCCCCTGGGACAGTTTTTTTATTTTTGTTTTTTGTACATCCTCCAAGTGGAAAACGTTCAGCAATTCCTGGGTCTGTCTGGTGGAGAAGTCTTTTCTTAATCCTTTTAGCTGAGACATGTACATAAGAAGCTTCACTGGTGTGAAATCTGGATATAGCTCAATACCGGTCGGGACAAAGCCTATCTTGCTTCTTACTGCTGCCAGATTTGAATCCATCGTGTTCTGGTGGTAGGAAATGGTGCCTCTTGGGGCCTTGTTGGCGGTAGCCAAGAGGTGCAGGAGGGTCGACTTTCCTGATCCATTATTCCCGACAAGAATGGTAATTCCGTTTTGAAGTGTTAAATCATCAATTTTCAATGAAAAGTTTTTATATTTCCAGAGTATATCTTGGATCTGTATCATTTAATCGCCTCAATCTAACGGAACATGGTTTGTAATTCCAAGCTTTTTTTGTACGAGAGGTATAGAAGTAATGCACCTAGAATAACAAATGCTCCCTGGATACCGGCTACTTGGCTATACGAAAATTGGATAAGATTATATGAGTAAACCTGGTAAATAGATCCCGCAATCATCATTCCTATCCACGACACCATGCCCAATGCAAGACCGTATCTTACACCTTTTCGCATCATTACATAAGCGATGATTCCGTAAATCAGTATGGCAGGTGCTAACCAATGTAGCAAAAATGGAAGCAGTATAAAATGTTCCATATTAAAGCTTAGATAAATGGAACTGACAAGCCCCATAATTATGTTCATGGCAAAAATGATTACCATGCGACTAAGCATGAGTAAAGCAGGTGGGAAAGGAGTAATTCCCTCTATTGTCCTCATTTGCTTGTTCCATGTTTGATACGTGTAGAAAACCCCTACGAGCATGGATAATGGAACGGTAAATTGATAGAATTGGGTTGCTTCTGTTATATATGAGTTGGATGAAAAAAGTGTCAGCATGACAAAGATCAATGTACTGGCCACCCAAAAGTGCCACTGGTAGAAAGAGATTTGTGCTTTAAGTTGGGAAAGCATGCTTGGTGGTTGGATCATTCCTTCTGCATATTCCTCGGCAGATTCTTTTCCAATTTCATCAAATGCCGGCTGCAAAGCAGCAAGTAGCGCTTTGGTGTCTTGACTGGATGGCGTTTTGACAACGTATGAAGAAAACATGTCTTTCATTTCATCTTCTAGTTGATAAAGCTCTTGATCCTGATTGTGTTGTTCCTTCATTTTTCTCCGCCTCCTTTTCCGCTTCTTTCGATAATACCCCTTTAAGCTTCTTTAATGCATGGAACAAATTTGACTTGACCGTTCCTAGTGGTAAATCAAGGATTTCAGCAATTTCTTTGAGCTTCATATCCTGATAAAATCGTAATGTAACAATCTGTTGCTGCGTTTCCGACAAACTTTTCAAGGAAGCCAAAATCTCTTTTCTCGTTTCTTGCCGTTCGTATATTTCGATGACGGAAGCCTGTTGGTCCACCGTAACAGGCATATCCTCTTTTGCTGTATCCTCCGAGCGATATTGGGCGCTTCGCCAGTAGTCCTTACAAATGTTGGAAGCGACCCTGTAGAGCCAGGCTTTCGGATAGGTTGGTATCTGTTTGTTCTGCAGCTGTTTTAATAAACGGATAAACGTTTCCTGAACAACATCTTCCGCTTTTTTTGAATCCCTCAACAGCCTTTCAATATATTGATATATTGCTACATGGTATCGGTGGACAAAAGCTTCAAAAGCCGCTTGATCTCCATCTGCCATCTGTTCAAGGAGCTTTTCATCACTTATCACTGCATTCCCCCACTTTCAAACGTGCGATTCCAATAAATCATCCACTCTTTATGGGTAAACGATTCCTTGTTATTGGATTGAACATCTTGATAAACATCTTTCAATAATTTTTTTACTTCTTCCATATTCCCTTTTTCTATCTCTTTTGCAACCATCAGCACCACCAGTTCATTTTGTTGTAGATGATGCGAATGGATAAGGTCATCAAATTTCTCTAACGTTGTCATTCCACCTGATGAGGACATCCAATTAATATGGGAGACAGTGGAAAGATAATAGAATTGTGTTCCATTGAATTGATCGAACTCTTCCCATTCAAAATCATAGAAGTCCTTATACAGAACAAGAAGATACGATTCGGCAACGGACTTCATCACAGAGTCCTCCGAATAATAGGTCGAATGGGAAGATCGGTGACCGAACAGCATGAAGGAAAGCAGTTGAGCTTTCAAGTCTGTCATTGTATTGTTAAATACTTCTCCGTCGGTGGTCTGTACATAGGTCTGAACGCTGTCATCAAAGAACACCGCTTCATCGAAATGGTTGAAATAATAAGTATCCGCCCCGATAAAGGAAAGGGAAGGGATGTAGGCAAGCTTCATGTCGTATTGGAAAAATTCTCCCAACCAACTTTTGAAGTATTTTTTTACTTTTGTCATATCCGAAAGCTCTTGTTGAAGACTCTGGATGTTTTCGGTATGTGCGATGATGGAAAAAGGTAAATCATCCTCTTTTTCCACAAGGCCTTTGTTCGAAAGAAGTGTGATCCCTTTTGCATTCTCACTGGTGTAAATTTGAGAACCGTTTGCTGTAGTTTTGTATTGATGACTGGTACCAAAAACTTTATGATCAAAGTTCTTCAACTCCACGTTAAAATCTGATACGGGAAGTTCTTTGTTTAGCTCTATATGCCGGTTGAATTGGATGGTATTAATATAGTCCTCCACTTCAGCTTGAATAACAGTATATACCGGATAATCTCCCGGAAGCGGGTACCACCCGATATAGGATGGAAAATACATATCGTCATTATTCAGAAACGCAAAGTACCTTTCCCTGCCATAGACATGTCCCCATTCATTGAGGTTTCCCGAATAGATGACTTCTAACCTGTTTGTTTCCTGTTGCTTAATATCAGGAAGGGTAATAAGGTGATTTTCTTTCAGGAAGTCTGTTTCCACTCCATTCCACCAAACCGACTCCACTTCAAAAGTGGGATAGAGGCTAAAATGGAATGGGTGTTGTTCTCCGTTTTTAGGTATAATCATCTCTGTGTGAACAGCAACCTCAGAGTTGCCCAATCGTTCCATTTCAATCGAATAGCTATCCACATTATAAAATTCCCCTACTGTATCCAAAAGTTCTTCACTTTCTGAATCAATATGATCGACGGCACCCACTCTCAACCTGTCATAATGTCCTAACCGGTCAGCCCAAAAGGAACCGTAAGGAAAAAAAGAGGACACGGTCAGTACTGTTACGAGACCGAAAAACGCCCATTTTCTATTTTTATATGATGATATCCTGTCTGTAGAAGACTTGATTATCGTTATTGCCAACAAGAAAAGACTGAAAGATAGTACAAACAATTGGGAGTAGGTGGTTTCTCTCCTCGATAATCGGTATCCCCAGTCATCAGAATGGGAGACATCCAGAAAAAATTGATTTAGATGGAACGTTTTCAAAAAGTATAGATGATATCTCTGAATGATATAGCCTTCCATGAAAAAGGTCCCGAACATCCAAGCACAAAATACGATGATATAGACTATTCTGTTGGAGATGAGCACGGCTAATACCATCCCTAAGGCGACGGAAACGCCATAGGATAACTGGCTTTGAAGTGAAAGGTTCAATCCCTGTTCCACCAAATAGGGAAAGTCTCTCCCGAAGGAAGATCCTTGCCACAAAAAAGTGATAAAAAAGATCAATGTAAAAATACTGCTATATAAAACAAGTGCTAAATATTTTGCTAGAATAATGGACAAATTGGAATTCGGTAATGAGTTCGTCCAGTCCAATAGAACCGTTTGTTTCTCCCTGCGGATAGCCAAAACACTTGCCAAAAATATTACCCCTAGTGAAAGTGTATGGCCAATTGCGAGAAATTCATTATTAGCTTTGAAAAAACTGGAGGCGTACTGTCCAATATAATTTGTGCTTGTTTGATTATGATTTGTCATCCAAATGGTCATTCCAATACCATAGATGAGAGGTGCTATAAGGAAAAACCAATTCTTAAAAATGAATCTGCCTTCCAATTGCAGTTGTTTCAAAAATTTCATGAGCAAGTACCTCCTAAAAGGGCGAGGTAGCCGTCTTCCAAACTAGGTTCAAGCATTTTTGCTCCATTAAACGGCTTTTCTTCTGCTAAAACACGTGCATGTACGGAACTTCCACGATGTTCTGTACAAAGAATGGTATCTTCTGCCAGGTTTTCTAAGTATCCTGATGGAACGATACCTTCCCAAACCTTGCAGCACGCTCTTTCTTTTAATTGATCAACGTTTGCGTCCATGATCAGCTGCCCTTTTTTTAAAACTGCTATTTCATAACAACTGCTTTCTATATCTGTCACCACATGGGTGGATAGAAGAATACTTTTGTTCTGGCCTTCCTTGGATAATAGGTTACGAAAACGTAGCCTTTCCTCCGGGTCCAGTCCTACGGTCGGTTCATCCAATATGACAAGTCTCGGATCACCCATAAATGCCTGCGCTATTCCGACACGCTGCTTCATCCCATGGGAAAAAGTTTTAAGTTTATCATTGGCTTTGGAAGTGAGATTTACTTCGTTTATCCAATGAACAGTTTGTTCCCGGCGTTCCTTCCTATTGGACACACCCTTCATCACTCCAACAAAATCGAGTATTTCCATAGGTGTCAATTGGGGATAGACATGGAAATGCTGAGGCAGGTAACCGATCACTTTTCGCACTTTTTCAGGATGAGAATTCATGGAAAGAGAGTCAATTAGAACATCGCCATCTGAAGGTTTCATCAAGGTAGCCATGATCCGCATCAGAGTGGATTTTCCCGCACCGTTGGGTCCCAATAGTCCAAATATCCCAGTGGAAATTCGCAGGTTTATAGAAGAGAGCGCTAGATGCTGTTTATATGTTTTGGATAGATTGCGAATTTCGATCATGGTGAAACCTTCTTTCCTGTTTAATCCTTCACTAATTATAACGAAATAGAAGGGAAAAGGTTTAAGGTGTGAGAGGAAATTTTAAGAAGGAGAGATTTACCAGTGAAATTCGGATAAGAATTCTGAATTTTTTTCAGTAAAGTGACTGATGGCATATTTATTATATAATTACTTTCGAAAGCGTTTTCGTTTCGAGAGAGGGAATTATATGACAACTATTTATGATATTGCAAAGAAAACAGGTTTTTCTATAACCACTGTTTCAAAAGTACTTAATAATTATATCGATAGGACTTAAATTCCTATTAGGAAGCATGGATGGTGTTTCTAAGAAAAAACATCACATCGACTTCCGTGAGGTGAAGCTAGAGGCAAAGGGTGCAAGAGCTTTCCTAGAACAACTCGAAGGTACAGATGAATAGAAGATAACAAAGAGAAGGATTACAGACAATAGCCTGTAATCCTTTTACTCATCCCCACCTCAAGGTTATAGTAAGATGGCAGCAATCTTTCCCCTCCACTTCAGATGTCATGTTCAAATTGATTCCATCTGGGTTGAAATCAACTTCCACGCCGGAATGAACACCTGTCGATATCAATAACTGGGAAACTTTCTCCTTATTGCCTTGTTGGGCAGCACCCATAACTTCCGATGCGAACTGCTTGGAATCTGACAGCTTTTTCAAGATGATGCTGGCCTCTTGCATCAATTGCTGCATCGACTCTGCTGACTCTGCAAATAGAGTTGCATCAACTTCGGGATAAACACGAACAAGTGGCCTTGGCAGGATGGGGGTGTACACTGGAAAATAAACATTTTGGGGATAATAGACAGGTCGGTGATAGGAACTTCGATAATAATACATGACGATCCCTCCATTTTTCATCGGTAATGTACTATATGTACATTAAAAGTGGATGGAGAGTTGTCATTTGTTTATTTACTTTTGGTCACGCAATTGACTTAGTACTATTTTCTCCCACATTTTCCAAGGCAGTAACCGTTTTGCAATAAGGGAGAGCTTCACTCCTTTCCCAACCGTATAGCGGAGAGTAGGGGTATTCTTCATGGTCGCTATCCTTAACACGCATTCACCGACTTCAATTGGATTTCCATAGGACTGGCGATCCTTTTGAAGTCTCTTATTCATATTTGTGAACAGTTTCAGATAAGGAGAATCGTGCTTGCCAGCTTTCACGGACATATGAGTGCCAGTGGACCAGATATTTGTTTGAAAGGATCCTGGTTCAATAAGGACTACATCTATCCCGAAATCCCTTAGCTCCAGCCTCAGGCTCTCACTGTACCCCTCCAGGGCATATTTCGAGGAGGCGTAGGGGGATAGACCCGGGAAGCCGATCAATCCACTGATTGAGCTTATATTGATGATTCTGCCCTTTCCTTGGTGCCTCATTTTAGGAAGGACCAGATTAGTAACCCTCATCACTCCGAAAAGATTTGTTTCAAACTGGAATTGATATTCCTCGGTAGTCAACTCTTCAGCAAATCCTGCTACAGCAAAACCCGCATTATTGATGAGCACATCCACTCGGTCTAGGGCGTGGATGTATTGGCCGAATCTAGTCACGGACTCTTTGTCTGCAACATCCAATAGAGCAATGGATAGGAGCTCAACTTCCTTTGGCGATAATCCTTCTAACAAACCAGGCTTCTTTGCTTCATCTCTGATGGTTGCGACAACATGATATCCTGCTTCTAGGAATCTTTTGGTGAATACTTTACCGAAACCTCCGGATGCACCGGTAATGATAACAGTCTTTTTCTTCATTGGAATCAGTCTCCGTTTCTTTTGCATTAATTGGCAACAAGTTTGTTAGTTTACCTTTTTGAAATAAAAGGAATAAAACCTATACAGCGAGAATGTATTAGTAAAGTTCTTTTCGGTTGGCGTATGAAAGTAAAATGGCTTCATACAGAAAGAAGGGATCACATGGACCTGACCATCATATTTGATATTATAAAAGACTATGGGTATATAGGGTTGTTTTTATGGCTTTGGTTAGGCATGTTCGGAATTCCAGTGCCGAATGAAGTGTTCGTAAGTTCCATAGGCATTGTCGCGCAAAAAGGGATACTCCAAACGACACCTGCATTATTGACTATCTATCTTGGGGTGATAGCAAGTCTGACCACCTGTTATCTCTTGGGGCGTTGCCTGGGGGAAGGTGTGTACTCGAAGCTTGAGAAAAACGATAAAATTGAAGCCTCCTTTGCAAAAGGGGAGGAATTATTAAATAAATATCATGTATTTGCATTATGTATTTCTTATTTCCTGCCTGGGGTTAGGAATGTTGTCCCTTTTTTGGCCGGATTTATGAAACTGCCATACTATCAGTTTGCCATAGCCGCATATACCTCTGCAATTGTATGGGTCACGACTTTTTTCTTTATGGGGAGGCTCGTGTGGAATCATGCACAGCTACTTGTCCTATACAGGGTCGAACTACTGATAGCCGCTTCTGTCTTCCTTGTACTGTATTTTGCTTATGATTGGTACAAGAAACAAAACGACCCCAGTTTCATTTTACAAAAATATCGTTAACGTATATGTTAGACCGTCTCCTCATAGACTATGAATAAAAATGTATAGGAGATGGTGGTCATCTTGCAACGGAAGATGCTTGTTCAGGGAACCGCGAAAAAGGAAGTGCAGCCGGATATCGCGTATCTTCAATTGGGAGTGGTAACCACCAATCCCGATGTACAACGTGCACAAGAAGAAAATAGATTGATAGCGAACAGAATGATTCAGGCCCTTATGGCAACAGGTATTCCTCAAGCAGACATTGAAACATCCTCTTATACTTCTTTCCCGCGTTATGAAACAGATCCGTCAGGAAAGTCAATCCTCACCGGATATGAAATCCGCCATATTTTTCGGATAACCGTCAGAGATATTACCAAAGCGGGAGCTATAGTTGATGTCGCTTTTAAAATGGTGCAAATGTTTCTGAAAGTGTCTCATTTGAAGTTTCCAACTATAACGAGATCTACCGGCATGTCCTTCAACTAGCTGTTGTGGACGGGGCAAAAAAGGCACAGGCAATGGCTGTAACTCTACAAGTATGCCTTGCTCCCGTGCCAATCAAGGTGGAGGAGGTTACCCAGCAGGTCTTTGCAGGGCCACGCTATGCATCCTTTGCCGTGCAGGAAAAAGCAAGCACACCCATCGAGCCCCAAGAAATTACCATTACCGCGTCCGTTAATCTTGAGTATATTTACTAAAGGCTGTTTTCGTAAACTTTGTTGCTATTTCGTATTTTTATAACAACCGTAATAATTGTTACTGTCGTGCTCTTTTCTTGGTTATTCGGAAAAACTGCATGATATTTTGAAAGTGGATAAACGGTAAAAGTCCAAATGCCGACTATTTACTAGTAAAAAGTCCAAATGCCGACTATTTACTAGTAAAAAGTCCAAATGCCGACTTTTTACTAGTAAATAGCAACAATCTTTTAGAAAAGAGCTTTACTAAAAAACAGACCGTTTCGTCTTCCATATTGGAAGCAGGCGGTCTGTTTTTTACACACTAAAGTACAATTATGAAAATTATCGAAAAATGCAGCATAATTCTTCGGAAAGCAAGTTGTCAACTTCCTTCTGGTTCAACGAATAGTAGCTCCACGTTCCCCGTGTTTCTTTGACGATGATTTCTGCATCTAACAAAATCTTCAGGTGGTAGGACAGTTTGGATTGGGGCATCCCGACCAGCGGAACCATATCACACACACACATCGCTCCTTGCTGACATAGGATGTTCATAATGTGTAGGCGCTTCTTATCTGCAACCGCTTTGTATTTTGCTTCATATTTCTCAAACATCTTTTCCAAGGACACATCTTGTAGAGGGATTTCTTTTTTCAACTAGTTTCACCTCTAGTACTCTCTGAATTTAAGTTTATTATATGCGATAGGTCAGAAGGACTCAACCAAACTGAGTTCGCATTCTGCAAAAAGGGGGGGAATTCCATGATTGATTGGTCAGCTTTGATTCCTATTTTTATATTATTCTCTGTGTATTTTCTCTTTGCAGTAGTATTATTAAGAAATAAGCAATAACCAAAGGAGGAAATGGGAGTGGAACTAAAAGACACACTAATAGACTTGCTAGGAATCGAGATTGTGGAGCTTTCTGAGGAAAGGGCGGTAGCCACGATGCCTGTGGATAAGCGGACACATCAACCATTCGGTTTACTTCATGGGGGAGCGTCAGTTGCGTTGGCAGAGACGATTGCAAGCATCGGCACCTTCAATCTGATTGATAAGGAAACAGAAATCTGTGTAGGATTAGAGATAAATGCCAATCATCTTAAAGGAAAGAAGGACGGGGTAGTGACGGCAATAGGAATTCCGTTGCACCGCGGAAAATCGACGATGGTCTGGGATATAAAGATTGAGGATGAGGATCAAGCGTTGATTTGTATTTCTCGTTGTACGATGGCCATTTTGAAGAAAAGGTAATGGGGTTAGAAGAATGGGACGGGGGGAATAGGAAGTAAGCGTAAAAAGGGCACATCCAGCTGTTGATACTGAGCGTGCCTTAGCTATTTAGCTTTCCTGCTTCCTTCGTATTACGAAGGAAGCGTCAGAACCGTCCCCTTATTTGCTCAAGTGCTTTAACCCCTCACGTCGACTAAGTGGTGCCAAATCTTCGGTAGACTTAATGAACCCCAACACATCATCTGGAGCGCTTTTTGAATATTCCCTTAACGCCCAGCCAATCGCCTTCTGAATAAAAAACTCCTTAAATCCTTTTGTCGCCTCTATATAGGAAAACAACTTCTCGGCATCTGTCTTTTCTTTGTACTTCAATTGAAAAAGAATAGCCGATCTCTGCAGCCAGAAATTCTCCGATTCTATCCATCTGTCGGGAAAATCCCTAATTGCCTCCTTCTCACTCAGCAAGACCGCCCCAACATGATGAGGTGCTATATGATCCACCGTATCCCACCATGAATTTGTGACAATCAGTTTTTCGAAAAATGGGAGCCACTCAGCGTCCAGCTTTTTGATATGAACGTCGATCATCGCAAGGGCGGCATAGTGGAATTCACGTTCAGGTTGTGCATATAAAAATGTTACCAATGGCTGGATCCATTCAGGTTCCGGTTTACCAAAATCCAGGAAAAACCCTTTTAACAATGCTTTTCGTTCTGGAGACTTTATCCCCAAAAACGGAAAGTGATTGCGCATATAATTTTCCATCGGCTCTCTGTTGGATGCAACGCCATTCGAGCGGAACAAATCAACTAACTCTTTTTGGTACAACTCCAAAGTGATGGATGACATAAAAAACCTCCCATATTTCCTGTCCTTTTAATAGTAGAATACAGGAAAATGGGAGGCGATGGTAGATTGCCCTTTTAAGATTCTGCCGTTTTCTTCGCACTTTCAGAATGAAGAATACTGTAGAGGAGCATGACTCCTGAGCAGAGAAAGATAAAGCTGGTGAAATAAAACACGGTAGAGATTCCGTAGAATCCAGCAATGAATCCCCCCATGACCGGGCCGATGACATTCCCTAAGAATCTGAAACTGACGTTATATCCGAGTACTTCCCCTTGCATGGACAGCGGAGCAACATTACGAATGTATGCGGTCATACATGGAATCAATCCGCCCACAACCATTCCGAATAGGAACCGAAACAAAACAAGCTGCCAGAGCGAGGTGGCAAGGGCCTGTGGAATGAAGAGTATGGAGCTTGCCAGCATCAGAATGACAATAACCTTATCGTGGCCGATGTTATCCCCAAGTTTTCCCCAGTTTCGTGACGCCAAAAGATTTCCAAAGCCTGTGGCAGAAAAGGCAAACCCTGCAAGCAAGGCGATATTTGTTGCGGTGCCACCAGTTAACTCATTGACATATAAAGCAAGTAGCGGCTGGATGCTGAAATTGGCGGCTTGGATGAACATGGATAAGAACATAATTTTCAGCAATAGCGGCTTTTGAATGATATATTGCAGTACTTCTTTTCGGGAGTACTTTTTTTCTTTCTTATCAGATGAACTTTTTTTCTTTTCCTTAATGCCGAATGCCACTAAGATTACTGCCAAATAGATAAGTGCAGATGTAAGGAAAAATGTGTAGGCAAAGCCGAATGAGTCCGCAAGCATCCCGCCAATTAATGGACCAAGGAGCCCTCCTGAAACCGTACCAGTCTGTAGGGTTCCGAGTGTCTTACCTGCAATCTCCTTCTGTGCCTGAGAGGAAATTAAAGCCATGGAGGTCGGAATGAAACCAGTTGCCAATCCCATAACCATTCGCAGAATAAAAAGTCCATGAACAGAATCCACTACACTCATTAAGAGGATGCTTGTTGCAATACCTGAACCTGTTAATAACAGAATCGGCTTATAGCCGTATTTATCCCCAATTCGTCCCCAGATCGGTGAAACGAAGAACGCCGTAAGAAAGGTAATTCCGAAAATGAATCCAGACCAGCGCTGTACATAGGAATCTGAGTAATTCCCGAACGTTTCGATGAATAAAGATAAGAAAGGGAGAATCATGGTAGCACTAGCAGCAACGAAAAAGTTCGCAATCCACATGATGAACAAATTTCGTCCTGATGTTGAAATGATAGTCACCTTCTTTAAAAGTTTCGGATTATAAATATTTCGTATAACTAAATAATAACGTATCATATGAAAAAATCAACAGATCAGGCTGTATTTTTCAAGAATCGAGAAAATTGCGTGCTAAAAGTAATATTTACCATGATATAATATAGTAATAAAATTCTGAAAATTGTAGCATAATGGAGGGAGGGGAACTATGAAGCATACTCCTATACATTTATTTATCGACTTTGAATTTACCATGCCTGAGAACAGGAATTACCCGAAAAGCTTTTTTCCTGAAATCATCGAAGCGGGGATTGTGGTGGTGGAAAAGGATAAAATAATCGAACAATATTCGAACTATATTCGTCCCATGGCATTTCCGATACTCACAAATAGATGCAAATCCTTCTTGCACATCAGTCAAAGGGATGTTCAGGAAGGGGCCAGTTTTATGGAACTGATTGAGGTATTGAACTCCTTCAGGGCAAATGAAAGGGGAACGGTGGTCACGTGGGGGAATATGGACATGAAGGTTCTTATGAATAATTGCAAGTATCATGGCGTGGCATTTCCATTGTCTTGTAAGCATGTAGACCTGTCCATGGAGTATAAAAAATTCTTCGGCGACCAAAATCAGACTGGGTTGTGGAAGGCGGTACAGGAATATGGTAAGGAAGGGACCGGAAAGCATCATCGCGCATTGGATGATGCTCTTACGACCTACAACATTTTCCGTCTGGTGGAAAAGGACAAAAGTTATCTGGCGAAACCAGAACCCACTACCATTGGAGATCGTATCGACCTCTCCAAAATATTGAACAAATTTGCATTATAAAAAGCCAAATCCCTTCTTATGGAGATTTGGCTTTTTAATTAGGCTCTTTTCTCAAAGATTGTTGCTATTCACTAGTAAAAAGTCGGCCATTGGACTTTTTACCAAGAAAAATCGGCCTTTGGATTTTTTACCAAGAAAAAGTCGGCCTTTGGATTTTGTAGTTCACACTGTGTACCCAGGAAAAGAGCACGACAGTAAAGAATATAACGGTTAGTTGATAAATACGAAAAAAAGCAACAAAGTTTACGAAAACAGCCTTTAATTATCATGATAGCTTATAATCTTTTTCCAATACCGAAAAGTTTTCCAAGCTTTTTTTCGCCCAAAGGGAGTTGTCATCCTTCAAAGCCTCGGTGGCTGTATCAAGGGCCATTCTCAAAGAGTCTTTATAGTCCAGAACTTCTCCCACATAGGGTTTTACCATGTTTTTCGGAATATTTGTCTGTTCATGGAATGCCAAGGAACGGCGCTCATGAAAGAGTGGAACATCTACTTCTTTCGGTGCATGAAGGTCCCCTTGCTGTGGGTGCTTCAATACTGCCTTGACTTTGACCAAGTAATGCATCGGGCGGACATCTGTCACTTCCCCAATATATTTCCCCGTCTTATAAATCCCGGTTACGATGGCTCCTACCTTAATTTCCTCCATCATAAGACCCCTTTCTTAATCAATTGATGATTTTTTTTGTTATATTTAGTAATATCTTGTTAAAGTTAAAAAAAGTGGAGTGTGAAACTATTGAAAAAAATGATGGTATTGATGATTGCGTTACTCCTTATTGTAGCAGGTTGTGGGTCAAGTACAAATGATAAAAATGCGAGCGGTGGCAATAATTCCGGCAATGAACAACAATCAAATGAAAACAATGCTGATCAGGGTAATGAAGATGCAGAAGAAGTGGAGGTTGGGGAGTTCCAACAGTTCACGAACACAAGCGAAACAATCCGGACAGTGGAAATCGAGACGAGTAAAGGGAAAATCGTTGTGAACCTTTACCCGGATGCTGCACCAAAGGCGGTAGAGAATTTTGTTACGCATGCAGAGGACGGCTATTATGATGGACTGATCTTTCACCGTGTCATCGAAGACTTCATGATTCAGGGAGGTGACCCGGAAGGTACAGGTAGAGGGGGAGAAAGCATCTGGGGAGAAGCGTTTGAAGACGAATTCAGTCGTGAAATGCTTCATTTCAGAGGTGCCCTTTCCATGGCGAACTCTGGAGCTAATACGAATGGAAGCCAATTCTTTATTGTTCATGCAAATGAAGTTGCAGAGGCGACAATGGAATCGATGATAAAAGCGGGATACCCTGAGGAAGTCGTGAATTTGTATGAAGAGAATGGCGGAACACCTTCTCTGGACTTCAGACATACTGTATTCGGACAAGTGGTGGAAGGTATGGATGTAGTGGATGCAATTGCTTCAGTAGAGACAGGAGAAGCGGACAAACCGACGGAAGATGTCGTTATT
This sequence comes from Bacillus sp. LL01, assembly GCF_001037965.1. Lineage (NCBI taxonomy): Bacteria > Bacillati > Bacillota > Bacilli > Caryophanales > Bacillaceae > Bacillus > Bacillus sp. LL01. The sequence continues at coordinate 67,418 of NZ_LFEL01000002.1, read as the reverse complement.
GAAAAAATGACCGTAGTAAAATAAGGAAACGCACGCAAGGATTGGTCTGTCACATGAACTTTTGTTATACTGGATAGGTTCATAACATGCGAAAGGTCGTGTGGAAACGATGCTTACATCTTTTATGCTACAACTATTCTTGTATTTTCCAGAAGATAAATCAGAATATATTCCAGCTGGTATTACATTTGCGATTTTCTTCATAGCAGCCATATTCGTTTTTCGATATATATTAAAAGTATCTAAAAGAGAAAGCCAGAAGGCAAAGGCTCTCGAAGAACAGCTAAGAAGAGACAAGGTAATTGAAGACTGAATTTAAATTTAAGGCTTGTTTGCCAATATTGGCAAACAAGCCTTTTTGTTTTGGTTACGAAGCGAAAAATAACATATTCCCTCCCAATTTCGGAAAAACTTAAGAAAAATGATTATATGGAGGAATACAAGTACATGCGATTTTCCAAAACAATATCTTTTATGAGCATCTTTACCTGTCTTTTGCTGTCTGGGTGCCTTGAGAAGGAAATAACCGGTCTTGATGTGGAAATATTTAATGCAACAGGCGATAGCCTCGGGGTAGCGAAAGTCTCCGAAGAACCTGAAGGTGTCATGGTTAAATTGAATCTAGAAGGGCTCCCGCCTGGCGAACATGGGGTACATATCCACGAAAAAGGAGTTTGTGATGCACCGGACTTCAAGAGCGCCGGTAATCATTTTAATCCTGATGACAAGCAGCATGGGCTGATGCACCCTGAAGGACCCCATGTCGGGGATTTGCCAAATATAATTGTAGAGGATGATGGGACTGTAATAGCGGAATTGCTAGCTCCTCAAGCAACCCTGGAAGATGGGAAGACGTCCCTGTTCGGGAAAGACGGGACGGCAATAATTATTACAGATAGCGTGGATGACGGAATGACACAGCCTGCCGGAGACTCAGGTGAGAGAATTGCTTGCGGAGCCATAACGAAAGAAGTAGCAGAAAAAGGGAAAGTGGTGGAGGAGCCAGTTGATGAGGAAGAAAAGGAATAGGTTACGCTAAGGAGGGGCTGTCCAACTGGATGTTGGACAGCCTATTTTTTTGTAACTTTCAAAAAAATATTTTGTATTATTATAGAAATATTCGTAATCGTATTGACATAGTTCGTACTTTTAAGATAATTTTAAATTTATAGATAAATAAGGGGGTTGCATCTTTGGAGATACTATTAATACGACATGGCCAGTCTGAAGCGGATATCCTCCATGTTCATGAGGGGAGAGCGGACTATCCCTTAACAGACCTTGGAAGGGAACAGGCGAAAAGGTTGGCATGTCGATTAAACGAACATTGTCCTCCGGATATTATCTGGACGAGTACATTAAGAAGAGCGTCCGAAACGGCAACAATATTAGCGGATGAGGTTGGGTGCATGCTAATAAAGGAGCCAAATTTGATGGAATTCAATAATGGTGTATTGGCCGGTCTTCCAAGGGAAGTGGCAGCGACAAAGTATCCTTTGCCACCAGGCGGAAGAAAACCGCATGAAAGAATTCAAAACGGAGAATCAGAAATTGAATTCCGGATGCGGGTGGAGATGGCTTTGTCCAAGATCTTAGCGGAAAGTTCAGCAGTTGTCCGCATCGCCATTGTATCGCACGGAGGGACTATTTCCAATCTGTTACGGGCCATTTTGCAGTTGCCTGTTTCTACGAATGTGAGGTTTTCTACTGGAGATACAGGCATGCATATACTTAGGAAAAATGACGATGTGCTACAGATTATCTCTTTAAATGATACTGAGCACTTAAATAATCAATAAACGGGCTATGCAAGAGGTGTGTGCATAACCCTTTTTTTTTTAGTAAGTCTTCGCAATCTATTCTTTTATAGAAGGGCTCTCTTCAAACGCTCTAGTCCCTCCTGTAAGGTTGTTCTTGTACAAGCTACATTCATCCGGATAAAACCATCTGATTCTGTCCCGAACTTCTTCCCGGAGTCGAGGGCAAGCTTCCCTTTATGAAGGAGCAGACGTGTCAATTCCTCATCCTCCAATTCCAGTTTCCTGCAATCAATCCAAAGTAGGTAGGTTCCTTCGGGTTTTACGGCTTTGACTTCTGGAATTTCTTTTTGGATGAAAGAAACGGCGATATTCATGTTTTCCTCTATATAGTCCATCACTTCTTCCAACCATTGTGCTCCATGGCGATAAGCAGCTTCCATGGCTATAATGCCAAAAATATTCAAAGTGAAGTGGCCCTGCTTTTTCATGAAAAACTCCATTTTTTCGCGCATTGTTTGATTGGGGGTTACCATGATGGCTGCCTGTAACCCTGCGATATTAAAGGTTTTGGTTGGAGCAATACATGTGACAGTCTGTAAGGCGATGTCCTCAGAAATCGAGGCTAAAGGAGTGTAGGTGTGCCCTTTGAAAACCAAGTCGGCATGTATTTCATCGGCAACTACAATCAGATTGTGTTTTACACAGATTTCGCCAAGCTGCTTTAGCTCTTCATGGGTCCAAACCGTTCCACCAGGGTTATGCGGGTTGCACAAAAGCAGCATCTTCACCGTCCCATCAAGTTGGGCCTCAAAGTTTTCTAGATCCATGTGGTAGCGGCCATCTTTATAATTCATTGGGCTTGTGAGCACTTGGCGTTCATTATGACTGATCATGTCATAAAAGGGATAATAAACAGGGGAAAAGAGGATGATCTTGTCCCCTGGGTCGGAAAAGGCTTGAATGGTAGCGCTAAGTGCCGGTACCACCCCTGAAATATAGGTGAACCATTCGTTGTTCAAGTGCCATCCATAACGTCTCAAAAACCAGCTTTTTATTGCTTCATCGACGGAGGTTGAAATGGAGGTATAGCCGAAGATTCCGTGTTTGGCCTTTTCTATTATAGCTTGAGTAACTTCAAGTGGCGCCTGAAAGTCCATATCCGCTACCCACATCGGTAAAACATCCCCTCTACCGAACACGCGAATTGTTTCATCCCATTTGACACTCGATGTATTTTTCCTGTTTATGTATTCATCGAAATTATATGGTTTCATACGTAAACTCTCCTTCGACAGTATTAATATCCATTGCTAAACAATTTTGCGTAAACAAGGTATAATATGCAGTAATAGTTCTCGAAAGCAAGGTGAATCTACAATGATAAAAGCAAGTGTGAATGTCAGGTTGATGGAGAACCTATTGCAGTGGGACCCACTAGGTTATGGTGTTGATGCCTATGATACGGAATGTGTCGATGTCGTGCAAGCGGTACATGAACTTGATGATATAAATAAGTTGGCGAAAAAGATCCAGGAGATATATGAGTTTTCCTTTGAGGAATTCATCCCTCTTTCCAAATGTAAAGAAAAATCCCTGGAGCTTATGGTAATAAAAAACGAAGAGGATTCTTGCTCTATATAATAAGCCTCTTTGACAGAAATGTCATGAAAGAAAGCTCCAAAACAAAAAGGAGAAAAGCTGACGCGAGCTTTTCTCTTTTTTTATGGAGAGGTCTGGAGAAAGTCGAGAATGTTTTCATGCACATGTTGTGGCTTTTCCTCTGGTAAAAGGTGTCCTGTCTGCTTATAGGTAATCAACTTTGAGTTTGGCAAATCCTTATGTAGGCGCCTCCCGATTTCGACTGGTACGACTTTATCCTCTTCTCCCCAAATCAAAAGACTCGGTGTATCAATCTTTCTTAATATCTCCGCTGCCAAGTCGCCTTCTCGATCTCTGATCATTCTTGTTAACGCAACAAATATCTGATCATCATAAAAGGGTTCTGTATAACCAGCTATCATTTCATCATCAATCAAGGAATGGTCATAAACTACATTTAATAAATTCTGGATAGCGCCCTGTCTGGCAAGCCAATATTTTAACCATAGGTAGAAGTAGGGAATCCGAGATGAATAAATAATCGATCGTTGCATTCTTTTCAAATAGCCTGAACTGCACAGCAGTACTACTTTTTCTACAAGCTCTGGTTTTTGGTGGCTGATATTCAAGGAAATCTGTCCTCCCATCGAATGGCCTATCAGGACAGTGCGATTAATACCAAGTTTTTCTAACAGGGCAATCACCACTTTTGCCATATTTTCATAAGAGTAGACGAAGTTCTTGGACTTTTCGCTTTTTCCAAAAGGGGGAAGGTCAATGGCCAAAACAGTATATTCCTTCGTAAGCAAAGGAATTAGCCGGCGAAAGCTGAAAGAGGATGAAAGAAATCCGTGAATCAGCACAAGGGTCGGTTTATGGGTTAAAGGAGAATTAGAGTCATGATGAAATTCATAAAAGACGTTGATTCCAGCAATGTTGGCAGTGAACTGATTTGTTTTCATCCCGGATCCTCCTCGGTTGAATTGTTATAGGTATTTTATCCTCTCTCTGCCATTTCAAACCTGTGTATTTTTTATAGTGTGTTCTGTAAAATAATCGTAATACAACTTGGTGGAATTTTTGCTATAATGAGTCAATGTTTAAATTGAAGGAGTTGGCATAGCATATGCAATTAACAGAAAAGGAATTGGACTTGCTACAAATTATTGAAGAGAACGGAAGAATGGAGATAGATGTTATATCAAAAATGGTGGAATTGTCAGGGCCGGAAACGGAAGAGATTTTACAGCGACTTGAGGAGCAGCGAATCATTGTGGAATACGGTGCAGTCATCGATTGGCGCAAGGTCGACAATTTTGAGGGTGTGACGGCCATGATTGATGTTAAAGTGACTCCAAAGCGTGAAGTGGGCTTTGATGAAATAGCAAAGAACATCTATCGATTTCCTGAGGTGAAATCCGTCTACTTAATGTCAGGAGCCTATGACCTTTCCGTAGTAGTGGAAGGTAGATCGCTCTCACAAGTTGCAAACTTTGTTTCGGAAAAACTGTCTACCTTGGACTCTGTCATTTCTACAACTACTCATTTCATTATGAAAAAATACAAGCATGACGGGACCATCTTTGATCAGGGAGAAGATGATCGCCGCATTGTGGTGTCTCCATGAGAAACAGAGTCGCGTATAATGTAGAAAAGCTTCAGCCTTCCGGAATCCGCCGGTTCTTCGACTTGGCAGCGAACATGGAAGGGGTTATTTCCCTAGGTGTGGGAGAACCAGATTTTGTTACATCTTGGGGAGTCAGGGAAGCGTGCATAGCCTCCTTGCATAACGGTCATACCTCCTATACGGCTAACGCGGGCTTGATGGAACTCAGAAAGGAAATCAGCCGATATTTGACACAGCAGTTTGAAGTCGAATACAGTCCTGCAAGTGACATCATTGTGACAGTAGGAGCTAGCCAGGCGCTTGATCTCTCTATCCGGGCTATAGTTGATCCTGGGGATGAAGTGATTGTGATTGAACCGAGCTTCGTATCCTATGCACCTTTAATTGAATTGGTTGGTGGAACGGCAGTAAGAGTTGGGGCAGACGCAGAAAGGGGATTTAGCATCAATTTTGATGAACTGGAAGCGGCGATTACTGCGAGAACAAAAGCGATTCTACTTTGTTTCCCTAATAACCCGACAGGTACCATGCTTACTAGGGATGAACTTGTCCAAGTAAGTCAATTGGTGGAGAAGCATGACCTACTGGTATTGTCGGATGAAATTTACGCAGAACTTTCTTTTGACGAAAAGTTTACCAGTTTCCCTACCCTTCCTAATATGAAGGATAGGACGATTCTGATATCCGGTTTTTCCAAAAGCTTTGCCATGACTGGTTGGCGATTGGGGTTTGTTGCCGGACCGACGGATATTGTCGAGGCGATGCTGAAGGTGCATCAATATGCGATGATGTGTGCCTCAACCATGGCACAGTATGGTGCAATAGAAGCATTGAAAAACGGTAGGCAGGACATCGAAGACATGAAAAAGAGCTATCGCAGACGCAGAAATTATTTTGTTGCTTCATTGAACGAAATAGGACTGCCATGCCATAATCCTGGAGGAGCATTCTATGCTTTCCCATCCGTAAAACTCACTGGTCTCAGCTCACAGGAGTTTGCGGAGAAACTATTGTTGGAGGAGAAGGTGGCAGTGGTACCTGGGGATGTATTTGGAGAAAGTGGTGAGGGGTATATAAGGTGCTCCTATGCTTCATCTCTTGAGCAGTTGCAGGAGGCCATTAAAAGAATGGAGCGGTTTGTGAAGCAATACAGGTGATTTAAAGGTAGATTTTGACACGAAAAAAGAGGACCAAATCCATTATGGATTTGGTCCTAACAAAAGGGGGAATACTAGAAAAAGCCTTGATAGTATAAGTATTCCCAGCTTTATCATTTTTGAAACCTGGTTATTGTAAATTTTTTGCGTTATATTTTTTTTTCGTATAAAACCTGCATTACATTCAGGAAGTCTTCATCGGTATATTCTTTTGCTTTGCGAAGGATCAATTTTGCTCTTTTCACTCCGACTTCTTCAATTAATTGCTCAAGTTCAGGATCTAGTCCGCTGGAATTGGTGGAAGCAGCTGATTCCAGTAACTCGGAAGCAGGTACGTCCAGCACAGTAGAAATTTTCAGGATGGTCTGCATGTCAGGCATTTGAAGACCTGCCTCATATTTTTCAATTGTACCTGTACCAACTCGAATTTTTAAAGCAAGCTCAGAAGCGGTAAATTTTGCACGTTCTCGGTAAAAGCGGATGTTTTCCCCGATTTTTCTCATCCTAATAACCTCCAATGTAAGCATTTTCTTACTTTTATCATACCATGATTAAACACGATAAAGTTTGAACATATTTTTACTTTTTCCGTACAGTCCATCAAACATTTTTTAAAAGTCTGTTTTCGTAAACTTTGTTGCTTTTTCTTATTTATAAACCAACCGTTATATTACCTTTTTAAAAGTCAAGTATCGAAGGTTTAATTTTTGGGTTTTGGGATATTACCTGTAAAAAGCACAAATAATACTTGAGACTTGAGTGTAGAAAAAAGTATTTTTGATTAAGTGGCGGATTTGTGGTATAATTTTTTATTGCGTTCAATGTGTATAAAAATTAAATTATTTAGGAGTGTTTTCATGTCTAATAAATTCGAAATCGGTAGTGTCTTAACAGGAAAAGTTACAGGAATTCAACCATACGGAGCGTTCGTTGCGCTTGACGAAGAAACGCAAGGTCTAGTTCATATTTCCGAAATTACTCACGGTTATGTGAAAGATGTTAACGAACATTTGAAAATGGGCGATGAGGTTCAAGTGAAAGTTCTTTCTGTTGACACAAAGTCCAATAAAATAAGCTTGTCCATCAAAGCAACTCAAGAAGCTCCTGCTGAAGCTCCAGCAGCTGCACAAAGAAAGCCTAAAAAGCGCCAAGCAACTGTTGTGAAAAACCACACAGAAGCGGCTCCAGGCGGTTTCAACACGTTAAAAGACAAGTTAGAAGAGTGGATCGAGCAATCCAACCGTGAAGACTTAATCAAGAAGTAAATTTGATTGAGTGAGAGAGACATCCTGCATAGGGATGTCTTTTTTTTATGTATAATTATTTCGAGTTCCGAATTATCACAATAACCTTTAAAAAAGTCACAATCAAAGACAAAGTAGTTACAATCCCCACGAAATTAGTTACAATCACCTTCCGAAAAGTTACAATCCTCTCACCTGTGCCACAATTTTACTGAAAATATGAAAACCGCCCCTGTAACAGAGGCGGTTTTTTGTCGTTTATCGAGTTGTTCTTGGCTCGATTTCTCTTTCGTGCTGTTCAGATGGCACGAAAAGTAGTCCAAGGTTGATTAGTCCTGCAATTCCTACGAGACCGTAAATGATACGGGAAAGTGCTGCGCTTTGGCCGCCGAATATAGCTGCTACAAGATCAAATTGGAAGAAACCAATCAATCCCCAGTTAATAGCCCCAACAATAGTCAATACTAGTGCAATACGTTGAATTGTGCTCATTACATACCCTCCTTGAGAATATAAGTGCTTCCTCTATATATTTTGTAACATTACAGAAATTATACATTCATAAAAAAATAATCAAGAAGCATTATAGTAGATGGGACTGTCTAGAGCTAATTCTTTGCAAGCATGTAAAAAATAATTCATAATCGATGCAAAAGGGAGGTAATAGGAATGGACAACTTTACATTTTATAATCCAACAAAACTGATTTTTGGAAAAGGACAATTAGAGACATTACCACATGAGATGGAGCAATACGGCAAAAACGTTCTTCTCGTTTATGGTGGAGGAAGTATCAAGGGAAGCGGACTTTATGATGATGTTTTGAATACCTTACATAAAGCGGGCGCGAAAGTAACTGAGCTTGCAGGGGTAGAGCCAAATCCAAGATTATCTACAGTGAGAAAAGGAGTTGAGCTCTGCAGGGAGCATAAGATTGATTTTCTTCTTGCGGTAGGTGGAGGAAGTGTGATCGATTGCACCAAAGCAATCGCTGCAGGTGCCAAATATGATGGCGACGTATGGGATATTGTACTTAGAAAACATATTGCAACGGAAGCATTGCCATTTGGCACAGTATTGACATTGGCTGCAACAGGTTCGGAGATGAACGCAGGTTCTGTTATCACAAACTGGGAAACCCAGGAGAAGTATGGATGGGGCAGTCCGGTGACATTCCCTAAATTCTCGATCCTGGATCCTGTCAACACCTTCACTGTGCCAAAAGATCACACGGTTTATGGGATTGTCGATATGATGTCGCACGTGTTGGAGCAGTACTTCCATCAAACAAGCAACACAGCCCTTCAAGATCGCATGTGTGAGGCTGTATTGACCACTGTGATGGAAACGGCACCTCAGTTGTTGGAAGATCTTGAAAGTTATGAGCACCGCGAAACTATCCTTTACAATGGTACTATCGCACTTAACGGGATGCTACAGATGGGCTATCGTGGCGATTGGGCAACACATGGAATAGAGCATGCTGTTTCAGCGATTTATGACATTCCTCATGCTGGTGGGTTGGCTATTCTATTCCCGAATTGGATGGAGCATGTCTTGGAGGCTAATGTAGGAAGGTTCAAGCAGCTTGCTGTCCGTGTATTCGGTGTGCAGGATAACGGTTCTTCAGACAAGGAGATTGCTCTTGAGGGTATTCGCAGACTTCGCGAGTTCTGGTCCAGCCTTGGAGCACCAACTCGCTTGGCTGATTATGATATTGATGGTAAGAACATTGATAAGATGGCGGAGCATGTCATGTCACGTGGTGCAGTTGGTAATTTCAAGTCGCTTTCTTATGATGATGTTGTGTCAATCTTAAAGGCATCGTTATAATTTTTTAAATAAAGAAAGGCTGTTCCGCACGTGCTTATCGTAAAAGTTTGATAATTGAGTGGATTGGAGCGGAAGGCACTCGACTCCGGCGGGAGGTAGAGGGAAACGGGAGACCCCGCAGGCTTGCCGAGGAGGCTCCCGGCCCTCCCCGCGGAAAGCGAGTGCCTGCAGCGGAAAGGAACGGTCAACCTCTCAAGATAAAAGGCTCTTTTTGTGTACTTTGCTTTTTCTTATTTTTGAACCAACCGTTATATTCCTTACTATCGTGCTCTTTTCCCGGTTATCCGAATAGGTTTTATGCCTACATTAGAGATATGCGGTAAAAAGTCCAATTGCCGACTTTTTACAAGTGAATAGCAACAATCTTTGAGAAAAGAGCTTAATAAAAAAACAGCTGGCGGAATCTTACTCCGTCAGCTGTTTTTCATTTCGCGAACCGTTTCCGGTTTTTCTTTTGTTTTTAAATCATCCTGGACAGATTTCTCCCATAATGGAACATCTGTATAATACGCAGCACGTGTAATAAGATGTCCTGCTACTGGAGCTGTCACGAAGACAAAAATGATTCCAAGAACCAATCTAGCGCTGAAATAGCTATCAGCAATCCAGAAATACATCAATGCTGCAATCAATATGAACAATACACCAAGTGTGGCGCTCTTGGAGGCTGCGTGACTGCGGCAATATACATCCGGGAGTCTGATTAACCCGATGGTCGTTACTAAGCTTAGAAGAGAACCTAGTAGGACGACAACTCCGATAAAAATACTAATTGTCTCTGTCATACTCGATTATCTCTCCTTTTTGCAAAAACTTAGAAAATGCTACTGTACCAACAAAAGCAATGACCCCTATCAATAGAATGACTTCTAGAAAAGCATCGGTTCTCAAAATGATGGAAGTAATCGCAGTAATGCCAATTAAATTGATGCCAATCGAATCGAGTGCCATGACTCTGTCAGGTACAGAGGGACCTTTAATAACACGATAGACAAGCCCTAGGGTGGAAACGGAAATGATGAATAAACTGATGGTCAGTAAGGCATCGAATGCACTCTCAAACTCCAACATGTTATCTGGTCACCTCCATAATCGCTTTTTCAAAGGTGTTCTTAATTTCAGCCACCGCCTGGTCCGAATCAGGGATGTTCATGGCATGGATATAAAGGATTTTATTATCATCCGAAATATCCATCACCAGTGTTCCTGGTGTCAAGCTGATTAGGAGGGAGAGTAGGGTTATCTCCCATTCACTTTTCAGCTCGGTAGGCATGGCGAAAATTCCTGGTTCGATCGTAAGCTTCGGACGAAGGATGTCACGAATCACTTGGACATTTGCTAAGACCAGCTCCCTTAAGAAAAGGAATAGCAGTTTACCAGCAGCCAGAATCCTTTCAAAGTAGAAGCGTCCGGGGATAAAGCGGCGCATGGTGAAGATAATTACAAGTCCCCAGAAATACCCTACAAAAAAGTCGGCAAAGGCCCATTCGTTCTTCAGAAACATCCAACTGAATGCAATGATTAAGTTTAATAGTATTTGAAAAGCCATGAGAAACTACTCCTTTAAAACTGCTTGGATATAGATGGATGGATCCATCAATGTTTCTGCCGCCTCATATATATACGGATATACGAATTCTGCGCCTAAACCAAGAAATGCAGAAATGGCGATTAATACAACACTCGGATATATCAATCCTTTTGTGGAACCTTTTTCATCTTTTTCTGCTAACACTTCTTCTCTAAAGAAGCAATTCATAAATATTTTCATTACAGAGTACAGAACGAGCAAGCTGGAGAAAAGCATGATTCCGACGAAGACATAATGTCCGGTGTCGAGACCACCTTGAACCAATAGGATTTTTCCTACAAATCCACTTAGTGGAGGTATTCCGGCAAGAGCCAGACATGCTGCAAAGAACATCCAACCAAGAAGTGGATGGCGTTTGATCATACCGCCCATTTTCTTGATGTTATCTGTACCTGTGATGGTGAACATGGCACCTGCCAATAGGAACAATGCCCCTTTGATCACCATATCGTGAATAAGATAATAGATTCCACCGGCATAACCGGTCTCTGTAGCAATAGCTACTCCGTATATGATAACTCCAACAGCTGTAACAATATTGTATATTAAGATCTTCTTAACATCCCAGTAAGCTATCGCTCCAATCGCCCCGATCAGGATTGTGATACCAGCAAGTACAGCAATGATCGAATGGGTAATTTGAGGCTCATGATAGAAAATGAGAGTGAATGTACGATAGATGGCATAGATGCCGACTTTGGTCAATAATGCTCCAAATAGGGCTGTAATAGCATAAGGAGGTGCTTGATAGGATCCAGGTAGCCAAAAGTATAACGGGAATATCCCGCCTTTAAGGCCGAATACCACCAGAAACAGGATTGCCACTACAGTTAGAATATCTTGCTGACCTGCTTGAGCAACTTTATTTGAAACGTCTGCCATATTCAATGTCCCGACAAGTCCATATAAATACGCCAATGCCACAACAAAAAGGGCAGAGGAGATAACATTGACCAGTACATACTTCAAGGATTCACGCAATTGTACTTTTGTTCCCCCAATGACAATCAGAACGTAAGAAGCCATCAGGAAAACCTCAAAGAACACAAATAGGTTGAACAGGTCGCCTGTCAAAAAGGCTCCCATCACACCTGCAATAAGAAACTGGGTAAAGCCATAGTAGTAAAAACTCTCCCGTTCTCGTCCAATGGAGCGGAATGCAAATAGTACACATGTAAAACTGACAATTACTCCGGTAAGTACGAGTAGGCTTGAGAACATATCCGCTACAAGAACAATACCGAATGGAGGTCGCCAACTCCCAACCTCCAATGTCTGTATCCCATCTGTATAAACCATCTGGGCGAGTACAGCCGCGGCAATAGTAGTAAGCGTTAAACTGATGACACTAATCACTTTTTGAAGCTTTATCTTTTTTGGTATCAATAACAAAAGTGTCGCTGTAATTAAAGGGATCAGTATCGGTAATATAACTAGGTTATTCATGATTTTCATTTCCCCTTAATTTATCCATATCGTCTGTCTTCAGCTCCTGGTAAGCTCTGTATGCAAGAACCAGGAAGAAGGAAGTCACCCCGAAGCTGATAACAATCGCTGTTAAAATCAGTGCCTGGGGAAGGGGGTCTGTGTAAGCTTCCGCTTCTTGACCAAGCAGCGGGGCAGCCCCCCTTTTCAATCCGCCCATCGTCAGAAGCAACATATGGGCACCGTGGGCCAGAAGACCAGTACCAACAATAATTCGTAAAATGCTTTTAGATAAGATTAAGTAGGTAGCGGTGGCAATAAGCACACCTGCTACTACTGTCATAATTATTTCCATTATTCACTCTCTCCTATCGTTTGAATAATGGTCATCGCAATACCGACAACAACTAGATATACACCTAAATCAAAAATTAATGTGGAAGCAAGGGCTGTTTCTCCAAGTATTGGAAGTTCCACATAATCAAATGTATGTGTCAAATATGGAACATCGAAAAATAATGCCCCGACACCAGTTAGGATGGAAATCATCAATCCCGCAGCCGCTACCGTCAAAAAATTGAACGGAAAGATGGTATTGATTGTTTTTATATCAAACGCAAGTAATAACAATACAAGGGCTGCAGAAGTCATCAAACCTCCTATGAAACCTCCACCTGGCGTATAATGCCCGGCAAAAAAGAGGTAAATGGAGAAGATGATGATGATAAAAGATAAAAGGGTGGTAACAGTCTGTAAAATTAAATCATTAACTTTCACCTTTTACCCCTCCCTTCTTATCGGTTAGACGCAGCTTGATCATTGCATAAATTCCAAATGCTGCAATGGTAAGTACGGCAATTTCGAAAAGGGTATCCAATCCACGGAAGTCGACGAGAATAACGTTAACCATATTCTTACCGCCAGCTTCCTCATAAGATGCAGCTTCAAAATAGCTTGAAATGGACTCGAACAGTCGTGTGCTGTTTACTGACAGTCCGATAAAAATGACTATCAGTCCGACACCCACCGAGATGACGAAATTCGTCAATCGGAAACGTAATTTGCTAATTTCCTTCGACAGCTCCGGCAGGTGATAGAAGCATAATAGGAATAATGCCACTGAGACAGTTTCCACAATCAATTGCGTAAGGGCAAGATCTGGAGCTCTGAACAGGACAAAGAACAATGACATGGCATATCCTACTACACCAAGGGAAATAATGGCCGTAAGCCTTGATTTTGTGAAAAGAATGGTCAAGGCCGAAATGACCATCACCAATGCAAGGACGACCTCATAGACCCCTACAGGAGCCACATTTGTCAAATTCACATGGAATGCATCAGTTGAGAACAATACAACCCCTAACAGTACAATCATGAAAGCGAAAATCATGACAAGGTAGTCGCGGATAAAGCCTGTCATATGTGATTTGGTAAAAGCGGAAGAACCGCGATCCAATGCTACCAATCCACCATCATATAATTTGTTGAGGGTAAGTCTCTGTGGGAACCATTCATAGAGTTTGCCCCACTTTGCCAAGGTCAGATAAAGAAGAACCCCAACAAGGATGACACCCATTGTCATAAATAGTTCCGTGTTAAACCCATGCCAATGATAAATATCCACTTCCACCGATACTACATCAGAAGGAAGGATGGAGTATAAGGCGGGTTCTATAACGCCTCTTAACACCATTGGGAAGAAACCGAATATAACAACCAAAGAAGCGAGAATGATTGGAGAGATAAGCATTCCAATCGGTGCTTCATGGGGTTTTTTGTCAAGTTTTTCAGGTTGATACTTCCCTGTGAAAGTTTTGAAAACAAGTACCATACTATAGATGAATGTGAACACACTCGCGACCCAAGCAATAACCGGGAAAATCATACCGAGCGTTTCCATATTCCAGGCGCTGATTTCTGTCGCCTGCAACATTCCGGTAAAAAACATTTCTTTACTTAGGAATCCGTTGAAAGGTGGTAAACCGGCCATGGAAAAAGTTCCAATGATAGCAAGGGTAAAGGTAATCGGCATCAGGTTCATCAAACCACCGAGTTTCCTGATGTCCCGTGTACCTGTTTCATGATCGACGATTCCGGCAACCATGAACAGACTTCCTTTAAATGTTGCATGGTTAATTAAATGGAATACTGCAGCAAGTGTAGCTATTGTATAGGCATTTTCATCAATGTAGTTATAGTAGGCTGCAGCACTTCCTACACCTAACAATGACATGATCAAACCAAGTTGGCTGACAGTCGAGAATGCCAAGATCGATTTCAGGTCAGTCTGTTTTACCGCAGAGAAAGATCCCCAGAATAAGGTGACTATTCCGAAGCCGGATACAAGCCAGAACCATTCCGGCGCACCTGCAAAGACAGGACTCATACGTGCAACAAGATAAATACCCGCTTTAACCATTGTTGCGGAGTGCAGGTATGCGCTGACAGGCGTCGGTGCTTCCATTGCATCCGGTAACCAGATGTGAAACGGAAATTGAGCTGATTTTGTGAATGCACCTAGCAAGAACAAAATCAGTGCAGGTACAAAAAACTCGTGACTTGTTACAATATCCACATTCGCAATGGTTTCACGAACACTGAATGTACCAGTAATCAAGTAAAGGAGGATGATACCGGCAAGCATAGCCAATCCACCGAAAACTGTAATCAGCATGGATTTCAGCGCGCCATAACGAGATTTTTCGCGGTGATACCAATAACTGATCAAAAGGAAAGAAGAGATACTTGTCAATTCCCAGAAGGAATACATGACAAGCAGGTTGTCTGATAGCACAACTCCAAGCATTGCTCCCATGAACATGAGTAGATAAACATAGAACGTATTAAGTGCTTCTTTCTCTTTGGAAAGATAATAAATGGAGTACAGGACCACTAAAGCGCCGATTCCTGTAATTAATAAGGCAAAAAGCAGGCCTAACCCGTCCAGATAAACAACAAAATCTATCCCAATGGAAGGAATCCATTTCATTGTGCTTGTGTAAGCTTCCCCGTTCATAGTGGTGCCTAAGTATTGGAGAAAATAAATGAATAAAACGAGTGGCAATATCAGTACAAACCACCCAGTATGTATGCTTTTGAAATACTTATGTGCAAAAGGCACAAGAATCGCCAACAAGAAAGGCGATAGAATCACTAAATGAATCAGTGACAAGACACAAACCTCCTCTGTTTCTTCTATAAATAATAGTCTTCCCTTATAAACATAAGAAAACAACGGCAAATACCACTTTTTTCTAGAGATTTTCACTCTAACTAGTTTGGTACCTGCCTTGTTACATGTCGAAAGGAATAATTATTTGTAAAGAAAAATTACTAAATCAAATTATATACTAAATCATAACCGCTTGCATCCTTGCTGATTGTTAGTATAGACCGATTTTGTCCTGCATATTAAATATGATAGAAACTAGTCAAAAAGCCTTCGAAAAACTTTTTTTCAGTTGCATAAAATGTCGAATTATTAGCCATGCTATACCTAGGTGGTGGTAAATATGGTTAAAAGAAAAGCAGCTATTGCACTTTCCATATTTTCTACTTTATTTGCTGGAGCATGGTGGTTTAATGCGGAGCAAAAAAGGGACTATGTGGAGCATTACCATAATGAGGATTCCTCCATTGTGCTAATCGGTTCAAACCAACATGGAAGCTTGAATGTCATACAGCCATTTAAGCCACGTGAGTATATAAGGATAGTTGTGGCTAAAAAGGAAAAAGAAGAAGTGGAACCGACTTAGAAGCGGACAGTCCTGAAAAAAATGGAAAACGGTTATACACTATGTATAGCCGTTTTCTTATGGAAGTTAGCAGCTTTTGGGTGTGTTGGTCGGTTTTACTTCCTGTAGATTTTCGTTCCAGGTGTTCGCTTTCCGCGGGGCGACCTTGAGCCTCCTCGGGCTGCGCCCTGCGGGGTCTCAAGATTGTCGCTACTCCCCTGCAGGACAAGGAAGGCTACGGCAGCGATACATCGCACGCAGAAAATGCTCGCATTTTCAAGGAGTCTACGCTATTTGCTCCAATCCACAGCTAGAAACAATTAAAAACAATTCGTTTTCAGTTTTTCAGTGCCCTCGCTTTGCCTGCGGGGTCTCAAGTCTACCGCTATCTCCCGCAGGAGTCTCACACCTTGCACTACAATCTACAGGGGATACCACATCACACTGAAGATTTCCGTTCCAGGTGTTCGCTTTTAAGAGGAGAATTTGAGGGGAAATGAAATATTTTAATTGTATCCGCTTACATAAATGGGCAATCCTTGAATTATCGGACGGGATTCTGTAAAGTGAAAATTGGCATGCAAATATGTTTTTGGAGGTTAATTATATGACACATATTCGCTTCGATTATAACAAAGCATTATCATTTTTCGGCGAACATGAAATTACATACTTACGGGATGCGGTGAAAGTTGCCCATCATTCTTTACACGAAAAAACAGGCGCAGGTAACGACTATCTTGGATGGATCGACCTTCCTACGAATTATGACAAAGAAGAGTTTGCACGTATTGTGAAAAGTGCAGATAAAATCAAAAACGATTCAGACATCCTTTTAGTAGTAGGAATCGGTGGTTCCTATCTTGGAGCTCGTGCAGCGCTTGAAATGCTGAACCACTCATTTTATAACGCTTTAACGAAAGAGCAGCGTAAAACACCTCAGGTTGTCTTTGTTGGGAACAACATCAGTTCAACGTACATGAGAGATCTAATGGATCTGTTAGAAGGAAAGGATTTCTCCATTAACGTGATTTCCAAGTCAGGTACAACAACTGAGCCAGCTCTTGCATTCCGTATTTTCCGAAAGCTTCTAGAAGAAAAGTACGGTAAAGAAGAAGCGCGCAGACGCATTTATGCCACTACTGATAAAGCTCGTGGTGCATTAAAGACATTGGCCACAGAAGAAGGCTATGAGTCCTTCATCATTCCTGATGATGTTGGTGGTCGTTATTCTGTCCTTACAGCTGTAGGATTATTGCCGATTGCTGTATCTGGTGCAGATATCGAAGCGATGATGAAAGGTGCTGCAGATGCAAGCGGTGACTTCTCCAATTCGGAATTGGAAGAGAACGCTGCATACCAATATGCTGCGGTGCGTAATGTCCTTTATAACAAAGGAAAAACCATTGAAATGCTGATTAATTATGAGCCGGGCCTTCAATACTTCTCTGAATGGTGGAAGCAATTATTCGGCGAAAGTGAAGGGAAAGACCAGAAGGGAATCTTCCCTGCATCAGCGAACTTCTCGACAGACCTTCATTCCATGGGACAATATGTACAAGAAGGACGCCGCGATCTGTTTGAAACCATTATTAAAGTGGAAACGCCTCGCCATGAACTGAAAGTGGAAGAGGAAGCTTCCGATCTTGATGGATTAAACTATCTTGCAGGTGAAACGGTGGACTTTGTCAATACGAAAGCATACGAAGGAACACTTCTTGCCCATACAGATGGAGGGGTGCCAAACCTTGTGGTTAACATTCCTACAATGGATGCCTACACATTCGGATATCTTGTCTACTTCTTTGAAAAAGCATGTGCGATGAGCGGATACCTGCTTGGAGTAAATCCATTTGACCAGCCGGGAGTGGAAGCTTACAAGGTAAACATGTTCGCTCTACTTGGAAAGCCTGGATTTGAAGAGGTTAAAGCGGAATTGGAAAAACGCCTGAAATAAAGGTTCAGTTAAACACCGCTGTTGATTTCAATAAAATAAAAGAGACCGTTTCCTATACCAAAGGGAGATGGTCTCTTTTTTGTCGTGCATGAAAACCTCTTCATGGGGAAACCTAGCCTTATATATGAATGAATAATAAGGAGGGATTGCCATGA
Organism: Bacillus sp. LL01; assembly: GCF_001037965.1. NCBI lineage: Bacteria > Bacillati > Bacillota > Bacilli > Caryophanales > Bacillaceae > Bacillus > Bacillus sp. LL01. The sequence goes on along the minus strand of NZ_LFEL01000002.1, from coordinate 49,333 downwards.
TTCCTATTCCATCGAAAATTGAAGGAGCCGAGTTTCAGTTATATAAATTAGAGCAGGAGCTTAAAGCCATCGGGTATTCCATCGGAGGCAACTGGGACTATGACCACGGCTATTTCGATTATAAAATTGATGATGAGGTTGGTTACCAGTTTCTAAGAGTACCTTTTCAGTCTGTTGACGGTCAATTAGACTCTCAAGGGACGACAGTGGAGCTCGGCAGACCGTTCCTGTTAGCGCATAAATACCAGGTAGGATTAGATGACAATGTACATGTATCGAACGCGTCTGCTTCCCTTGACCAGTTTTCTGAGCCGGAAGACCCGGACGCTTCCTTTCCGAAGGAATTCATCGAGCTTGGACATACGCTTGTACATGAACTCGAAGCTTTACTTGGCAGGGATTAGTCTTTTATCACTAGAAGACAGTCATCAGCTTGAATCAAAGTGTAGAGAGGAGGGTTGACCATGGTGTCCCCTCTTCTTTTTATTCCTATCAATAGAATTTTTTTCTGAAGCATCTGGTTGCTAATCGTTTCAAACGTTTCCCCTACAAACCCTCTGTCCGCCTCGAGGTATTTCAGCTTGCTCCCTTTCAACTGGTCAAGCATGCTCAAAAGGGTTCCGGACATTCCATTGGACATCATGCTGTTGGTCATGACATAGCTTGTAAACATATTCGTCTGGATCACCTCATCTGCACCTGCACGCTGAGCATTTTTGACCTGCAAAGAAGTCAGAATCTCGACGATGGTGTACACATCAGGGCTTAATCCTTTTACTGCCAGAAGAGTCAGTACCGAATTCATGTCTGCTTGAACTTCATCCTTGCTTTGGTCTGCTGAAATAACAACAAATGCCGCACCCTTTACATTGGCTCCTAGCAAAGTTTGGTCATAGCAGGGATTTCCTTTAATAAAATGAACGTTTTGGTCATGCAACGGATTCTTTTCTAATGTCTGGTCGATCAAGACGATCGATAACGGTTTTTTACTCATCGAATTAATCTGCCTTAATGTTTCCTTTACCCGCTCATTCCAACCAATGACAATTATATGTTCTGAACCTTTATAATCCACTTTGCCCTCCAAATAATCATTTTGTGTTGCGATGGCACTTGCTGCCAGCGATACAAAATATGTAGTAACAAAACCTGTACCAAATAAAATTAGAATAATGGCTAGAGATCTGCCAGTCACCGTAACCGGTACATAATCCCCATAACCCAAAGTTGCTGTTGTGACAATTGCCCACCAAACCCCGTCGAAAATGGCGGGAAACTCCTCAGGCTCAATAAGATGTATGAATATGCCAAACGTAATATTTATTATGAATATGATGATAAGTATTCTGGCAATCAGTGGCCAATGTACAAACCTGAATATAAGGGAGGTCTGTTGTTTGATTTTTTCCATCTATTTGTCATCCTCTGTGGAGACGAAAGAGAGAACTTCCTTAATGATGGAATTGATTTTCTTGTTCAAAGCATCTTCTCCATATTTCTGTTTCCCGGCTTCAAGTAGCTTGATTACCTCATCACTAAACGAAATGATGGGCTTGTCTTCTTCCGATTCATTATAGAATTCAATAAAACGATCAAGGCTCTCATTCATTTTATCAATTGCTTCACTAAGTTGTTCATTTTCTTCCTGCCGTAACTTCATCTCGTTCACCTCTCTTTTCATTGTTGACAAAATACCGTGAAAATTAAACTTCCAAGGGATAAAATGCCACTGTTTTGGAAAAATAAATGCGAATGTTAGTAATGAATTTTTAATAGGGCAGGAGTGACAACAATGGAAGAAAGACGCGTCAGACAAATATTATCCTCTCCAACAATGATAGATGTAACCTTTGAAGGGACAAAAGTATGGATTGATTCCATCAGCGAGGATGGAAGTACTGCTACGGTTCATTTGCGTGGACCAGGAGAAGAGCGTACGCAAGTATCTGTTTCTGATTTGATGGAAGTGGGCGAATAGTAGTAAGCGTAGGAAGTTCTTACAGGGGTCTTCTTTATGTAGGAAATAAGAAAGGTGGCTCGCATTAAAGGAGCCACCTTTCTCTTATTTTGGAGCTGTAAGTTTGTCTACCGTATTAGCAATGGCACCATCGCCTGTGACATTGCAGGCTGTACCGAAACTATCTTGTGCCAAATAAAGGGCTATCATCAAGGAGACCATGGTGGAATCAAAATCAAGCATGGTCTGTAAAAGGCCAATAGCGGCCATAACGGCGCCTCCAGGTACACCTGGAGCGGCGATCATTGTCACACCAAGCATCATGATGAATGGAAGAACGGTCAATAAAGAGTAGTCCATGCCATTGATAAACATGATGGCCATCGCACAGGAAACAATCGTAATCGTACTTCCTGACAAATGGATGTTTGCCAATAAAGGTACGGTAAAATCGGCTGTTTTCTCTCTTACTCCCATGTTCTTTGTCCGTTGCAGGGTAACAGGGATGGTGGAAGCTGAAGACTGGGTACCAAGTGCCGTAAAATATGCTGCCATCATTGATTTAAGCATAGCAAACGGATTTCTCTTAGATAAGGCACCACTTGCAGAGTATTGTAAAAGCAACATTGTGAAATGTAATAAAATGATAAGAACAAATACTTTAGCAAATACACTTATTATTGTTTGGACTTGTCCTCCGTAGGTCATATTCGCAAAAATACCTAGAATGTGAATAGGCAATAATGGAATAATGACTTTGGAGATAACAAGTTCAATAATAGTTCTAAATTCTATCATGGCAGTTTTTAACGTACTACCCTTGATAGCAGACATCCCAAGTCCCAGTGTGAACGCAATAATCAAGGCGGTCATGACCTCAAATGGTGCTGGAATTTCAAGCTCCAAGAAAGGTTTTAACAAAGCTTCCTCTGGATTTTCCATTGCTCCTGAAAGGCTAGCGCCTTTTAATATGGAGGGATACAAAGAACTTGCTGCGAAATAGGCCAATACTCCAGCCGCAATAGTTGACAGGTAGGCAATGGATGCAGTCAACCCGAGAAATTTCCCTGCTCCTTTCCCGATCTCGCCTATACCAGGCGCGATGAACGCAATAATGATTAATGGAATGGCGAAACCTAAGAAGTTGCCAAATATCTCATTAAAGGTAACGAATATCTTAACAAACCATTCAGGTGCAAAACTCCCTATGGCCACACCCAATAGAATGGCAAGGATAATTCTTGGTAAAAGTCCGAATTTTCTCATGATGTCCTCCCTAAAAAAACAAATGTCTATACATATTGAATATTGTACTATCTTACAAAAACATTTGAAAAAAGAAAAGTACAAAGTGTACTATTTTTTTAAAAATATTTACCAACAACTCTGAACATAATAAATTAATTTTAGCGTAGCAAGAGCTTAACCCTGTTGACTGAAGTGCAAGGTGAGAGACTCCAGCGGCAGGTAGCGGAAGACTTGAGACCCAGCAGGCTTGCCGAGGAGGCTCAAGCACCGCCCTGCGGAAAGCGAACACCTTAAACGGAGAGAAACAATTAACCAGAGAAAAAAATTTCACAAAAATGTTTATAAAAAGTCCCACAATGGGTAAACTACTACAGAAATTCACCATGGTTGCAGCAAATCTTATAAGTCTTCACCCGTAACAAGTACGACTTTATAAATGGAAGTTACTAGCAAAACCAAAAAAAACTTGATTTTTCGTTACATAACCTCTATGATTAAGTTAATTGTTTTTGTTCGGTAAGGCTGATAGAAGGAATTTACTTCAATGTTTTTCGTCTTGAAAGATTATGCAGAGCAAGAATGGTAATACAATTGTGGATTTATCCACTGTAGGAGGAAACATAATGTTAGAAGGTAAAGTAAAATGGTTCAACGCTGAAAAAGGTTTCGGTTTCATCGAAGTAGACGGACAAGACGATGTATTCGTTCATTTCTCCGCTATTCAAGGCGACGGTTTCAAATCTTTAGAAGAAGGTCAAACAGTAACTTTCGAAATCGAGCAAGGCGCTCGTGGACCTCAAGCAACTAACGTTCAAAAGTAATTTTGACGTCAGGAAAAGGCTCTCCATCCGGAGGGCCTTTTTTGCGTACATTTTTTGCTTTCATCTCCAAAATCTCCCGAAATCTTTTTTTCCACCTCCACCAATTCATCATTTTACACACCTCTTAAGTGGTTCCCTACTATACTATATGGAATCTACTAATTGTTACTAGATTTTTATCCGAAACTACCAAACAAAAGAGGGGGAAACATTATGGAAGTAAAAGACTTGTTCGATCTTAAAAATAAGACGGCAATCGTGACAGGTGGAGGCAAGGGGCTTGGAGCTCAGATGGCGAATGCTCTTGCCGAGGCGGGGGCGAACGTTGTTGTGTGCTCTCGTGATCTAGCATCTTGCCAAAAAGTGAGTGAGGCATTGAAACAAAAGGGCGTTAAATCGCTGGCTTATGCATGTGATGTTACAAAAGAAGAAGAGATTCAACATGTCATAGACGAAACGGTAGACCATTTTGGGAAACTGGACATCCTGGTGAACAATAGCGGTACTTCTTGGATGGCGCCAACGTTAGATTTACCTGCTGATAAGTGGGATAAAGTGATGAATGTGAATCTGCGAGGATTATTTTTATTCAGCCAAAAGGCGGCTAGGGTGATGGTGAAACAAGGTAACGGTAAGATTGTAAACATTGCTTCTGTTACAGGTTTAGGAGGAACAGATCCCTCCCTGATGGATACCATTGCTTATAATACGAGCAAAGGTGGGGTTATTACATTTACCAAAGACCTAGCAGTTAAGCTTGCTCCCCATAACATCCAAGTGAATGCAATTGCTCCGGGCATGTTTCCGACTAAAATCACCAAAAGCATTATAGAACATTCTGCTCCTAATCTAAAAGACCAGATTCCCGCAAAACGGTTTGGTGGGGAACACGACCTGAAGGGTGCTGCAGTATTTTTATCTTCTCGGGCATCGGATTACTGTGTCGGTCACATTTTAGTGGTAGATGGAGGAATGACGTCCTTAATTTAAAGTTATGTATTTGAAAATGAGTGAAAGGGTGAACCAGCCATGTTTAATACAGGCGGAAATAAAAAAGAAAGGAACAAACGAATTAAAGTCAAAGCGATACAAGTGGAAAACCAGCTGAATCAGGCGTTAAAGGATGTGCTTAACCGAGAGTCAGTTTTTCGTGTCGTCGGTTTGGAAAGTGAGATCCAAGCAGATAAATTGCGGATGGTTAGAGACCAGGTGGAAGTTTTATCTTTGAAATATAACTTTCCTACAAAAAATGATGTAGCCAACATAGCAAAAATGCTCATTCAGATAGAAGAGAAAATAGATCGATTAGAAGCACAGTTGCATGATGGAAATCTCCAGGAGGACCAAACAGGAAAACAGGACATGAACCAAAAAAAGAAAATGGTAAAAGTATTAATGGAAGATATGGTGCAAAGTCAAGCCATTTTATCAAAATTACCGGGGTATGATGCAAAGGTTGTCCGCTTAAAAGCTGGTGGGCAGGATGGTGGATAATCAATTGGAAACCTGGAAGAAACAGATGATGCATTACAATGAAACGCCATTTAAGGATGGAGTAACGCCAAGGAAACACATTTGGAAAAAGAACAAAGCGACCCTCTGGTATTACAAATCACCTGAGAAGAAATATAACATCCCCATTTTTATTATTTACTCCTTGATTAATCAACCCTTCATATTAGATTTGCAAAAGGGTGGCAGTACAATTGAAGCCCTTGTCCATGAGGGTTATGACGTCTATCTGATTGACTATGGGAAACCCGGGCTTGAGGACAGGGACATGACACTCAATGATTATATTACAAAATACATCCAGTCTGGTGTGAAGGAAGCGATCAAGCACTCTGGTGCAGACCAGATGAGCATAATGGGCTACTGTTTGGGTGGAACGCTTGCAGCCATCTATGCCTCCATTGCAAAAGAACCAATAAAAAACCTTGTCCTGTTTGTTACGCCGATAGACTTCGCTACACCTGCATACTTTGATAAGTGGGTCAATGCTTTGAGAAGAGAGGAAGTGGATAGTTTCAGATATGTGGAGGAGCTTGGAATCATACCTGCTTCACATGTAGAAGCAGGTATACGAATGGTCACTTCCCCTGTTTATTTAACCCCATACCTCTCTCTCCTATTAAATGGCCACGATAAAGCATATGTAGAAAAATGGCATCGGTTCAATACGTGGACAAAGGGGCATATTCCCTTAACAAGTGGGGCCGCTAAGCAGATTACAGAGGATCTGACCAAAGAAAACAAGGTCATAAAAGGCCTTTTTGAAGTTAATGGCCAGAAGGCAAAGCTATCCAACATTAAAGCGAATCTATTGGTGGTTGGAACAGAAGGAGATCGTCTCGTGCCCCTTGATCACATCCTGCCGATAATGGAAAAGGTATCAAGTGTGGATAAACAAACCCATATTCTTCAGGGTGGCCATACTGGTACTTCTGTGCATAACGGCAAGCTGCCAGTCTATCTCCAGAATTGGTTGGCGGAGCGCTCTGATCCGATAGATTCATAAAAAGGGAGGAATTCAATAATGAATGCTTTATGTCAAAATAAGATATGGGAAATCGATCCGTATGTGGAATACATGGGGATAGGTGCAACCGTCTTTAAGCAGTTTTTGTCCTATTTAAAAGAAGAACAATAGAGGAGCTTAATAGCTTTTCTATTTCAGAATGTTGACAAACCTCTAAATACTTTTAAATTTGCATTTAGCTGTTGATCTTCGTTCCAGGCGCTTCGCTTTTCGCGGGCGGTCCGGAAGCCTCCTCGGGCATTCGCCCTGCGGGGTCTTCCTTGTCCCTTCCTCCCGCAGAAGTCTACGCGCCTTCCACTGCGATCAACAAGGTAATCGTATATTCCTAAAGATAAAATAACTTTGTCTTCACACTGCAATAGGGGAGCTTAATAGCTTTTCTATTTTTTTGCCCTAAAAACAAGAGAAGCCATTTGTACATCAGGAGATAAAAATATCGGAAAATCCCACTTGTTTCTGAATATCAATCGCGAAAAAAAACGAGAAGAAAACCTCTAAATTGCAAACCAGCAACTTAGCAATAATATTAAGCTCAAAAGTCCAGAGAAAATTGGACAAAGCCCTATGGTGTTAGTTAGAATGTTAGGTAGAGAGAGTCATTAACAGAATAGTTCAATAATCGAATCCTTTCACTTCACATGAAAGAAATAGATGGAGATTTTTAAAAAGATGAGGCTGTCTATAATAAAATTTTCACATGCACAGGATTTCAGGTACAGATGCAATAATGGAAAATTTAATAATATGCCAACTTCACCTATTTGAAATATCCGTTATATGGGAGGGAATAGAATGGATTCGTTAAGCAATGAATCTTTGCTGGAAGTATATGAAGTAGCTAAGATAAATGATTTGAACGGGGACTTTCTCAAGTTGATATTAGATGAAATTAAGAGGAGAAATATTGAAATACCGTTTGCTCATATATAAAAAGCGCAGATAGTGGCATTTCTTTATGTAAAAAGAAAAAACTAAAAAAGAAGTTTCACAGGATTGTCATGTGTAATAGGAAGTGCCATGGAAGAAGTGTTTTATAATAGAAATAATCATTTTTTTAAGGGAAGGCTGATAGATAATGACAAACACTACTATGGGCAGGTTTAGAATCATGGGATTGATAGAAGGCGGTTCTTTGCTCGTTCTTCTTTTTATAGCAATGCCTCTTAAATATGGACTTGATATTCCTCAAGCAGTAAGTGTGGTTGGAGCATTACACGGCTTTTTGTTTATCACCTATATTCTTTTCATTGCATATATCACATTTAAAATAAGATGGTCCCTAAAGTGGGCTGCTGGTGCTGTGGCTGTAGCTTTCATTCCATTCGGGAATATTGTTTTTGATAACTATTTGAAGAAATCATCTCTTGTGAACTGACTCCGGTAGATTGGGGTCAGTTTTTTTGTGTGTAAGATTTAACGTTTCCCTTCGTAGAGGGATATGTATTTCAGAATATAAAAGATTAATTTTCGCATAACCTCTCATCATTCGTTATAATGAATAGAATCTAGTAAACATACTGAAGGAGTAGTTGCTTTCGTGAAGGTTGGTCGGGTACTTTCGATCGTTGCATTTTTCTCATTATATAATATTTTAATGCTTTATCTTGGTTGGAATGTGCTGGTTTGGCTAAAGGTTATGTTTTCATTTCAACATGAATGGCTCTATTGGTTAGCTATCGCTATTTTTTCCTATTCCTACATTCTTGGTAGAATGGTAAAACCGTTGAACTGGTTATCTGCAATCGGATCGGTATGGTTCGGGGTCATTCAATACGGTCTGCTTTTATTCCCTTTGGCCAATTTTGCAATTTGGGTACTTAGCTTTTCGGGAGTTCCAAGTCAAACAACCATTCCCCTGGTTGGCACATTTACTGCTGTTCTGCTTGCTGTTATTTTCGCCTGTGGTCTTTATAATGCCTATAGTCCGGTGATCAGAAAATATGAAATTAACATACCTAAAAAAAATCAATTTAAAAAACTCCACATTGCTGTAGCCTCTGATATGCATTTCGGTAAACTATCAGGTGTAGCACATGCTAAAAGGCTTGTGAAGACGTTGGAACGTATCAAGCCTGATATCATTCTGCTTCCAGGTGATATTATCGATGACGAGCCCGAACATTTTATCAAAAAAAATATGGGGACTGTTATGAAACAACTCCATGCTCCACTCGGTATTTATGGGGTCCTAGGGAATCATGAATATTACGGTAGAGAAATACCGGCATTTCTGAAAGAGATGGAAAAGGTTAATATCCGTATTTTGATGGACGAAGTAATTCAGGTAGGGGATAGTTTTTATCTGCTTGGTAGAAAAGATAAAACGGATTCAAGGAGACAGTCATTCAAACAACTGGTGTCCAATATGAAACTCGATTCTTCATTGCCTTTGATTGCAATGGATCACCAGCCTGCGGAACTGAAGGAAGCGCAGGAAAACGGTATCGATCTCATCGTATCCGGTCATACTCATAGAGGACAGATGGCACCAAATCATCTTATCACCAGAAAACTGTTCGAATTGGATTGGGGTTATCTGAAGAAAGGTCAGCTGCATGCATTTGTCTCATCGGGCTTCGGTTTTTGGGGGCCACCCCTGCGAATAGGTAGCAGGTCGGAAGTATTGGAGATTGTAGTAGAATTTGAAGAAAAAGAAGGGTACACAAATAATGAATAGAACTTTCCAGAAATTTAATCTTAGCGCAGACATCATCAAGGCCCTGACAAGCCTTAAATATATAAAACCAACAAATGTTCAAGAAGAAGTGATTCCACTTGCATTGGAGAAACGGGATATCATTGTAAAATCACAAACAGGAAGCGGGAAAACGGCTTCTTTTGCTGTGCCACTCTGTGAGCATGTCCATTGGGAGGAAAACAAGCCACAAGCCCTGGTGCTGACCCCAACAAGGGAGCTTGCTGCCCAGGTGAAGGAGGATATAACGAATATCGGCCGCTTCAAACGGATCAAAGCGACCGCCATTTATGGAAAACAACCCTTTCAAAGACAAAAGCTTGAATTGAAGCAAAAATCACATATAGTTGTCGGTACACCAGGCCGGGTACTAGACCACTTGGAAAAAGGTACTTTTGAGGTTGATAAACTGGAGTATCTTGTCATTGATGAAGCCGACGAAATGTTAAATATGGGCTTTATCGATCAAGTGGAGGCAATCATCCAAAAGCTTCCGGATAACAGGGTAACTATGTTGTTTTCTGCTACATTGCCTGAAGACATTGCACATCTTTCCCAACAATACATGAAAGGCCCGGCATTAATAGAAATAATAGATGGTGGTATAACGACAGATAGGATAGAGCATGTATGGTATGAAGTGAAGCAAGATGACAAATTCGCACTGTTGAAGGATATCACCATAGTGGAAAACCCGGACAGTTGTATTGTTTTCTGCGCTACGCAAGATGAAGTGGACAGGCTTTATCGTAGATTGCATCGAGCAGGATATCCTTGTGGAAAGTTGCATGGAGGTTTAGTTCAGGAAGACAGATTTTCTGTAATGAATGCTTTCAAACGTGGCGAGTTCCGTTATCTGATTGCTACAGATGTGGCGTCAAGAGGAATTGATATTGAGGATATAAGTCTGGTCATTAATTATGATATCCCTTCCGATAAGGAACGCTATGTACATCGAACTGGCAGAACGGCAAGAGCAGGGAAATCCGGAAAGGCCATCACCCTTATGACTGCAGGGGAAAGTCACTACCTAGAAGAGGTTGAATCTTATATCGGCTTTAAAGTTTCAAAATCTGAAGCGCCAAGCCGTGAAACAGTTGCAAAGGCTGCGAGTGCTTTTCAGGAGAAAATGGAATACAGACCTAGCAAAAAAGAAGATAAAAACGCCAAATTGGAGCGGGATATCTTGAAGCTCTACTTTAATGGCGGAAAGAAAAAGAAAATCAGGGCGGTGGACTTCGTGGGTACCATCTGCCAGATTGATGGAGTTTCATCTGAAGATATCGGCATCATTACCATCCAGGACAATCAGACTTATGTCGATATTCTGAATGGAAAGGGCCCTCTTGTTTTAAAAGAGATGAGAAATCGCAGCGTAAAAGGAAAACAGTTGAAAGTGCATGAGGCAAGGAACTAAAATATACTTGTAAGCAAAAAAGCTCGCCAATTCCAATTATGGGAAATGGCGAGCTTTTTGTATCTCTAATAAAGTTAAATGAATGCGAAACAGCGGAGTTTAATAGTTCCTTAAAAAAAGAACAAATGCGCTATAAGTGCTGCAACGGGCAATGTGATGATGGTTCGTTGCAGGAAGATGATGAACAGTTCCCAAATGGATAGTGGAATTTTGGATTTTATTAAGAGAATACCGATCTCTGACATGTATATCAACTGAGTCAGTGACATGACAGCAATAACAAATCTAGTAAGCTCCGATTCTATTCCACTCCCGATAACCGCCGGCAAGAACATATCCGCGAATCCTACAATCATCGCAGGTGCAGCAGCCTGGGCTTCCGGAATTTGCAAGAGTTGCAGGAAAGGAATGAACGGATAAGATAAAATGTTGAATACTTCCGTGTATTCCGCCACAACCAAGGCAATTGTTCCAAGGGCCATTACGAGTGGAATGAGTGCCATCCAAATATCTACTACATTATAGATTCCTTTTTGGACAACCTGCTTTGCACTTTTTACCTTTCCAGCTTTTTCTACAGCTTGCTGAAGTCCCCATTTGAAACTCGACACACCGTTTGGAACTTTTTCATCAATTTGTTTACCAACTGCCTCATAATAGGTGTCCTTTTTACGGGAAAGCGGTGGTATTCTCGGACAGATGACCGCCGCAATGATTCCAGTGACGACTACTGTAAAGTAAAAAGGTACAAACATATGATCAATGCCGATGAACTTGGCTATGACAAGACTGAAGGCAATTGATGCAATTGAGAAGTTAGTGGCAACAACGGCTGCCTCTCTTTTCGTATAATAACCAGATTCATATTGTTGTGTCGTCAACAGTACCCCAACCGTCCCGCTTCCCATCCATGAAGCCATTGCATCAATGGATGAACGCCCCGGCAGTTTGAAGAGGGGGTGCATCACTTTTCTGACCAGCGTACCAATAAAGTCCATCAAACCAAACTCCAACAGAAGCGGCATGAACAGACTGGCAAAGAGAAACCAGACGGTTAGAACCGGAATAAGGTCGTAGAGCACAATGACTCCTGTGAATTCAGAAGTAATAACCTCAGGACCGAATTCAGTCAACGTCATAACAGCGAAAGTCGCACCTGAAATCCGCAGTGCAAGCCATAAACCTTCAACATTTAATAATGAATCCAGAAAACTATCTTTTTTAATGAAAGGTATCGGGATGACTTTTACTAGTAGACTACTTAACGCAGAGGCTACTAGAACGAATGTCATGAAGGTTGGGATTGCCCCGCCAAAATTAGTAAGTACCCAATCCGCCATGAAGCCAAGTCCTATGGTTACATTGCCATTGAAGGATAGCGGTATCAGGAAAAGAAGGATTCCGATTAGAGAAGGGATGGCAAATTTCAGTATTTGTGCTGGCGAGTATGATTTTGTGACTGTTTGTTTAGTGTAGGATGTTGTTTTAGCCGATTGTGTACTCATACGTCTTGTCCCCTTTAAAATAAAAGTAAATGATAGAATATAATATTAATAAAAATAACATTATGTGTATTTTTATACAACCCTCTATTTCATAGGCTCTTTTCTCAAAGATTGTTGCTATTCGCTTGTAAAAGTCGGCAATTGGACTTTTTACTGCTTTATCTACTTAAAAATTTGCAGGAAGCCTATTAAGATAGCCAGGAAAAGAGCACGACAGCAAGGATTATAACGGTTGAATGATAAATGCGTAGAAGCAACAAAGTTTAGGAAACAGCCATTTCATATTACCTTTGCCATCGGATTTCAACAGGTGGGAGAGAAGTTTGTAAAGCCAATCTATCAATATGACAACATGAATGCCTGCAGACTCTGGTACCACGATCATGTAATCGGCATTACAAGATTGAACATTTATGCCCTATTCCGGACTTTATGTTTGGCATTGTCATATGCTGGAGCATGAGGATTATGAAATGATACGGCCATATGTGGTGATAAGGTGATTTCATAGATAGGCGGAAATGTGGATGGGTAAAGTCAACAAACAATTGATAGGTGCATGGACACAGGCGATAGGTACGGTGGTTGCTGCCATTGGGAGTACGCCATCCGTGCAAATCGGTGAAAGTGGCAAAAGAGACCTGGGGTTGGTTGGTAATGTACTTCAAGCTACTGGAAATGGGTTAGAAGCGGATGCGCAAAGCGTTCTGACTTTTGGGAAACTCGGGAATGTCATACAAGCAACAGGTAATCTGACAGTCAGTACAGGTCTGGTATTTGATTTTCCAGGGGATGCGGGGGAGCGATTGGTAATAAGTGGTGACCTCATTCAAGCATTGGGGGCTTTAACTGCTCTGGGAAGTGCAAACAAATCATATATAGTTATTGGAAATATTCTTCAGGCGATAGGTAATTCCTTACAGGCAATTGGAGGAGTACGTGAGCTTAAGGAGGAATTTCAATCCGATCTCAGCAATGAGCTTCTTATCGGGATCGGCAGCTGGATTCAAGTCCTTGGTACCATCATATTGGCAATAGGGCTAACGATTGAATGGGTAAAATAATCCCCCATCCGGCGTATATTGATCCGGATGGGGGATGTTTGCGCTCGTGGAATTCTACTTACTTTTATACTCCAATGGATTCGGCTATATTTGTCTGCCTCAGATAGTCCGCCAGCAGTTGTGGTGCCGTCAAAAAGACAAGCCCATTTCCTTCCAGACTCTTTGGATAGCCCAGAGGAATGGTTCTCTTGATGAGCTGGGCATAAAGTTCAGGCTCTGAAAGTGTACGGCCAAATTCTTTTTCGGAAAGTTTCTTTATTAAGGCGAGCGCTCCGGCGACATGGGGAGCTGACATGGATGTACCACTGAAAACGGCATATCTTCCTCCAGGTATGGTGGAAATGATTTTTTCACCAGGTGCTACAAGATCTATTTCGTTATTCGAGTTAGTGAAATAAGAGGATTTGCGTTGAAGATTGATAGATCCGACAGAGATTACTTCCGTATAGGCGGCAGGATAGGAGAACTCTTCGGTATGTTGATTTCCGTCTCCCTCATTACCGGCAGCGCATACGACAAGAATGTTATATTGAATTGCTGATTTGATTGCTTCGTGAAGCTCCGGTACGTCGATAGGACCACCTAGTGACATAGAGATGACATCCACATTTTGTGTTGTGGCATAATTGATTGCGTTGATTATCCATTCATAGGCTCCTGACCCGTTCTTGCCTCCAAGCGCTTTTAGAATAAGGAGCTTTGCTTCCGGTGCTACGCCAATTACACCTGAGCCAGGATTTATCGCTGCAATAGTGCCTGCTACGTGAGTACCATGGCCATTATAATCTGTAAAGTTTTCTGCATCACCATTATCATCGTCCGTGAAATTTCTTCCCCCGATAACCCGTCCTTCAAGGTCAGGATGCTGGACATCGCAGCCGGTGTCAATTACGGCCACCACTATATCTTCCCCTTTGTATCCATCCTGCCAGAGGGCTGGCGCCTGAATGAGTTCAATACCTTCAGGAATCTGATGAGTTTCAAATAGCTGATTTTCCAGTTTGTAAGGGATTAAATGCACTAATTTTTCTCTTTGCATACAAAAACGCCTCCTAATCATTATTTTCAAACAGTGTGAAAAAGAAAGAAGGTGTTGCGTGTAGCAGGTTACTTTCTGAAGATTCTATCAATAAATCTACTATTTCACAAGTGCTTAACCTCCTAAACTTAAAGTAATACATAAAATACATTTTTGGAAATTTATTGAATAAGCTACCAAATGCGTGTGGATGAGTACAATGATACAGTGATTTGAGAAAAATAAGAAATAGGAGGTATGGATTTGGGTTTGTATTCAGAAAGAAGCAGTTCTAGATGCAATGTACCAGGGACAATAAATGTGACTTGTACCAGTTCCAGTACAAGTACGAATGACGGTGGTGGAACTGATGGAGGAGGAGTAGTTCCTGTTGCTGGTCCACAAGGTCCTCAAGGAGAAGCAGGTCCAGCAGGTCCACAAGGTGTGTCTGGTCCAGCTGGGCCGGCAGGAGCGCAGGGTGTAGCTGGACCAGCTGGACCAGAAGGACCAGCTGGCATACAGGGACCTACTGGGCCAGCCGGACCAGAAGGAGCAGTCGGACCAGAGGGGCCAGCCGGACCAGCTGGACCAGAAGGAGCAGTTGGACCAGCCGGACCAGAAGGAGCAGTCGGACCAGAGGGGCCAGCCGGACCAGAAGGAGCAGTTGGACCAGAGGGACCAGCCGGACCAGAAGGAGCAGTCGGACCAGAGGGACCAGCCGGACCAGAAGGAGCAATCGGACCAGAGGGGCCAGCCGGACCAGCCGGACCAGAGGGACCAGCCGGAGCTGATGGACAGAGCGCTATAATTCCCTACTCATCCGGTACACCAGTGGTACTGACAACACTTTTGGGCGACTTAATAAGTACAGGTGCCGCAATCGGGTTCGGAAGCTCATTCGAGGGTGTTAACATTGATGATGACACAATTAATGTATCAGGTGGCGGACCTATCCTTAACTTTGCATTCCCTCTACCTAGAGAAACAACTGTCACAGATATTAGTGCGTACTTCACCGTCACTGCAGAAGTTTCTCTAGCAACTCCAGTTTCAGTAATTGCATCGATTTTCAGTGCACCCCCAGGGGATACTCTATTTTCGGAAACGACCATTACCGTTACATTAGAGCCGGAATTAGATGGTGTAATTACTATAGGAGAGGTCTTAACTGGATCAAATACCGGCCTATCGGAAACCTTCCCACCAGGTACGCGGCTTTTAATGGTTTTTTACACAGAGTCAGACACAGCCTTGGCTTCTGTTGTTACTGGGTTTGCAAGTGCCAGTATTGCAATTAATTAATAGCTTCTAAGCATAGTTGATTTCTGACTATGCTTTTTGTTTGTTTAAGTAACTATGTACGGTCTTATCCTCAATAAGCCCCAAGTCCTATTACAAAATATGGCTCAGGCTCATTATACGAAACCCCAAGCGAAGGTAAGATAAAGACATAGAAGGGAGGAATAACAAATGAAAAAATTTGGTTTGTTTTTAGTAGGTGTCATTGCATTCTTTGTGTTGCTGGCGAATATTGGTCCACTGTTAGGCTTGGCGGTCAGCTTGGTAGTCACCTATTATGCAGTGAAGGAGTTTATGCGCACCGACTCAACTGGTACAAAGATATTGTGGGGATTCATCGCTTTCATTGCCATCGCATTTTCCATTGCCAATGTTCCTGCTGTACTAGCAGTAGTTGCGGCGTACATCTTATATGTCGTCTATAAAAACTGGAACAAGGCGAAAGAAAGCAATGACATTATCGAGGCAGGCGATCCATTCACCAACTTCGAAAGACAATGGAATTCTTTAAACAAATAACCTTTAAAGGAGAGGGATTTTAAAATGGCTAACTTATTTTCAAGAATCAAACAGACGATATCTGCAGACTTTCATGAGGTGTTGGATAAAAAGGAACAGAAAAATCCGATTGCCATGCTGAATCAGTATTTGCGTGATTGTGAGCGGGAAGTGGAGAAGGTCCGCACACTTGTGGAAAGACAGAACTTGCTGAAAGAAGAGTTTGTTAGGGAATACCACCAGGCAAGCAGTTTAGCTGACAAACGTAAATCCCAAGTTGCTATCGCTGAGAAAGCGGGAGAGGTGGAACTGTTGGAGTTTGCGAACCGCGAGCACCAACAATATGAAGAACGAGCACACAATCTGAAGCTTTCTTTAGAGAAGGTTTCCCAGGATCAATCAAGTCTGGAACTAAAATACGAGGAAATGAAACACCGTCTGAAGGATATGTATATTAAGCGGATGGAATTGATGGGAAGGGAAAATGTTGCCCGTGCCACTCACCGCATGAACCAGGTAGTGGATTCCAACAAAGGGGAGCACTCCTACACGAAATTCAATGAAATGGAAAGTTACTTAGATCGCTTAGAACACCAGGTCAATGCCGAATATCATCGCAATACGATCGATGCGCGCATTGCAGTGCTTGAAAAAGAATTTAACCAATCTGAAGAGAAAACTCATTCTCTTTCCCAGTGAAAACTGCTATTCTAAAAAGGCGTGCATGATACGCCTTTTTTGGCTGCATGCATATTACGACCATATAAAGGGAGGTGCAAGGCGCATGTTGAACAGAATGAAATCAGATTACCTTAGTTTCATCATCTTTATGGGAGCTTTCATATTCATCTTGGAGATCCTTTTTTTCAATACGGGCCTTGTGTTTTCCTTTCTCTTTTCCGGGTTTCTTATGTATATCGGGAAGCGGAAATGGCATTGGTTAGTGGGGAAAGTCCTTTTTGTTATTGGCTTGCTCTCCATTTTCTTTACTGTTTTCAATACTATGACTTTTAATTTTCTAATAGTAGCGACGGTATTGTATGTGTTATATCAATACATCCAGGCCAAAAAGAACCCGGTAATGGTGAAGCCGGAAATTGGGCCGGAACGACAGGAGTCCGTAATTAGACAACCACAAAAATGGTTCCAGAATAAATTGTTCGGACTTCAAAAAACACCAGAGCATTCTTATACTTGGGATGATGTCAATATTCAGTGTGGCATCAGCGACACAACAATTGATTTAAGCTACACTGTACTACCAAAAGGGGAAGCCACCATTTTTATTAGAAATGTGATAGGTAACATCCAGATTCTGATTCCTTATGAGGTGGAGCTGAATGTCCAGCATTCCGTTATGGTTGGTTCCACAACCATTCTGGAGCAAGAGGAGAAAAGCATCTTTAATCAGACGGTTCATTTCCATACAGAAAACTATAAAAAAACTACCCAGAAAGTGAAGATTGTCACCTCTGTCTTTGTCGGAAGTTTAGAGGTGAAAAGAGTATGAGTGTATTAATGCGCCAAGTTTTATTTGCAGCACTTATTTCGTTCACTAGCTTCCTTGTGCTGGCTGCTGTAACCTTTTTCTTTTTCCCAGTAATCAGTCTGGAAGCTTTATGGGTTGTCAGAGTGTTGGATCTTCCTTTTGTGTTATTTGTCACGATAGTAAGTTTAGGATTGGGAGTTATCTTCGGTTTATTTTCTGGGTTATTTTGGAAAAAGCAATTAGGCATGGTCTATGATGAATTAAAAGCAGTAGAACAAGGGAAGAGTTTACGGGAAGCAAAAGCTAGCAGTGTACAGGAGATATCTTCCATTGAACATGTAATCTGGAAGTTACAAAGTCAGATTCAGGAACAAACAAAGCTTTCCCAAAAAATCGCAAATGAAAAGGCGGAAGACCTAGAAAAACGCATTCAGGAAATTGTTTCACAGGAAAGAAACCGGCTTGCAAGGGAGCTTCATGATTCTGTCAGCCAGCAGCTTTTTGCCGCTTCCATGCTCATGTCCGCATTGACGGAAACGAGAGAGGGAAAGGATTTGAACGAAACTAAACAACTCCGTCTGGTAGAAGAGATGATTCACCAATCCCAATTGGAAATGAGAGCATTGCTACTACATTTACGTCCTGTTGCTTTAAAAGGAAAAACGTTGCAAGAAGGTGCCGAAGAACTGTTAGTAGAGCTTATGCAGAAGGTTCCGATGAGCATAACCTGGAAAATAGAGAGCTTTTCCATCGATAAAGGGGTGGAGGATCACCTGTTCAGGATTCTGCAGGAAACCCTGTCCAATACACTACGGCATTCCAAAGCAAACACGGTGGAAGTACTTCTTATTCAACGGGAGAACCTGATTATTCTCCGAGTGGTGGATGACGGAATCGGCTTTGATGTCGAACAGGCAAAGGCGGGATCATACGGGTTGCAAAATATGCATGAACGCGCCGTGGAACTTGGCGGTACATTGAAAATAGTCAGTGTGGAAAACGAAGGAACAAGACTTGAAGTAAAAGTTCCAAAACTAGATGTAGAGGAGGCTTGACCCATAATGATTAGAGTGTTGTTTGTAGATGATCATGAAATGGTGAGGATTGGTGTAACAGCTTATTTGACTGCTCAACCTGATATTGAAGTCATCGCTGAAGCGGACGATGGTTCCATTGCAGTAGATCTTGCTCTTGAGCATAGACCGGATATAATATTAATGGATCTAGTAATGAAGGAAATGGACGGAATTGAGGCTACAAGAAGAATTATTGAACAGTGGCCGGATGCGAAAATCATTATTGTCACAAGTTTTCTTGATGATGAAAAGGTCTATCCAGCTCTTGAAGCAGGAGCCACCAGCTATATGCTGAAAACCTCCAAAGCAAGTGAGATTGCCAATGCAGTCCGCTCCACCTATAAAGGACAATCTATCCTAGAGCCAGAAGTGGCGGGCAAAATGATGCAAAAAATGCGCAGAAAGACAGAAATCCTTCCTCATGAGGAGCTGACCAACAGGGAAATGGAAATTCTTCTGCTCATGACTCAGGGAAAATCAAACCAAGAAATTGCCGATGAACTGTTTATTGCTATCAAGACAGTTAAGGTTCATGTAAGCAATATCCTCGCAAAACTTCAAGTGCAGGACCGAACGCAGGCGGTCATCTACGCATTTAAACATTCATTAGTGAACTAATGGGTGTTTTTTGTTCCTTACAGAATTCTCCTTCACTAAGCTTTTTATGATACTATTTAAGGCAGATGTTAAAATACATCAAGGGAGGAACACCAATGAATAAACAACTCATCGTCTACTCAGCCCCTGGCTGCAGGGATTGTGAACTCGTAAAGGAATTCCTTAAAGAACATCAGGTAGCTTTTGAGGTCAGAGATCTCCTTGCAAACAGGGAATACCAACAGGAAGTGGAAAAATTCGGCTTCATGGGAATCCCGGTGACAGCTGTGGGAGACCAAGCGGTAAAAGGATTCAACCCGGGGGAACTAAATAGGCTGATTGATCTTGTGAAGTGAAGGTCGGGGCAAAAAGAGGATGAACGATATTGATAGAGCAAAGCAAGCCGGCATTTATTTATACGTATGCATATAGCAAGGAAGAGCGCTCCCTGTGCCATTTAGAGATGCGTTCTTTTTTTGACAAAGCAACAGATGATAACATTATCAAAAGTACAATAGAAATTGATCCGAGCAGAAGCCCTTTTATCCGTGAAAGAATTGAAGTGGTCCATGAAGGGGCAACATTGCAGGATATTTTGGATCAAGTGAAGGAAATAAAGATGGGGGACCAAACTTTCAAGGTTATTTTCTCAAAAATAAATGACCGTAACGCCCCCCATACGATTGAATATCAAGAGCGTCGAGAGATTGAACGTGCTGTAGGATGGGTTATTGAAGGCGAGGCTGATGTTCATCATCCCGATCATATTTTCGGCATGGCCACTGTCGGTGAACGCTGGTATTTCGGTCATTATTTGAAAAGTGAAGCGGTATGGCTTCAGCATACGAAAAAGCCCAGGGAATATTCAACAGCTTTAAGCACCCGTGTGGCAAGGGCTGTATCCAATATTGCCGTCCCGAATCCTCAGGGAATCAAATCCATAGATCCTTGCTGTGGGATAGGAACTGTTCTTGTTGAAGCGTTATCCATGGGTATTGATATGGATGGAAGAGACATAAACCCGTTGGTGGTAGACGGTTCAAGGGAAAATATTGAACATTTCGGTCTAACAGGAAATGTCACGCTCGGACCTATATCGGAAGTAACAGATAGCTATGATGTGGCAATTATTGATATGCCATACAATCTATATACTCATGCAACTCCGGAAGACCAATTATCCATATTGAAGCATGCACGCCGCTTTGCAAAGAAAGTGGTCGTTATCACCATTGAGACGATGGATAACATGGTGGAGGAAGCTGGATTCAGCATCATCGATCGCTGTGAGACACATAAGGGCTATTTTACAAGAGAAATATTGGTTTGTGAATAACGGGAAAAGAGACCGATTGCGTGGGGCAATCGGTCTCTTTTGCCTGTTTTGTAAACCATGTTATTGGCAATAAAGTATGACCGTTCCTTTTCGCTGCAGTAACTCGCTTTCCGCGGGGCGGTGCTTGAGCCTCCTCGGCAAGCCTGCGGGGTCTCAAGTCTACCGCTACCTCCCGCCGGAGTCGAGTGACTTCCGCTCCAATCCACTCATTTGTCTAAATCTTTCTATAAGTAATAAACTTTGCGAAAACAGCCTCTTCTACTTCAGTAACCTATTTTTGACCAATCAAAAAGTTCCCCGGGGTCGCTTTTACGGACAGGGGCGTATTCGTGGTGGCCGATGATGTGTTCCCTGTCATTCTTGATTCCGGGATTTCTGATTAATATATCTTCCAACAGCTTATTCAAAGCGATATACTGCTCCTCCGTGTATCCCATATCAAGCGGATCGATAGAGTCATAGACTTCTTCAGGTATTGTTGATAGCATTTCCTCTTTCGTTCCAATTGCCAGTAGTTCAATTCCAATCGAATAATCATTAAGTCGGGTACTGTACTCCTGATAGTTTAAAAGGTGTCCTTTTCCCGCATGAAAGGCTGCGCGTTCTTCCGGAACTAAAAGGTAGATATCGCCTTCTCTGTCTATCATATAATGAGCCGATACCTCGTACTCTTCAAAAAGTGCATAGACCTCCTCAATATTATAAGGGTCTTGTGGTGCACGGAGCGCATTATTTATAAAATGGAGCATAATGTGAGTAATCGGGGCCCCTCTCACTCTTGAATTCTTCTTTGGAAGAAGCCATTCTTGCATCTCCAAACTGGATGGTTCGGGAGGAACAACTAACATAGGTTCTATGATTGGGGTTGTTTTATCCAATTGTCTTTCCGTTTGAACAGTCGGTTCTGAACAACCGATTAATAAGAATAAAGAAATAAATAGATAGGTAGTTTTGATCATCTTTTCTCCTTTTTGTGCAAGCTTCTCTTATTGTAATTCTTTTTGGAGCGTAAAAATCCTTCTTTTCCGTTTAATTGCAAGGAGAGGGGGTATTCTAGAAAAATAGAACATATCAATAAAGGAGGAGTGTAAGATGCCTTATGATTCTCTAAAGGACCTGCCGGATGGAGTAAGGGATAACCTACCTAAACATGCCCAAGAAATCTACAAAGAAGCGTTTAACTCTGCCTCAGATCAGTATGATAAAGAGGAAACGGCACACAAGGTGGCATGGAGTGCGGTGAAGGAAAAATATAAGAAAAATGAAAATGATAACTGGGTAAAGAAATAGATCTGGAGAGATACCAGGTCTTTTTTTATGCCACGAAGTATAGTTCAAAATTTTCAAAATAGTTAAAATGTCACACGCACAACATGACAAAATACTACTTTAACAGGACTTATGTGGTATAGACATCTATACGTTTTATTCCATAAACTAGAATAGTAGATAAATGTAAGCCTTTTCAAAAAATACAAAGTGTGAAGGAGGAACTATGAAAAAGAAGACGGTTTCCATCGCGTTAACAGCTGTACTAACCACCTCGCTGCTAGGGGTACCATTAAGCAGCCCCATTTTAGCGGAAGGAGGAAAGAACAAGACAGAAATGAAAGAGTCCAAGATTGGTAGCTCATCAGTACATCCTGCTTTTACTTGGAATAATCCCGGACCTTCATCACCTGTGCTTCATCCTGGTTCTGCCAAGGGAGCTGGGATGTTACAGGCAACGCTGAATAAAATCGATCCGTTGATGGAAGAGATGATACAAGGTCGTGTCATGCCTGGGGCAGTGGCATTGGTGGCAAGAAGCGGACACATTGTCAAGCATGATGCATACGGAGATGCGTATCGCTATACCGATGACCAATTTACGGAATCAGATTCACCGGTTGCAATGGAGAAAAACACCATCTTTGACCTCGCATCCATCAGTAAGATTTTCACCACTACAGCTGCAATGATTTTGTATGAGCAGGGGTTATTTGAATTGGATGATCCTGTAGCTTCACACCTTCCTGAATTTGCAGCCAACGGAAAAGAGGATGTTACGATAGAACAACTTATGACACATACATCCGGATTTACCGCATGGGTTCCTTTATATTCACAGGGAGAAAGCAGAGAGGATAGATTGGCCATTGTCCTGAATCACCGATTGGCAAATGCTCCGGGAACGACCTATACATACAGTGATTTGAACATGATAACATTGGGCGTTCTTATTGAACGGTTATCCGGTCAACGTTTAGATGAATTTGTGAAAGAACACTTAACGGAACCACTCGGAATGAGTGAAACAATGTACAATCCGCCGGCTTCCTTGAAGCATCGTATTGCAGCGACGGAATACCAGCCTGCAATTGGACGAGGACTAGTCTGGGGGGAAGTACACGATGAAAACGCTTGGTCATTGGACGGTGTGGCTGGACATGCTGGAGTCTTTTCCACAGCTGAAGATCTTGCGAAGCTTGCACATATGTTCGTTAAGGATGGGCGCTATGGTGAGCAACAAATTTTACAACCGGAAACAATCAAACTTCTTTCGGAAAATAAAATTCCTGAATTTCCGGGCAATGATCATGGACTTGGCTGGGAGCTGAACCAGGGCTGGTTTATGGATGCCTTATCAAATGAAGGAGCACTTGGGCATACTGGTTACACAGGAACATCCATCGTAATCAATCAGGAAAATGATACGATCGCCATACTTCTAACAAACAGGGTTCATCCTTCAAGGACTACGGTAACCACCAATGTTGTAAGGCGACCTTTTGCAAGACTTGTGGCCGATTCCATCCCAGTGAAAATGGACCGTAAAGAAGAAGCCTGGTTCTCTGGATATGGCGATCAATTAAAACGAAGTCTTATTGCCGAAGTGAGTTTAAATGATGCCGCCACCCTATCCTTTGATACGTGGTACCACATAGAGAACCAATCGGATTACGGCCATATACAAGTATCAAAAGACGGCCAAACTTGGACAGACGTTCAATCCCTGACAGGAACCAAAGAGGAATGGACACAAAAAGAAGTGCATATTCCAGCTAATACAAAATACATCCAGTTTCTATATAAAACGGACGCTACCGTTAATGGTCGCGGCTGGTATGTGAAGGATCTTCAGCTGCTCTCGGAAAATGGGAAAAAGCTGCAAGCCGACTTCACTGGAGAAGGATGGGTACAGAGAAATCATTAATAAATAATGGAGGTTACACGAATGAAGAAGACCTTAAAAACTTTTGGTTTATCGGTTCTCGTCATGGCAATCATCATTTCTGGGATTCCCATGAAAACCGTAAAAGCTGAAAGTGAAATGAAAGATCTGATTCTATATCAAAATGCTCCTCAAGTGGAGTTGAATAATGTTGGTGAAGAGTTCCAATTAAGGGCGCTGAAAGTGTTTGAGGAAGGTCACTACCTGTTTACAAAAGAGAACTTAAGTTGGGATTCATCCAATAAAAACGTCGCCCAAGTTGATGGGGATGGAAATGTAACACTTACGGGAAAGAGAGGGAGAACTTTCATAACAGTGACGGATGGAACTTATTCCGACCGAATTGCTGTTGACTTCAAAGTATCTCCTAAAGATAAAGGAAAGAAAGAACCTAAGGCTGCTCTTGTAAAACAAACTGGAGAGCGTTATGACCTGGTAGGACACGCCATAAGTAAAATGACCCTTGAAGAGAAAATCGGTCAGATGCTTATGCCGGACTTCAGAAATTGGAACGGCCAGAATGTGACGGAAATGCTTCCGGAAATTGAGCAACTCGTAAAAGACTATCATCTTGGCGGAGTAATTCTTTTCCGTGAAAATGTCGTTACAACCGAACAAACGACAAGACTTGTTGCAGACTACCAGGAAGCGGCAGAAAAATATGGCCTTCTGATGACGATCGATCAGGAAGGTGGAATCGTTACTAGACTTCAATCTGGTACAGATATGCCAGGGAACATGGCCCTTGGAGCAACAAGGTCCCCGGAAATCGCCCATAATGTCGGGAAAGCAATCGGGGAGGAGCTTCACTCTCTTGGAATCAACATGAACTTTGCACCGGTTATGGATGTTAATAATAATCCGGACAACCCGGTAATCGGGGTTCGCTCCTTTGGAGAAGACCCTGAATTAGTAGCACAAATGGGTGTTGCCTATACAGAAGGTCTTCAATCCACAGGTGTGGCAGCAACAGCGAAACACTTCCCAGGACATGGGGACACAGCGGTAGACTCTCATCTTGGTCTTCCTGAAGTCCCTCATGACAAAGAACGCCTAATGGAAGTGGAACTGTATCCGTTCCAAAAAGGAATGGAGGCTGGTATTGATGCCATCATGACGGCTCATGTTACCTTCCCGAAAATTGATGGATCAAAAGCCATTTCCAGAAAAACCGGGGAAGAGATTGCGATTCCTGCTACTCTCTCTCATACCGTGTTGACGGAATTGATGAGAAATGAAATGGGCTATGAAGGAATCATCACGACAGATGCGATGAACATGGCTGCCATTGCCGATCACTTCGGGCCTGTGGATGCTGCTGTCAAAGCAGTTCAAGCGGGAACCGATATCGTTCTTATGCCGGTAGGACTAAGTGAAGTAAGACAGGGACTTTTACAGGCTGTTGATAATGGGGACCTGACAGTGGAAAGAATTGAAGCATCTGTGGAGAGGCTCCTATCATTGAAAATTAAGCGTGGAGTAATCAAAGAGGAAACACCAATGCCGATTGAAGAAAAAATCGCGAACGCTCAAGCTGTTGTAGGTTCTGCTGAACACAAGCAAGTGGAAAGAGAAGCGGCAGAACGCTCCATCACACTTGTGAAGAACGACCAGACACTTCCGCTGAATCCAAGCGCGGAAGAAAACATAGTGGTCGTAGGGAGAACGAACCTTTCTGAGTTAAGCCAAGCTGTCAGGCAGCAACATGAAAATACTACAGTAGTGGAGGTGGCAGCAAACTTCCGTTTAACAGATGCGCAGCTTGAGCAGGTGCGAAATGCAACGGCCGTCATTGTGGGAACCAGTACGTTTAATGTGTCTGGAAGATCTCCGCAAAATGCCCAAATGCAACTTGTTCAAACGTTGACGGTTGAAACGGAAGCACCGGTCATCGCGGTGGGAATCCGGAATCCGTATGACATCATGGCCTACAATGAAGTGGATGTATACCTAGCCCAATACGGTTTCAGACCGGCGAGTTTTGCCGCAACTGCAGCAACAATCTTTGGTGAGAATGTACCAGGAGGCCAGCTTCCGGTTACGATTCCTGGGTTTGATGGCGGTGTATTATACGAGTATGGGCATGGGTTGACTTATTAAGTGTATGCTCTGTTAAAGAATATCTTATATTTCGGTAGATTCCACAGCTGTTGATTGAAGCATTGGGCGAAGACTCCACAGGCATAGCGAGGCCACTGAAAAACTGAGAAACATATAGTATTTAATGGTCCCTAGCTGATGATTGGAGCAAATGGCGTAGACTCCAGCGGGGGAGTAGCGACAATCTTGAGACCCCGCAGCGTAGCGAGGAGGCTCAAGGTCGCCCCGCGGAAAGCGAAGCCATTTGCGGAGATCAACAGCGGTGTTTAACCAAATCCTAGAATTAAGTACTTTTTCAGTGGCACAGGCATAGCGAGGAGGCTCCGCAAGCGCCCCGTGGAAAGCGAAGCCCGGTGCGGAAATCAACAGCGGTGTTTAACAAGACCTAAGATTAAAAAGCGGGAGGGGAAAAAGATTGAAAAAATGGTTGATAACTTTATTAACAGCGGTTTTGGTTCTATCTTCGTTGTCCGCGGTTTTTGCAGACAATGGAAACGGCAAAAGCAATGGCAAAGGTAAAGGAAAGGGGAAGAAGTTCGAGCTTGGTGTGGAAGTTCTGTTAAATGAAGAAAAGCATCTGATTGAAGGGAAACGTGTGGGGCTAATTACAAACCCTACAGGAGTCGATCAGGAGCTGAACAGTATTGTAGACACGTTGCATAATGATCCTGATACTGAGTTGACAGCCCTTTATGGACCTGAGCATGGGGTGCGTGGAGATGCCCAAGCAGGTCAATATGTTGACTTCTATATCGATGAAAAAACAGGTCTTCCGGTGTACAGCCTATACGGACCGACAAGAAAGCCGACTCCGGAAATGCTGGAGGATATCGACGTATTACTTTTTGACATTCAAGATGTCGGAACCCGTTTCTACACGTATATCTACACAATGGCATATGCGATGGAAGCTGCACAGGAAAACGACATTCCTTTCGTAGTATTGGATAGACCGAATCCATTAAGTGGATTAAAAGTAGAGGGACCAGTGCTTGATATGAAGTATGCTTCCTTTGTAGGGAACTATGCCATTCCATTAAGACACGGAATGACAGTAGGGGAACTGGCAAAATTGTTCAATGAAGAATTCGGAATTGGTGCAGACTTAACGGTTGTAGAAATGAATGGTTGGAAACGAAACATGTATTACGATGATACGCCACCTGAGTTTGTAATGCCATCGCCAAACATGCCAACCTTAGATACTGCACTGGTATATCCTGGAGGTGCACTTATCGAAGGGACGAACGTATCTGAGGGACGTGGTACTACTAAGCCATTTGAACTGATTGGTGCGCCGTTCATGAATGCGGATGATGTGGCGAGTACGTTAAATGACTTAGAGTTGGAAGGAGTGACCTTCAGAGCAGCCTCCTTCACACCAACATTTTCAAAACATGCAGGAAGCCTGTCACACGGGATTCAAATTCATATAACGGATAGAGACGACTTCAAACCGGTGGAAACAGGATTGCACATCGTCAAAACTATCCATGACATGTATCCAGAAGATTTCGCATTCCGTGCAGAAAACAGTGCCGGTATCTCTTTCTTCGACAACCTGATCGGGAACAGTTGGATCCGTAAAGGAATCGAAGAAGGAAGGTCCGTAGAAGACTTAGTCTCCCAATGGCAGGGTGAATTGAGTGAGTTCAATAAAGTTCGCAAACAATACCTAATCTACAAATAATAGAAGCAGGGAACTTGAGGTGGAAAAGCCTCGAGTTCTTTTCCCTTAATATGAAAAATCAACAGCGATGTTCAACAAAACCAAAAAATAGATAACTAGACCACTAGGCATGTACTAATGTCGTAAGCGATTACATATTCTTTATTAAATCAGAAGAAAAGAGGTGCTTATTCATGTTTGGTTTTTTACAAAAAATAGGTAAATCACTAATGCTTCCTATCGCGATTATGCCTGCAGCTGCCTTGCTCCTACGTTTAGGACAAGAGGACTTATTAAATATTCCTTTTATCTCTGCAGCAGGAAATGCTGTATTTGGAAATCTTGCATTATTATTTGCCATCGGAGTCGCAATCGGGTTCTCAAAGGATGGTAGTGGAGCGGCGGCACTCGCTGGAGCAGTAGGTTATTTCGTACTGACCAATGGTGCCGCTGCCATAAATGAATCTATTAATATGGGAGTGCTAGGTGGAATCATCTCGGGAATAATAGCAGGTCTTCTCTATAATAAATACTATAATATCAAACTCCCGGACTGGCTTGGGTTCTTTGGTGGCAGACGATTTGTACCAATCATCACCTCTCTCGTCATGCTGCTCCTTGCCTTTTTATTCGGTTATCTATGGCCACCTGTTCAGTTATTCATCGATAGTATCGGAGAATGGATTATTGGTGCAGGTGCAACGGGAGTGGGGATTTTCGGATTCTTGAACCGATTGTTGATTCCATTAGGACTTCATCACATCCTTAATACTATCGTCTGGTTTGAATTCGGGGAATTTACCAATGCAGCCGGAGAGGTAATAAAAGGGGATCTTTGGCGATTCCTTGCCGGTGACTCGTCTGCAGGCATTTTTATGGCCGGATTCTTCCTTATCATGATGTTCGGTCTTCCAGGGGCAGCCCTTGCAATGATTGCAGCAGCCAAAAAAGAACGAAGAAAAGCGATGACTGGAGCCCTGATCGGCTTGGCATTTACTTCCTTCTTAACAGGGATTACCGAGCCAATCGAGTTTTCGTTCATGTTCTTATCTCCAATTCTCTACCTGATACATGCATTCCTGACAGGTACAGCGATGTCAGTAGCCTATCTGCTTGATATCCACCATGGATTTGGTTTCTCGGCAGGGGCCATAGATTATCTGTTAAACTTCGGAATTGCCCAAAAGCCTATCCTTCTTGCAGGTGTGGGTCTATTGTACGGAGGGCTGTACTTTGTCATCTTCTATTTCCTGATCAAAAAGCTCGACTTGAAAACGCCGGGACGTGAAGATGAAGTGGCAGGAGAATTTACACAAAGTGCTACAAAAGGGAACTACGCGGAACTTGCTGATGGTTATCTGGCAGCACTGGGTGGAAAAGAAAATGTCTTAGAAATCGATAATTGTGTTACCAGACTCCGCCTGAAAGTAAATGATTCCTCATCAGTTGATGAAGCAAAGCTAAAGGAACTTGGAGCGAAAGGAATCGTCAAACTGAGCAAAACAAACATGCAGGTCATCGTTGGAACGGATGTAGAGTTCCTGGCTGATGAGCTGAGGAAGAAATAAGCAAAGCAATTGTGCCTAAACGAGTTACTCTCTTTCATGAGGACTTGTTTGGGCATTTTTAGTTGCTTCATGAATTTTTTTATATACATAGCATTTTTCTGTTAATATAGTAGCAATGAAAACTGCGGGAGGATTCACGTATGTTGAAAAAGTTGAGACTGAGGCCTCTCATTATATTGCTCGTTTGTCTGGTTGTCGTGTTATCTCTATTAATAACGGATATATTGGTAAATCAGCATGTAACCAAAACAATAAAGGAAGATCAAGAAGAAAAAGCTAAAATAATAGCCAGGATGGTGGCAAAAGATGATAGGGTAAGGCAGGGGCTGATATCTGAAAAAGAAGCTTCCGATATACAGCCCTATACTGCAGAGGTTTTGGAGACGACAGGAGTATTATTTATTGTCGTAATGGATATGGATGGTATCCGGAAGTCGCATCCAAATGAAGAGAATATTGGCCTTCCTTTTGAAGGTGGAGACGAAAAAACGGTACTCGAGGGGAAAGAAAGTACGTCCATTTCCAAAGGGACAATGGTGACTTCTTTGAGAACCTTCACTCCTGTTTATGATGCACAAGGGAGTCAGGTTGGTGCTGTAGCAGTTGGAATCTCACTTGAAAAGGTGGAAGATTCAGTTTTTGCAAGTCATTTGAAACTACTTATCGGTTCTTTCATCGGTTTAATGGCCGGATTGATTGGTGCCATATTGATTGCAGCCTATATTAAGAGGACATTATATGGCTTGGAGCCATTTGCCATAGCTAAAATCCTGCAGGAAAGGGACACGATGCTCCAATCTGTACGGGAAGGGGTTATTGCTGTAGATAATGAGGCCAGGATTGTTCTCGTCAATAAATCTGCTCTTGCTATATTCCAAAAGGCAGGACTTGAAGGAAATCCGGTGGGAATGAAAGTAAGTGAGTATATGCCGAGTTCCCGTCTTGATAAAATACTCGACTCTGGAACGCCTGAATTCGACGAAGAACTGGAAATAAACGGGGTATCATGCCTGGTCAACAGGGTTCCACTCATAGTGGACGGTCATGTAGTAGGTGCCATTTCAACCTTCCGTGATAAAACAGAGGTGAATTTCCTTGCTGAACAACTGACAGGTGTTAAATCATATGCGGAGGCTTTACGGGCTCAATCCCATGAATTTATGAATAAGTTGCAAGTCATTTTGGGCATGGTGAGAATGAAAAATTATGACCAACTCACAGGCTTTATTAATGAAACGGTTCAAAACCGCCATAAGGAAATCGGCGTTGTCACGACCAAGATTGATAATCCGGTGCTATCAGGCTTCATTCTTGGCAAGCTAAGTTATGCCAGGGAATGTGGAGTGCAACTGACAATAAACACCGAAACGTCGATTCCGGAACCTGTACAATCAAATACCATTCATGAACTGATTACAATACTCGGAAACTTAATCGATAATGGCATCGAAGCGCTCAAAAGTAGTGAAGTTAAGAAAATAAATGTCGGGCTATCTCTTAAAGAACAAAGACTTACCATTGTTGTGGAGGATTCCGGTACCGGAATAAGGGACATGGTTCTTAAAAATATCTTTTCAAAAGGATATTCAACAAAAGGGCCGAACCGTGGATACGGGTTATTTCTCGTGAAAAAAAGCGTCGATAAATTAGGTGGGACGCTTGTAGTGGATACGTTCCAGAACAAAGGAACAGTATTTCATATAGAGATACCATTGGAGGTGAACAGCAATGATTAAGGTATTAATTCTGGATGATGATCCAATGGTAGCGGAATTCAACAAACGATACCTTGAAGAACTGGACGGCTTTATTTTGGTGGACATTGTTCACACGCCTGATGCAGCCCAGGAAGTTTTGCAGAATAAAGAAGTGGATCTCATCTTGCTTGATAATTTCATGCCCGGGCAAACCGGTCTGGAATTATTGCGGAATTTAAGAGTAATCCAAGCCCGGACGGACGTCATTTTTATAACAGCTGCATCTGATGCTCAAACAATTCAGTCGGCTTTAAACTATGGAGCTTTCGATTATCTCATCAAACCTTTTGAATTTGATAGATTCAAGCAGGCTCTTCTAAGATATAAAGAGAAATGGACGCTTTTATCCGAACAAAAGGTTTTTAGCCAAAAAGAACTTGATCAGCAGATACTCCACCAGCAACATCAAGCTATGGAAATGGATAATCTCCCCAAAGGATTGACAAAGGCGACCTTAAAAGTGGTGATGGATGCAATACAACTAAAAAAATACGATTCCTTTTCCACGGAGGATATTGCAGAAATCACCCAAATATCGAGAGTTTCCATCAGAAAATATTTAAAATTCCTAAAAAGTATCGGTGTACTTGGTGAAAGAATGACCTATGGCACCATCGGCAGGCCCATCTATCAATACGTCTACAAGGAAATGAATGTGGATATTCTTTCAAAGTACTATTAAGAAGTGACCAAACATGGTCACTTTTTTTAATTACAAAACTCATATATTAGTTTATTAATCTATGAATAGCCAATCTTTCCAAGTAGGATGAAAAAAAGTGAAAGCGATTTCTTAAAGGAGAGATGGAAATGAAGGGAACAAATTTGAAAGAGAAAGCTCTGAATCTACACCGTGAGCACGCTGGAAAAATAGCTGTTGTAAGTAAAATAGACATCCATACAGAGGATGACTTGAGTTTAGCTTACACACCTGGTGTAGGAGACGTCTGCAAGGAGATTGCAAAGGATCCAAGTAAGATAAATTCATTGACATCACGAGGTAACATGGTTGCCGTTGTGACAGATGGTACTGCAGTGCTTGGTCTCGGAGATATCGGTCCTAAAGCTGCGATGCCGGTAATGGAAGGGAAAAGTATCCTGTTCAAGCAGTTCGCAGATATTGACGCATTTCCCATCTGTTTGGATACAAAGGACGTGGATGAAATCGTCTCTATCGTTAAAGCACTTCAGCCAACCTTTGCGGGTATCAATTTGGAGGATATTGCAGCACCAAGATGCTTCGAAATTGAAGAAAGACTTAAAAAAGAGCTGGACATTCCTGTATTCCACGATGATCAGCATGGTACCGCAATCGTTGTATTAGGTGGTTTGATTAATGCATTAAAGCTAGTAAAGAAACCGATGGAAACGACTAAAATCGTCATTAACGGAGCTGGTGCTGCCGGAATTTCCATCGCAAAGCTGCTGCTGACAGCCGGATTTGCCGATATCACCCTTGTCAGCTTGGAAGGAATTGTTTGTGAAGGGCTGGATTGGTTGAATGATAGTCAAGCTGATATATCTAAAAGAACCAATCTGCATCAAATTAATGGAACGCTTAATGAAGCAATTTCAGGTGCAGATGTATTCATAGGTGTTTCCGGTCCCGCAGCTTTGAATCAGAGCCATATTATGAAAATGGCAAAAGATCCGGTTGTCTTTGCTCTTGCAAATCCTATACCTGAAATCTATCCGGAAGAGGCACTTGCTGCAGGGGCTGCCGTGGTTGGCACCGGGCGCTCTGATTATCCTAACCAGATTAATAACTTATTGGCTTTTCCAGGTATATTCAGAGGAGCTATTGATTCCGGAGCTACCAATATCACAGAAGAAATGAAAATTGCTGCTGCATATGCCATTGCAAAAATGATCCCTGAAAAAGAATTACGCGCAGACAATATCATTCCAAGAGCATTGGATAAGCAAGTGGCAGTGGAAGTATCAATGGCTGTCGCAAATATTGCAAACAAGAAATCCGACCGGTCAAGTTCTGTATCCTAATTGATACAGAACTTGATGCTCAATAATTTGAAAAAGGGAGTTGTTTTAAATGGAGCAAGCTGTAAAAAAGACCACAGAAACTCTATCTTCCAAAAACGATACCAAAATCTATTCCATTCCCCAAAAACAAGGTGTAAGCATTTTTAATATACCCATTCTTTGGTTCGGGGTATTCCTTGTTCTGACAGCTCTGGCTGTGTACACGGATAATCTCCCAACTGGTATGATAGGTGCTCTTCTAGTCATGGTAGTGTTTGGTGAAGCTTTGGGATGGATCGGCGACCGTCTGCCCATCATCAAGACTTTCCTCGGCGGAGGAGCCATTGTAGCCATTTTTGGTTCCGCTTACATGGTCTATAGCGGTTTGTTACCTGAAAGTGTTTCTACTTCCATCAATGGCTTTATGACAACAGGTGGATTCCTTGATTTTTATATTGCAGCCTTGATTACTGGAAGTATTTTAGGAATGAACTCCCAAATGCTTGTAAAGGTAGGCGTTCGATTCTTCTTACCGATTATTGGTGCGGTGCTTGGCGCAATGGCTATCGCCGCGATGGTCGGAATGATGGTCGGATTCACACTCCAAGAAGCGGTGTTAGTGATTACCTTGCCAATCCTTGGAGGGGGAATGGGTGCAGGAGCAGTACCTATGAGTCAAATCTATTCAGAACTTTTAGGAAACAGTCCGAGCTATTATATATCTATTCTAGTGCCAGCATTAGCCCTCGGTAATGTATTTGCCATTGTACTTGCAAGCGCATTGAATGTTTTGGGGAACAAGTTGCCAAGTCTCTCAGGTAACGGGGTCTTAATGAAAGGTTTTACGTATGAAAAGACGACACCAAAATATGAAATAGGTAAGATGGGTGCCGGAATGGCTGCAGCACTGACTTTCTTTACAATCGGGTACTTGCTTGATGTATGGATGCCGTTACATCCATATGCTATCATGATTATTTTGATTGCCATCGTAAAAATAGCAAACCTTCTTCCATCATCGGTTGTAGAAGGAGCGAGCCAATGGTATCAATTTGTCGCAAAAAACTGGACCTTGGCATTACTATTTGGTATTGGTGTAGCATACACAGACCTTGATGCAGTTCTAAATGCACTGAGCGTACAATACATTCTGATTGTAGCAGGTGTCGTGGTTGGAGCTGTCATCGGAGCGGGAATTCTAGGGAAACTGGTAGGGTTCTATCCAATCGAATCAGCGATCACCGCCGGCCTATGCATGGCAAATATGGGCGGAACAGGGGATGTTGCAGTACTATCAGCTGCAAAGAGAATGGAACTGATGCCATTTGCTCAAATCTCTTCAAGGCTTGGAGGAGCGTTGATACTTCTTGGTGCTGGATTGATTATTCCTTTGTTTTTATAGTAATGAAGAAAAGCCCGGATGAAGATCGCCGGGCTTTTTTCATCTATTTACTCTGAATTGTAAAGTTTTTTTAAAAAAAGAGTACGGATTGATGTTATTTTGAAAGAAAGTGTAGTATAATCAAATAAATAATTCTTTATAAAGAACGATAAGAGGGGTGAAGGAGAGGGATAAATTGTAAAATAGAATGGAAATTTATTTTTTTTTAGCATAATGTTCTTTATAACGAATAATGTATGTGGATATATAGCAAGGGAGATGCCAAAGGGTTTGATTTATACAGATTCAAGTAAACTGTTTTAGGAGGATATTATGGACGATAGAATGAACCTGAAAAAATTTATTCAAGTTTTAAAACGGAGATTCAAAACGATTATAGTAACTTTCCTTTGCCTTTTTTTACTCACAACAATTGTATCTATATTCATTGTTAAACCAACCTATGAAGCTACCTCTACCATACTTGTCGGAAAACTGGAGAGAGAAGGAGGGGCACAGGGAGAAATCAATATGCTTCTGGCTTCGACAATGGACTTGCTGAAAAGTCCCATTGTACTGAATGAAGTAAAAACTAAAATGAACCTTACAACCGACCTTGAGGAAGAGGTTTCCTTACAAAATAATAAGAACTCGCAGATCATCAATGTGCTTGTGAGGGATCACGATCCGGAAATGGCGAAAAAAATTGCGACCAGTATCTCTTCAACAGCAGTGACGCTCATGATGGAGTCCTTCAATGTAGCAGATATTCAAGTATTGAACGCAACAGAGATAGAGCCCGAAGAGGTGGGGAGCCTTACTTTGAACCTGGGAATCGGCTTTGTAGTCAGTGTCTTCTTAGGAGTGGGGATGGCAATGCTTCGCGAAGATCTTGATGATGCCATCAAACATTCCAAAGAAGTGGAAGAAATGATAGGCATTCCAGTTCTGGGAACAATCAATTTAAAGCAGAAAATGCGAATTCCTTTAGTGGTGGATGAGAGAGGCCAAACTAGAAAATTAGTGAAATCGAAAAGCAGGAGGGAAGTACGTGTTTAAAAATAGATGGGGCAAAAAACTATCACTGAAGGAAAACATGATAAGTACGGATCAGATTAGAATCATCCGGACCAATATTGAAGATGAATTGGAGAAGGACAGTATATTACTGACAATAACTTCTCCCAATCTGGAAGAGCAGAAGGCATTGATTTCTGCCAAATTGGCAATTTCATTTGCTGAATTGGGTAAGAAGGTACTTTTGGTAGATGCCAATATAAGAAGGCCCTCCCTCCACAAGTACTTCAATGTCTACAATTCCAGTGGATTGGTAGATGTCATTAAGGAAAAAGGGAGTATCAACTTATTTGCTAAAATGACTTCAACACCCGGACTTTTCCTTCTGCCGGCAGGCGCATCTAAAGAGAACGTTTCCAATACCGGTCTCCTTAATAGAGCGGGAGAGCTGATGACGGACTGGAGCCAATTTTTCGATGTAATCATACTTGAAGCTCCCTCTTTCTTAAAGTCATCCGATGCCCATATCCTATCCAGAAAATGTGATGGCGTCATCCTTGTGATAAAAGAGCACAGTACTAAAAAGGATGATGCACTTCAAACGAAGCACTACCTTGAAAGGTCGAACAAAAAAATTGTAGGTGTGATCTATCAAACAGCTTAGTGGCAGAAAAGCTGTGACCATAAGGGGCACAATAAGATGAAACAAAAAGGTAACTCCATCTCGACCAATATCTTTCACTTGTTCTACAGCACAGCCCTTAGCAGTGTACTGAATGCAGGGGCACTTATCATACTTGCCTACTACCTGCAATCCTATCATTATGGATTATTCAGTGTGGTATTGGCGTTCGCGATGATTATGTCATATTTCACGGATGCGGGATTGAGTGATATCGTGCTGAGGGAAGGTTCAGTAAAAGGGGCGGATGTCTCTGTTGTCATTTCCTCCTACATAAAAATGCGCGCAGGGTTGTTAATAGTGACTTTTGCTGTAGGTTTTCTATTGATAGAGATCCTGCATGGCAACAACGCAGAATTAATACGGACCGCTTACTTTCTTGTGCTTCCCATGGTTACCGGAGTTGCCATGCAAAGTATTGGTATTACCTATTTTCAATTGAAGGAAAAGATGCAATATTGCGGACTGATCCGTATTATCTCAGCTATATGTTTAGTCAGTTCCATACTAATCGGAATGCTCTTTTCGTTGAGTCCTGTTACCATCTCTTCCCTTTATGGTTGTTCTTACTTGGCAGGCGGGCTATTCGGGATAGCGATGCTTATAAAAAGCATGAAAATTAACTTTAGGGGTAAGTTCCATAAAGGACTACTACAGAATCTAGGTTCGTTCACTCTTGGAGGACTATTATTTGTCCTACTTCCCCATCTTGGTCCTCTTGTTTTAGAAAGAACACTTACGTTGCAGGAAGTTGGTTTATTTGCTGTTGCGTATCGGATTCCGCAAGCACTGCAACAGATTCCTTTCATTGTGGCGGGTGCCTATTATCCGGTTTTATTCCAACATTTCAACCACCAACGATTAAAAGAACACCTATCTCTGTTGATATCTCAGACCAAGATCATGGCTTTGATAGGCATGGTGATGACTATTCCTTTTTACTATTTGTCAGAGATTATTATTGGTCTATTGTTTGGGGAGAATTGGCTGGAGGCGGTCTTGCCTTTGAAAATACTTTCCATCCTGTTAACTCTGCAAGCAGTTAATATCTCGCTTGCAGATGGACTGACTACTAGAGCCCGTCAACTTTATCGCACTTCTGTTCAATTGGTCGCTGTGATTATAGGGATTATTCTTTATGTATTTTTCAGCAGTCAATTTGGCTTAATTGGAGCAGCCTTTGCCGGAATCACCATTGAACTTGTTACACTTATTGGGTTTTGGCTATTTACAGCAGAAAGAGGGGAGGTGGCCAGAAAGGTATTAGTGCCATACTTGACCTTATTCATGGTATTACTTGTCCTTTTCGAGTATTTCTTGCACATCTATCCAATCCTAGCCGTGATTTTGCACCTTGTCAGTTTATTTTCGTTTCTTATCCTAGATAAAGAACTAAAAGAGAAGCTGAAGCTTTTTATAAAAATTGCACTTCAAAAGAAATGGAAGAAGCAGCATGAAAATGAAAGGGGGATGGAAAATGGATAGTAGTCTTCAAATAAAATCTCAACCGTACCGGTTCACTATTTTTTTGATGATACTGCTAGTTACTTTGGCGAGATATAGTATTCCATTAGGCTTTTCATTAAAGCCTTATATGGTTTTTCTATTAATATTCATTTTTATCCATCTGTCATCTTTCTATTTTCAGCGTCTGCAATCTTTTGAGGTGGCGATGCTACTCTTTTATTTCATCTATTGCTATTCGGGAGCTTTTGCTTTACATCCTGAATCCAGTCTAAGAATAATATTGGGAATCACGCTTTATTTAACATGTTATTTCATCATGAAATCCATATTGAGCTATTCCAGTCCCAAAGTGATTGAAGAGGGAATATCCTATGCAGGAATTATCTTCAACGTTGCAAGTCTGATCTTTTACGTATTAGGAATTAGAAGTGCAAACGTGGAATTTGAGGGTGAAAGGGTATTAGAATTTGGAGTGATGGTAGACCGGAGCTACCCTAGGTTAATCGGGCTGTTGGAAGATCCCAACTTTTTTGTATTCTATAATACTCTCTTTTTTGCCTACTATATATGTAATCCACACACTTGGAAGAACAGATTAGGATTAATGCTGTGTATTACAGCAAATCTTCTTACTTTTTCAAGGGGGGGATTAGTGGCGTTGGTAATCATGTTTATCATATACCTAGTATTGAACAAGCCGGTAAAACAGATCAAAATTCTGTTAGGTTCCCTTCTATCGTTAAGTCTGTTGGCATACATCGTCATAGTTCAACTGAAATTCGACATGTTGGGAATAATCGATTCAAGGTTTGAAGATTTTGCAAATGATGGAGGAAGCGGTAGATTCGAATTATGGGAGAGGGCATGGGATTTCTTTTCCAACAATATGATTTTGGGAATAGGAGCCTTCAATTTTTCGAACTACAATCTTTTTCACCATAATGATACGCTGACAGTCCATAATACATTTCTGGATATTTTATCTGAATCCGGACTTGTGGGTATTTCTTTTTTCCTAGTATTTATTTACTTGGTTTTTATTCAATTATGGAGATTCAATGTTCACCGGGTAAAACAATATTTATTCTTAGCATATATCGGTTTTGTCCTTCAAATGATGTTTTTATCCGTCATTATCAATGATATGTTTTTCATGTATATTGCTATTCTTTCGACCTTTCTGCATTCCATTCAACGAGAAAGGTCCAATAAAAAGGATGATATCAAACATCAATTAGAGGCTTATCCACCCTTGAATAAACGTATCAGTTAGTAAAAGGAGGTGTGAAAAATGAATGTACTAATTGTCACAGATAAGCTGATTATGGGTGGTGCGGAAAATTATTTTTGTAAGTTGGAGAATGAGCTCTCCCACCCTCATTTAAACTTCTACTATGCTTCAGCCACTGGAGAGCTTTACAAGAACATTCAGGAGAAACAAAGATTTACTTTGCTGCATAAAAAAAACCACTTTCGAAATCTATGGATATTGTGGAAATTAATGAGGAAAAAGAATATCAAAATCTATCATGCAAACAGTTTGAGGATGTTATTCTATGCTGCTGTATTAAGTTGGATTATCAAAAGTAAGATCAGCATTATTTATACAAAGCACAATGTGACTTTGCTGGAAAAATACTTTCCATTATTCTTTAGAAAGTTTCTTAATAAGTACACCAGTAAAATAATCACTGTAAGTGATTTTGAAAAGTATCAGTTAATAGATCTTGGTATTGAAAGCAGAAAAATATGTACGGTCTACAATGGCGTTGATCTGAAACAGTTTGATTATCGCCGTAAAAAAAACCTCCCTCATAAAAAAGTTGGTATTCTCGCAAGGATTTCAAAGGAAAAGAACCATGACTTCTTTTTGGAAGTGGCAGATGCTTCCCGCAATCATCCCAATATAACTTTCCACATTGCAGGGGATGGGCCGGATGCCCATGTGCTGCAGCTACAGATCGAAAAGCTGGGCCTACAGAAAAAGGTACAGATGCTAGGAGCGGTTAATTACCCTGCAGAGTTTCTTTGGGATATGGACATTCTTTTGGTTACGTCGCATAGAGAGGTTTTCCCCATGGTGGTTCTCGAAGCGATGGCTGTAGGTACCCCGGTCGTATCTATTGATAGAGGCGGAATAAATGAAGCGATTGAAAATGGCAAAAGCGGTTACTTGGTTTCAACACATTCCAAGGAAGAGTTTTGTAACAGAATAGAGTATTTACTTGCCAATGAGTTGATAAGACTGCAACTAATTAAAGAGGCACGAAAAAAAGTGGAGTTGAATTTTTCCTTAAATAAGATGATAGAGTGCACTTTGGAAGTGTATTTACAAGTCGCTGGAGAGAAAATCGACAGCCAACCAAAAGGATTGTCCACTCAAATAAAAAAGCGCTCTATGGTTATGGAGGTGCCGAACCATGATGGATAAAAGAAAAATGATTCGCTTTGCTATAACCATGAAAGGAAATTGTCTCGAACATTGGAAGTTGGATTGTATCAAACTATTAATGACCATGCCGGAAGTGAAGCTTGCCATGATAGTAGAAACTCCGGAAAAGCCTGTTGTAAGAAAGCAGTCTCCGCTTTACAAGATGTATCATTCGTTTGTCAGATTAAGAAGCAAGTTGTTTAAGAGGGTTCCACCTCCAGATAATTTTGGAAAGGTTCCCAAGATCCATTGTACAAACTTTGCAGACCTTGAAACCCCCTACAGTAAAGAGGATGTGGAATTCATAAAGGGGATGGACCTCGATTTCATTCTTCATTTAGATGAAACAGGGATTGATGGAGAACTCCTAAACGTGACCAGATATGGTGTTTGGACATTCCGGTATGGCCAATCCGAGAGATGTCCAAAAGTTCCTGGAGGTTGGCGGGAAATAAGGAATAATGAACCTGTCACTGAGGTAGGCCTCTATCGATTAACTGGTAATCCGCAGGAATGGATTCCTTTGAGGAAGGGATACTTCGCCACTGTATTCCATTCTTTTCGAAAAAACAAAGAAATGCTTTGTCAATCTATATTAAATTGGCCTGCTCTTGTATGCAAAGAAATTTTTGATTATCCAAGTCAACACAAGGAAAAAAGCATCCAAGTAATCCCAACAACGATATCAGAGAATGAATACCTTACATCAACAGTTGAAACAGTCAAATTTATTGCTGCTACTTGGAAACATAAAGCTTGGAAATTGTATAGGAAGCTCTTCTGTTATGAGTTTTGGAATGTTGGTATTGTGCATAAGCCAATCCATTCGTTTCTAAACGATAAGCATCCCATTATTGACTGGTTAGTCCCTGAGAATAATTGTTACTTTGCAGATCCGTTCGGATTGAAAGATGAAGACGGTATCCATATTCTAATGGAGGAAGTTGATCATAAAGTGGTCAAGGGCTATATTTCCGGCGTCAGTATGAAAGGGGAAGTCAGAGGAAGAGTTGCTCAAGACTGGAGCCGTTCTGTGATGAAACTTGAAAGCCATATGTCCTATCCGTATTTATTGGAGTACGGTGGGGAAGTGTACTGTATTCCGGAAACATCCGAAGCAAGGGAAGTCGCGGTATATAAGAAGGTGAACGGAAAATGGGTAAAATTCAAGACAATTCTTAAGGAGTTTGCGGCTGTGGATTCCACGATTATTCATCATGGTGATTACTGGTGGTTATTTTGTACAAAGGCAGGTTCAAGCCCGCAAAGTGATAATAGTGAACTACACATCTATTTTGCAAAAGAACTATTTGGAGACTGGAATCCACATCTTTCTAATCCGGTTAAAGTGGATATTCGTTCAAGCAGACCAGCAGGGACGCCATTTTTACATGACAAACAAATAATACGTCCAGCCCAGGATTGTTCAAAAACCTATGGTGGGAGAATTGTACTTAATAAGGTCACTGCCCTGACAATTGATAAGTTTGAGGAAGTTACCGTTTCCCCTGTGGAGCCTAGAGACGATAGCATGTATCCCGATGGTGTCCATACTATTTCATCGGTCGGTGATATAACCGTATTGGATGGGAAGAGGTTTGACTATAGCATGTTTCATCTTTTCAAGAAGCTCTATAAATACAAACCGATGAAGGAAGTGTCATAAGGAAAAATATTTAACTTCGCGTTCGTTATTGAGCACAAAATGATCCTTTTTCGATAATTAAAATGAATTATTATTGTACAGAATCTCCCCTCATGTAAAGAAAGGAGTTTAGTGAAATGAATATCCATTTCAGTAAACGATTAGAGAAAACGCTATTGATTGGGATGGATGTATCCATATTGTATTTTGGGTACTTCCTTGCTGCATATTTCTATCAACAATTAACCGGTTTTGAGCCGAACTCCAATCATACCTTTTTGTTAACTACATTATGTATCCTTACCTTCTACTTGTTCGACCTGTATTCAGACTGGAAGAGGAAAAGCTCGAGTAATCTATTATTCACTATTTTCCTTGGCATGATGGTCTTCACCTTTTCAACATGGATGTTTACATTTTTTCTTCCACACGTGGTGGACGCAAATGTATTGTTGACTGCTTCGTTTCTTCAATTTTTTTTAATAGTGACTGCAAGAATTAGTCTTTGGAATTTTAATAAGGTCAGATATGGGAAGAAAAATGTATTAGTAGTTTCCAAATCTAATATGGATGGACAAAAGGTGGCAGAAAAATTCCGTCATCATCACAAAGGGTGGTTTCAAGTGTTGGAAATTGTCACAACCCAAAATAAAGGCTCAATCAAAAAATATCTAAGCCAAATTGATGTTGTAGTTATCAGCCCAGAGGTGCCAAGAAGCATGCAAGCCAGTGTTACCAATTTGTGTATGAGACATGGAAAAGAAGTATTGATTGTCCCCGAGATGTTTGAGTTTGTTTTGATGGATGCTCAAATGCAGCAAGTGGACGATATGATGGTATTTTCGATACCTTCCACCAAGATCAATGGTATCCATAAATTTTTTAAGCGAAGCATGGATATTGTTATTTCTATTAGCATGCTGCTGTTTTTTAGTCCTATTTTGTTGACATTGTACCTCCTGATTCCTTTTACATCAAAAGGACCAGCTTTCTTTATACAGGAAAGAATCGGAAAGGATGGAACACCGTTTCGAATTGTAAAATTCAGGAGCATGATCGAAAATGCTGAAAAAATTACCGGACCAGTATTGGCATTGGAAAAGGATCCTAGAATCACACCTCTTGGAAGGAAGATCCGGGCTCTTAGGCTAGATGAACTACCGCAATTGCTGAATGTTTTAAAAGGAGAAATGAGCCTTATCGGACCAAGACCCGAAAGGTCATTTTTCATCAATCAATTTAAAAAGGAAGTTCCTGAATACGTGGAACGATTTACAGTGAAACCGGGAATAACCGGTCTTGCACAGGTAAATGCATACTATAGTACGACGGTGGAGGATAAGCTTCGATACGATTTAATGTATGTCAGGAATAGCTCCATTATCCTCGACATGAAAATACTATTGCAGACTATCCGTGTTGTGCTACAGCGAAAACAAGCCATGGGTGTCACTGTGAAAGCGGGAGTGGAACGTAAATCGAGTTACAGTGGTATTACGATAGCAAAGCATAATTGATCGTAATTGGAATCATAAAATATGGAGGAAGAGGGATTAGAGATGAAAACAAATTCAAAGGATTTAGTTTCTATTGTCACCCCAACCTACAATGCATCTAAGTATATACTTGATACCATACGTTCTGTCCAAGCTCAAACTCATACAAATTGGGAAATGCTTATCGTGGATGATTGTTCCAAAGATAATACCAAAGATATCATTCGCGAAAAGATGAAGGGGGATTCCCGGATCAAGCTTATTGAATTATGGAAAAACGGTGGACCAGCGCATGCCAGAAACACTGCCATAAATGCATCGGAAGGGGAGTATGTCGCATTCCTTGACAGTGATGACTTGTGGCACCCAAGCAAGCTTGAACGGCAACTGATTTTCATGAAGAAACACGATAGCGCCTTTTCTTATACCGCCTACCGTATCATGAAAGAGGATGGAGAAAGGACGGATGTGGTTTTTCCAGCCCCTCCATCCATCAACTACAGAACGTTACTGATGAATACGGCAATCGGGACCTTGACAGTAGTTCTGAATAAGACGAAGTTGGGCTACTTCCAAATGCAATTGTTCAGGGATTGTTCAGAAGATTACGGGCTTTGGCTTTCCATCTTGAACAAAGGAGTTACTGCCCATGGGTTGAATGAGGAGCTAGCAGTTTACCGAAAATGTGAAAACTCTTTATCGAGCAACAAAATCAAATCCGCCAAAAAGACATGGAACACCTATCGAAAGATTGAAAAGAAGAATGTTGTCGCATCATTCTGGTATTTGATGAATTAT
This sequence comes from Bacillus sp. LL01, assembly GCF_001037965.1. Lineage (NCBI taxonomy): Bacteria > Bacillati > Bacillota > Bacilli > Caryophanales > Bacillaceae > Bacillus > Bacillus sp. LL01. Next base: position 5,569 of record NZ_LFEL01000002.1, on the reverse strand, counting down.
TCATTCCATGCCGTCAGAAAGCATTCCAAAACAATTTAGAGTCACGTACCACAGAGGAGGATCCGAAAAATGGCAGCATCAGAAAAAGGTAGAAAACTTTCCATTTTACAAGTTGCTAGAGTCTGTGCCATTTTGCTTGTTGTAATCGGTCATGTGAATGTGTTGTTTTATCGTAATTTTGAATATGACTGGTTTGGACTGGGACGTTGGGAGAGGCTCGGCGGGGTGGATTTCTTCTTTGTGGTTACGGGATTTATGATCTATTATATTTACCATCGTCATTTTGGAGTAGAGGGGAAGGCTAGGGAATTCCTCATAAAGAGGGTTATTCGAATCTTTCCCTTATACGGGCTGTTCACCATAATTCTATTTGGTCTTGCCTTGCTATTCCCGATGTTACATGAACCATACAGCTGGGAACAAATATGGAAATCATTGATACTCTTTCCATCCCAGCCCATTCTTACTTCCGCTTGGTCTTTGAGTCACGTAATCTTTTTCTATTTTATGTTCAGCCTTGTGATAGTAAAGCCAAAAATATTTAAACCTATTATTGGTATATGGGTGCTCACCACCATTCTGTTAAAATCAGACCTCTTTTTTCAATGGGAAACGTTCTTGTTCAGTTTTTCTACTTTGGAAATAGTTGCCGGCACTTTTATCGCTTATGTGTCCATTCTCTATAACATGAAGCAATACGCCAACACATTTCTTACTGTCGGTGTAATTGGTTACTTCGGAATATGGGTAAATCATATCTATAATTGGTTTTCTTTTTATACTCCTATCTTCTATTGCTTCTTTGCTTTGTTGATAGTTTTGGGAATAGCAATTAAAGATCGTATAGAACGAAAAATCCCACCGAGTCTTCTCTTCTTAGGTGATGCCTCATATTCGATATATATTGCCCATGGACCGTTTCTCGTTTTTTACATGCTTTTGTTCAGAGAAACACTTCTTATCCACTTACTTGGATACACTTTGTCAATGGTAATTATCACTACCATGACAATAGTTTCTTGTAGCTTCGTCTTTGTTTGGATTGAAAAGCCGATGAATGGTTATTTAAGAAAGGTGATGATAAAGGAGCGGGAAGAGGGTGCGGTAAGCGTGGGGAAGCAAGAACGGAAGGGAGCCTGAATGGAATAAAGTATATAATTAAAGGTTAAGCGCATAGAAAAAGGCACCACTACAAAGTAGTGGTGCCTTAATTATGGAGCGGATGGGATTCGAACCCACGACCCCTTCGCTGCCAGCGAAGTATTCTCCCACTGAACTACCGCCCCAGTAAGACTGAATTCATTTTACCAAAAAATCTTTCTTTTGCAAACAATTTTAAAAATGTTTTTAATCCATGTTTTCCACTTCGGCCTGGATGACACCTGTTAGTGACTTCAGTTCATAGTAGACATCTGTGGTGTACACGATTTTCTTGGTTGTGATGATGCAAGTTAGAACAATATCGTCTTTTTCCTCTTTTACCTTGACTCGTTTAATCGCCAAGTTTTTATAATGGATTTCCTTCATGACTATGGTCAGATCGACATCTTTTTCGAGGTAGATCTTCACTTTAATTTCTTTTTCTTTCAGTTTCTTCGGTCCGATCTTATCAAAAAGAGAAGGGATGACCTTCACACCAAGGATGATAAAGATAACACCGAAAGCACCTTCGATGAAGAATCCTGCGCCGATTGTAATTCCCAATGCTGCGGAAGCTAATACCAATGCCGCTGTGGTCAAGCCGGAAATGGCTTCATTACTTCTGCGGAGAATCACGCCTGCTCCCAAAAATCCAATACCGCTAATTACATATGAAGGAATACGTCCTGGATCCATCGGTCTGGAATATTCCTTGGAGTAGAGGAATGCGGATTCATAGGAAACAATCGTCAAAAGGCAAGCCATAACCGAAACAATGACACAGGTTTTTAATCCGAGAGGTTTGCCTTTCAATTCCCGTTCCAATCCTATAATAATTCCAGCTACAGTCGCGAAGATCAATTTTACTACGAAATCGTATTTGTATATATATTCTAAGAATAATTCCATAACGCCCCTCCTGAAAAAATACTATAAAATTACTTTAATAATAAATTATATGTTAGAAAATTATAGCAATATTCTGTACAATTAGAAAGTATAATTGAAAAACTCTGATACTGTGGGTGAAGGTTAATGAACAAGTGGTTTAATCCATACGTTGCTCTCGCGGTAGGTGTGGTTACTGTTTCCACATCCGCAATTTTTGTCAAACTGGCGGATGCCCCTGCGGGAGTAATAGCTTTCTATCGATTACTTTTTTCTGTGATAATTTTATTACCCATATTTTTATATAAATATGTGGGGGAGCTGAAAAATATTACGAAACGGGATTGGCTTTTCTCAGGTCTGGCCGGTGTGTTTCTGGCGTTTCATTTTATTTTATGGTTTGAATCCCTGAACTATACTAGTGTAGCAAGTTCGACTGTACTTGTGACCCTTCAGCCTCTGTTCGCCTTTATTGGAACCTATTTATTTTTCCAAGAAAGACTTAGCAAGAAAGCTATAATTAGTGGAATTATGGCGATAGTTGGGAGTGTCGTAATCAGTTGGGGAGATTTTCGAATAAGTGGAATGGCTCTTTTTGGTGATATTCTGGCATTGGTAGCATGTGCGCTTGTAACAGCATATCTTCTGTTTGGGCAGGATGTCAGGAAAAGGCTCTCTTTAATCACCTATACATTTATTGTTTATGGATTTAGTAGTGTTACTTTATTCTTATATGTACTGGTCATGGGTGATTCCTTCACAGGATATGCCTCATCAGACTGGGGTTGGTTCATCATGCTTGCTATCTTCCCGACTTTGTTGGGGCATTCTTTTTTCAATTGGGCAGTCAAATATATCAGCACCAATGTCATATCCATGAGCATTCTGTTCGAGCCAATCGGTGCTGCTATTCTTGCATATTTTGTATTGAGTGAAATAGTGACCTGGACGCAATTTTCAGGAGGAATGCTTGTAATGCTAAGTGTTGGTTATTTCTTAAGAGATAATCGTAAAAACAACCAGGTGGAAATGGTTTTGCCTAAATTGATAAAAGGGGAGGAATAGTATTGGAGATAAGATTAGCGGCACCTGGAGATGAATCTGCTATTGCACATGTTCACGTGGAAAGTTGGAGAACTACCTATAGGGGAATCATTGAAGATAGCTATTTACAAGATATATCTAAGGATAGAAGGCAGCAAATGTGGAAAGGTGCCATTGAACAGGGGTATGAGAAAAGCTGCCTGTTTGTTGCGGTGGACGAAGGGGAGATAGTTGGATTTGCCAATGCAGGACCAGAAAGAACAAATGGTTATGGAATAGATACAGAACTTTTCGCAATCTACCTTCTCAAAGACTATCAAAAGAAAGGGATAGGTAGAAAGCTTGTTGAGCAGGTCGCTAGGTTTCTACAGGAAAAAAACTATCAGTCCATGCTTGTGTGGGTCTTGACGGACAATCCTGGTCGGCAATTCTATCTTTCTCTTTTGCCGGAAAAAGTGGAAACTAAACTGATAGGTATCGGTGGAGAGCACTATGAAGAAATTGCATTCGCTTGGAGGGACCTTAAAGAGTTACTCTCCAAGTTAGATAAGTAAACAAGCCGACATTAATGATCGGCTTTTTTTACTATGTATTTTTCAGTGGAGCCTGGTGGCCATGATCGCAAAAAACATCGCAAGAGAAACACTCGCAATGAAACCTTCTCCACGTATCTTTCCTTCTTCATTACTTATACGCAAACCTTCAAAGTATGAAAATAAAAACAGACCGAGCGAAGTTAACAAAGCTACTGAAAATGCTGCGTATTTTATCATATCCATATTTTATCCCCCTGCTTTATTAATTAGGCTCTGTTAAAGCAGAATGTTAATAATTTAGACATTTTAGTTGTTGATTGTAGCACAGGGCGAAGACTCCGGCGGGAGGTAGCGCTTAGGGGAGACCCCGCAGGCTTGCCGAGGAGGCTCCACAAGTGCCCCGCGGAAAGCGAAGCCCAGTGCGAAAATCAACAGTGACGGTTAACAGAGCCATTAATTAATAGATTATATGAGACTGTTTAATAGAACATTCTAGTATTTTTACACATTAAAAAAAGCTGACCATGGTGGCCAGCTTAAGCAATGGAATTATTAAAGGTGAATATACGTGGTACTGTTTTAATTAATAAGACCGTCACAATAGTTGCAATAACAAAGCTAGGCAGCATGAATGATCCATTATAAAGTAATGAATAAAGCCATACTGGCTGTCCGTCCGGTGCGAGATATCCGAAATAAATTACTCCTGCGGCATAATGAGCTATGAATCGAAGAAAGCATCCAATAAAGGAAGCAATAGTTACATAAATTACAAGCTTCTTTAGATTGTTTTCTTTCGCAGAGGTTACAACTTGTTTTGCTAAGATTCCAGCAAATCCAAGCGAAGTGAATGCTACTACATAATCAAGGAAAATTTGCACCGGATTAATTCCCAAAAATGTACCGGTTACAATCTGAAGTAGCCCTAGAATAAATCCGGATAAAAGGCCACCTTTCATTCCCCAGCGAAATGCCATAATAAATACTGGCACCATGGAGATAGTTATTGCACCACCTTGCGGCCAAATCTGTAATGATAAGACTCCGGCCAACAAGTCTAGTAAATAGCCAAGTGCTCCAAAAATGGCAACTTCTACAAGAAATAACGTGTTATTTTTCTTCATGATAATCCCCCTAAAAAATACAAAATAAAAAAAGCAATAAAGGAGGGCTCCTTTATTGCTTAAGTAGAATAAGTAATAAATACGCCACATCCCTACGATAGTACTAACTAACAGGTTCAAAGGGTCAGAACATCAAGTTCACTCTCAGCCATAAAGGCTCCCCTCGTGGAAAAAATTCGTTTGTCACTTATCATCATACATAAACTTGTATTAAACGACAACCTTTTTCAACCTATGCTATTATCCTGAAGTCTCATAAGGAGCATAACAATTACCTGCAGGGAGGGCTGATAGAAGTCAGCTTTCTTCTATGTTATTATTAGAAATGAAAATTCTAACTTTAATTAGATTCTCTAACTTGAAAACATTTCAGAAAAAGTATTGCAATATAGTTGTTGGGATGGTATATTTAATCTTGTCGCTTCGAGCAGTCGACGTTGATATAGCAACAAAGCACTTCTAAAAATAATTAAAAAATCGCTTGACTTTAAATGTACAAGTTGTTATGATTAGGAAGTCGCTTTTAAGCGAAACTTGTAAAAAAATGATCTTTGAAAACTAAACAAAACAACAGCGTCAAACGTTGATCCTACGGGATTAACAAATGAACGAAAAGTAAGACAAGCTAGCAAATTTTGAGCAAAAGCTCAAACTCTTTATTGGAGAGTTTGATCCTGGCTCAGGACGAACGCTGGCGGCGTGCCTAATACATGCAAGTCGAGCGGACTTCTTAAAAGCTTGCTTTTAAGAAGTCAGCGGCGGACGGGTGAGTAACACGTGGGCAACCTGCCTGTGAGACTGGGATAACTTCGGGAAACCGGAGCTAATACCGGATAA